>JANYET010000014.1 GCA_025359785.1 Alphaproteobacteria bacterium | reverse complement strand
CAGTATCGCCGGCGGCGCGGGCGACGACTTCATCTCCGGCGACCGGGGCAACGACACCGAGAGCGGCGGCGCGGGCGCGGACATCTTTCATGGCAGCCAGGACGCGGGGATCGACAAGGTCCTGGACTTCCACCTGGCCGAGGGCGACCGGGTGTTGCTCGATCCCGGCACGACCTACACGGTGAGCCAGGTCGGGGCCGACACGGTGATCGACATGGGCGCCGGCAACCAGATGATCCTGGTCGGCGTGCAGATGACCACGCTGACCCCCGGCTGGATCTTCGGGGCGTAGGGCGGTTTCTGGCTGATTTTGAGCCAGCCGGTCAGCGAGAGCGACCCAGCCAAAACGCCTGGCGCCCTCCCGCCGAAGCGGGAGGGGCCGACACGCCTAGAGAACTCCCAGCATTTCGGCCACCAGCGGGTGGCGGACGATGTCGCGGTCGGCCAGGCGGACAACGGCGATATTGGCGACGGCTTCCAGCTTCCCGGCGACGGTCCTCAGGCCGGAGAACTCCGGCAGCAGGTCCGACTGGTCCGGGTCGCCGGTGACCACCATGGTCGAGTGCCAGCCCAGGCGGGTCAGCAGCATCTTAAGCTGCCCGTAGGTGCAGTTCTGCGCCTCGTCGATGACCACGAAGGCGTTGTTGAGCGTGCGCCCGCGCATGAAGCCGACCGGCGCGATCTCGATCGCGCCCTCGGCCATCAGCGCCCGGACCCGTTTCATGGAAAGCCGGTCGGAGAGCGCGTCGTACAGCGGGCGCAGATAGGGGGCGAGCTTGTCCTCGGCGTCGCCCGGCAGATAACCAATGCTCTCGCCGGCCTCGACCGCGGGGCGTGACAGGACGATCCGCCCGACGCTGCCGCTCTCCAGGGCCTCGACCGCCTTGGCGATGGCCAGATAGGTCTTGCCGGTGCCAGCCGGTCCCAGCGCCATGACGAGGTTCTTGGCGTCGATGGCCTTGATCAGTTCTTCCTGTCCGGGGGACTTCGCCTTGATGGTCCTGAGGTAGCCCTGGTCACGCTCATCGTTCGAATTGTGATGGGCCAGCGGAGACCACCCCCTATCGAGCGGAAGCCGACGGATCTTATCGTCACCGGCAAACTGGCCAGCGTCGAACGCGCCTTCGCGCAGCGGTCGCTTCAGGGCTCGCTTGGTCATGAACAGCCTCCGTTGGGCCCGTACGATTGGGGCCAAGAAAAAAGGGCGTCTCCGCGATGGAGCGCCCTTGGGTGGTCGGGGAAGTCTCGAAGCAGGCGGCATGCTTGGCGGCCTGGGCATGTTCCCGGGGGCTGTCCCCGAAACGCCGGTCCGGATCCGAAGACCCAGGATGACAACACACTCAGCGCCATCAACTCCGCCTAGCGCGAGACACGGAGCCGGTGGTCGGCCCCGCAGCGGATTCACGAGGCGGAATTTCACCCCTCGAATCGCCCGACTAGAATGAGCCTAACTTGGTTTATGATTTGTTAAACAGACCGATTGTCGCAAGAAACGGGGTGTGCGGATGAGTGTCTACAACTTAGGCAATGTGACACCTGAATTACCAAATGATGACGAATACTGGATAGCGCCCAGCGCTTCGGTGATAGGCCGAGTGATTCTCAAGAAGAACGCGTCCATCTGGTGGAACGCCACCCTGCGCGGCGACAACGACCCGATCACGGTCGGCGAGAATTCCAACGTCCAGGACGGCTCGGTGCTGCACACCGACACCGGCTCGCCCCTGACCATCGGGGCCAATGTGACGGTCGGTCACATGGTGATGCTGCACGGCTGCACGATCGGCGACAACTCGCTGGTGGGGATCGGCTCGATCATCCTGAACGGAGCGGTGATCGGGAAGAACTGCCTGATCGGCGCCAACTGCCTGATCACCGAGGGCAAGCAAATTCCCGACAATTCGTTGGTGATGGGCGCGCCGGGTAAGGTGGTCCGCGATATCAGCCCCGAGCAGGCGATGATGCTGTCCGGCGGCGCCGCGCACTACGTCGAGAACTGGAAGCGCTATCGGCGGGAGTTGAGGGCGGTTTGACGGACGCGGCTTGACGGACCCGGGGGCACGCGCCGAGCGTGACCCAAACGCGCCAACGCAACGGGAGGGACATCATGGCCTATGAGTTCATCAAGGTGGAGCGGGACGGGCCGATCACCACGGTCACCCTGAACCGGCCGGAGGTGATGAACGCGCTGCATTCGCCGGCGCACTTCGAACTGGCCGAGGCGTTCGACGCCTTCGCGGCCGATCCGGAGCAGTGGGTGGCCATCGTCACCGGGGCTGGCGAGCGGGCGTTCTCGGCGGGCAACGACCTGAAGCACCAGGCGGGCGGCGGCAAGATGGGCAGCCCGCCGTCGGGCTTCGCCGGGCTAACCTCGCGGTTCGACCTGACCAAGCCGCTGATCGCGGCGGTGAATGGCGTGGCCATGGGCGGCGGGTTCGAGATCGCGCTGGCCTGCGACATCATCATCGCCTCGGAGGCCGCGGTATTCGCCCTGCCGGAGCCGCGCGTGGGCCTGGCGGCCCTGGCCGGCGGCCTGCACCGCCTGCCACGCGCCATCGGGACCAAGCGGGCGATGAGCATGATCCTCACCGCGCGGCGGGTGTCGGCCGCCGAGGGCAAGGACCTGGGCTTCGTCGCCGAGGTGACCAAGCCGGACGCGCTGATGGCGACGGCGATGACCTGGGCCAAAGGCATCTGCGAGCTTGGCCCGATGTCGATCCGCGCGTCGAAGGAGGCCGTCTACAAGGGCCTGGACGAGCCCAGCCTGGAGGCTGCGCTCAAGGCCCAGAACCAGTACCCGGCCATCGCCGCCCTCTACCGCAGCGAGGATTTCGTGGAGGGGCCGCTGGCCTTCTCGCAAAAGCGCGCGCCGGCTTGGAAGGGGCGCTGATGGAGCGGCTAAGGCCCTGGTTCGATTTCCGCGGCCGTCTGAGCCGCCTTGGCTTTTGGCGAGCCTACCTGCGGCTGACAATCATCTCGGCCATCGTCGCCGTGGTGGCGATGATCGCGAGCATGGCGGCCGGCATCTGGGCGGCGATCCTGTTCCTGCCATTCGTCCCGATCTACGTCGCCAGCATCGCCATGACGGTGCGGCGACTGCACGACCGCGACCGATCAGCTTGGTGGCTGGTTGTCTTCTATCTGCTTCCGTCGGGCCTGATCGATGCGGCCTATCAACTGAGGGATCCGACCGCTCAGTCGCTCACCGTGCTTCTGGCGACGCTGGTTGGGCTGGGACTCGTCGTATGGGGCGTCATCGAGGTCGGCTTCCTGCGTGGCACGCCCGGCTACAATCGCTTTGGCGCGATGGAGTTCGGCCCCCTTGCCACAAGATGACGCCTGCGTCAGGTTCGCGCCTCAAGTAACCGACGTTCAGGGACGCGCGTTCAGCTCATGGATCGCTACGACTACATCATCATCGGCGCGGGCTCGGCCGGCTGCGTGCTGGCCAATCGGCTGACCGAGGACGGGACCAAGTCGGTCCTGCTGCTGGAGGCGGGCGGCAAGGATGGGTCGCTGATGATCAAGATGCCGGCCGGCGTCGGCGGGCTGATCGGCAAGCAGGGCCCCGCGAACTGGGGGTTCTGGACCGAGCCGGAGCCGAACCTGGGCGACCGCAAGCTCTGGTGGCCGCGCGGCAAGGGCTGGGGCGGCTCGTCCTCAATCAACGGCATGATCTACATCCGCGGGCACGCGCGCGATTACGACCAGTGGCGCCAGATGGGCCTGCCGGGCTGGGGCTACGCTGACGTGCTGCCCTATTTCAAGAAGTCGGAAAGCCTGGAGGGCGGTGGTGACGCGTGGCACGGCGGCGAGGGGCCGCTGAAGGTCTCCAAGGCCTCATCGCCCAACCCGATCTATTCGGCGACGATCCAGGCGGGCGGGCAGGCGGGCTATGCGCTGACCAAGGATTTCAACGGCTTCCAACAAGAGGGCTTCGGCCCCTATCAGCTCACCATCCATGACGGACAGCGGTGGAGTGCTGCGCGAGGCTATCTGCACCCGGTGCTCGACCGGGCGAACCTGACCTGCCTGACCGGCGTGCGCACCACAAAGATCGTGGTCGAGAACGGACGGGCGACCGGCGTCGAAATCCATGACGACAAGACCAAGACCCGGCGCATCGTCCACGCCGACGCCGAGGTGCTGCTCTGCGCCGGCGCCGTGCAGTCGCCGCACATCCTGCAGCTGTCCGGCATCGGCGATCCCGAGGAACTGACCACCCACGGCATTGCGGTGGTGAAGGCGCTGAAGGGGGTCGGCGCCAATCTGCAGGACCACCTGGACGTCTGCCTGTCCTGGGTCTGCCCAAAGCCAATCACCGCCTTTTCACTGCGAAAGGGCCTGATCAAGACCCTGAGCATCGGCCTGGCCTACATGCTGTTCGGCAAGGGCCTGGGCCGTCAGCAGTTCCTGGAATCCGGCGCCTTCCTGCGTTCGCGGCCGGATCTCGACCGGCCCGACCTGCAGATCCACACGGTGCTGGCGATCATGCAGGACCACGGCAAGGTGGCCGTGGAGAAGGACGGCTTCACCTTCCATGTCTGCCAGCTGCGACCCGAGAGCCGCGGACGGGTGGGCCTGAAGTCCGCCGATCCGCTCGACGATCCGGCGATCTTCGCCAACTACCTGGCCGCCGAGGAAGACCGCCGCGCGATCCGCGAAGGGGTCCGCATGATGCGCAAGGTGGCCGAACAGTCGGCGCTGGCGCCCTACATCACCGAGGAATATGCGCCGGGCGCCGCGGTCCAGACCGACGCAGAGATCGACGCCTGGATCCGGAAAACCGGGGAAACGATCTACCATCCGGTCGGCACCTGCCGCATGGGGATTGTGGGCGATCCGATGGCTGTGGTGGACGCCGAGTGCAGGGTTCAGGGGATCACCGGCCTGCGCGTCGTCGACGCCTCGGTCATGCCGACCCTGGTGGGCGGCAACACCAACGCGCCCACCATCATGATTGCCGAGAAGATCGCCGACGCGATCCGCGGCAGGGCCTTCCTGCCGGCGGACGACGCACCGGTGTTTGGGGACGAGGCGCGGGCGGCTTAGCCGCCAGGAAGTTGAACCACGTATTTCACCGATTTCACGGATGGCGAACTCTGCCGCACAGCTCGATCCGTGAAATCAGTGAAATCCGTGGTTTGAATCTTGGGCTCGCTTCGCTCGCTAGAGCGCCTTTCGCCAGACACCGTCTTGCTGCGCGAAGCCGTTGTCGGCGTAGAGGTGGCGGACCGGGCCGTTGCGAGAGGTCTCGACGATCTGGGCCAGGACTTCGGCCTGGCTGTCGGCGATGGCGTCGAGAATGAAGCTCAGGAACTGGTGCTCGACCTTCAGTCCGATCACCCGGCAGCTCATGGCGAAGGCTACGATCTCCGCGCCGTCCAGCACGGCGGCGGCGACCAGGCCGTAGTCGCCGAACCGGTCGCGGCAGTGGGCGACGAAGACCTGGCCGGCCTGGGCATGGCGGGCCAGTTCGCTCTCGGTGAAGGTGCGCCCGGTGGTGTTGAACTGGGTGGTGCGCTGGAAGAGCTCGCCAACACGGGTGAGTATCGCCGGATCGCTCGGCCGCTCGCAGGTGGTGACCACCTCCAATGAGGTCAGGAAGTCGTCGCCGGAGGTGGCGCGCTGGCGCTCGCGCCCGAGCTGGGCCTTCACGAGGTCGGTGCGGACGGCGCTTTCCTCAGTGAGCTTCAGCACCTGGAAGCGCGGGTCGGTGAGCAGCAGGCGCCGCAGCGCGAAGGGGTCTTCGCCCAGCACATCGACGGCCGGCAGCTCCTGTCGCACCCGCTCGCGTTCTACCGGGTGGTCGTCGATGAACACGAAGGCGTCCAGCGCGAAGCCCAGTTCCTCGGCGATCGAGGCGATGTTGGAGGGTTTGTCCTGCCAGTTGACCCGCCAGGTGACGAAGTCGTCGGGGGTCAGCAGGCGCTCGTGCGGATAGTGGTCGGGGTAGGTCCAGAGTTCGCGGACCAGAGCCTCGTCGTTCTTGCTGACGCAGGCCAGCAGGATGCCGCGCTTCTTCAGCGCCTTCAGGGCTTCGTGGAAGCCGAAATAGAGGCCGATGTAGGAGTTGTGGCCACTGATCTCCGGCGTCCAGGCAAAGGGCGCCCCGGTCTCGGCCAGGACGCCGGGCCAGAGCGTCCCGTCGAGGTCGAGGATCACGCACTTTTTGCGGCCCAGGCCCATGACCACGGCCAGCAGGTCCATGTGCGCGCGGGCGGCGACGGCCTCGCGGCGATAGAGGTTGGGGCCGACCATTGCGGCCAGCGGCGCGGTGTCGGGGAAGGCGTTGTGCACGGCGGCAAGCTCGCCGGCCGGGCGCTGCAGCATCCAGCCCGGTGAGCCGAAGTGGGTGAAGCCGACGAGGGCGTCGTCGAGCAGGCCGTTCAACCCCTCGGCGGCCAAGCTCGCGGCGATGTCGACGACGTAGACGCCGGCGTACTGGTCGGCGAGCGCCTCAAGCCCGGCGTTCACGGCGCGGAAGCGGCCGCGGTGGCTGAGCGGCCCCCGGTCGGCGAGGCCGAGCGGCTGGACGGTCGGCTCCGGCAGCCCATCGATCAGGATCGGCGCATCGGAATGGGCGCGCAGGCCCTCGATGACGTGGCGGGCCTCGGCGAGGTAGACGGCCGCCGGATCGCCGCCGTGGTCGTCCGCCGAGCCTTGCGCCACCAGATGGCGGGAACGCAGCGCGCCGATGAAGATCGCCTGGTGCGATCGCTCGGCGGCCAGGCGCAGGTCGTCGGGAAAGCTGGCGGCGACGCGCAGGTCCACGTCGCGGCGCGCGGCCTCGCGGCGCAGGAAGTCGGCCTCCATCTGCAGGTCACAATCGCCGAACAGCAGCACTTCCCAGCGGTGCGCCTTGGCGCCGCCCAGGTCGTCGGCGCCCAGCGCGGCAGTGACCGACCAATAGGGATTGGAGCCTTCGCCGGCTTGGCGGCGGAGCTGGTCCAGGGCCTCGCCCGGATCGCGGCCGTGCAGCTCGGCGAGCTTTTCGGCGACGGCGGCGGCCTCCGCCGCGGGATCGTCGGCGGTCAGCACGCCTCGCTCCATCAGGCTCGCCAGCGCACCGGCCAGGGTGTCGGCGTCGATGGTCAGGGTCTCGCGGAAGGCCGCCAGATCGCCGGGCATGTCCCGCGGCGTCTCGAACCAGGCGATGATCCCCGCGACCTCGGCGTCCACCACCAGGCGCAGGTGGCTGATCGCGTGGACAACCAGCACGCGGTCCTGCGCCAGCGGCGTCAGGTGGACATAGGTGGAGCGGCGGATCTGGGTCACGAGGCGATGGCCTGTTGGCTGTCGACCCAGGCAGTGAGCCGGGCCTGAGCCTCGGCGCTGCCCAGGAAGGAGAGCAGGACGTAGCGGCTGCCCTTGGTGACCGGCGCGGCCTCGTGGAGCAGGGAGGCTGAGAACACGATCGCGCCGCCCGCGGGCGGGTTGTAGCGGTGGTCGTCGTACTCCGGGAACTTGAGCTCGCCGCCCTCATAGTCGTCGGTGTTGAGGTTCAACGAGATGGCGAATTCGCGGAAGGCGGTATGCGGCGCGGTATTGTCGCGGTGGCGCTTGAAATAGCCGCCGGTGTCGTCGTAGCGGGCGATCAGGATGCGGTCGGCGTTGGCGATGTCGGCCTGGAACGCGGTTTTAATCGCCGGGATCACCCGGCTGGCAAGCAGATGAACCACCTCGCCGTGAAGCGGGCTTTCCGCCGTCAGTTCGGTGTCGCGGCGCTTCTTCTTGCTCTCGTCGAGCTTGGCGTAGGCGGCGCCGTCGCTGAACGACGCCATGACCCCAGCTGCGTGCGGCGAGGCCTCGAAGTGCGCGATCAGGGCCTGACAGAGCGCCGGCGGCATGATGTTGGGGATCATCAGCACCGGCGCGGTCGCGGTGCAGATCCGCGGGGCGGCCGAGGCGATCTGACGCGCCGAGGCGCCGAGCCAGCCGATGAGGTCGGTTTCGGCATCCAGGCCTGACAGGCCCACGATGCGCGCGCCGCGGTCGATCAGTACGGCGGCGGCTCGCCCCTCGATGTCCAGGCTTTCAAGTCCTTCGTTGCCCGAGGTGTAGACCAGAAGGTCGTAGGCGGCGGGATCGGTGGAAAATCGCTCGGTGAACGGTTGCAGCATCGGCGCCAGCGGGACGAGATCGACGCCGGTCTCGGCCAACTGCGATTGAAGACGGCAAAGGCGCTCGAACAGAGCTCCGGCGACCCCAGCCTCAAGCGCGCCCAGGGCCACGATCAGCGCCGGCCGGCCGGCCTGGCTGTCCAGCGAATAGAAGCGCCCGGACGCCGTGGCGCCGAGGATGTCCGGCGCGCGGTCGCCGATCGAAAGCTGCAGACTCGAGATTCCCATGTCCCGGAGACTCCGGGATCATGGTGAACGAGGCCTTACGATCGATGCAGTTCGGCGCCTGTGACCGCTATTTTCCCTGCGGCTGGACTTCCAGCCGGTAGGCTCTGTCGTCCTTCAGCACCAGCTGGGCCGCGCGCTTGACGTCGGCGGCGGTCACCCGCTCGGTGCCTGGGATGATATGGCGGATGAAGTCGAGGCGCCGGGGGTCGGCCTGGGCGCCGGACAGCTCCTGCAGCCAGTACTGGTTGGTGACGCGCGACTTCTCCAGCTTGTCGATACGCGGCTTCTTGGCCCGGTTGAGTTCGTCGGGCGTGACGTCCTTGGTGCGCAGGTCGTTGGCGATCTTGCCCACGTCTCGGAAGAACCCGTCGAGCTTGGCTGGCGGCACCTCGACGCTGGCGGAGAGGTAGCCCCAACCGGTCCAGGTCTGGCTGTGGTTGTACTGGACCGAGGGCGAATAGGTGACGCCCTGGTTCTCGCGCAGTTCGTCGATCAGGCGCAGGTCCATGACCTCGCCCAGCACGTCGTTCTCCAGCGCCTGCTGCGGATTGGCCCAGAGGTCGTTGGTGGGCCAGGCCACGTAGGCGATCGCCTGGTCGGCGCGGCCCTTGTGGGTGAGCTTCAGCGGTTGGGCGTTAGCGGCGGGGAAGCCCACTGCGCGCTGCGCCGCTGACACCGGCTCGGGAGCGTTACGGACCGGCAGCGAGGCGAAGGTGCGGGAGACCGCGTCGATGGCTTTCTCCACCGTGACGTCACCCACCACCACGACTTCGATAGGGTCCCTGGCCAGGTGCGGCGCGATCTGGGCCTGCAGGTCGCCGAGTTGAGCCTTGGCGATGTCGTCGCGGCTGGGGAAGGTGAAGCGCCGGTCGCCGGCGTGCAGCAGGCCGGAGAGCTCACGGCCCATGACGCCGCCGTCGGTGCCTTCCATCTGGTCGTGGACGGACTTGCCGGCGGTCTGCTGGCGCTTGAAGGCTTCCGAGCGCCAGCCCGGATCGGCCACGTAGGCCGTCAGCACTTGCAGCTCGGTGGGCAGGTCGCCGGTCCGCGTCGACCCGGACAGGATGAAGGCATCCTCGCCAACGTTGAAGCGGGCGCTATAGACCTTGGACGCCAGGACGCGCTCGGTGTCCTCATTGTCGATCTGCTTCAGGCCGCCCTCGATGAACACGTTGCCGAACCAGGCCAGGCTCTGGCGATCCTTGGGCAGACCTTGCAGGCCATCGCCGATGTTGACGCGGACCAGGACCTCGTCGTCGCGGAACTTGGTGGGCTTCACGGTCAGACGCACGCCGTTCTCGAAGCGCACGAAGACGGTGTCGAGATCGGCGACCTCCTTGGTCTCGGCCACCTTGCCGGGCGCGCCGAAGGTCGAATAGGGCCAGGCGACCTCGTGCGGGGCGGTGGGCGCGGCGACCGCCACCTTCTGGGTCGCGGCGTATTCGGCCAGGATCGCGGGCTCGGCGCCGGAAACCGCCTTGGGCGAGGCCATGAAGACCAGCGGGCCCTGGCCGGAGAAGGCGGCCTTCAGGGTGGCCGAGACGGTGTCGGCCTTCAGGCCCTTCACGGCGTCCTCGAAGATCGCCAGGTCCTCGGCGGGGCTGGTGACTACCTCCTGGTCGCCCAGCGAGCCGACGATCTCGTCTGCGATCTGGGCGGGACGGCGGGTGGCGGCGCCGGCGACCGCGGCCTGGGCCGAGGCGCGGACCTCGGCGATTTCGCGGTCGAGTTCGTCCTGGCGGACGCCGTACTGCACCGCGCGACGTTGCTCCTGATCGACGGCGGCCAGGGCCTGGCGCCAGCCATCCGGTTGCGCGGCGAGGTTGAGGACGGTTTCCTCAGCGGAATGGCCCTGGTCGGTCTTAAACGCGACGGCGCCGATGAACGGCGGCTCCGACGCCCGTGACAAGGCTGAGAAGCGGCGGTTCAGGACCGCGAAGGCCAACTGCTCAATGGTGTCGGTACGGCGCTTGGCGAGGCGGTCGGGCCGCAGGTCTGGCGGCCGGACCCAGGTGATCTGCAGATTGAGCGCGCCCTGCGGCTCCACGACCAGCCTGGCCTCGGTCTTGCGCTCTTTCACCTGGCCCAGGTCCGGCTCAGGCCCGGCCGGCCCGACAGCCTTCCAGTCGGCGAAACGGGCCTTGATCCTGTCCTCCATCAAGGCAGGGTCGAAGTCGCCGACGGCCACCAGGGTCGCCCGCTCCGGGCGGTAGTAGTGGCGATAGAAATCGGCGATCAGGCTGGCCGGCGCCTTCTGCAGCACATCCACATGGCCGATCGGCAGGCGGTTCGGCATCCGCTGGCCGGCCAACAGGAAGCCCAGGCGCTGCTTGAAAACCCGATAGCCAGGACTGTCGCTGGTGCGTTCTTCCGAGAGCACCACACCGCGCTCGCGATCGACCGAGGCCTGGGCGATGGTCAGTTCGGACGCGGCTTCGCGCAGCAGCTTCAGGGTCGTCTCGACCGTGTCGTCGTCGGTCTTCGGCAGGTCGAGCTTGTAGACCGTCTCGTCGAAGTTGGTCGAAGCGTTGGTGTCGGCGCCGAAAGCCAGGCCGTGGCGCTCCAGAATCTTGACCATCTCGCCTTCCGGCACGTTCTTCGACCCGTTGAACGCCATGTGCTCGAGGAAGTGCGCGAGGCCGGCCTGGGCGTCGGTCTCCATCAGCGATCCGGCGTCGAAGCGCAGGCGCAGCGCCGTCTGGCCGGGCGGCGTCGCCTGGCGTTTGATCGCATAGCGCATGCCGTTGGGCAGGGCGCCGAAGCGCACGTCGGGGTCGGCGCGGACGTCGGAGCGGGCCTGTGGCCAGACACCCGGCGGCAGCTTTTCCAGCGGCTCGGCGCGCGTCGTTTTGTGGCCCATGCCCAGGTAGGGCAGGTGTGGAAGGCCGATGGCCTGGGCAAGGCCGGGGGCGGTGAGGGATAGAAGGGCGGCGAACGCGACGCTCGCGCGCAAGGAACGGATCATAGAAAAGTCCTGAAGTCGGTGGATCTTGCATTAGGCAGGCGCGGGGTGCGCACCATCGCCAACAGACGTGGCGGCGGCAAGGCAAGAAGGGGGCGGTGTCGCAATGGCGGCAAAACGCCTAAATGAGGCCGATGACTGAATCGCGTTTCGAAGAAACCCCGCCGAGACCAGAGCCGAACCCGCGGTCGCAGGGACCGGGTTCCCGTCCGGACGGCGCGCCGGCCCGCGAGCCGGTGTTCAATGCACCCTGGCAGGCCGTGGCGGTGGTTGTGCTGATCGTCGGCGGCTACGCCCTGCAGACGCTGTTCCCCAGCGACGCTGTCCTCGGCGCCTACGCGTTTTCGCCGGCCAACCTGGCGCCGGGCCGATGGGAAACCCTGATCACCTCGATCTTCCTGCACGGCAGCTGGTCGCACGCGATGATGAACGGAGCCTTCGCGTTGGCGTTTTCGGCCCCGCTCGCCCGGCTGTTCGGGGCGAAGCTGGAAGGCGCGCTGCTTTTCTTCTCCTTCTATGTGTTGACCGGCGTCCTGGCGAACCTGGGCTATGCGGCCCTGAACCTCGGCGGTCACGGTCTGGTGGTCGGAGCGTCCGGCGCGGTCTCGGGGCTGATGGGGGCGGCCTCGCGGCTGATGAGTGACCCGCGGCGGCCGGGACCGATGTTCTCGAAGAGCGTGCTCGGCATGGGCGGCGGCTGGGTGGTGATCAATGGCCTGATCGCGATCTTCGGCGGCGGGTTCCTGCCGGGATCCGGCAGCGCGGGCGTTGCCTGGGAAGCCCATATCGCGGGCTTCATCGCGGGCGTCCTGCTGATCGGCCCCTTCGCGCGCCTCACGCCTCGGGCCGGGCCGCGGGACTGAGCGGCCCCGAACGGTCTCACGCGCGCGTGCATTGAACTGCCGGCCATTCTGGGCGACGCTGTTCTTTCAAAACAAGAGAAAGCGAGGAGCGTCCGATGCTTGTCTCCCAGATATTGCGGTCCAAGGGCGATACCGTCTTCACCATCACCCCCACCGAGACCATCGCGGCGGTGGCGGCGCTGCTGCATTCCAGACGGGTTGGCGCCCTGATCGTACTCGAGGACGAGCGCGTGGTCGGCATCGTCTCGGAGCGTGACGTGGTCCGCGCCATGGCCGAAGGCGGCGCCGCGGCGCTCGGCCGGGCCGTCGCCACCGTCATGACCAAGGACGTGCTGTTCGCCCAGCCGGGAGAGACCGTCGATTCGCTGCTCACCCGCATGACCGACCGGCGTATTCGCCACCTTCCGGTGTGCCTCAAGGAGCGGCTGGTGGGCATCGTGTCGATCGGCGACCTGGTGAAGTCGAAGATCAGCGAAGTCGAGGCCGAGGCCGATGGCTTGAAGGCCTATATCGCGGCGAGCTGAGGCGTTGCCCAAGGCGGGACTGGCTTGCCACGGGCGTCGCCCCTAAGCTCGCCCGCGATGCTGCGGACCGTGCTCCTCTATGGCGTGGCGCTGGCGCTGGGTGCGGTCGCGCTGCAGTGGCTGCAGTATCAGGTCTATGCGCGAACCCATGCGGGCGAGATCTACCTCACCCTGATCGCTGTGGCCTTCCTGGCGCTCGGCGTCTGGCTGGGCGCGAGGCTGTTCCGGCCGCCGGTTCAAGCCACCGCCTTTGAGCCCAACACCCGGGCGCTGGCGTCGCTGGGGATCACGGCGCGGGAGTATGAAGTCCTGACGCTGCTGGCCTCGGGGCGATCCAACAAGGAGATCGCCGGCCGGCTTCACGTCTCACCGAACACGGTCAAGACCCATGTGGCGAGGCTCTATCAGAAGCTGGAGGCGCAGCGACGAACCAAGGCCGTGCTCCGCGCCCGGGAGTTGCAGCTGATTCCCTGAGCCTCCGGGCGCCCGGGTTTTTCGGGTGAGTTCGCGAAAATCATCCTTTTGGGCGATTGTCGGAGCCGGACCGGACGGGTTGCGTGCGAAGCTCGATTAACGGGGAACTTAGCCATGCTGCGCACTATCGTCACCTTTGGCCTGATCGCGGGCCTGATCACCGCGGCGAACTTCGCGGTCGTTCTGGGCCTGGGCGACCGGCTCGGCCATGGCGTCTCGTCGGCGCTCTACGGCTATCTGATCATGATCCTGGCGCTTAGCTTCATCTTCGTGGGCGTCAAGCGCCTGCGTGACCGGGTCTACGGCGGTGTGATCAAGTTCGGCCCAGCGCTGCTCGTCGGCCTGGGAATCAGCGCGGTGGCCGGCGTGATCTATGCGATTGGCTGGGAGATCACGCTGGCGGCCACCCACTATACTTTCGCCGACACCTACGGCGCGGCGATGATCCGCGCGGCGCAGGCCAAGGGCGCTTCGCCGGCCGAGATCGCGAAGGCCACAGTTCAGATGCAGGACTTCAAGGCGCAGTACGCCAATCCACTCTACCGCCTGCCCATGACCTTCGTTGAAATCTTCCCGGTCGGGGTGGTGATCTCGCTGATCTCGGCGGGCCTGCTGCGCAACAGCCGCATCCTGCCGGCGCGGCCACCCCTAGGTTAGCCCGCCGCCGGCTCCGGGCAGGTATCGCCCAGGCGTCTGGCGTCGGTCGAGGCCTTCACCGGAACGCTCAGGCCGCCGACCGACAGGGACACCTTGGCATCGATATGCATGGTGTCGCTGGTGAAGACGCCTTGCCCGGAGATCGGCACTGGCGGCCCGTCCTTGGTGGCGCAGGAGCCCTGCAGCCTGATCTTGCCGCCGCCGACCTCCTTGGTCGGATAGGTGCAGGTGTAGATGTGGTTGATCTTGCCTTCCATGAACTTGGCGACGTCAGCGGGCTTGATGCAGCGCTTCTCGGTCTTCTGGGTCGGGAAGGGCGAGGTGACCTTGCTGATGGTCTCCCAATAGCCGGGATTGATGGCCTTCTGCGCCGAGGCGGCGCCGGCCGCCGTCAGGGCGATCAGCGGACCGGCGATCAAGAGAAACAGTCGGTTCATGATCTGACCTAACGCAGCGGATTGTGGCGGAGGTGGGGGCGGCCACCTGAAACCTCAAGGGGACAACACCCCTCAAGGCGCTGCGAAGGCTCCAAGATTAGCCTGACGGATCGCGGCGCCCGCCTCGTCGTAGAGGAACGGCAGGTAGGCGTAACGCGTCCCGCGGGTCACCGGCGTGGCCTCATGCTGCAGCGAGCAACAGAACACTACCGCCCCGCCGGTCGGCGGCCGGTAGGTGCGAGGGCCGAATTCAGGGAAGCGCAGGTCGCCGCCCTGGAATTCATCGGCGTTGAGGTTGATCGACACCGCGAACCGGCGATGCGCCGTACCCGCCGTCTCGTTGTCCCGGTGCGGGCGGAAATAACCACCGTCCTTGGCGTCGTAGCAGGCGACGATGTAGCGCTCGATGCGGGTGGCGTGGAACTGGAACACCTTGGCGATTTCCGGGATCAGGCGTCGGCCGAGATAGGTTCTGATTTCCTGACAGAAGGCCTGGTCCTCGACCGTGACGTCGCGGCGGCGTTTGAAATCGTCGAGCACGCCGACGGTCTTGCCGTCCATGTCGCGCATCACCCCGGACGGATCGCCCCCGTGGGCTTTGTAGAGATCGATCAGCCTGCGGCAGGTGGCCGGCTCGAAAACGCGAGGCACGATCAGCACCGGCGCGCAGAGCTCGACCCCGGCGTAGTCGGCCACGGCGGGCAGGGCCGCGATCTGGGCGAACAGGGCCGCCGCTTCGGCGATCGGATAGGCGCCCAGTACGCGGTGCGACGGGTCGAGCAGCAGCCAGTAGGGATGCTCCGCGCCCGCGTCATCCAGGGCGCCGTAGAGGCGGCTGATCCGGCCTTCGGGGTCATGGAACCAGCGCAGCCCGGGCAGCTGGTTGCGCGCCTCGGCGATCGAGGCGGGGTCGCGCAGCACCAGGAAGGCCGAAAGACTGATGTCGTCGAAGGGTCCGCGATGGGCCTGCAGGGCGGCCATGGCGGCGTTCCGCGCCGCGCCCGGCGGCGGCAGGAAGGCCAGCAGGGTGTAGCGGCCGACGGTCGTGCTGAAATAGAAGCGCGGGCTGGTTGGCGTCGGGGCTTCGAACCAGGGCGCGGGATCGCCGGCCTCGAAGGGCGCGGTCCAGGCGGCGGTGTCGGCTTGCGCCGCCATCAGGCCGCGGGCTCCGCGATGTCGGCCACGCGAGCCCGATAGGCGGCCAGCACCTCGGCGCCCGCCTCGTCGTAGAAGAACGGCAGAAAGGCATAGCGGCGCCCGGCCGTCACCCGCGTCGCCTCGTGCAGCAGGGCGCACGAGAACACCACCGCACCGCCGAGCGGCGGCCGGTAGGTCCTAGGGCCAAACTCCGGGAAGCGCAGATCGCCGCCCTCGAACCCGTCGTTCAGGTTGATCGAACAGGCAAACTTGCGGTGCGCCGTGCCGAGCGTGGTGGAGTCGCGGTGGGCGTGGAACACCGCGCCATCGGCGGCGTCGTAACAGCTCACCACATAGCGCTCGATGTGGGTGACGCTGAAGCCCAGGGCGCGATGCATCATCGGGAACAGCCGGCGCTCCAGGCGCTCGCGAAGGTCGGCCTGCAGAGCCTGGCTTTCGACCAGGACGTCGCGGCGCTTCTTGAGTTCGTCCATCACGGCGACCGTGCGGTCGCCCACATCGCGCATGACGCCGGTGAACCGGCCGCCGTCGGCCTGGTGCAGGGCGATCAGCCGCTGGCAAAGTTCCGGCTCGAAGATCCGCGGCGCGGTCAGCACCGGCGCGTTCAACGGCACGCCGGCGTGGTCGGCGACCGGGCGCAGGCGCGCCAGATGATCGAAAATCATCTGGGCGTTGGCGATCCGAACGCGGCCGATCGTCCTGAGCGTGGGGTCCAGCAGCAGCCACATGGGCGCCTCGACGCCGTCGGCCCCCAGGGCGCCGTAGAGCCGGCTCACCGCGCCGTCGGTGTCCAGGAACCAGCGCAGGCCGCGCATGTCCTGGGCCGTGGCGGCCGTCGCGGGATCGCGGACCACCACGAAGGCGCTCATCGTCTCGTCGTCGAACCTGGAGCGTTGCGCGGCCAGCGCGCGCAGGGCCTCGCCAGCGGCGTCCGGTTCGCTGGGCAGAAAGACCATAAGCACATAGCGCCCGGCCACCGTGTCGAAGACGAACTCAGGGTTGCTGGGGGTCGGCGCGGTAAACCACGGCGCGGGCTCGCCTAGGGCTAGGGGCATCGGGGAACGGGGTCCTTGTCGAGACTGCTTCTTAGGACGCCGCCGGGCCGCGGTCACCGCCCAAAGGCGGTCGGAATGACGTCACACGATAACTCCTCTCGCACAGGCGCGCGTACGCGCGCACGAAGGTTGGCGGCGGGGGCTTCAGAATGCTAATGATGGTCCCCACATAACCAGTCCGATTCTAACGGCTAAATCCCTCCCTTGACCGACGAAAACACCACGCCTCCGGCCGACCGGCAGGGCGGCATCGCACCTATCGCCATCGAAGACGAGCTGAAGCGCTCGTATCTCGACTACGCCATGAGCGTGATCGTGAGCCGGGCGCTGCCCGACGTGCGCGACGGCCTGAAGCCGGTGCACCGGCGAATCCTGTTCTCGATGAGCGAGCAGGGGCACACACCCGACCGCTCCTATGTGAAGTCGGCCCGCGTGGTCGGCGACGTGATGGGCAAGTACCACCCGCACGGGGACCTCGCGATCTACGACACCCTGGTGCGCATGGCCCAGCCGTTCTCGATGAGCCTGCTGCTGATCGACGGGCAGGGAAATTTCGGCTCGGTGGACAACGATCCGCCAGCCGCCATGCGCTACACCGAGTGCCGCCTGACCAAGGCGGCCATGTCGATCCTGGCCGACCTGGACAAGGACACCGTCGACTTCAAGGATAACTACGACGGCTCCGAGAGCGAGCCGATGGTGCTGCCGAGCCGGGTGCCGAACCTGCTGGTCAACGGCGCGGGCGGCATCGCCGTCGGCATGGCCACCAACATCCCGCCGCAGAACCTGGGCGAGATCGTCGACGCCTGCCTGGCCTATATCGACGACCCGGAGGTCTCGGTGGAGACCCTGCTGGACATCGTGCCGGGCCCCGACTTCCCGACCGGTGGCCAGATCGTCGGACGGACCGGCGCGCGCCAGGCGCTGATGACTGGCCGCGGCTCGGTGATCATGCGCGGCGTGGCGTCGTTCGAGGAGCTTCGCAAGGACCGCGAAGCGATCATCATCCACTCCATCCCCTATCAGCTGAACAAGGCCGGGCTGGTCGAGCGGATCGCCGAGCTGGTTCGCGAAAAGCGCATTGAGGGTATCAGCGACCTGCGCGACGAAAGTGACCGCCAGGGCATGCGGATCGTTATCGAGCTGAAGCGCGACGCGACGCCCGACGTGATCCTCAACCAGCTCTACCGCTACACCCCGCTGCAGAGCTCGTTCGGCGTCAACGCCCTGGCGTTGAACCGCGGACGGCCCGAGCAGATGGGCCTGCACCAGATGATCGTCGCCTTCGTGGATTTCCGCGAAGAGGTGGTGGTCCGACGGACCAAGTTCGAACTGTCGAAGTCCCGCGATCGGGGCCACGTGCTGGTTGGCCTGGCCATCGCCGTCGCCAATATCGACGAGTTCATCCACATCATCCGATCGTCCAAGGACCCGGCGGAAGCCCGCGAGCGGCTGATCGCCAAGGACTGGCCGGCCGGTGATATGCTGCCGCTGGTCGAGCTGATCGCCGATCCGCGCACCCTGGTCATCGACGGCAATCTGATCCGGCTCTCCGACGAGCAGGCCCGCGCCATCCTGGCGCTGACGCTGTCGCGCCTGACCGGCCTGGGCCGCGACGAGATCTTCGGGGAAGCCCGCACGCTGGCCGACGCGATCGCCGGCTACCTGGCGCTGCTGGCGTCGCGCGAGGCCATCATGGCCATCGTGCGCGAAGAGCTGGTCGAGGTGCGGGATAATTTCGCGGTGCCGCGCCGCACGGAGATCGTCGACGGCGACGCCGACGTCGAGGACGAGGACCTGATCGCCCGCGACGACATGGTGATCACCGTCACTCACGCCGGCTATGTGAAGCGCACGCCGCTGTCGATCTACCGGACCCAGCATCGCGGCGGCAAAGGCCGCTCGGGCATGTCCACCAAGGACGAGGATGCGGTGACCCGCGTCTTCTCGGCCAATACCCATACGCCGATGCTGTTCTTCTCGTCCGGCGGCAAGGTCTACAAGCTGAAGGTCTGGCGCCTGCCGATCGGCACGCCGACCTCGCGTGGCAAGGCCTGGGTCAACATCCTGCCGATCGAGCCCGGCGAGAGCATCACCTCGATCCTGCCGCTGCCGGAGGACGAGGCGACCTGGGACCAGTTCGACGTGATGTTCGCCACCCGCTCCGGTGGGGTGCGGCGCAACAAGCTGTCGGATTTCGTGGACGTGCGCCGCAACGGCAAGATCGCCATGAAGCTCGATGAGGGCGACCAGATCATCGGGGTCGGCACCTGCAACGCCCAGGTCAACGACATCCTGCTGACCACGGCGCTGGGCCGCTGTATCCGCTTTGCGACGGCTGACGTGCGAGTCTTCGCCGGCCGCGATTCCACCGGCGTGCGCGGCATCCGGCTGGCGGAAGGCGACAGCGTCATCTCCATGGCCATCCTGCGCTCGGTGGACGCCACCGCCGATGAGCGCGCCGCCTATGCGAAACAGTCAAACGCCAATCGCCGCGCCCTGAACGGGGAGAGCGACGAGGTCGAAGACGCCGCGCCGGCTGACGACGACGAAGACATGGGCGGCGACACGGCGCTGTCGCTGGAGCGCTTCGCCGCCCTGGGGGCCGCCGAAGAGGTGATCCTGACGGTTTCCACCGAAGGCTTCGGCAAGCGGACCTCGGCCTATGAGTTCCGGCGCACCGGACGCGGCGGCCAGGGCCTGCTGGCCCAGGACCTGACCAAGAAGGGCGGCAGGCTGGCCGCCTCGTTCCCGGTCGATCAGTTCGACCAGATTCTGCTGGTCACCGATCAGGGCCAGCTGATTCGCACCCCGGTCAGCCAGGTGCGCATGGTCGGCCGCAACACCTCGGGCGTCACCATCTTCCGCACCGCCGCCGACGAACATGTGGTCTCCGTCGAACGCCTGGCCGACACCGGCGAGGACGAAGCCGATGAGGGGCTCGGCGATGATGCGCCGGGCGACGACGCCGCCACGCCGGACGCTCCGGAGGCCTAGTCGGGGGCTAGTCATGGCCTGATCGGCGCGAGGTCCCGGCAAGTTTCTCCTTGCCAGAACCGCCCCGGGCGGCGAAAGGCGAACATCGGTTGTTTGGGGACCAAGCCGCATGACCCGCGTCGGGCTCTATCCGGGCAGCTTCGATCCCATCCACAACGGCCACATCGACATCATCGGTCGGGCCGTGAAGCTGGTGGACAAGCTGGTGCTGGGCGTCGCCATCGATACCGGCAAGACCCCGATGTTCGACCTCGATGAGCGGGTGGCGATGGTCGAGGAAGCCGTGGCTCCGCTGCGCGGTGCGACGGAAATCGTTGTGCAGCCCTATCAGGGACTTACGACCCACTTTGCGCATGAGACCGGCGCTGGAATCATGGTGCGCGGCCTGCGCGCCGTGACGGATTTCGAGTTCGAGTTCGCCTTGACCGCCATGAACCAGCAACTCGACCGCGAGGTCGAAACGGTGTTCCTGATGGCCGATCCGCGCCACTTGGCGATCGCCTCGCGGCTGGTGAAGGAGATCGTCCTGCTGGGGGGTGACGTGACCAAATTCGTCAGCGCCGACGTCAGAGATCGCCTGATGGCCAAGGCTGGACGCGACTAGCTTCTGGCCGTCCAGACCTCTACGAGAAGCCCCATGAAACGAATGCTTCTGCTCGCCGCCTGTGTCGCGGCCCTCGCCGCCACGGCCATCGCCGCGCCCAAGTCCAAGGCGCCGGCCGCCGTCCCTGCCAAACCGGTGGCCCCGGCCGCGCCCGGTCCCGCCGACTGGCGAACGCCCGATCCGAACGACGTCCTGGTGATTGACACCAACAAGGGTCGCATCGTCGTCGAGATGGTCTCAGAGGTGGCGCCCCTGCACGTCACCCAGATCCGCGCCCTGGCGCACGAGAATTTCTACGATGGCCAGCGCTTCTTCCGGGTCATCGACAAGTTCATGGACCAGACCGGCGACCCGCAGAACAATGGCCAAGGCGGCTCATCGAAGCCGAACGTACCCGCGGAGTTCACCTTCCGCCGCGGCCCCGACCTGGCGTTCGTGATGGCGGCCGACCAGACGGTGGCCGAGGTCGGCTTCGTGAAATCCCTGCCGGTGATGAGCCAGTCGATGATGCTGGGCGCCATGACCAAGGATCAGAAGGTCACCGCCTGGGCGCTCTACTGCCCGGGCGTCATGGGCATGGCGCGCGACGAAAATCCGGACAGCGGCAACAGCCAGTTCTTCCTGATGCGCTACGCCTTTCCGTCGCTGGAAAAGAAATACACTGCCTGGGGGCGCGTGATCAGCGGCCAGGATGTGGTGCTGGCCATCAAGGTCGGCGAGCCGGTGGAAGACCCACAGGACCGCATGGAACGCGTGCGCCTGCTGAGCGACATTCCCGAGAAGGACCGCCCCAAGGTCCGGGTGATCGACCCCAAGGGGCCGTGGTTCAAGGCCGAGATCGACCGCGCGCGCGCGGCGAAGGGTGCGGACTTCACGGCCTGTGATGTGACCCTTCCTGCTGAGGTGAAATGATGAGCGACACTGAGAATACCTTGATCCTGGAGCTGTCCTCCGGCCCCGTGACCATCAAGCTTCGCCCCGACCTGGCGCCGAAGCACGTCGAGCGCATCAAGGCGCTGGCGCGCGAGGGCTTCTATGACGGCGTGGTGTTCCACCGGGTGATCCCGGGCTTCATGGCCCAGGGCGGCGATCCGACGGGGACCGGCATGGGCGGCTCGAAGCAGCCCGACCTGCCGGCCGAATTCAGCCGCGAGCCGCATGTGCGCGGTGTCTGCTCGATGGCGCGTTCGCAGAACCCGAATTCGGCCAACAGCCAGTTCTTCATCTGCCTGGATGACGCCCGCTTCCTCGACAATCAGTACACGGTGTGGGGCGAGGTCACCGACGGCATGGACAGTGTCGATGGCCTGCCGAAGGGCGAGCCGCCGCGCGAGCCGGGCAAGATCGTCTCGGCCAAGGTCGCTGCGGACGCCTGAGGGCGTCTCAGGCCCTCTGGGCCACGCGGCCTGACTTGACGGACGGGACGGGGCGTGGCCTTCACGCGCCTCCCATGCGCCTCACCGATTTCGACTTCGATCTGCCCGACGCCAGCATTGCGCTCCGGCCGGCGAACCCGCGGGATAGCGCGCGGCTGCTCGTGGTGACCTCGGGCGGGCCGTTGCGCGACCTGAGCGTCCGCGACCTGCCGGGCGAACTGCGGGCCGGCGACGTGCTGCTGCTGAACGACACTCGCGTCATCGCCGCGCGTCTGAAGGGTGTGCGCCATCGCGACGAGCACCGGCTGAGAACCGAGGCGACGCTGCACCGCCGTCTCTCGCCCTACGAATGGACCGCCTTCATGCGGCCGGGCAAGCGGCTGGCCGTCGGGGATCGCGTGGTGTTCGGCGAGAGCGCCGACCGGGCCTGCCTGCTGGGCGCGCTGGACGCCACCATCACCGGCAAAGGCGAGGGCGGCGAAGTGACGTTGAGCTTCGATCTTTCCGGGCCGGACCTCGACACCGCCATCGCCGAACGGGGATCCATGCCGCTGCCGCCCTACATCGCCGCCAAGCGGGCGCAAGACGAGCAGGACCGCCGCGACTACCAGACCGTCTATGCTCGCCAGGACGGCTCTGTGGCCGCGCCGACCGCGGGCCTGCATTTCACCCCCGAGCTGTTCGCGCGGCTGGCGGCGGCGGGCGTGACGACGGAGTTCGTGACCCTGCACGTGGGCGCCGGCACCTTCCTGCCGGTGAAAACCGAGGTTGTGGCCGAGCACCGGATGCATCCTGAGTGGGGCGAGGTGGACGCCGGCACGGCGGCCAGGCTGAATGCGGCGCGCGCCGGCGGCGGCCGGATCGTCTGTGTGGGGACGACGTCGCTCCGGCTGCTGGAATCGGCGACGGCTGAGGACGGTGTGATCGGGGCGTTCCAGGGTGAGACCGCGATCTTCATCACGCCAGGCTACCGGTTCCGCGCGGCTGACGGGCTGATGACCAACTTCCACCTGCCGAAGTCGACCCTGTTCATGCTGGTTTCGGCCTTCGCGGGCGTGGCCGCCATGCGCGGCGCCTATGAGCACGCCATCGCCACCGGCTATCGGTTTTATTCCTACGGCGACTCCAGCCTGCTTTGGCGGGCGGCGACCTGATGGCGGCGTTCCCGTTCCAGATCGCGGCCACCGACGGCAAGGCGCGCACCGGTGTGCTGTCGACCCCGCGCGGCGATATCCGCACGCCGGCCTTCATGCCGGTCGGCACCGCCGGGACGGTGAAGGCCCTGACGGTCGACCAGGTGGCCCAGACCGGCGCCGACATCCTGTTGGGCAACACCTACCACCTGATGCTCCGGCCCACGGCGGAGCGGGTGGCGCGGCTGGGCGGCCTGCACCGCTTCATGCGCTGGGAAAAGCCGATCCTCACCGACAGCGGCGGCTTCCAGGTGATGTCGCTCTCGAAGATTTCCAAGGTCACGGAAGAGGCCGTCACCTTCCAGAGCCACATCGATGGCTCCAGGCACGTCCTGACCCCGGAACGCTCCATCGAGATTCAGGCTGACCTGCTGGGCTCCGACATCGTCATGCAGCTCGACGAGCTGGTCGCCCTGCCGGCTACCGACGACCGCGCCGCTGACGCCATGCGGCGTTCCGCGCGCTGGGGCGAGCGGTCGAAGGCCGCTTTCGGCGCCCGCGACACCCAGGCCCTGTTCGGCATCCAGCAGGGTGGCATGACCGAAGCCCTGCGCCGGGAATCCGCCGAACGCCTGACCGAAATCGGCTTCGATGGCTATGCGATCGGCGGCCTGGCGGTAGGCGAGGGCCACGCGGGCATGGTCGAGGTGCTGGACTATGCGCCAGCCATGCTGCCGTCGGATCGGCCGCGCTATCTGATGGGCGTCGGCAAGCCTATCGATATCGTCGAGGCGGTGTTCCGGGGCGTCGACATGTTCGACTGCGTGCTGCCCACGAGGTCCGGACGCCATGGCCAGGCCTGGGGCTGGGAGGGATCGTTCAATCTGAAGAACGCCCGCTTCGCCGACGACGAAACGCCGCTCGACGCGGCGAGCGCCTGTCCCGCCAGCCGAGACTATTCCAAGGCCTACCTGCATCACCTCGTGAAATCCGAGGAAATCCTCGGCCAGGTCCTGCTGTCATGGCACAACCTGGCCTTCTTCCAGCAGCTGATGGCCGCGCTACGGGCGGCGATCGCGGAAGGGCGCATGGAGGCGTTTCGGCAAGCCTTCGTGGCGCGCCAGGCGGCCTCCCGCTAGGGCTGCGGCTCCCCGAGCCGGATCGGATATTTCGGCTTGCCGGACTGATCGATGACCGGCGCGCCCGCCAGTTCGTGGGAGGGCGTCGCCGGAGGCGGGCAGGCCTTGGCCTCACCCAGGCCCTTCAGATAGGCGCGGCGCACGGCGCCGGCGACAATCGCGGCCTGCACCACATGGTCGTGCTGCTCCGCGCCGGTCAGCTTGCGCACCCACCCGCGGAACGGAATCACGTCGCTGGCCGCGCCGGCCACCACCCCGAGCGCGGTGTTGCGGCCCTTTTCTAGCAGATCGTCCTCGTCCATCGAGGGCGCGTCGAGGTCGGCGCCCAGGGCGTCGTTGAGCGGCGCCAGCAGGCGGTTGAGCTCGGCGCACCGGATCGAGACCGGTCGCTCGTAGGGGTCGGCGAGCGCCTGCAGCAGGACCTCGGGAATCTTGGTCCGCAGGACGTTCAGGTCCCGCAAGGGCGCCTTGGCCGCGCCCTTCAGGCCCTCGCGATTGGCCTCGCTGGTGGTTTCGACCTTGGGCGAGCCATCGGCCCGCGTGGTCATGCACCCGCCCAGCGGCAAGGCCGTGGTGGCAGCGCAGATGCAGGCGGCGAGGGCGGTGCTTAATCGCATGGCGCAACACCCTTAGCCGACTTCCGGGCAAGTGGGAGGTGGTCTGTGAATCGGAGGAATGTTGGTAGGCCGGGTGAGGTTCGAACTCACGACCATTCGATTAAAAGTCGAATGCTCTACCACTGAGCTACCGGCCCACGACGCCGGGCAAGAAGCCCTGGCGAAGCGGCGCGGACCTTAGGCGCCGGGCCCTTGCGGCGCAAGGGTGCTTTGGGCCTCGCTATTGCTGTTGCTGGCGCTGCTGGTCGTAGGCGAGACCCGAGTATTGCGCGCGGCGCTGGCCGGGCTTGGGAGTCGGCTGCGAGATGCGCAGAAACTCCGGCTCGCTGACCGCGGCGCGCGCCTTGCGCACCGTGACGCCAACCGCCAGTTCGCTCTCCGCCTCGCCCTTGTAGACGCCACGCGAGGGCGGGACGTCGGAATAGTCGCGGCCGACCGCGCAGGCGATGTGGCGCTCAGCGGCGATGATGTTGTTGGTCGGGTCGAAGCCGACCCACCGCAGGCTGGGCAGGAACACCTCGACCCAGGCGTGGGTGGCGTCGGGATCGGAGCGGTCCCCGGCCTTGCGGTCGGTGAACAGATAACCCGAAACGTAGCGCGCCGGGATGCCCCACTCCCGGCAGATAGCGATCATCACATGGGCGAAGTCCTGACAGACGCCGCCTCGGGCCTTCAACACATCGTCGATCGGCGAATCGGCGCGGGTGACGCCAGCTTCGTAGGCGAAGGCGTCGTAGATCGCGCGGTTGAGGTCGAGCAGCGCGCGGAACGGATCGCGCACCCGCAGCTCGTCCAGGTTTTTCTCGGCGACGAAGGCGGCCAGCGCCGCGGTCGGGCCGGCGAAACCGTGCGGATGCAGGAAGTCGAAATGCTCACCCCGCACGAAATCCGACTTCAGCCGGTCCCATTCGCCGCGGTCGAGCCCGTCGGGCAGGGCCGGCGGCGGCTCGGTCTCGACCGCCGATCGCGCGGTGATGGTCAACCGGTCGTGCGGCTGGGGGATGTCGAAGTGGTAGACGGCGTTGCCGAAGGTGTCGGCGTAGGAGAACAGCTGGGCGGCCGGCTCGATCTCCAGCTCGAAGCTGATCAGCCGCTGATGGCTAAGCTTCTGCGGCTGCATCCACAGCTCCATGACGCTCTCGCGCACCGGCTGGTCGTAGAGGTAACGGGTCGAGTGGCGGACGGCGAGGAGCACGGGCGGTCTGGTCCTTAGGGCGCCAAGATCAAGCGGGAAGTCGCTGTTCGAGGGTGTAGGCGACGAAGGTTTCGTAGACTTGGCGGTGGACGGCGGCGCACTCGTCGATCACCGCGGCCAGGAACGCGCTGGCGCCGCCAGCCTGAATCTCACCCATGTCGGCGTACTGCAGGCGCGCGCGCAGCCGGCCGGCCAGGCGGTCAGGCCCAGAGACGCCGGCAGCCTCTACATGGCGGCTGATCGAACTCAGGTGCTCCTCGATGCGGGCCGTGCAGAAGCGGACTGAACGCGGGAAGTCCTCGTCCAGCAGCAGGAATTCCAGGATGTACTTGGGCTGCATGTCGGCGGTGTAGACTCGCAGGTAGGGCTCCAGCGCGCAGCCCATCCGCAACAGGCTGGTCAGCGCCTGGTGGTCGGTGATCGCGCGGCGGCGGCGGTCGCCGAAACAGACTTCCAGCAGCGCGCCGATCAGCTGGGCGCGCTCCAGGTAGACGCCCAACTGGAAAAACCGCCAGCCCTCGCCATGGCTCATGGTGGCGTCGGCCGCGCCCTTGAACAGGTGCAGGTCGGCGATGGTCTCGTGCAGGAAGGCTTGGCTCCCGTCGGCGAAATCGCGCGCTGCGTTGGGATCGCTCATCCGCAGATGGATGAGATTCAACCGCTCCCAGGTCTCGGTGGTGATTTGGTCGCGCACCTGGCGGGCGTTTTCCCGGGCGCGGGCCAGCGACGAGGCGACCGAGCCCGGATCCTCCAGGTCCAGCACCAGGGCGCGGGCGGCCTCATAGGGGTCCAGCGCCTTGGCCGCATCGTCTGGATCGCCCACGGCGGCGAGCGCGATGCGGGCGATCTGGGTGGCCGACTCGGTGCGGTCCAGCGTCGCCGTCAGCATGACGTCGGACAGCCGGCACAGATGCTCGGCCCGCTCCACATAGCGGCCGATCCAGTAGAGGCTGTCCGCAACCCTCGCGAGCATCATGCCAGCGACCCTTTGCGAAGATGGGCGAGCATCACGGTTGCAGGTCCTTGCGGTCGGTCAGCACCCAGGTGTCCTTCGACCCGCCGCCCTGGCTGGAGTTGACCACCAGCGAGCCCTTGCGCAGCGCCACGCGGGTCAGCGCGCCGGGCGTCACCACGATCTTCTCGCCCGACAGGATAAAGGGGCGCAGGTCGACGTGACGGGAATCGATCTCGTCGCCGATCAGGCACGGCCCGGTGGAAAGCTGGATGGTCGGCTGGGCGATATAGTTGTTTGGATCGGCCGTCAGGGCCGCGGCGAACTCGTCCTGCTGGGCCTTGGTGGAGTGCGGGCCGACCAGCATGCCGTAGCCGCCGGACGCGCCAACCGCCTTGACCACGAACTTGTCCAGGTTGGCCAGCACGTGGCTGAGCTGGGCCGGTTCGCGACAGAGGAAGGTCTCGATGTTGGGCAGGATGGCGTCCTCGCCCAGGTAGTAGCGGATGATCGCCGGCACATAGGCATAGACCGCCTTGTCGTCGGCGACGCCGGTGCCGGGTGCGTTACAGATCACCACGTTGCCAGCCCGGTAGGCGTTGAACAGGCCGGCCGACCCCAGGCCGGAGTCCCGGCGGAAGGTCAGGGGGTCGATGAAGTCGTCATCCACCCGGCGATAGATCACGTCGATCCGGCGCAGTCCGGTGGTGGTGCGCATGTAGACCATGTTGTCGTGCACCACGAGGTCGCGGCCCTCGACCAGCGGCACGCCCATCAGCCGCGCCAGATAGGCGTGCTCGAAATAGGCGGAGTTATAGACGCCCGGCGTCAGCACAACGACCTGCGGGTTCGGGCGCCAGTCGGCGGCCATGGACTTCAGCGTGGTCAGCAGCAGGTCAGGATAGCGGTCGATGGGCCGCACGCCGGCGCCTCGGAACGTGCCCGGGAACACGCGCTTGGACGCCTCGCGGTTGGCCAACATGTAGGACACGCCCGAGGGCACCCGCAGATTGTCTTCCAGCACCGCGAATTCGCCGTTGGGCTGGCGGATCAGGTCCGAGCCGCAGACGTTGGCGTAGGCGCTGTGCGGCACGAAGAGGTTCTGCATCTCCCGCTGGTACGACGGCGCGTTCAGCACCAGGTCGCGGGGCACCACCCCGTCCATCAGGATCTGCTGGCTGGAATAGATGTCGGCCAGGAACATGTTCAGCGCCTTCAGGCGCTGGATCAGGCCAGCCTCGATGATCTTCCATTCCTCGGCCGAGATGATCCGGGGCAGCAGGTCGGTGGGGATGATCCGCTCCGTGGTGCTCTCGGCGCCATAGACCGTGAAGGTGATGCCCTGCAGCAGGAAGAAACGTTCGAGGGTGCGCTGGCGCTCGGCCAGTTCGTCGGCGCTGAGCGTTTCGATGCGCGCGGCGAGCGAGGCGTACTGCGGCCGGACCGCGCCGTCGGCGTCGCGCATCTCGTCATAGGGCACGGCCGGGGCGTCGATCGCCGACCCGCGGTCGGCCCCTTTGGCCTTGGCTGCCCCCAACTTCACGCCTGACGCCCTTCTTGCCACCGTATAGTCCTTAAGGCCCTTACGGCGTCACCGGAAGACGGGCGCGGCCTTTCGTCCATTGATGCCCTGCGCCGCGGCGACTGCACAGGCTTTGGGCGCCGACATTTTCCCGCGGGGTGACAGCCTCGCGGGGCGCGGCTACACCCGCCCCACGGGGGCGTGCGAGGAAATCGAGAGCTTGGCGCGTCTGATCTACGCCATGACGGCCGGAGCGGCCCTCCTCGTTCAGGGCCTCAGCACACCTGCCGCCGCCGCCGAACCCAAGGCCCAGATCGAAGGCGCGCTGCCGGCCGACCTTCGCGCCGCCGTCGCCCGCGCGGTTGGCGACACCGACCGGCCGATCGAAAACCGCTTCGAAGCCCGCCGCCGCGCCCGCGAAGCGGCCGAGGACGCCATCACCGTCCTGCGCGCCGAAGGCTACTACGCCTATGACGTCGAGCCGGACGTGGGCGAGGGCGACGCGCCCAAGGCGCTGGTGAAAATCGCACCCGGACCGCGGTTCAAGTTGGGCCCTGCGCGAATCGACTGGATCGGGCCGCCACCGGACGCCGCCGCCGCCGAAGCGGCCAACACCGCCATGGCCTTGCCGCCGGGCCAGCCCGGCCGCGCCGCCGACGTGGTCGCCGCCGAGGGTCGGGCGGTGGCCGCTATCCAGAAGCGCGGCTACGCCGACGTGAAGACCGAGCCGCGCGAGGTCGTGGTCGACCACGCCGACCTGACGGTGACCCCGGACTATCGCATCGCGTCCGGCGCCATCGCCCACCTGGACGGCATCCAGCTGACCACCAACGGCCGCACCCGACCGGCGTGGATGCAGCACCTCGCGCCCTGGCGGCGGGGCGACGCCTACGACCCCGAAGACGTCGCCGAACTGGAGCGGCGGCTGCTGGACACCGGGGTCTTCGAGTCGGTCACCGTGGCGCTGGCGCCGGCCGCCGACATGCAGGCCGATGGCTTGCGGCCGGTCGTCGTCAGCGTCGCCGAGCGACTGAAGCGGACCATCGAACTGGGCGCGAGCTACGACACCACCGCTGGCGTGGGCCTCGACGCCAAATGGACCCGCTACAACCTGCTGGGGCGGGCCGACACCTTTTCGGCGCTGGGCCGCCTGTCGAAGCTCGACACCCGGGTGCAGGTTGATCTGTCCCTGCCGCACTGGCGGACGCCTCGCCAGACCCTGGCCACGCGCGCCGCCCTCTATCGCACCAGTACGCCGGCCTTCGATCAGGAAGGCGTCATGGCCAGCGCCGACGTCACCCGCCGCTGGGGCCCCAACGCGACCTTCGGGCTGACGGGGACCTATTTCACCTACGGCGCCTCGGTGGATCTCAGCCGCACCAGCGAGGTGCGGATCGGCAATCTGACGCCGCTGGGGCGCGATATCGCTACCTTCGCGACCCTGGCCGACATGCAGCTCGACCGCTCGGACGATCCGCTGGATCCGCGGCGCGGCTGGCGGGCGAGCGCGCGGATCGAGCCGACGCTGCTGACCGGCGAGGGCGTGCTCCCCTACCTCAAGGCCCAGGGGCAGGTGTCGGGCTATCTGCCGTTCGATGCGGAAGGCCGCACCAGCCTGGCGGGCCGGCTGCATGTGGGCAGCATTCTGAACGGTGCGATCGAGGAGATTCCGGCGCCGCAACGCTTCTTCGCCGGCGGCGGCGGATCGGTGCGTGGCTTCGGCTTCCAGGAAGTGGGCCCCAGGCTCGCGGACAACACGCCGGAGGGCGGCCTGTCGCTGGTCGAGGCGTCGGTGGAACTGCGTCACCGGCTGACCGACAAATGGGGGATCGTGGCCTTTGTCGACGCGGGCGCGGTGGGCGGCGCGCAGTTCCCGAGCTTCCGCGACCTCAGCATCGGCGCGGGCCTTGGCCTGCGCTACGACCTGGGCTTCGGCCCGATCCGCATCGACCTGGCGACCCCGGTGACCAGCCGCCGGGGTCAGGCGCCGTTTCAGGTCTATGTCAGCATCGGGCAGAGCTTTTGACCGGGCCCGAGCATCACCTGCCGGATCTGCATCTCCCAGAGATTCCCCAGCGCACGCTGCGGCAGGGCGCGGTGCTGCTTCTGCTGGGCGTTCTCGCGGCGCTGGCGGTGCTGGTGCTCGGCGCGCGGTTCGGGGTGCTGCTGCCGCAGGCCCGATTCCTGATCGAGGCGGGCGCCGACGGGCTGAAGGTCGGCCGCATGGGGCGGCTGAAGATCGAGGGCCTGAGCGGCGACATCTGGCGCGACGTGACCGTGCGCAAGCTGACCATCCGCGACGAGGGCGGGGTATGGCTTGAGGCCGATAATCTGCACATGGCATGGCGTTACGAGGAACTTCTCACTCGAAACTTCCACGCCGATACGATCAGCGCCGACGTCATTCGCCTGATCCGCCGGCCGACGTTTACGCAAAAGGGCCAGGACACCGGCCTGCCGGTCTCGTTCCACATCGACAAGGCGCACGCGCGCATCGAGATGGAACCGGCGTTCAGCTACGAGCGCGGGACCTACGACCTGGACCTCAACCTCGACGTCGAGCGCAGCGGCGATCAGCGCGGCCGGGTCCGCGCGGTCAGCATCCTGCACCCCGGCGACCACCTGAATCTCGACTATGATGTCACCAGGGCGCGCCCTCTCGTGCTGCGCTTGGACGGCGTGGAGGCGCGGGGTGGCGCGTTGGCCGGGGCGCTGGGCCTGCCGCCCAACCAACCCTTCGTGCTCAAGGTCCAGGCCAGCGGGGCGACGTCCGCCGGGCAGTTCACGGCGATCGCCAATTCCGGCGCGATCCAGCCCCTCAAAGCCCAGGGCGCCTGGAACAAGGACGGCGGCGACGCGCGCGGCGTGGTCTCGCTGACCGCCTCGACGCTGACGGCGCCCTACGCCGCCCGCTTCGGTCCGCAGGCGAGCTTCGTCCTGTCCGGCCGCCGGTCCGGGCCTCAGCTGTTCGCCCTCGATGGCCAGATAGCCTCGGCAAATCTCAACCTGCGCGCCCAGGGCCTGGGCGACCTCGGCGCGCAACGGATCGGCGGCGCGCAACGGATCGGGCCGCAGGGGATCGCGCTGACCGCCGAGACCGGCGAACTTTCGCGGATCACCGGGGGTCCGGCGTTGGGGCCCGCGCGCATCGTCGGTCGGCTGAGCGAGGGCAAGCCCGGCTGGCGGTTCGTCGGCACGGCGGCCGTCTGGCGCGCCACGGTCGGCGACTACGGGTTGGCGCAGGCGAGCGGGCCGCTGGAGATCGCGGAAAAAGCCGGGCAGTGGGACATCAAGACCCGGCTGGCCGGGGTCGGTGGCCACGGCGCGGGCTTGGTGGCGGCGGCGCTGGGGGCCGCGCCAAAAGCCAATTTCGAGGGCGCGCGGCTGGCCGACGGACGGTTGCTGCTGCGCGAGCTGCAGGTGACCGGCGCGGGCCTGAAGCTGGAGGCGAGCGGCTCGCGGGGCCTGTTGGGCGGCCTGACCTTCAAGGGCAAGGCCACGATCTCCAACCTGGCGGCGGCGCGGGCTGGCGCGACCGGATCGGCCGACGCAAGCTGGTCGGCGACCCAGGGCAGGGCGGGTCAGCCCTGGGCCTTCGGCCTTGACGCGCGCGGCGACCGGTTCGCCACCGGCTACGCGGAGTTGGATCGTCTGCTGGGCGGCAAGCCGCAGCTGTCGGCCAAGGCGACGCTGCAGGGGCGCAAGCTCGCGCTGAGTTCGGCCAGCCTCTCCGGCGCGGCGGTGAAGGCCACGTCAGCCGGCGTGCTGGCGGCGGACGGCGGCCTGGCGTTCAAGGTCGACTGGAGCGCCGACGGGCCGTTTACAGCCGGTCCCATCGAGATCGCGGGCAGGGCCAAGGGCTCCGGCGCCATATCGGGCTCGCTCAGCGCCCCGCACGCCGACCTGACGGCGGATGTGGCGCAGATCGACGCGCCGGGCCTGCCGTTGAAGGACGCCCACCTGACCCTGAGCTTCGCAACCCGGCCGGACGGGTCCAGCGGCGCGGTCGCGATCGCCGCGATCAGCGCCTTTGGCCCGGCCCGCGCGCGCGCGGATTTCCGGTTTCCGCAGGACGGGATCGACCTGAGCGGCCTGTCGGTGGACGCCGCGGGAGTTAAGGCCTCGGGCTCGCTGTCGCTCCGCAACGCCGCGCTATCGGCCGCCAACCTGGAGGTCGCCGTGACGCGCGGCGCATTCCTGGACGCCGGCCGGGTGTCCGGAACGGTGCGGATCGCCGAGGCGCCCGGCGGCGCGCGCGCCGGGCTTAACCTGACGGCGGACACTGTGCGGTTCACCGGCTCCACGGTCACGGTGCGCACGGGCAAGGTCACGGCGGACGGGCCGATGGCGCAGCTGCCCTACCTCGTTCAAGCCTCGGGGACCTCCGATGGCGGCGCCTGGGGCCTGAACGGGCGCGGGGTGTTCTCCGACGCCAGGTCCGGCTATGCGGCGACCTTTGACGGGCAGGGGCGCCTGGGGGGCCGGGAGCTCCGCACGCTGGAAACCGCCCAGGTGCGGTTCGGCGGTCCGGAGCGCAGCGCCAGGCTCAAGCTCGCGACCTCGGACGGCGGGCGTGTCGATGTGGACGGGCGGCTGTCGGAGGCCGGCGCCGATGTCCGCGCCCAGGTGACCGCGCTGACCCTGGGCCTGATCGACGAGGATCTCGCCGGGCGGACGGACGCCACCCTGACGCTACAGGGCCGTGGCGGCCGGCTGGACGGGAACCTGGAGGCGAAACTCACCGGCGCGCGGGGCCGCGGCACGGCGGTGGCGTCCGGGGTCGATGGCGTCGTGCGGGGCCGCCTGACGTCGGACGCCCTCGCCCTCGATATGACGGCCAGCAACGCCCAGGGGCTCAGCGCCAACGGCAGTGTGGTGCTGCCCGCGGTCGCCACGGCGGCGCCGTTCCGTATCGCCATCGCCCGCGAGAAGCCGATCAGCGGCAGGTTCGCGGCGCAGGGCGAGGTGCGACCGCTCTGGGACCTGCTGGTCGGCGGCGAACGCAGCCTGGCGGGCAAGGTGATCGCCCAGGGAACGCTCAGCGGCACGCTCGCCAATCCCAACGCCAACGGTCAGGTGACGGTCGAGGGCGGCCGGTTCGACGATGGGGCGACCGGCCTGTCCCTGCGCAGCGTGACGCTGAAGGCCGACTTCGCCCGCGACGCGGTGAACGTGACCCAGGCCAGCGGCGTGGACGGCCACGGCGGTTCAGTCAGCGGGTCCGGCCGCGTCAGCCTGGCCCGCGAGGGGGCGTCGAGCTTCCGGCTCGACCTGAAGGGCTTCCGGCTGATCGACAACGACATGGCCACCGCATCGGCCACCGGGCGGGCGACCGTCGATCGGGCGGCGGACGGCAAGGGCCGGCTGTCCGGGGCGCTGACCATCGATCGGGCCGATGTGGCCGCGCGCCTGCCGACGCCGTCCGGCGTGGTGGTGATGGACGTGGTTGAGAGACACCGGCCCGCCGACCTGCCGTCGTCCTTGCCGCCGCCGAGGATGAGCGGCGACGGCTGGGCGCTGGATGTGACGCTGAAGGCCTCGCGCGGCGTGTTCCTCAAGGGCCATGGCCTGGATACCGAGCTGTCGCTGGACGCCCACGTCGGGGGGACCACGGCCCACCCGGACCTCAGCGGTACGGCGCGGGTCGTGCGCGGCGACTATGATTTCGCGGGCAAGCGCTTCGAGTTCGAACCGACCAGCGTCGTCTATCTGTCGACCAAGGCCAGCCAGGTGCGGCTGGATCTCACCGCCACGCGCGACGACCCGTCGTTGACCGCTGACGTCCGCATCCGGGGCACGGCGGCCCGGCCGGAAATCACGCTGACCTCGACCCCCAGCCTGCCCAACGACGAGGTGCTGAGCCAAGTGCTGTTCGGGCGCACGGCCTCGCAGCTTTCGCCGCTGGAGGGCGCCCAGCTGGCCTCGGCCCTGTCGGCGCTGGCCGGCGGTGGCGGGTTCGATGTGATCGGCAACCTGCGGACCTTCGCCGGGCTCGACCGGCTGGCCCTGGCCGGCGGCGACGCGGCCTCGGGCGCCGTATCAATTTCCGGCGGCAAGTACCTGACGAACGACGTTTATCTGGAGCTTACCGGCGGCGGCCGCGACGGCGGGGCGGCCCAGGTGGAGTGGCGGGTGAAGCGCAACCTGTCGATCGTCAGCCGGGTCGGCGCGCAGGGTGCGGGCCGCTTGGCGATCCGCTGGCGGCGCGACTACTGAGCGACCGGCCGGGCTACCGCGTAGGCCTGAGTGCCGTCGGTGATCACAAGGTCAGTCGGCAGGATCGCGGCGATGGGGATGTCGATGGCCCGCGCCAGCCGGTCGTAGATCGGCGCGAAATCCTGCAGCGTCGCGTCGAGCAGGTCCTGCAGCGACGGAACCACGAAATAGACCTGCTGGAAGTCGTCGATCCGGTAGGGCGTGCGCATCAGCCGCTCCAGGTCGAAGCCCAGACGGTTGGGCGAGGGATCTTCGAGCGCGAAAATCGACTCGGCCCGGCTGGAAACGATGCCGGCGCCATAGATCCGCACGCCGTCCGGGGTCTGCAGCAGGCCGAATTCCACGGTGTACCAGTAGAGGCGGGCGAGGTGGGCGAGCTGCCCGCGCTGCATCGCCCTGAGGCCCCCCTTGCCATATTCCTGCATGTAGTCCGCGAACACCGGATCGGTGAGCATGGGCACGTGGCCGAAGACATCGTGGAAGATGTCCGGCTCTTCCAGGTAGTCTAGCTCGTCCGGTTTGCGGATGAACCGCCCGGCGGGGAAGCGGCGATTGGCCAGGTGGTCGAAGAACACCGCGTCCGGCACGAGCCCCGGGACGGCCACCACGCTCCAGCCGGTGAGTCGGTTCAGCTCGACGTTGATCCGCGCGAAGTCCGGGATGCCGGAGCGGTGCAGGTCGAGCGCCTCCAGGCCCTTCAGGAACGGCGCGCAGGCGCGGCCGTCGAGCAGGGCCGCCTGACGCTCATACAGCGTGATCCAGACCTGGTGCTCGGCCGCCGTGTAGCCAGCCCAGCCCTGGTCGATGGTCCAGTCGTCCCGGGCCCCCGGCGGCGGGCCGTTGGTAAAGCCATCTGCGCTCATAGCCGCGAGAATGGCCGCATTCGCGGGGAAGTTCCGTTCTGAGTTGGCCGCCTGAGCGCACCCTCGCGACAGGATCGTCCGCGGAGCCGCGCGGCGGCGCATAATTCGCCCAAAGCTGGGCCACCTGGCGCCTCGCAATTGCCACCGCGGACGCATCCAGACTAAGCCACACCCCTGAGCCCCGTCGCTTGAACCCCATCGCTTGAGCCTGGGGAGGGGGAGGGCGAGAGGTCCGATTGCGTTCACCCCGATATCTTTGCGCAGCCCTGGCGGTGGTCGCCGGGCTCGTCGCCGGCGCAGCCGCAGCCCAGCCGGCCGCCCTTGGCGTCGCCGCCGATCCCGCCCTGCTGCGCTGGGACCCGGCGATCCGTTACGGCGTGCTGCCGAATGGCCTGCGCTATGCGGTGCAGCGCAACGCGACGCCTCGGGGCGGCGTGTCGCTCAGGCTCGGGATCGGCGTCGGCAGCTATGACGAGACCGACGAGGAGCGCGGCGCGGCGCACATGATCGAGCATCTGGCGTTCGACGCCTCGCGCGCCTTCCCCGGCCACCAGCTCGACCTGATCCTCGCGCCGCTGCACGTGACCTTCGCGCGCGACCGCAACGCCTCCAGCGACCTTCGCCAGACCGTCTACGAGCTCGACCTGCCGAGCACGGACGCCAGCGAACTGGACACCGGGGCCAAATGGCTGCGCGACGTCGCTGACGGCCTGACCTTCACCGACGCCGCCCTCGCCCAGGAGCGCAACAGCCTGGAGGCCGAGCGCGCCGCCCGCTCGGCCGACATCCTGCGTACGCTGCGGGCGCGGATGGACGTCTTCGTGGACGGCGACCTGCGCTCCAACGCCCGCGGCCCGCTGGGGACGCCGGAGAGCCTGAAAGCCATCACGCCCGCGCGGCTTACGAGATTCTATGACCGCTGGTATCGGCCAGACAACGCCGCGGTGGTGCTGGTCGGCGACCTGCCCATCGACGTGCTGGAGCAGAAGGTGACGGCGGCTTTCGGCGACTGGACGCCGCGCGGTTCGGCGGGGTTGCGTGCGTCCCGAGGCGGTCCGGCCGCGCCGCGCGGGCCGGACGCCCTGGCGCTCACCGACCCGCGCCTGCCGGCCATCGCCGGCCTCTGCCGGATCGCCGGCCCCGATCCGGACGCGAGCCCGGAAGACCGCCTCCACACCCTGCTGCTGCGCGGCCTGTGGGAAGCGATCCTGCAGGAGCGGATCAATGTCACCCGCTCGCGCAAGGACGCCCCCTTCGTCGAGGCGACGATCAGCGACGAGATGCGGCCGGATTCGCTGAAGACCTGCGTCGGGATCATTCCCAATCCAGGCCAGGAGGTCCGCGCCCTCGGCATGATCCAGGAGGTGCTGCGGCGTTTCGCGGCGGAGGGGCCGAGCGAGGACGAGCTGGATTCGGGGATGCAGGCGGTGCGCGCCTCGGTGCGCAACGCCATCGCCAGCGGCGGCCCGGCCTCCAGCCAACGGGCCTCGGAGGTGCTCAATCGCGTCCTGGACCGGCTGGCGCGGCTCGCGCCTCGAGAGGGCCTGCGGGCCTTCGACGTCCTGATGGACGACACCCAGCCGGCGACCGTGAAGGCGGCCTTCAACCGCGACTGGTCCGGCTGGGGTCCGCTCGCCCCGGTGAGCTCGCCGCAGCCGCTGGCGCAAGACGCTGTGCGCGCCGCTCTGATGACGCCATGACCTCGGTGCGAAGCCTCTTCGTCGCCGGCTGGGCCGGGCTCGCGCTAGCCACGCTTGCTCCAGCGAGCGCGGCGCACGCGGCCAGCGTCACGGATCCGCGCCAGATCGCCGCGGCCCTGCGCGTCCAGCTACAGGCCGCCCCCGACCGCGCCGACCTTCGCGCCCAGCTGGGCGAGACGCTGGAGTCGCTCGGCGATCCCGCCGGCGCCATGGCGCAATACGATCACGCGGTGAAGGGCCCTGGCGACACCCGCCGCGCGCTAGTCGACCGGGGCCGGCTGCTGGTCCGCCAGGGCCGCTTCGACGACGGTCGCCAGGATTTCAACCGCGCCCTGTCGCAGAACCCGCGCGATGTGGAGGCCCTGGCGGCGCGCGGCCACAGCTGGGTGGCGCAACGGGTTGGCAAGCGGGCGCCCGCCGCGCTCGCCGACTTCAACGCCGCCCTGGCCATCGATCCCGACAGCAGCGTCGCGCTAAACGCCCGCGGCGACTTCTACCTGGCGACGCTGAAGCCCGACCTGGCGCTGGCCGACTTCACCAAGGCGCTGGCCGCGCATCCGAAAGACGATGTGGTGCTGTTCAACCGGGCCGTCGCCTACCGCCAGCTGGGCCGCTACGACGCCGCCCTGCGCGATCTCAACGCCGTGCTGCGGCTGACCCCCGGCGACCCGATGTCGCTCGCCGCCAAGGGTGACTGCTACCGCCAGCTCGGCGACCTCCTGCTGGCCCGCGACTTCTACGACGCCGCGCTCAAGGCCGATGCGCGCAACGCCGCGTCCTGGCAGGCCCGCGGCGAAATCCGCGCCAGCCTGGGCGATGGGCCAGGCGGCGACGCCGACAAGGCGCAGGCCCGCAGGCTCGATCCGTCGGTCGGGTCCTAACGCGGCATCCAATTGCCATGGGCGCCATAGGGGATGCGGCGGGGCATCAGGATCTCCGCTTCCGGTTCGCCGGTAAAATCCTGCGCGTTCAGGATCACGAGGGCCGATTGATCCTGCGACTCGTCATGGGACAGCGCGAGGATCCAGCCATCGTCTTCGTCTGACGCCCCGTCGCGCGGGATGAAGATCGGCTCTCCCAGATGGCTGTTGGGGCCAAAATCGCGGGTCAGCCGCGCGCCGGTCGCAAGGTCGTACTTGTAGAGGCGCTGACCGAGGGTCAGGCTGGGCGCCTGGGCGTTCAGGCTCGCCATGTAGGCCCAGCGGGCGGGCAGGCCCACGAGGTCGTCATGGATCCGTGGAAAATCGGCCGCGGCGTCATCGATCTGGTCTTCCCGCACGGTCCCGGCCGCCAGGTCGATGGTCCAACGCCAAAGCCGGCCGAGCGTGCGGTCTCCGCCATAGATTTCCTCGAATCCCCCCGCCATCGCCTGATCCTGGCGGCAGACGTGAAGCACCAGCGTGTCGCCCTGCTCGTAGGCGTTTACGGGGTGGAAGACGTAGCACGGGTCGATTTCGAACCAGCGCACCTGGCCGCCGGCGTCGTTGCGTTTCATGACCCCCAGCCGGGCGCCGGCCTCCGGGCGGAACGCCAGCGGAGGCTCGCCCCGCATGGCGGCCTTGAGATCGAAGACGACCGGCAAATCCATGAACACCACATGGTTCCGGGTGACGTTCCAATCATGCATCATCACGGGGTTGGGAAGCTCGATCGCCTGAGCCTCGACCAGGTTGCCGGCTGAGTCGGCGCGGTAGTAGGTGAGGAAGGGTGGCTTCGCGAGCTGATACCCAAAGAACAGGAGCTCCCCTGTCACGGGGCAGACCCGCGGATGGGCGGTCATCGATCCGCCAAGCCGGCCACCGAAATCATGGGCGCCGAGGGTGTTGAGGTCACGGTCGACTTCCCAGGGCCAGTGCGCTTCCTCAAGGGCCAACCAACGCCCCGCATGCCGGATGATGTTCGTGTTGGCCGGCGACGCCGCAGGATCGAACATGCCGGACATCATGTTCATGTCGCCCTCGTAGTAGGGCGTCCGCACGAACCTGTTCCTGTAGCGGGCTTGGCCGTCATTCAGCTGAACCGAGTGGAGCATGCCGTTTCCGGCGAACCAGTGCTGGCTTTGGCCGGAGCGCGGGTTCATCCCAGCGCGGACGTAGTCACCGTGAAGTTGCGGCGGGATATGCCCCCGCACCACCAACGGGCCGACATCGATCTCGTCGAGCACGGGCGCCCAATTGCCTTGCAGGTGCCAGGGCGCGGCAGCGGGAGATTTCAACGGCGCATTCATCAGGGCACCTCCATGGCAGGCCTGCCGGTGCGACAGGTCCAAGCCATCTCGCGGATACTCTCATCCTTCCGCTGGCCCGGGAGCAATCAACTTCTGGCCTGACCGGCCCCGATCCGCGAATTGCCAACGGTCCCAAGCGGGGAGAAGGACCTTTCGTCGACGCGGTGGCGGCGAGGCTCTGACTGCCTAGTGGCTGATCCGTGGCCGCAGCTTGTATTGCCCCTCGCGGAACGACTCGAACAGCATCGCGGCCTGCGGGTGGCCGACCGGCTGGCCGGTGTCGTCCGGCAGCAGGTTCTGCTCGGAGACATAGGCGACATAGCTGGAGTCATCGTTCTCGGCGAGCAGGTGGTAGAACGGCTGGTCCTTGTGCGGCCGGATATTCTCCGGGATCGACAGCCAGTATTCCTCGGTGTTCGAGAAGGTCGGATCGACGTCGAAGATCACGCCGCGAAACGGATAGACGCGGTGACGTACAACCTGGCCGATGGCGTATTTGGCGCTGTGCATGTCCATGGGGCCGAATCTACCAAAGGTCTCCTGACCGGAACGTGAACGTAGCGTCCAGAACTCAGCATTCAAGGCTAAGCCTTCCGAGAGGCGAACGGGCTTGCTAAGCTGGCCGTGAAATGGGGCGCGCCAGTTCGGCCTGCGCCTGCGAAGGACGGATACCAGTCCATGACCGAGGCGCCGAGCGCGCCCGCAGCCGCTCCGCGCGGCCGGGAGAAGCCTGTGATCGAGCCCGCCTGCTATGGCGCGCTGGACCTGGGCACCAACAATTGCCGCCTGCTGATCGCCACGCCCCAGGGCCAGAGCGGCTTTCGCGTGGTCGAGGCCTTTTCGCGGATCGTGCGGCTGGGCGAGGGGCTGACGGCTTCAGGGCGGCTGTCAGACGCGGCCATGGACCGCGCCATGGCGGCCTTGAAGATCAGCGCCGAGAAGCTGCGCCGCCGCAAGGTGCTGCGCCTGCGCGCCATCGCCACCCAGGCCTGCCGCATGGCCGACAACGGCCCGGCCTTCATCGAGCAGGTGTTCGCGGAAACCGGGCTGCGGCTGCAGATCATTCCGCCGCAGGAGGAAGCCCGGCTGTCGGTCGCAGGCTGCCTGAATTTGATCGACCGCACGGCCGACGCCGCCTTGGTGGTCGATGTCGGCGGGGGCTCGACGGAACTGTCCTGGGTCGAGCTGAAGGGTGCGCCGCCGACCGGCATGCCGCCGCTCCGCGCCTGGCTTTCCGTTCCGATCGGGGTCGTTACCCTGGCCGAGCGCTTCCCCGAGGGCGAAACCGCCACAGAGACCTGGTTCCGGGCGATGGTCGACACCGTCAAGACCGAGATCGCCGCCTTCAAGCGCGCCGACGGCCTGCGCGAGGTGTTCGACGCCGACCGCGCCCATCTGATCGGTACGTCGGGGGCGATCACCAGCCTGGCGGGCCTGCATCTGGACCTGCCGCGCTACGATCGGAACCAGGTGGACGGCATCTGGATGACCCGAGACGACTGTGACGCGGCCGCCGGCCGATTGCTGACCCTGAGCGCCGCCGAACGGGCCCAGCAGCCGTGCATCGGGCCGGACCGCGCGGACCTCGTGCTGGCGGGCGCGGCCATCCTGCAGGCGGTACAGGAGCTTTGGCCCTGCAGCCGCGTTCGGGTCGCCGACCGGGGCCTGCGCGAAGGTATTCTGCTGTCGCTGATGGCCGAGCGCGGCGGGCGGCATCGGCGGCGGCGCAGGGGCCGGCGCGCGGGCGCCTCGGCCGCGTCACCGGAGATCGTCGCATGAGTGACGAGCCACCGCCCCGCAAGCGCATGGTCAAGCCGCCCACCGGCGGCACCGAGGCCGGACGGGTCGTGCCCGAACGCCTGAAGACCGCCTGGAAGCGCACGCCGTCGCAGCAGGCCTGGCTGTCGCGGCAGATCAACGATCCGTTCGCCGCCAAGGCCCGGGCCCACGGCTATCGCAGCCGAGCCGCCTACAAGCTGACCGAACTCGACGACAAGCTGCGCCTGCTGCGGCCCGGCGCGCGTGTCGTGGACCTGGGGGCCGCGCCCGGCGGCTGGACACAGGTGGCGCTGGAGCGCGGCGTGACCAACATCGTCGGCGTCGACCTGCTGCCGGTCGATCCGCTGTCGCCGGCCATCATCCTGGAGATGGATTTCACCGATCCGGCGTGCGGGCCCGAGCTGATCCGCCTGCTGGGCGGGCCGCCGGACCTGGTGATGTCGGACATCGCGCCCAACACCGTGGGCCACCGCCAGACCGACCACCTGCGCATCGTCGGCCTGATCGAGGCCGGCGTCGAGTTCACCATCGAGGTCCTGAAACCCGGCGGCGCCTTCATCGCCAAGGCCTTCCAGGGCGGCGAGACCGCCGAAGTGATCGCCACCCTGAAGCGTCATTTCGCCAGCGTCAAAACCGTGAAGCCCAAGGCCAGCCGGTCGGACAGCTCGGAGCTTTATCTCGTGGCGACGGGGTTCAAGGGGCGGGGCTAGTCCCCCCGTTTGATCGTCATGGTCGGGACAAGCCCGGCCATGACGAGAGTTTTTGGAATTATGCGGGCGGCGCGGGCGTCTTCGCACCATGCGCAACCAGCCACCTCCGGAACGTCGCCAGCGACCGGCTCTCCGCGCCCGGCGCGGCGATGAGCGCGAACGCGCTCTCCGCGCGGCGGAATCCGAACGGCGCGATCAGACGGCCCTCGGCGATCTCGTCGGCCACCAGCGGCCAGGACATGATCGCGACGCCCAGGCCGGCCAAGGCGGCGTCCAGGGCATAGTGGACATGGGCGAAGGGCTGCTCGGGCGCCGGCGACAGCTCAAATCCCGCCACCGCCGCCCAGATCGCCCAGCCCTGCGGATGGGACTGCGAGCCCAGCCGCGGCGCGGCCAGCGGATCGGCGGCGAAGCGCTTGGCGAGCGCCGGCGTCATCACCGGGCCGGTGTGGTTCTGGGCGAAGGCGGTGACCAGGGGCTCGGTCAGGCGGCTGGCCGGCGCGATCCGCACCACCGCCTGGGCGCCGCGGTGGGCCGTGGCCTGCGACGGGAGTTCTTCCAGATGCAGCCGGATTTCCGGATGGCGCGCCGAGAAGTCGCCCATGCGCGGGATCAGCCACTTCACCGCCAGGCTGGCGTTGACCGCCAGATGCAGGTCCTCGCCGTCGCTTTTCAGGCGGCGAACGGCGGTGGCGATCTCATCGAAGGCGCCGGTCAGCGCGGGCAGCAGGTCCTGGCCGGCCGGGGTGAGGGTCAGCCGGTGCTTGGGTCCCTGGAACAGCCGCACGCCCAGCGCGGCTTCCAGCGCCTTGACCTGCCGGCTGACCGCCGAGTGGGTGACGTTCAGTTCCTCGGCGGCAAGCGTCGCCCGGCCGGTCCGCGCCATGGCCTCGAAGGCGCGGAGCGCGTTAAGCGAGGGCAGGGCGCCGAATGTGAGATTATCGAACACCTCGCATCCAATATGTCGATTTACGCGCAACGGCAACGGGCGCATGCACGGCTATGGAGCCGTCTCACAACCCCAGCCGCCCGCAGCCACCGATCGTTGCGGGGCTCGGCCTGGGTCAGATGCTGTCCTTCGGCTCCTCATTCTACCTGCTGGGCGTGATCGGCGAAGGGATCGCCCACAGCCTGTCGCTCCGGCCCGCCCTGGTCTCCAGCCTGCTCTCGCTGGCCCTCCTTGCCTCGGCGCTCAGCGCGCCGTCCATCGGCCGCTGGATCGACGCGCGCGGCGGCAAGGTCGTGCTGATGTGCGCCAGCCTGGTGTTCGCGGCAGGCCTGACCCTGATCGCCTTGGCTCAGGGGCTGGTGTCGCTGTGCCTCGGCATCGCGGTGCTGGGAATCGCCATGGGGCTGGGGCTTTATGAGACGCCCTATGCGATCCTGGTCGGCCTCTACGGCGAGGCCGCGCGCCGGCCGATGGTCGGGATCGCGCTGCTGGGAGGGCTGGGTTCGACCGTCGGCCTGCCCACCACGCTGGCGCTTGAGCACGCCTTCGGCTGGCGCGGCGCCTGCCTCGCCTGGGCCGGACTCCACCTTTGCATCTGCCTGCCGATGACGGCGCTGATCGTGCCGCGCACGCCGGGTCGCCACCGTGACGCTCCAGCCCGCGCCGCGATCCCCTGGGACCGCACTATGATCCAGCTCGCCGCCCTGTTCGCCGGCGCCTGGACGGTTTCGGCGTGCGTGGCGGCCCTGCTGCCCCGGGTCCTGCAGGGCTTTGGCCTGACCCAGGCCCAGGCGGTGGGCGCGGCCTCCCTGATCGGCGTGGCCGCGGTCAGCATGCGCCTCGCGGAATTCACGGTGCTGCGGAAGCTGCCACCGATCGTCACCACCCGCGTCGCGACGCTCTTTCACCCGATCGGGGCGGCCAGCCTGCTGATCTTCGGCGGGGTCGCCGCCCCGGTGATGGCGCTCGGGCAGGGCGCGGGCAACGGCGTGCTCACGGTTGCCAAGGGCGTCCTGCCGCTCAGCCTCTACGGCCCCGCCAACTACGGCTACCGCTCCGCGCTGCCGGCGACGCCCGCCCGCTTCGCCCAGGTGGCTGGACCACTGCTCTACGGCGTCCTCGTCGACCGCTCCGCCGCAGTCGCGGTGACGGCCTCGGCGGTCGTCTGCCTCGGCATGTTCGCCACCACATTTGGCCTTACCCGCCGCATCCAGAGCCAACCGGAGACCGCATCCGCATGAGCGTGATAGAACCGCCCTTGCCCCTGGAGCCTGCGCACGCGTATACGCAGCCCGCAAAACGAGGTGTCTCCATGGAGATTCGCGAAGGGCTCACCTTCGACGATGTTTTGCTTGAACCCGGCCCGTCCGATGTGATGCCCACGCAGGTGGATGTCGCGACCCGGTTCACGCGAGAGATCAATCTGAACATACCGCTGGTGTCCGCCGCCATGGACACGGTCACCGAGAGCCGGCTGGCCATCGCCATGGCGCAGAACGGCGGCCTGGGCATCCTGCACCGCAACCTCACCGTCGAGGAGCAGGCCGACCAGGTGCGCGAGGTGAAGCGCTATGAAAGCGGCATGGTCATCAATCCGCTGACCATTCATCCGGACACGCCGATGCGCGAGGTCCTGGAGATCAAGGCGCGGCGCAAGGTGTCCGGCTTCCCGGTGGTCGATGACAAGGGCAAGCTCTGCGGCATCCTGACCAACCGCGACATGCGCTTCGAGAGTGGTGGAGATGTTCTCGCCAAGGCGCTGATGACGCACGAGAACCTGATCACGGTCAAAGAGGGCGTCAGCCAGGCCGAAGCCCGCGACCTGCTGCGCCGCCACAAGATCGAGCGGCTGATCGTCGTGGACGACGACTACCGCGCCGTCGGCCTGATCACGGTCAAGGACATGGAGAAGTCCGAGGCCCATCCCAACGCCGCCAAGGACATGCATGGCCGCCTGCTGGTCGGCGGCGCGTCCACGGTCGGCGACGCCGGCTACGAGCGCTCCATGGCCCTGGTCGAGGCCGGGATCGACGTGGTGGTGATTGATACCGCTCATGGCCACAACATCGACGTCGCCAAGGCGGTCGCCCGCATCAAGCGCGAGACCAACCGCGTGCAGATCGTGGCCGGCAACGTGGCGACCTATGACGGCGCGCGCGCCCTGATCGACGCGGGCGCCGACGCGGTGAAGGTGGGCATCGGTCCGGGCTCGATCTGCACCACGCGGATCGTTGCCGGCGTGGGTGTGCCGCAGCTGACCGCGATCGCTGACGCCGTGCGCGCCGCGGCCGGCAGCGACGTGCCGGTGATCGCCGACGGTGGGATCAAATACTCCGGCGACCTGGCCAAGGCGCTCGCCATGGGGGCCTCGGTCGCCATGATGGGCTCGGTGTTCGCCGGCGTCGACGAGGGGCCCGGCGAGGTGTTCCTCTACCAGGGCCGCTCCTACAAGACCTACCGCGGCATGGGCTCGCTGGGCGCCATGTCGCGCGGTTCGGCCGACCGCTATTTCCAGAAAGACGTCACCGACGCCCTTAAGCTGGTGCCCGAAGGCATCGAGGGTCAGGTGCCCTACAAGGGCCCGATCGCCCCGATCCTGCACCAGATGGTCGGCGGCCTGCGCGCCGCCATGGGCTATGTGGGTGCGGCCAATCTGGAGGAATTCCGCAACCGGGCGAAGTTCATCCGCATCACCGGCGCCGGCCTTCGCGAGAGCCACGTCCACGATGTAATGATAACCCGCGAGGCGCCCAACTATCCGAGCGCCGTCTAGGGCGTCAGGCTAAGGTCTCGAACGCCAGCCGGCCGATCCCCGAGCCGGCGGCGAAACGGGGGAGGCGACTATGGGTGCAATGGTTCCTGTTGAGTTGAAGCTGTTGATGGCGGCCGTGATCATCGGCCTGATCCAGATCGGTTGGGCGGCGGCTGCGGGCGGCGGCGGCGAGCGCAACACGGCGTGGCTGCTGGGGCCGCGCGACGACCCCAAGCCGGTCGGCGTGGTGGCGGGCCGGCTGAACCGCGCCCTGACCAACTTCCTTGAGACCTTCCCGCTATTTGCCGCAGCCCTGCTGGCCTGCGACGTCGCCGGCAAGTTCGGCCCGCTGACCTATTGGGGCGCGATCCTCTATGTGGTGGGGCGGCTGCTCTTCGTGCCGATCTATGCGGCCGGCTTGCCGGTCGTGCGCACCCTGGTGTGGACCGCCGCCATGGTCGGCATCGTCATGGTGATCGTGGCTTTCTTTCAGTGAGGTCCCTTGCGTGACGCCGGACGCCTCGCGGCGGCAATTGATGTCCTGACCCAGATCGACGAGCGCCACCGGCCTGTCCGGATGGCGTTGAAGAACTGGGGCGAGGCGGCCCGTTACGCAGGGTCGAAGGACCGCGCTTTCGTCTCTGGCCTGGTGCTCGACGTACTTCGCAGGCGTCGGTCGCTGGGCTGGAAGATGGGCGACGACAGCCTGCGCGCCGCGGCGCTGGGCGCGTTGAAATTCGTCTGGGACTGGCCGTTGGAGCGGGTGGCCGAGGCGGCCGGCGAGGCGCCGCACGGGCCCGGCGCTCTGACGCAGTTTGAGCAGGCCGCGCTGGCCAAGCCGCGCGATCTGGCCGAGGCGCCTGACCCCGTCCGCGGCGATTATCCCGATTGGCTGGACGCCACCATGGCGCGAGTGTTCGGCGCGGCGAGGGCCGAGGAGGGTGCGGCGCTATCCGAGCGGGCGCCGGTGGACCTGCGGGTCAATCTGCTGAAATCCGATCCGGAACGGACCCTGAAGGCTCTGACCTCGCTATCGGCCGAGACCGTGGACCTTCTGCCGACGGCGCTGCGCATGCCGGCGCTGGATCCCATGACCCGCAGCGGAGCCGTCGAGACCATCCCGCAGTTCTCCAAGGGCTGGTTCGAGGTGCAGGACCTGGGCTCGCAGATCGCCGCCACGGCGGCGGGCGACGTCAAGGGCAAGCAGGTACTGGACCTCTGCGCAGGCGGCGGCGGCAAGACGCTCGCCCTGGCCAGCGCCATGGGCAATTCGGGCCAGATCTACGCCTATGACAGCGAGGCGCGGCGCCTGGCCGACACCATCCGCCGCGCCGACCGCGCCGGCGTCCGCAACCTGCAGATCCGTTCACCGGTGAATCCCGAGCCGCTGAAGGGCCTCGAAGGCAAGATGGACGTCGTCTTCATCGACGCACCCTGTTCCGGCACGGGCTCCTGGCGCCGCCACCCCGACACCAAGTGGCGGCTGACGCCGGATACGCTGGACAAGCGCATGGCCGATCAGGACGCGGTGCTCGATAGCGGCGCGCCCTTCGTGAAGCCCGGCGGCCGGATGGTCTACGTCACCTGTTCGGTGCTGCCGGAGGAGGACGAGGACCGCGTGGCGGCCTTCCTGGCGCGCACCCCCGGGTTCATCGCGGCGCCCGCCACCGCTGACCCCAAGCTCACCGAATACCTCACCCCCGACGGTTTTTTGCGCCTCACGCCGCGCACCTCCGGAACGGACGGCTTTTTCGTCGCGGTTCTGGAAAAACCCCGCTAACGGAGCCCCATGTCTGCACCAACTCACGAACGCGTCCTGATCGTCGATTTCGGCAGCCAGGTGACTCAGCTGATCGCGCGCAGGCTGCGCGAGAGTGGCGTGTTCTGCGAGATCCACCCCTACGACAAGGTCGACGCCATGCTGGACGCCTTCGCGCCCAAGGCGGTGATCCTGTCGGGCGGCCCGGCCAGCGTGCATGAGGCGCAAAGCCCGTCCGCGCCGCAGCGGATTTTCGAGCTCGGCGTGCCGGTGCTGGGCATCTGCTACGGCGAAATGACCCTGTGCGCCCAGCTCGGCGGCGCGGTGGAAGGCGGCCACGCCCGCGAGTTCGGCCGCGCAGAAATCCGGATCGAGCGCGAGAGCCCGCTGCTGGCCGGCCTGGGCGAGGTCGGCGCGCGCGAAACCGTCTGGATGAGCCACGGCGACAAGATCACCGCGATCCCAGAGGGCTTCGCGGTGGTGGCCGCCTCGGAGGGGTCGCCCTACGCCGTCATCGCCGACGAGGGCCGGCGCTTCTACGGCATCCAGTTCCATCCCGAAGTGGCGCATACGCCGCGCGGCGCCCTGATGCTGCGCAACTTCACCCACAAGATCGCGGGCCTGACCGGCGACTGGACCATGGCCTCGTTCCGTCAGGAGATGGTCGCCAAGATCCGCGCCCAGGTCGGCAAGGGCCGGGTGATCTGCGGGCTCTCGGGCGGCGTCGACTCATCGGTGGCCGCGGTGCTGATCCACGAAGCGATCGGCGAACAGCTCACCTGCGTCTTTGTCGACACCGGACTGTTGCGGCACAACGAAGCCGACCAGGTCGTGACCCTCTTCCGTGATCACTACAACATACCGCTCGTACACGTTGACGCTTCAAAGGAGTTCTTGGGCGAGCTGGCCGGCGTTTCCGACCCTGAAACCAAGCGCAAGATCATCGGCCGGGTGTTCATCGAAATCTTCGACCGCGAGGCTTCCATGGTCGATGGCGCGGAGTTCCTCGCCCAGGGCACGCTCTATCCCGACGTGATCGAGAGCGTGTCGGCCAGCGGCGGCCCCTCGGCGGTGATCAAGAGCCACCACAACGTCGGCGGCCTGCCGGACTACATGAAACTGAAGCTGGTCGAACCGCTCCGCGAACTCTTCAAGGACGAGGTGAGGGCGCTGGGCGTCGAACTCGGCCTCGCGCCGGCCTTCGTCGGCCGCCATCCGTTCCCTGGGCCGGGCCTGGCCATCCGCATCCCGGGCGAGATCACCCGCGAGAAGGTCGCCGTGCTGCAGCAGGCCGACGCCATCTATCTGGACGAAATCCGCAAGGCCGGCCTCTACGACAAGATCTGGCAGGCCTTCGCCGTCCTGCTGCCCGTGAAGACCGTCGGCGTCATGGGCGACGCCCGCACCTACGAGGACGTCCTGGCGCTCCGGGCGGTCACCTCCACCGACGGCATGACCGCCGACTTCTTCGAATTCCCCTGGGACGTGCTGGGCCGCTGCGCCACGCGCATTATCAACGAGGTCAAGGGCGTCAACCGTGTCGTCTACGACGTTACGTCAAAGCCGCCCGGGACGATTGAGTGGGAGTAGCCCGCCGATTTCAAGCCGATCCGACAAGCATTGGCCGGAGAGCGGTGTTATCAGCAGCGAAAGTCTCGCGGACCCGCGGGCCGATCAACGAGGTTGGGTGTTGACCATGAAGCTTCGTCTTTACGCCGCGCTCGCCGCGGGCGCCGTGATGCTGGCCGCCCCGGTGGCGGGCTCGGCTCACTTTATCTTGATGCAACCGAAGTCGGCGCTGGAGGAAAACCAGCTGGGCGATCCTCAGAAGCTTGGCCCCTGCGGCGGCACGACGGCCAATGCCGGCACGCCGACCGGCGTCGTGACCGAGGTGGCGGGCGGCGCGCTGCTGCATGTCCACGTCAAGGAGACCATCTATCATCCGGGCCACTTCCGGATCGCGCTGTCGGTGCTGGACCGCGCCGAACTGCCGGCCGACCCCGAGGACGTCACCAAGGACGGGCCGAACGGCAAGCCGATCTCGGTCTCCGGCAAGATCGATCCGAACCCCAAGGCGCCAGTGCTGGTCGACGGGCTGTGGGAACATCACGAGCGCAAACCCGCCGAGGAGTTCGAGACCGACGTCAAGATTCCCAACATCAACTGCGACCACTGCTCGCTGCAGGTGATCCAGTTCATGGAAAACCACGGGATCAACACCGACGGCCGGTTCACCTATCACCACTGCGCCGACCTGAAGATCACCGCCAATCCGAAGATGCCGATCGAGTCCGGCTGGCCGGGTCAGGTGAAAGCCAAGGGCAAGCCCAAGAAGAAGACCTGATCGCGTCCGATGAGACGGCGGGCGCTCAAGTCCCGCCTTCCTCCCGCACCTGACCGCGATTGCCTTCGACGGGCTTGCCGTCCTTTTCAGCCTGGCGGGCGCCGGCCAGGATGCCGGTCATGGCGTAGTTGCCCTCGTGGCAGGCATATTCGTAGATTTTGTCCTTGGTGAAGTTCAGCGCCTCCTCGCCCTTCACCGGCGCGGAGAAGGCCTGCGGATCGATCACCTCAAACTGATAGAGAATCTGTTGCGGTGAGACGCGCGTGAAGCGCTCGATGGTCCTCATATTTTCGGTGGCCCCGCGCAGGCCCTCTTCGCGGCGCAGGTTGGTGGTCTCGACCACCAGGGTATCGCCCTCCCAATGGCCGACAGAGTCACCCATCCAGAGCCGCATGTTGGCGGGCGGATGCTTCGGATCGGCGAGGCGCACGATGCGGGCGTCGTGGACCATCTCGACTACAATGACCACGGCGTCGCGGGTCTGCTGGATCTGGTAGTGGTTGTTGTAGAGCACCGGCAGCATGGGCGGCCCCGACGTGCCACCGAAACCCACGATGCAGCGCTCGCCCAGGGCGCGGCGCTCCGGCCCGTCGAAATTGCCGCCCAGCTGCGCCCGGGCGCGGCCTGCCGCTCCGCCGCCTGGGGCGGGCAGGCGGCCGTTGGCGGGGGACGTCAGGATCGAGGTTCGGGCTACGCCGCCGATCCGGACCAGGCGCGTGCCCGGATCGGTCCAGAAAGCGTTGTAGCCGCAGGCCGCGCCCTGTGCGCCCGACTGGCACTCCGGCAGCTTGTCCGGGTCCTTGATCGAGGTGTCGGTCTTGGCGCGCAGCCGGGCGTTGCGGCTGTCGCTGGCGCCCTCAATGACTACAGCCTCGTCGGGGGTCAGTTGCAGCCGTTCGCCGTATTTCGGGTCTCGCTCCAACCGCGTGATCGTCGCGTTGCTCCAGACGCCGGAGACGTCCGGCTGGCCGAAGGCGTTGCGCGGCGCCTTGTACCCCTTGGCGACCGCAGCCGGATCTGTCTGCGCAACCGCGGGCGCGGCGGCGGCAAGGGTCAGGCCCGACGCCAGGGCAAAGGCCAAAAGCCGGCTGTTCATGGCGATCTCAAGCTCCCGAGGCCGCCGCTCTGAAGGCGACTTGCCGTTGGGTAGGGGAGGCTGCCCGCAGGGCGCCGTCAAGCCCGTCGACGCCGCCGTCCGCCGGATCTTTCCGAACAAATGTTCTTGAAATGTTCCAATATCGCGATAACTCTCCGGGCGAGCGATGTTAGGAACGGACTTTCCGATGAGCCTGCTGTTCGATGAGCCGGAAGCGCCGAAGCTCGGCGGAGCCCTGCACAACATCTACTTCGCGATCCAGCCGGACGCCGACGCCGCCCGTACGCTGTGCGCCCTGGGGTGCGCCGACGGCCACGCGATGGCCCCGAGCCGGCTGCACATCTCGCTCTATTCGCTCGGCTTGCACCGGAGCCTTCCCCGTCAACAGGTCGCCGAGGCCGTGCAGGCGGCTTGCCGGGTCCGACTGCCGCCGTTTCTGGTCGCGCTCGACCGCGTGGCGACCTGGGGCCGTGGCCGCGGCCCGCTGCCGACCGTGGCCTGGGCTGACGAGAGGGTTGGCGGCGTGCGCGACCTGCACGACCGACTGCACGACGCGGTCGCGCCCGCTGCGCCGTGGCGGCGGCGCAAGCCGGCGATCGATCCCCATCTCACCCTGTGGCGATCCGAGCGGCGCAGAGCCATTGCGTTCATCGCGCCCGTCCGGTGGTGGGTTCGCGAGTTCGTGCTACTGGACAGCCACTACGGGGAGGGTCGTCACGATGTGCTCGACAGGTTTCCCCTGATCGGTTGAACGCGGCGCGCAGGCCGATTTAGCGGCGGCTTTTATCACCCTCGGCGTGCTGACGGTCCGGCGCTATCGTCCGACGCCGGCTTTGAGTCTGCCGGCGGATTTTCGGAGCCGCAACGCCGTGACGACCAAGGCTGTGACCACCAAGGCTGTGACGCTGCACGGGATCCGCAACTGCGATACCATGAAGAAGGCCTGGACGTGGCTCGACCAGGCTGGCGTCGCCTACGAATTCCACGACTACAAGAAGCAGGGTATCGATCGGGCGAGCCTGCAGCGCTGGGCCGCGCAGGTCGGCTGGGAGGTGCTGTTGAACCGCGCCGGTACGACCTTCCGGGCGCTGCCGGACGCTGACAAGGCCGATATGACCGAAGCCAAGGCGATCACCCTGATGCTTGCGCAACCGGCGATGATCAAGCGGCCGGTGCTTGAAACGCCGGGCCGCCTCGTGGTGGGGTTCAAGCCGGAGATCTACGCCGCGAGGTTCAGCTAGCCATGGCTCAGGTTCGCTACATCGTCGATGACGTCGATAAGGCTGTGGCGTTCTACACTGAGAGGCTGGGGTTCAGTCTCGAGCAGCAGTTCGGGCCGGCGATGGCGATATTGCAGCGCGACGACCTGAGGCTGTGGCTGGCCGGCCCGATGGCCTCGGCGTCCAGGCCGATGGCGGACGGCGCGCAGCCAGTAGCCGGTGGTTGGGGCCGGTTCGTGTTGAGCGTCGACGACCTGCCGGCGTTGGTCGAGCGGTTGCGCGGCGAAGGCGTAAGCTTCCGCAGTGCGATGGTCGAGGGCCCCGGCGGCCGCCAGATTCTTTGCGAGGACCCCGCGGGAAACATCGTGGAGCTGTTCGAGGCCCGGTGATCGCCGCGCGCGGCCGGGGCGGCGGCGGCGTGGCGAGCAGGGCCTGCTCAGCATAGGCTCCCGACGCTCAATCGCCGCGCCTTGCATCCGCTCGGCGGGTCTGCGGCGACTAGAGGCAAAGGTGGTGCGGGACTTTCCGGCCGCCGCAGGTTCAGGGAGCATAGGCTCATGGATGAGTTCTGGCGTGACTACTGGTGGCTGCTGTTTCCGATCGGCGCCTTTGTGTTCGGGGCCTGGGATCGCTGGCTGGCCTACAAACGCAGCCGCGATCACCTCGACCTGCTGAGATCCTATGCCGAAAAGGGCAAAGAGCCGCCGCCGGAACTGGTGCGTGGCCTCGGCGAAATGCCGGGCGAGGCGCCGGGGGGCTATCCGCCGGGCGGCATGCCACCGCCGGGCTACTACGGCGGCTATTGGGGCGCGCCGCGCTATATGCGCCGCGCCTACCGCAACTACTACCGCTACGGCCCCTACTGGCAGTGGCGCACGGTGTTCGTCACCGGTGCGATCGCCGCGGGCTTCTGGTGGGCGTCGGAATGGTCCGACTGGCCGGGCACCTACGGGCCGTTCCGACTGGTGGCGGTCATCCTGACCATCGTCTGCATCGGCAACCTGGTCTTTGCCCTGATGGCCTCCAGTTTCCGAAACAAATGAGAGTTGCCGCCCGGGGCCTGGGCTGATGTCGCCGGCGAGCCTCGACGAAGCGCTGGTCGCCGCCGCCCAGGGCGGATCGGCGGAAGCCTTCTCGCGGCTTGTCGAGCGACATCAGCAGGCGCTGCGTGCGTTCCTGCGAAGATCCTGCGGCGACTGGGCCATGGCCGACGATCTGGCGCAGGAGACCTTCTTGGCCGCGTGGTCGCGGATCGGGCGGCTGACCACCGGCGCCAGCGTCCGAGCCTGGCTCTGTGGCATCGGCTACAACAAACATCTGACCGCGATCCGCTCGGCGGGCCGTGAGCGCGCGCGGGGCGCGGTCTACCAGGCCGAGCGCGATGTCACCGTGGACGCAGCGCCGGAAGACAAGATCGCGCTGGAAAGGGCGATGGCGGATCTTCCGCCGGAACAACGGGCCTGCGTGGCGCTTTGCCTGGCGGCCGATTTCAGCCACCCTGAGGCCGCAGAGGCGTTGAATATGCCGCTGGGCACCGTGAAAAGCCATGTATCGCGGGGCCGCGCGCGGCTCTGCCAAGCGTTGGGAGTGAGCGATGACGCAAGCTGATGATCGCCTGAAGGCGCTGTTCGCGCTGGACGACGCGCCGGCCCTGGACCCGGCATTCTCGCACGCCGTGATGGAACAGGTGATGCGTCAGCGCCTGCGCGAGGAGGTCGCCCTGCTGTGCGCGGTGAGCGTGGTGGCGGCCGGCGTACTTTGGCTGATCTGGCCGACCCTGCAGCCGGTCCTGGTAGCGGTTTCACACTGGCTGGCGCCGGCGCTGGGAGCCATCGTCGTGGCGGCCTGCGCCGCGATCATCCTTGGCGCGCGGCCCACGGCTGCGCTTGGTCTGGCTACATGACCAAGAATTCACGCTACAATTTGCATCTGACGGCCATCGCCTAAGCCTCTTCCTCATCAGAAACGGGCTAAAAGCGGCCCGCTATCATCGAGGTAAGGAGAGACGAAATGGAAGCTGTCTTGATCGTTGCGATCGTCTTTGGATCGATCGTCGGCGTTATCATCATCCCGTTCTGGCTGCGCAGTCAGGAACGTATCCGGGTGCAGGAAACCCTGCGCGCCGCCATCGAAAGCGGCCAGCCCATGCCCACCGAGGTCATGGAAAACGCCGCGCGCAACATCACTATCCGCCCGGCGCCGTCGGCGAGCCGCGATCTGCGGACCGGCATCATCTGGCTGGGCATCGGCCTGGGCTTCATCGCGATGGGGATCGCGCTGGGCTATGAAGAGCCAGACGCCACCATTCCAATGATCGCCTGCGCCGCCTTCCCGGTGTTCATCGGCCTGGCCTTCATCGTGCTCAGCTTCGTCAACCGGCCCAAGAGCTAGTCACGGCTCAGCCGGGGGAAATGGCCCATGCCGGGCGAAAGATACTCCAAGTTCGCCAGCCAGCACGACGTCGAGCTTTGCGCGCTCGCGGCGATCGGGGAACGACGCGCCTTCGGGGAACTGGTGCGACGCCATGGATCCGCCGTCCGCGGCGTACTCCGCCGGATGGGCGCGCAGGCCGCCGAGGCCGATGACGTAGCCCAGGACGCCTTCCTGACCGCCTTCGAGCGGATTGCGGAATTCCGTGGGGAGGGCACGTTCGCGGCCTGGGTGAAGAAGATCGCGGCCAGGCTTTATCTGCGGCGTCTGCAACGGGACCGCAAGCTGGGCGCCCTGACGGCCGAGGCCGTCGAGGACGAGGCCGATACCCGCCCCGCCGACGCAGACGCCGCCATCGACCTGGAAGAGGCGCTGAAGGTGCTGAGTGCGGTGGAGCGGCTATGCGTGACCATGTGTTTCGGCGCGGGGCTTTCTCACAGTGAAGCGGCAGAGGCCTTGAACCTGCCACTTGGAACGGTCAAATCCCATGTCAAACGTGGTCTGGAGAAACTCAGAACGCGACTGGCGCCGGAAGACGGCGCCGTTTTGGAAGGGAGGCGCGGCAATGGTTGAGCTGGATTTCGAGCGCCGGATTGAGCGCCTCTTCATGGACGCCCCAGAACTGGCCGACGCGGGCCCCTTCGCCGAGCGTGTGGAACGTCGGCTGGATGCAGGCTGGACCGCCCGGCGCTGGCTGATCGGCGCGGCCGGTGTGGTCGGCGGCGTTATCGGCGCCAGCCAGCTGATGATGTCCGATATCTTCCAGCGCGTGGAGGCTGCCGGCGATTCCGCGCGGCTGCTCACCAACAGTGTCAGCCACGTCACGTCGGGCGCTGACTGGGTGGCCACGGTTTCGAGTGGCGGCGGTGTGGTGTGGATCGCCGCCGGTCTGGCCGTGGTGATGATGGGTTTTGTGCTCACCCGGGTGATCGGCGAGATCTGATTCTATGCCCTGCTGCGTGGCCGTTTTACCTTGAGCATGGGTTCAGGGGACGATTGGTTGCGGCGCGAGGCGGCGCGCTATAGGTTCCCGGCCTCTGAAATGCGACGCCAAATTCTGTCCGGAGTCCCCGATTGAGCGATCTGTTTGAAGAGGTCGAGGAGCAGCTGCGCTCCGACCGCTACCGCACGCTCGCCCGCAAGGGGCTGCCGTGGGTGCTGGCGCTCGCGGCGCTGGCGCTGCTCGTCGCGCTGGGCATCTGGGGCTGGCAGCAATACCAGCTGCAGACCACCGACAAGGCTTCCGAACAGTATGCCGACGCGCTGAGCGCCCAGGCCCAGGGGAACAGCGCCAAGGCGATCCAGATCTTCGGCGATGTCTCCAAGTCGCCGGTCAAGGTCTATAGCGCGCTGGCGCTGATGCAGCTGGGCGGGGCCAAGATGGCGGCCGGCAAGCCGGAGGACGTCAAGGCCGCGGTTGAGCTGTTCGACAAGGCGGCCGCAGCCGCGCCTAACGATATCATCGGTGACGCCGCGCGCCTCAAATCCGCCTTCGCGATCCTCGACACCGCTTCCTACAGTGAAGTGGAGGGGCGTTTGCAGCCGCTGATGAAAGACGGTCACCCCTATCGGGTGCAGGCCCGCGAGGCGCTGGCCTTCGCCAAGCTGATGAAGGGCGACGCCGCCGGCGCGCGCGCCGATTTCGTGGTGATCACCGGAACGCTGGATGCGCCGGAAGGCGCTCGCCAGCGCGCCAGGGCCGCCATGGACATGATCGATACTGGGTCCGCGAAGTTCATTCCCGCCGCCGTCAAGGCCGCCCAGGCCCTGCCACCCCCGATGATGGTGGGTCCGGGTGGCGTGCCGATGGGCCTGGCGCCGCCGGAGGGGCAAGATCCCTCGGCTCAGGCGCCCTCTGCTCAAGAGCAAGCGCCCGGTCCGCAATGACGCTTCGCGCCAGGAGTTTCATCGCCGTCCTGATGATCGCCGCGCTGGGCGCGAGCGGTTGCTCGACGATCAGCAAGGTCAACCCGTTCAAGGGTAAGGAAGCCAAGGAGACCGCCACCGAAGGCGATCGCATCTCGATCATCTCGGCGGACCAGAAGCTGGAGCCGGCCGAGGCGCTGAAAGGCGTCGACTTCGCCTTGCCGCCGGTTGAGGCGGTGGCGGAATGGCCGCTGCCCGGCGGGACGCCCGAGCAGTCCGTCGGCAACAGCACCGCCGGGCCCGGGCTCACCGTCGCCTGGCGCAAGGGCTTCGGCCAGGGCTCTAAGAACGGCGAGTTGGTCATCGCCCCGCCGATCGCGGCGGCCGGCAAGGTGTTTACCTTGGACGCCCAGGCGCAGGTCAGCGCCCATGACGCCCAGACTGGCGCCGCCCTCTGGCGGATCAACATGCGGCCGACCGACAACCGGCGTGATCGCGAAGCCTTCGGCGGCGGACTGGCCTACGCCGGCGGCAAGCTCTACATGACCTCCGGTTTCCGCTTGGTCGCGCAGATCGACGCCACGACCGGCCGGGTCGGCTGGCGCACGCGCACCGAACAGCCGATCCACGGCGCGCCGACCGTCGCCGGCGGGCGGGTTCTGACCGTCGCTCTGGACAACACGCTGTTGACCTATGACGCCGCGACCGGTGCGCCGGGCTGGACCTATCAGGCCCTGTCGGAATCGGCGCGGATCCTGTCCTCCAGCAGCCCGGCGGTCTCGGGCGATACGGTCGTCGCGGCCTTCGGGTCCGGCGAACTCGTCGCGCTGCGCACCGCGAACGGCAACGACCTCTGGAATGAGGCCCTGTCGCGAGCCAGCCGCACCAGCGCGCTGTCGGAAATCCGCGATATCGCCGGCCGCCCGGTGATCTATCAGGGCGACGTTTTCGCGGTGAGCCATTCCGGTGTGTTCTCCGCGGTGGATCTGCGCACCGGCCAGCCGCGCTGGAGCCTGCCGGTGGTGGGCATCACCACGCCACTGCCGGCCGGTGACGTGGTCTATGCGGTGGCGACCGACGGCAAGCTGATCTGCGCCTCACGCGAGAGTGGTCTGATCTTCTGGATCCACGACCTCAACGCCGGCTATGTGGCCAAGAAGCAGGGCGGACTTTGGGGGATCGGTTCGCACACCGTGCCGAAGCCGCTGTGGACCAATCCGATTCTCTCGAACAATCGCCTGATCCTGGCGTCCTCCACCGGTCAGGTGGCGGCGCTGAACGCCAAAACCGGTGAGGTCGAGCGCAAGATCGAGGTGGGCGTTCCGGTGCTGATCGGGCCGATTTCGGCGGGCAACATGATCTATCTGGTCACTGATAACGCCCAGCTGATCGCACTGCGCTGATCTTTAGGCCTATGCTCGCGCCATGACGCTGAAACTCGCGATCGTCGGGCGCCCCAACGTCGGCAAGTCCACGCTGTTCAACCGCCTGGCCGGGCGAAAACTTGCGATCGTCGACGATCAGCCTGGGGTGACCCGCGACCGGCGCTTCGGCACCGGGCGGATCGGCGACCTCGACCTGGAGCTTATCGACACCGCCGGCTTCGAGGATCTGACCGACGACAGCCTGGAGGCGCGGATGCGCATTCAGACGGAGATGGCCATCGATGAGGCCGATGTCGCGCTTTTCGTCATCGACAGCCGCGATGGAGTCACCCCCATCGATGAGGTGTTCGCCGAAATCCTGCGCCGGCGCGACATGCCGGTGGTGCTGGCCGCCAACAAGGCCGAGGGCCGACAGGGCGATCAGGGCATTCTGGAAGCCTTCGGCCTCGGTCTGGGCGAGCCGGTGCCGATCTCCGCTGAGCATGGCGAGGGCATGGCCGACCTCTATGCGGCGCTGATCGCCGTCGCGCCGGACCAGAGCGACCACGCGGACGAGGACGGCGAAAAGGCCGTGAAGATCGCCATCGTGGGTCGCCCGAACGCCGGCAAGTCGACGCTGGTCAACAAGCTGATCGGCGAAGACCGCATGCTGACCGGGCCGGAAGCCGGGATCACCCGCGACGCCATTCCAGTGGACTGGTCCTGGGGCGACCGCGCCGTGCGCCTGGTCGACACCGCGGGTCTGCGCCGCAAGGCCAAGGTGCAGGAGAAGCTTGAGAAGCTCTCCACCCACGACAGTATCCGCGCCATCACCTTCGCCGAGATCGTGATCCTGGTGATGGACGCAACCCATCCCTTCGAGATTCAGGACCTGCAGATCGCCGATCTTGTGGAACGAGAAGGCCGTGGGCTGGTTTTCGTCCTGGCCAAGTGGGATCTCGTGGAAGACCAGCAGACCACGCTGGCGGCCATTATCGACGAAGCGCAACGCCAGCTGCCGCAGGTGCGCGGCGCACCGATCATCCCGCTGTCGGCGGAGACCGGGCGAGGGCTCGAAAAGCTGATGCCGGCGGTGTTCAAGACCCACAACGACTGGTCGACCAAGGTGAAGACCCGCGACCTCAATGACTGGCTGCGCATGGCTACCGAACGCCACCCGCCGCCGGCGGTGAGCGGACGGCGGATCAAGCCGAAGTACATGGCCCAGACAAAGTCGCGGCCGCCGACCTTCGTGCTGTTCGCCAGCCGCGCCGACCAGCTGCCGGAGAGTTATCGCCGCTATCTGGTCAATTCGCTCCGCGAGAGCTTCGATCTGCCGGGCGTGCCGATCCGGGTGACGGTGAAGTCGAACAAGAACCCCTACGCCGAGGGCGAGGAAAAGGCCGGGCAAGGCTCGGTCCGCGCGCCCTTCGGCCTGCCCGAAAGCGGGTTACCCACGACAGGACTGAAGGCCAAACGGCGAACCGCGGCGTCGGCCAAGGCCAAGGCGGGCGCGGCGGGCAAGCCGAAGAAGCCCAAGCCCTATGGCAATACCAAGCCGAAGACCGGCGCGCCACGCGGGCGGGCTCAGAAGCTGGCGCGGCCCGGCGTCAAGCCGAAGCGAGCATCCCGCCCTGCGCCTTCCAGTGGGAAAAGACCACGTTAGCGTTCGGCAGGCCCAGGTCGGCCTGGGCCAGTTGCACCATCAGCGGGCCGATCTCCGACGGCGGCGTCACGGTTTCCGGATCCTCGCCCGGCATGGCCTCCGCGCGCATCCTGGTGCGCATGGTGTTGGGGTCGAGCAGGACCGCGCGGACGCCGGTCTGCTCCAGCTCGTCGGCCCAGGTGCGGACCATGTGCTCCAGGCCGGCCTTGGTGACGCCGTAGGCGCCCCAGAAGGCCTTCGGGCGCGCCACGCGGCCGGTGGTCAGGAAGATGGCGCGCGCGGCCTGCGACGCCCTCAACAGCGGCTCGGTGGTGCGGATCAGGCGGTAGGTCGCCGTCAGGTTCAGGGCGACGACTTTGTCCCACTGGCCGGGTTCAAGGTGGCTCATGGGGGTCATCGGTCCCAGCATGGCGGCGGCATGGACCAGGACGTCGAGGCGTCCGAAACGCTGGTATAGCGCCAGCCCGAGGGCGTCGAGGCCAGTCCCATCGGTGATATCGAGCGGAACCAGGGTGGCCGACTGGCCGGTGGCGGCCCGGATCTCGTCGTCAAGCTCGGTGAGGCCGCCCTGGGTGCGCGCGACGGCGACCACGTGAGCGCCGGCCTTGGCGAGCGCGATGGCGGAGGCGTAGCCGATGCCGCGGCTGGCCCCGGTGACGAGGGCGATCTTATCGGTCAGGGGAAGAGACATGGTGGGCTCTCTAGCCTGCCTAGGCAGGCGAGTCAGCCTCCGCCGGCCGGGCCGCGTAGCGCTGCGCGATGGCGGCGCAGGCCATCAGCTGAATCTGGTGAAAGATCATCAGCGGGATGATGGCGACGCCGGCGACCGCGGGGTTGAGCAGGGCCGCGGCGATCGGCGCACCGCTGGCCAGCGACTTCTTGGAGCCGCAGAAAACGATGGCGATCTCGTCGGCCTTTTCGAAGCCTAGGGCCCGCGCCGCGCACGCGGTGGCGGCCAGGACGACGCCCAGCAGGGCCAGGCAGAGGAGCAGCAGCCGCACGAGGTCTGCCGGGCCCAGCCGGCTCCACACGCCGCCGACCACCGCGCCGGAGAACGCGACGTAGACGATCAGCAGGATGGTGCCCCGGTCGAACTTACTCAGGGTCTTGTTGTGGGCGGCCACGAACCCGCCGATCCACGGCCGCAGCAGCTGGCCAGCCAGGAACGGCGCGAGCAACTGGGCGACGATCGACCAGAAAGACCCTGCGCTGACAGCGCCCTTGGCGTGCATCAGGGCCCCGGCGAGCAGCGGGGTCAGGAACACACCCAGCATGTTGGAGACTGAAGCCGAGGCGACGGCCGCGGCGACATTGCCCCGCGCCGCGCCCACGAAGGCGATCGAACTCTGGATGGTCGAGGGCAGGCAACCCAGCAGGATAATACCCGAGGCGAGCTCGGGCGGTGTGATCCAGGCGGGCAGGTGGGTGATCCCGACGCAGAGCGCGGGGAAGAGCACGAAGGTGGCGGCCAAGATCAGCAGATGCAGCCGCCAGTGGATCAGGCCCTTCAGCACCGCCTCGCGCGGCAGCCTCGCGCCATGCAGGAAGAAGACCAGGCCGATGGCGATCTTCGAGACCCAACCCAGGCCGACCGCGACCTCGCCACGCGCGGGCGCCAGGCTGGCGGCCACGGCCATCGAGATGATCAGGACGAGATACCAGTCGACTTTCAGGCGGCTGAAGACGCCACCCGCAGGCGCTCCGCTCACGCGTCGACCAGGAACGAGAGCTGGCGCTCGGAGACCTCGTTGCGGCCCTCGGCGATCTCGCGGTCCAGCAGGCGCGTGGGATAGTCGCCGGTGAAGTAGTGGTCGGTGAACTGCGGGCAGGCGGGATCGCGGGGCGCGGCGTCCATGGCCCAGTAGAGGCCGTCGACCGAGAGGTAGCCCATGGAATCGACGCCGAGGATCTTGGCAATCTCCTCGACGGAATGGTTGGCGGCCAGCAACTGTTCGCGGTCTGGCATGTCGATGCCGTAGAAGTCCGGCCACATGATCGGCGGCGAGGCGGAGCGCAGGTGCACCTCGGCGGCGCCAGCCTCGCGGACCATCTGGACGACGCGGACCGAATTAGTGCCGCGCACGATCGAGTCATCGATCAGCATCACCCGCTTGCCAGCCAGGACCGAGCGGTTGGGCGAGAGCTTCATGCGCACGCTGGATTCGCGCGTCGCCTGGGTCGGCTGGATGAACGAGCGGCCGACGTAGTGATTGCGGATGATACCCATTTCGAAGGGCAGGCCGGATTCCTGGGCGAACCCGAGCGCGGCGGGCACCCCGCTATCCGGCACCGGCACCACCACATCGGCGGGGACCAGGCTTTCCTGGGCCAGCCGCCGGCCCATGCGCTTGCGGACGTCATAGACCGAGCGGCCGTTCACGACGGAGTCCGGGCGGGCGAAGTAGACATATTCGAAGATGCAGGGCCGAGCCCGCTGAGCCGGGAAGGGCTTCAGGCTCTGCACGCCATCGGCGTCGATCACCACCATCTCGCCATGCTCGATATCGCGTACGAACCGCGCGCCGATGATGTCGAGGGCGCAGGTCTCGGACGCCAGGATCGGCTTGCCGTCGAGGTCACCCAGCACCAGCGGGCGAATGCCCAGCGGATCGCGCACGCCGATCAGCTTCTTGTTGGTCAGCGCGACCAGCGCATAGCCGCCCTCGATCTGCGACAGCGCGTCGATGAAGCGGTCGACGAAGCGCGATTTCCGCGACCGCGCGATCAGGTGCAGGATCACTTCGGAGTCCGACGTCGACTGGAAGATTACCCCGTCGGAGACCAACTGGTCACGGATCGTCAGGAAGTTGGTCAGGTTGCCGTTGTGGCAGAGCGCCACGCCGCCGGCTTCCATGTCGGCGAACATTGGCTGGACGTTGCGGATCACCGAGCCACCGGCCGTGGAATAGCGCGTGTGGCCGATGGAGAAGCGGCCGGGCAGCCGCTCGGTGAGGTCGGCGCCCCCGAAGGCGTCGCCCACATGGCCCATATGGCGTTCGGTATGGAACCGCAGGCCGTCGAAGCAGGCGATGCCGCAGGCTTCCTGGCCGCGATGCTGCAGGGCGTGGAGGCCGAGCGCCGTCAGGCCAGCCGCCTCGGCGGTGTCGAACACGCCAAACACACCGCATTCCAGCCGGGGCGAGTCGTCGAGCGGGTCGCGGTGGAGAGGCCGCCGTCTCTCGTGCGCGCTCATCGGGATTTCTCCACCAGGTTCTCGATCTCGCCCCGTTGGCGGGCGTCGTAGCCTTCTGACTTCAATCTGTCATCCATCGCGTCATGCGCGGCGCTGTGCAGCGCGCGGTCGAAGGCGGGCTTCAGCCGTCCGGCGATGTCCAGGCCCTGGGGCGCCAGCGCGCTCAGCAGCCGTCCCATAGTCTGGGACAGCGGCCAGGTGGTCGATCCCACGATCCAGTGCGGCTGCAAATCCTTGGGCGTGGCGGCGTTGAACAGCAGGTTGAGCGCGCCCAGAACCAGCAGGCCCCGGGCCAGGCCGATAGCCAGGCCGATACTGCGGTCGAGCGCGCCCAGGAAGTCGGTCTGTTGCACCTGGCGGGCGATCATCGCCCCGATCATGCGTATGAGGACGAAGATCACCACGAAGACCACGATCAGCGCCGCGGCGGTCGCCAGCCAGTCGAGGTGGATGAGCCGGCGTGCGATCGGGGCCGACGTGGACAGGCCGAAGATCGCGGCCCCGGCGGCCACCACCAGGGCAATCAGCGAGACGATCTCCAGCATGGCGCCGCGGAAGAAACCCATGGCCGCCGAGATCAGCAGCAGGACGAGGACAATGATGTCGAACTGGGTCAGGCCTAGTCCCATCCGGCGTCTCCGATCCGTCGCACGGCGTCGGCGAGGCGGGTGGCGCCGATCGGCTGCATGCCTGGACCGCCGTCCATGCCGGCGGGGCCGAGCGCGCGGCGGAAACCCAGCTTGGCGGCCTCCTTGAGGCGCGATTCCATGCGGCTGACCGAGCGAACCTCGCCGGAAAGGCTGATCTCGCCGAACACCACGCAGTCCTGCGGCAAGGCCTGGTCGAGGGCGGAGGAGGCCAAGGCGGCGGCCGCCGCCAGGTCGGCCGCGGGCTCGGTAATGCGCAGGCCCCCGGCCACGTTCAGATAGACGTCGCGGTCGCCGAAGGAGAGGCCGCAACGCGCCTCCAGCACGGCCAGCACCATGGCCAGCCGGCCTGAGTCCCAGCCCACGACCGCGCGGCGCGGGGTGCCGTAGGCCGAGGGCGCGACCAGGGCCTGGAACTCCACCAGCACGGGCCGCGAGCCCTCGATGCCGGCAAACACCGCCGCGCCGGCCGCGCGCTCGCCGGAGGTGTTGAGGAACAGGGCCGAGGGGTTCTTGACCTCGGCCAGCCCGGCGTCGCCCATCTCGAAGACGCCGATCTCGTCGGTGGCGCCGAAGCGGTTCTTGGCGCCGCGCAGGATGCGGAAGGGATAGCCGCGCTCGCCCTCGAAGGAGAGCACCGCGTCGACCATGTGCTCGATCACGCGCGGGCCGGCGATGGTTCCTTCCTTGGTGACATGGCCCACCAGCACGATGGCCACGCCGCGCGACTTGGCCAGCCGCACCAGCTCGCCGGCCGCGGCGCGGACCTGGGTGACCGATCCGGGACCGGCTTCGTGGGCGTCGCTCCAAAGGGTCTGGATGGAATCAATCACCACAAAGTCGAAGGCCTCGCGCTTCAGGCCATCGGTGATGGCGCGCAGCGACGTCTCGGCGGCGAGCTTCACCGGCGCATCGGCCAGACCCATGCGTTGGGCGCGCGAGCGGACCTGCTCGACGGCCTCCTCACCGGAGATGTAGGCGCAGCGGGCGCCGCGCCGGGCGGCCTCGGCGGCCACCTGCAGCAGCAGCGTGGACTTGCCGACGCCCGGGTCGCCGCCCAGCAGGATGGCCGAGCCGGGCACGATGCCACCGCCGCAGACCCGATCAAATTCATCGACGCCGGTGGCGATGCGCGGCGGAGCGGGCGTCTCGTCCTCCAGCCCCTCGAAGGCGAGGCCCCGGACCTTGCTGGCCTTGGAGGGCACCATGGCTCCAGGCGGTCGGGCCTGCAGTTCCTCGACCAGGGTGTTCCAGGCTCCACACGCCGGGCATTGGCCCGCCCACTTGGTCTGGACGGCTCCACAGGACTGGCAGGCGTAGACGGCGCCGTCGCGGGCCATGGCGGTGGGAGGGCTCCTGATTCGGTGTGACGGTCAGTCTAGCGGACCGGGGCCGCTTTGCGTGGGCCGCCGGGCTCGGCTAGGCTCGCAGGTGGGCAGGCTGGGAGACGATTGCAATGAACGACGTCGAACCGGAGACGCATGAGGCGGCGGACTCGCCGGTCCAGCAGATTGTGCGCCGGGCCTTGAACCTGCTGCTGCACCCCGCCGAGACCTGGGACGCCATCGAGGCCGAGCCGGACAGCATCGAGCGCCTGTTCCGCTACTGGGTCATGCCGCTGGCCGCGATACCGGCGGTCGGGCAGATGCTGGGCCGGATTTCCTTCGGCAGCTTCCAGATCTTCGGCATCCGGTTCTACCACCCGAGCTTCCTCTGGGCGGTTGGCAACGCCATCGCCTACTACGCCCTGACCCTGGTCTCGGTCTATCTGCTGGCCCTGGTCATCGACCATTTCGCCCCGCAGTTCGGCGGTGAGCGAAGCCGCACCCAGGCTTTCAAAGTCGCCGCCTATTCGGGCACGGCCTTCTGGGTGGCGGGCGCCTTCCTGCTGCTGCCGACCGCTGGCGGCCTCTTCTCGCTCCTGGGCATGGGCTACAGCCTCTATCTGCTCTACCTCGGCCTGCCGAAGCTGATGCGCTCGGCGCCGGTGTTCACGCTGAACTACTTCTTCCTGACGCTGCTGGCGGCCGTCGTCATGGCCGTGGTGATCGGCTCGCTCACCCATCGAGCCGGCGACTTCGGCGGGCCGATCGTGATCGACTAGGCCTCGCCCAGATAGACGCGCTCGGCGCGGCGGCTGAGGCGTACCAGGATCTCGTGGGCGACCGTGCCGCCGGCGGTGGCCAGGTCGTCGAGCAGGGCGTTCGGGCCCAGCAGTTCCACCGGGTCGCCGATCGTGGCCTTGGTGTCGCCGATCTCGATGACCAGGACGTCCATATTGACGATCAGCAGTCGGCGGCGCGCGCCGGCGAACCAGGCGTATCCCGCGCCCTTGGCGGCGCGGATGACGCCATCGGTGTAGCCGGCCGCGACGACCGCGACGCGGGTCGAGGCGGGGATCCGCACGCTGTCACCATAGCCCAGAACGTCGCCGGGCCGCAGGTGGCGCAGGTCGAGGATGGGGGCGGTGAGGGTGACGACGGCCTTCAGGCGGCCATCGGGCTGTTCTCGCGGGCCGCCGCCGTACAGGCTGATGCCGGGACGGACGAGGTCCAGATGATAGGCCGCGCCTAGAAAGATACCCGCGGAGGCCGCGAGGCTCGCGCGGGCGTCCGGGAACAGGCCTGATACATTAAGAAAAGACGCCAACTGGTTTGTATTACGGGTATTATCTGGTTCTGAAGCCGATCCCAGGTGGCTCATCACCAGCCCGATATCGAGCCCCTGTAGGCGGTCGGTAGCCTGGGCGATGGCTCTTGTTTCGTCGCGCGTCAGGCCCTGGCGGCTCATGCCGGTGTCGAGGTTGAGCGCCACGCCGAGCCGGCGGCCGGTGGCGGTCGCGTGCGCGGTGGCCCAGGCAACCTGGGGCAGGGTGCAGATCACCGGCGTCAGGCTGGCGGCGTCCAGTCGGGGGCCGGAGTCTTCGGTCATGCCGTCGAGCACATAGATCGTCGCCGGCCGGTCCGGCGTCAGCGCCGCGCGCAGGGCCTCGCCCTCGGCCAGCCTGGCGACGAAGAAGCTGCGTGCGCCCTCGGCCCACAGGCGGCGTCCGACGGCGGCGGCGCCCAGGCCATAGGCGTCGGATTTCAGAACCGGCGCGACCTCGGCGCCAATGGCCTCGGCGCGCAGCACCGCGTGGTTGTGGGCGAGCGCGTCGAGATCGATGGTCAGGCGCGCGGCGGCGACGTCGGCCATCCGGTGGTCAGTGCGCGTCGTAGCGGTTGTGGTGGTCGCGGGCGAGGTTGCCGAACTTGGTCAGGTCCTCGTTGTAGGCGAGCTTGATATTGCCGATCGGGCCGTGGCGCTGTTTGCCGATGATGATATCGGCCTGGCCGCGCACCTGATCCATGTTCTCCTGCCACTTGAAGTGCTCTTCGGTGCCTTCGCGCGGCTCCAGCCGGGAGAGGTAGTAGGCCTCGCGGTAGATGAACATGACCATGTCGGCGTCCTGCTCGATGGCGCCGGATTCCCGCAGGTCGGAGAGCTGGGGCTTTTTATCCTCGCGGTTTTCCACCTGGCGGGAGAGCTGGGCCAGGGCGATAACCGGGATCGAAAGCTCCTTGGCCAGAGATTTCAGGCTTTGGGTGATCATCGAGACTTCCTGCACACGGTTGTCGCTGCGCCCGTCGCCACCGGTGATCAGCTGCAGGTAATCGACGATCAGCAGGTCGAGGCCGACCATCCGCTTCAGGCGCCGCGCGCGGGCTGCCAGCTTAGCCATGGAGATGCCGCCGGTGGCGTCGATGTAGAGCGGCGCCTCCTGGATTTCCAAGGCCGCGTCGCGCACCCGCCCGAATTCCGAAGCGTCGATCTCGCCCTTGCGCAGCCGGTCACCGGAAACGCCCGAGGCCTCGGCGAGCAGGCGCATGGCCAACTGTTCGGCGGCCATTTCGAGAGAGAAGAAGGCCACGACGCCACCGCGAACGGTCTTCTTCGAGCCATCTGGCTGCGGCTCCCACGCGTAGTTCCGGGCCACGTCGAAGGCGATGTTACAGGCCAGCGACGACTTTCCCATCGAGGGCCGCGCGGCGATGATCACCAGGTCGGAGGGGTGCAGGCCGCCGATCTTGTTGTCGAGGTCGATGAGGCCGGTCGAAAGCCCGGCCAAGCCACCGTCACGGCTGTGCGCCTCGGCGGCCATGGTGACCGCGCCGTGCAGGGCGTCGGCGAAGGTCATGAACCCCTGGCTGACGCCGCCGGTCTCGGCGAGGGCGTAGAGCTGCTGTTCGGCCGCCTCGATCTGGTCGCGGGCCGACAGGTCGGCGTCGCCCTGGCCGGCAAGGGTGGAGATGTCCCCGCCGATGCGGATCAGGTCGCGGCGCAGCGCCAAGTCGTAGACGGCGCGGGCATAGTCCGGCGCGTTGGCGGCGGGCGGCGCGCGGTCGACAAGGTCGGCCAGGTAGCGGACTCCGCCGAGCTCCTCGAAACCCACGTCGCGGGCGAACTGCTCGGCCAGCAGGATCGGCTCGGCTAGCTGGCCCTTACGGATTTGGCCCTCGATCGAGGCGAAAAGGCGCTGATGGAAGGGCTCGAAGAAGTGGCGGGCCTGCAGATAGTCGCCGATCCGCTCGAAGGCGGCGTTGTCATAGAGCAGGGCGCCCAGCAGCGCCTGTTCGGCCTCCACATTGGCCGGCGCATGCACGATAGGGGTGTCGGCGGATACCGGTCGCAGGTCGAGGAGCGGAACAAGGGCCATGCATTACCGATAGCCTAACGGCGGGCCTGCGATCACTGCGGCATCGGCGCCCCGTCCACACAATAGAGTGACCCTGTGGATAGCTTGGCCCTTAGCGATGGCTCACGAAAAAGGCGGGCTGGAAATCCAGCCCGCCCTCGCCGTCTTCCGTCGTCGAGCCTCAGCCTACCAGCTGTAGCTCAGGCGGCCGTAGACGAACCGGCCCTGGAACCCGAAGGGCGAGTATTCCGGGAAGGCGCCGACCCCGTTGGAGCTGATCGTCACGCCGTTCAGCACGTAGGGCGGGGTGGTGGGGTAGGTGTCGAGCAGGTTATCGGCGCCCACCGCGACCTGCAGCTGCTTGGTGACGTTCCAGCGGGCTTCCAGGTCGATCAGGGTCTTGGGCGACAGCGTGTAGTCGCCCAGCGGATTGCTGTTGTTGGCCGGCGACAGCAACTTGCCATAGTAGAGCGCCTTGGCGGTGACGCCGAAATCGCCCAGCGACCAATCGCCGACCAGCGAGCCCTTCCACTTCGGCTGGCCGTCGGTCAGCGTCGAGGTGCGGTAGTGCGGCAGGAACACCGGCGCCGGGTTGAGCGCCGAGAGCACCGGCGTCGACTGCACCCGCGTCAGCGTGGTCTCGTTGTGCGAAGCGCTGGCGCTGAAGTCGAAGGTCCCCCAGGCCGGGTCGGGCCGCCACTTGTAGCTGGCCACCGCCTCGACGCCCTTGGTCTCGCTGTCCACGCCGTTGGTGAAGAAGCGGACGCCGCCGATGTCGTTGACGCCGGCCGCCTTGAACAGCGCGATGACGTTGGCCTGTTGCAGGATGTCGGACAGCACGATCCGGTCCTTGATCTTGATGTAGTAGGCATCGATCGTCAGTGAGAAGCCGCCGTTGCGGAAGACCCCGCCGCCCGAGACGTTGGTGGACTTCTCGGGGTTCAGCGCCGTGGCCCCGATCAGCTTGGCGCGGGGATCGGTCGGTGGCAGCAGGATGGTCTGCACCGGCAGGCCGGCCACGAAGTTGGTTGAGGTGGTGGTGATGTAGGACTGCTGGAGCGAGGGCGCCCGGAACCCGTTCGAGACACTGCCGCGCAGGGCGACGTTGTCGGTGACGTCGAAGCGCGCACCGAGCTTGCCGGTGAGCACGTCGCCGAAGTCGGAGTAGTTCTCGTAGCGGGCGGCGCCGTCGAGATCGAGCCGGCCGAACTTGCTCTCGGCCTCGACGTAGAGCGCCTCGGAGGTGCGGCTCTTGTCCGTGGCGTTGGCTGGGCTGAAGCCGGAGAACGACTGGGAGCCGGAGCCACCGAGCACTGCGGGCGCGGCCTGGGTGAAGAAGCCGCCGTTGATGTAGGAGGCCGGCTCCCCCGCCTTGATCTGGTAATTCTCGCCGCGGATTTCGAGGCCGGCGGCCAGGTTGACCTTCGCGCCGCCCACCTCGACCACGCGATTGAGGCCGAGGTTGGCGACCGTCTGCTGGTAGATCAGCTTGCCGGCGTCGAACTCGGTGGGGCTCGTCGGGCCGATCGAGGCGTTGAGGCTGTCGGTCACGCCGAAGTGGAACTGGTTGCGGCCCCAGACCAGGCTGGCGTCCCAGTCCCAGTCGCCGGCCCGGCCCTTGGCGCCGCCGGCCAGGCTGGCGTCGGAGACCTTGCCCTCGATCTTCGGCAGGAAGCCGTTGGGATAGACCGCGATGATGTTCGACCCGGCGTTCTGCTGAATCGCGCGGCGCACATTGGCCGCCGAGAAGGCGTCGCGGAACTGATAGCTGCCCCAGCCATAGAGATGGACGCCGCTGGCCAGGTCATAACCAGCGTTGGCGTAGGCGGTGTACTGGTCGAGCTTGGGGTCGCCGTACCAGTTGTCGTAGCGGTCGTAGGTCAGTTCGCGCGGATCGAAGGCGCCGGCGACACCGCCAACGAACGGGTACTGCTGACGCGGGTCGGGGCCGGCGCGGGTGGTGTGTTCCTGTTTCTTGGCCTCCGCCGAGATCGTCAGGAATCCGCTGCCGAACAGCGGCAAACCCTGCCAGCCGGTGATCGTCGTGGTGCCGCCGTCGTTGCGGTGCTTCTTCGGCTGCAGGACGAGGCCCGGGATCGGGCTCAGCGACGGTCGGGTTTCAACGTCGGTGTCATACTGGCCATAGGTGACGCTGGCGGCGCCGCCGGAGCTGGCTTCGCGCAGGCGCAGGTTGATGACCCCGGCGATGGCGTCGGAGCCGTATTGCGCCGAGGCGCCGTCCCGCAGGACCTCGACCGAGCCGATGGCGGCCGCCGGAATGGTGTTCAGATCAACCGCGCCAGAGCCGTAGCCGATCGAGCCGTTCAGGTTGACCAGGGCCGCGGCATGGGCCCGCTTGGAATTGATCAGCACCAGGGTCTCGTCGGGGGCGAGCCCGCGCAGCGTCGCAGGCCGGACTGTGTCGGTGCCGTCGGTGACCGCGGGGCGGGTGAAGTTGAGCGAGGGGAGCGCGAAGGAGAGCGCCTGGGCGAGTTCCGTGGTGCCGCCGCGGGCCAGTTGGGTCGCGGTGACCACGTCAACCGGGGCGATGGTTTCCAGGCGCGAGCGGGGCTCGGCGCGGCTGCCGGTGACCACAAGTTCAGCAATATCCGCGGGCGTGGCGCTGACCGCTGTCTGGGCGACTACGCCGGTGGCGAAGAGGGTTACGGCCGAGGCGGCCGCGAATAGAAGTACGCGCGATTTCATATACTTATTCCCTTGGAACAACTTGGCATGGTCGCCGTAACGGCTGACAAACCTGCCCCCGGCGCTTAGCTAGGGTGTGCCGCCTTCAAGGGAAATGACAATTCTGCAACAGCTACTGCACAATAAGCATGCAAAAGGCGCGGGAGGGAATCCCGCGCCTTCGCTGTCGTCCGGTGCGGCCTTTCGGCCACGGTTTTAGTCCTGAACGTAGTTGCCCTCGATGGAGCCCGCGCCGCCTTGGAGGAGGTCGGCCTGGGCTTCTTCGTCGGCGATCCGATCTTCCTCGAACTGCGAGGCGATGATGTTCTCGCCGCGGGCCTGCCGCTCAGCTTCGTCCTGGCTGCGGGCGATGTTGAGGGTCACGGTCACGGTGACTTCGGCGTGCAGGCGGATCTTCACCTCGTGCATGCCGAGCGTCTTGATCGGCTTGTCGAGGGAGACCATCGCGCGGTCGACCTTGACGCCGCCGGCGTCGTTGACCGCATCGGCCACGTCGCGGCCGGCCACGGAGCCGTAAAGCTGGCCGCTTTCGCCCGCCTGACGGATCAGGATGTAGGCGGTCCCGTCGAGCTTTTCGCCGGACTGGCCCGCCGCGTCCTTGGTCTTGGCGTTGCGCGCCTCGATATCAGCCCGCTGGCCTTCGAAGACCTTCAGGTTGGCGTTGTTGGCGCGGAGCGCCTTGGCGCGGGGCAGCAGGTAGTTGCGCGCGTAGCCGTCCTTGACGGTGACCACATCGCCCAGGCCGCCCTTGCCCTCGACGCGTTCGAGCAGAATGACTTTCATGTGCCTGGGCTCCCTTACTTCACAACGTAGGGCAGGAGCGCCAGGAAGCGGGCGCGCTTGATCGCCTTGGCGAGTTCACGCTGCTTCTTGGCCGACACCGCGGTGATCCGCGACGGCACGATCTTGCCGCGCTCGGAGACGTAACGCTGCAGGAGCTTGACGTCCTTGTAGTCGATCTTCGGCGCGCCTGCGCCGGAGAACGGGCACACCTTGCGGCGGCGGAAGAACGGACGGCGAGCGCCGCCAGCGCCGCCAGCCGGGGCGGTGTCCTGGGCTTCGGTGGTGGTTTCGTCGGTCATCAGAATGCGCCTTCCTTGGCCGGGAAGTCATCGCGGCGTTCGCGATCGCGATCGCGGCGGGCGAGGATCGGGGAGAGTTCCAGCTCCAGTTCTTCGACGCGCACGGTCATGTACCGCAGGACGTCTTCGTTGATGGAGAGCTGACGTTCCATTTCCTTCACCGCCTCGGGCGGCGAATCGATGGCCAGCAGGGAGTAGTGCCCCTTGCGGTTCTTTTTGATCCGATAGGTCAGGTTGCGAAGACCCCAATACTCGATCTTGGCGACGGACCCGCCGCCGGCTTCGATCAGAGATTTCATGGTGTCGTTGAGGGCTTCAGCCTGTTGCGGCGAGATATCCTGCCGCGAGATGACGACGTGCTCGTAGAGCGCCATAGTTTCCTTCTTCCATTGGGAGGGCGGCGCGACCGGCGGCGGAAGGCCCGCGGGTCGTGATGGATCTTTGGCGCGGCGACCGGGAGTTTCCCGAGCCCTTTAGTGTTCCGCGTAAGACCGCTCTCCGTGAAGAGGCGCGCTGATAGGGGAAAAGCGTCGCCGAAGCAAGCGATTGACGCTCCTCTCCCTCTCGGCTGCGCCGGGGGAGAGGAGGGTGCGCTTGCTTACTTCTTCATCGCCTTCACGGCGTTCAGGGTCTGGCTGACGTGATCGTTGGGGCTGAGGTTCGAGTAGACGTGCACCACGTCGCCGTTCTGGGCGATCACGTAGGAGGTGCGGCTGGACCAGTCGGATTTGCCGATCAGGGTCGAGTCGTAGGACTTGGCGATCTTGGCGCCCGGATCGGCGGCGACCGGGAATTTTCCGCCGCAATGCTCGGTTTCGGTGGAGAAGGCGGCCAGTTCGTCCAGCTTGCCGGCCGTGACGCCGATGACGGTGGCGTGGGCGGCCTTGAACTGGTCGACAGCCTCGGAGAACAGGTGGGCTTCGACGTTGCAGCCGGAGGTGTGGGCGGCGGGGAAGAAGTACAGGACGACCGGACCCTTCTTCAGGGCATCGGCGAGCTTGTAGGTGAAGGGCTGGCCGGCCAGGAAGGCGGGCGCCGTGAAGTCGGGCGCCTTGGCGCCGACCTTCAGTTCGGCGAAGGCCTGGGTGGTCATGGCGGCCGCGGCGACGCAGCCCAGGGCGAGAGTGGCGATAAAGGTCTTCATCGTGGTTTCTCCGGCGGTTTCGCCGCCTTCTACATCGCTCGCGGCGGCTTGTCGCGGCTCAGGTCATAGACGGTCAATTGTAGGCGACGGTGACCGTGAAACTGCCGGAATAGTCGCCCGGCGGCGTCGTGGAATCCACCGGCGCCGAGCCGCCGACCCCGAAGGTCAGACTGCCCTGTGAGCCCAGGACGCCGCCCAGCGTCGGAGAGGCGCCCGCCGAGGAGGTCAGGGTGACCGTCATCGGCTGCGGCCCGGTCATCTGGAAGCTCGGGGGCACGGTCACCGTGAAGGTCTGGCCGCCCTCGCCGGTCACACTGAAGGCCGCGCGGCTGGGCGTGGGCGAGTCGAACCCCTGCGCGCCGGCGGTGGTGCGCAGCCCGGTGGTCGCGTCGATGGTCACCGTGCCCAGACCGGTGGGCGGCTTCGAGATGCGGCCGAATACCAGGTCCGAGGTCTTGGCGATGGCGATCGAGCGGATGATCCGAGCCTGAAAGCGGCCGATGGCGCCGCCGGTGGGCGGGGTCGGGCTTTCAGCCGCCCAGGCGAAGAAGTCGGACTCCGCCAGGCCGGTCGGCAGGCCGGAATCGTCGCCCGCGATGCCCATGTCGCCGCCCACGAAGAAGGTCTTCGAGGAATTGGGGCCAATCGGCGCGATCGTGAAGCTGGCGCTGCCGGGCGCGCCCGGGCCGCCGGCCAGGGTGGCCGTACCCATCGTGAAGGTGAGGCGCGTGAGGTTCCGCGCGCGCCCGCTGGCCGAGCCGACCGGGCCAAGCCGGACGTTGACGTTTTTTGTGCAGTCGCCGGGATCGGTGGCCGCGCAGCTGACGGTGACGACGGCCCGCGTCGTGCCGCCCGCCGTGCGGGTGGCCGTGCCAGAGATCGTGGTCACCGCGCCCGAGGTAGGATCGACGCGGAACACCGTGTCGCCGGCGATGGCCGACGTCACCACGCCCAGATCGGCGCTCTGTGTCGCCTGGATGGTGTAGACCGGGGCTGCAACGCCGCCGCTCGCCAACGCCAGCAGCAACAGAGCGGCCCCCAGCGCCGTGGCGCTCCTCGGTACAGGCCGTGGCTTGGGAAGCCTGATCATGGTCACTGTTGAACGCGCACGCCTCACCCTATCGAAACGCCAGTCTACCCGGAACCGTTGCCTTAGCCCAGTCGTCGGGCCCCCAGTCGTCGGGGACCCAGTCATCCGGGCGCCTTGGGCTCCGCGTCGGCGCGGGGTTCAAACTCAACCTCGGCCTCGGCGTCCGGCGTAATCGCGCCATCCGGCCTAATTGTGACGCTGACCGGCGCGGTCAGGCGCATGCGCAGCCGCGCGGCCTGATCCTTGTCGAGCTCGAGGCGGTAGCTGCCGGCCGGCAGGTCGTGGAAGTTCACCGAGCCGTCGAATTCCGTGACGCCCTCGAACACCACGCCCTTGTCGTCCACCAACCGCACCCGGGTCGCCGAGAGGCCGACCGGAACCTGATCAGGCCGGCGCAGGCGCACGTTGACCATCACCTCGCCGGTCGGCCGCATGGGGTATTCGATCTGGGTCACGCCGCCGGGCCGCGGCGAGAACTCGATCATTCTCGGCGGCGTCTTGACGGATTGGTTCTCGACATCGCCGATCTCCACCAGCAGGCGCGCCGTGGGGCCAGCCCCGAACCCGCTGAGATAGGCGCGGCCTTCGAGATCGGTCCTGGCCTTGAGCTCGCCCCCCTCCAAGGCGACGCCGGCCACCGGCCGCTCGCCGGGTTCGAACTGGCCGTCGCCGTTGGCGTCGATGAAGGCGTGGAACAGCACCGAACCGCCGGAGCCGGGCCCGGACCGGGTCAGTTCGTAGCCGTGCCCCTGCGGATTCCAGCCCAGGCCGAAGTTCATCTGCGCGCCCAGCCGCCAGCTGGAGTTGGAGGTGTCGTACTGGCCGGTCAGCGCCAGATCGCCGAACTTGGTGCGCGTGGTGCTGCCGATGATCAGTTCCAGGTCCTTGGGCTCGGTGAAGCGCTGCGTGGCGCCCAGGCGCACCGACCAGGTGTTGCTGATCGCCCGGTCGGCGATGACCTCCAGGCCGCTGACCCGCAGATAGGGGACCGCGTCATAGTTCAGGGTCGCGCGGACCTGCCAGTCGTAGTTCCGGAAGGTGGAGACGCCGACGAAACCGCGCAGGATGTCGTTGGTCTGGCCGCTGGCGGCGATGTTGCGGTCGTACTCCAGGCCCGTCGAATAGAGCACGCTGCCCACCGAGGCCGATCCGCGCAGCTGGCCGATCCAGGCGCTGCCGCCATCGGCGTAGACGTCGCGGAGCGCGCGAACCGACAGCGGGATCACCCGGCCGCCGCCCAGCGGCACATTGCGGTCGATGTCGAGTTCGGTGCGCCGGCGCACCGGGCGGTCGATCGACGCCTCGGCGTTGTTCTCGTCCAGCAGGCCGCCGCGGTACTCCGAATGGCGCAGCACGGTATTGGCGCCCAGGATGCGCCCGGCGATGTCGGCCGAGGCGCCCTGGCCGCCGTGATTGTCGCCCGCCAGATCGAACTGGGTGGCGAACCCGGCGATCGAGGTCTTCAGGCCACCGGTGTAGAGCTGCCGCTCGATCCCCAGGTAGTCGGTATAGACCGCGCCGCCCACCGTGGCGGTCAGGTACTGGGTGACGCCATAGTTCACCGCCGCCACGACCCGCGGGCGGCCGGACCCGCGGTTGGCGACGAAGGTGTTGAAGTCACTGAGCCTGATCAGCGCTTCATCCTGCGCCACCGCGCCGAAGTCGTAGGTGACCTGGCCGGCGCGCAGCAGGCCGCCGGTGGCGTTGATGATCCGGGTCTCTTCGGCGCGCTGGCCACGCGGACCGTAGGTCACCAGGCGGATGACGTTGATGCCCTGGGTGAGGGGCACGTTCAGGAAGGCGTACTGGCCCGCCACGGCCTGCTGCTGGGCGCCTTGCAGCACATCGTTGACGTAGAGCTCGACATCGCTGCCCAGCGGCAGCTCGCCGCGCAGATCGACACGGTTGAACACGCTGGCCTGGTCCAGCGGCGCGCTGGAAATCTGGAAGCCGCGGCCCCCGATGCTGCGGGGCCCGATCGACAGGCCGGGGGTGAAGACGTCGCCCAGGCCCACGACGCGGGCGTGCAGCGGCCCCAGCAGATCGCCGTCGACCGAGCGCTTTTCCAGCAGGACGCGGGCGATGCTGGCCCGGCCGCTGTCGTCGGACCCGACATAGGCCTGCAGGCCCATATAGGCCAGGTCGCCGCCCAGGCGGATGTCGTATCGGGTCAGCGCCCGGGGCGCGACCGTCTGGGCCCCAAGGCCAAGCGCGACGTCGAGCGACGGCGGCGTGAACAGCCGGTAGGGCTCCTTGACGCGCATGACCTGGGTGGCGTTCGGGTTCGGCGCCGACTGCCGGATCCGCGCCAGGCGCTGCAGCCGCCCCTGGATCGGCAGCAGCTCGGTCGCCGTGAGCCGCATCTGCAGGGCGCGCGGATCGACGTCGAATTTCAGCGGCAGCAGCTTGGCCAGCACCGAGGCGCGCACATAGATATCGGCCGCATCGACCACAACGTCGCCCGGCGCCAGGCCGACCTGCACCGGGCCGATGCGCGCGGTGTTGGTCGCCAGGTCGATGATCAGGGCGCGGCGCGCTTCGCCGAGGCTGCCGGTGATGCGGCCGGTGCTGGGACTGACGTCGATATCCAGCTCCAGCAGGCGGCTGATCTCGCCCACCGGCAGCAGCGGATCCTCCGGCGCGCCATAGGCGGCCATGCCGTCGGTGAGCGTCAGGTCGTCGAGCTGCACCAGCAGCAGCAGCAGGCTCTGAGGATCGGGCGCGGCGAAGGTGCGCGCGACGCCGCCGCCGGAGCGCGTTGTGAAACCGCCGGGCGCCGCGGCGGCGCTGGCCAGCACCAGATCGCCGATCTGGTCGCGCGGGCCCACGCCGGGCGGCATCGCCGCCGCCTTGGTTGCCGCGGCCTTGGTTGCTGCCACCTGGGTTGCCGCCACCTGGGTTGATCGGGCCGGAGCGGTCGCCGCGCTGGTGTTCACCAGAAGCAGACGCGCACGCCCCGACGATGTCCGCGGCATGCCCTGCGGCCCGTCGCCGCGAATGAGGAAGTCGGCGATCGCCTCGCCATTGGGGTTGGCTATCCCGGTCGGCGGCCCGCGCGCGCCGAACAGCAGGACGTCTATCGCGTCAGGCGGCCGGGGCTGAGCCCGCGCCGGATTACCGACGCAGAGCTGGGCCGCGGCCGTCGCGAAGAGCGCGGCGCGTCTAAAGGATGAGTTTCGCAAGGAGCTTTCCCGGCGAGGTGTCGTCGTCGGTGAAGGTCACCTCCAGATGTTCGCCCGGCGCGGGCGCGCGGATCAGGGGGATGCGGATCGAGCGACGATCGATCTCTGTATAGACGCCGACGCCTCGGGCGAGGCCCAACGGCGGCGTGTTCCGGGGTTGTCCCGCGGCGCGGATCTCAAGATTTCCGAACAGCGAATTCGTCCCCTGGCGCAGCAGGTCCAGGCTGAGCACCGGGGTGGCCGGACTGTTCGGGCCGGCCAGACGTTCCAGGCTCACGCGGCCGTTGGCGAGGCCGGCGCGGATATCGATGTCGTTCAGGCGCACGATCGCCGGCACGCTGAGCCCCAGCAGGGCGTTGATCTGGAAGCGCAGTTCGCCGGGCGGGGCGTTGGCGGCGGCGGCCTCGGCGGTGGTGCCGCTGTCGCGCGGCGGCAGGGTGGAGATGGTCAGGTGGCTGCGCATCTCCGCGAGGCTCGGATCGGCCGGCGAGCCCGCGATCCGCAGGCGAATGGTCTGGCCCTGGCCCGGGCTGAGGGTCACCCGGCGCGGCGAGACCTGCAGGATCGCCTTGGCGGACGCGACGCGGTCCGCGATGGCCTTGGTCTCAGGCTTCGCCTGGGCGTCGGTCACCGCCAGGATCTGGCCGTCCGGAAGCATCACCCGGTCTACCAGCGAGATGTCGAAGGTCGCCGGTCCGGAGCCCTGGTTGAAGATGTAGATCGAGCCCGACCGATGATTGCGGTCGAAGGTCACGCGCTTGGGCGAGATATTGAGGTTCGCGCCCGTGGCCGGGGCGATGATCACCGGAGCGCCCGGGGCGGCGGTTGTCGAAGCTGGCGTGGGCGTGGGCGTGGGCGCGGGCGTTGACGAGGGCTGGGCGATCGCGGCGCCGACAGCCACCGTCGCGAGCAGCGCGAGCGCGGTGAGAAGCGGTGACAGCCTCATGGATGGTACGCCGGTGCTGAACTGTGGCCCGGCGACCGTCGCCCGGAGGCTGGCAGCACGAGAACGGGGGGAGTATCCATCGGCGTTCGTCCAGCTCGCAAGCTTTGTTCCCGGTCGGCGCGAAGGACCGCGCCGCCCGACGCCCAAGACCGGGCTTCAGCGAGTCGGCAGAATGGCGCGATAGGGTTAATGGCGTGTTTGCCGGCCTCGCGGCAAGGTCAGGCGCGCGAGGCCCAAAACAACCGCGGCCAAAACAACAATGGCCGCCCTTTCGGGGCGGCCATGGCAGGGTCGAACGTCGCGGCGTCCGGCGGACCGGCCGCGCCGCTAAGCTTCGAAATGGATCCCCGCCGGCGCGGGGACGAGATCGGCGCGTCCGACTTAGTTGTAGTTGATGGTGACGGCGAGCGTCCCGGTGTAGGCCTGCGCCGGGGTGGAGGCGTTCATGTCGAAGTGGCCGCCGTAGGTGATGCCCTGGCTGCCGCCGACCGGGATGGTGCCGAGCGTGCCGGTTTGCGCCACCGGCAGGCTGGGGCCGATGTTGGTCAGGCCTGCCGCGGTGAAGGTCAGGCCCTGGGTCGTCGTATAGGTCGTCGCGGCGGGCGCGGTGATGGTGAACTTGGCCGAAGAGGTGGCGCTGGCGACCATCGAGCCGTTGCCCGTGCCGGTGACCGTCACGGTGTCGCTGGTGTCCAGGGTCACGGTGTTGGTGTTGGCGTTCGACGGCCGCACGACCTGACCGAAGACCAGGTCCTGGACCTTGACGATGGTCACCGGCGACAGGACCGTCACGCTGGCGGTGGCCGTCGTCGAGACGCTGCCGGCGGCGAAGGCGCCGGTGGCCAGGGCGGACAGGGCCAGGGCCGAACCGGCCGCCAGCAGAATATTACGGGTGCTCATTGAAATCCCCACGGAATGCGACTGACGGAATACGGATGTCCCAGGCAAGCCTGGCCCAGAAATTAACAGGTTATTAAGATTATCAATTAGGTCGCAGATAACCGACTGTCAAGATGAAGTATCCCTAGAGGCGACATGCGCCCAAAGGCGGATTCAGAAAGATTCGGCGGGGTATCGGGGCCGTTAACCAAGTCGAGCAAAGCCGGGCCGCGTCAGTAAGTCGCTATTTTCCCCTCAGGCGCGAAATGCTCAAGCCTTTGGTGGCGATCCCGGGGTCTGCCGCAATCTGATCAAGCGTCGATCGCTTTCGTTCCTGAGCAGTGTACGGAGGCAAGGGGCCGCGAACGGAACGGGGCGAGGCTGGAGGACCGCTCGCGACAGGCGCTCTCAGGGCGGCCGGTGTCAGGCCGCCGGCTCGACCAGGATCTTCACGTGGGCCTCGGGATCGGCGAGCGCGGTGAAGGCGCCGGCGACGCCGTCCAGCCCCACGCGGCCGGTCACCAGGCCGGAGACGTCGATGCGGCCCTCGGCGATATTGCGCAGCGTGTCGGCGAACTCTTCCGGCGAATAGCCGAAGACAAAGGTCAGCTCGATCTCCTTGGTGATGGCGATCGAGGGCTCGATGCGGTCGGTCTCCATGCAGACGCCGGCCACGACGATCTGGGCGCCGGCGGGCGCGGCCTCGATCAGGGCCTGGACGACGCCCGGCGCGCCGACGCATTCGAAGATCACGGGCCGGCCGAAGTTGCCGCCCATCATCCGCATCATCTGCTGGGCGCCGCGGGCCTTGGGTACGCCCAGCGCCTCCCAGCGGTCGTGCGGCGACTCCCTGGCCGGATCGACGACGATGTCGGCGCCCAGTTTCTCGGCGGCGGCGCGGCGGCGCGGCGAGAAATCAGCGGCGATCACCGGGCCGTGGCCGCCAGCCTTCAGGGCGGCGATCACCGCCAGGCCGACAGGACCGCAGCCGATCACCAGGGCCACGGAATTGGCGTCCATCCGCGCCTTGGCGACCGCGTGCAGGCCGACGGCGAAGGGCTCGGTCAGCGCGGCGTGCTCGGTGGAAAGGCCATTCGGCACCGCCAGGATCAGCGCCTCGCTCAGCACCATGCGCTCGGCGAAGCCGCCGGGCAGCCGGTTGGAGAAGCCCAGTGCCTCCATGCCGCCGGGCGTCAGGGTGATCGGCACGCTGACCACGCGGGTCCCGGCCTTAAGCGTCTTGGCCGAGCCGGGCCCATGGTCGAGGATCTCGGCGCAGAACTCGTGGCCGAAGACGGTATCGGCGGCCGGATCGAAGCCATTCTCCCCGCCGCCGCCGCGCCGGCCCAGCGCGATCATGTGTTCCATGTGATGCAGGGCGTGCAGGTCGGACCCGCAGATGCCGCAGGCCAAGGTCTTGACCAGCACCTGGCCCTGCGCCGGCTCCAGTTCGCCGATCTCGTCGCAGACCAGCTGTTTGTTGCGCCGCACGACTGCTCGCATCGCGGTCTTCCCTGAATTTCGCCGCCTTGCCGGGGCTTTCCTTATTCCGTAGCCCTCGCGGCTCGGAATCGATAGAGCCGGATCCTGACGTTCTCGGAGCCAACCGCATGAGCCTCGCTTTCCTCTTTCCCGGCCAGGGCAGTCAGGCCGTGGGCATGGGCGTCGACCTGGCCGAGGCGTTCGGCGCGGCGCGTGAGGTCTTCCAGGAAGTTGACGACGCGCTCGGCCAGAAGCTTTTCAAGCTGATGCGCGAGGGGCCGGAGGATCAGCTGACCCTCACCGAAAACGCGCAGCCGGCGTTGATGGCGGTGAGCCTGGCGGTGATGCGGACGCTCGAGAAGGAGTTCGGCGTCGGTGTGGACAAGGCGGCCTTCGTGGCGGGCCACAGCCTGGGCGAATATTCAGCGCTGGCGGCGGCGGGCGCGATCGGCCTGGCCGACACCGCGCGCCTGCTGAAACTGCGCGGCCAGGCGATGCAGCGGGCCGTGCCGGTGGGCGAGGGCGCCATGGCCTCCCTGATCGGACCCAAAAGCGATGTGGCGCTGGCGGAGGCGGCGGCCACCGCCGGTTCGGCGGTCGGGGTCTGCGTGGTCGCCAACGATAACAACGCCGGCAATGTGGTGATCTCCGGCGACAAGGCCGCCGTCGACCTGGCCATCGAGAAGGCCAAGGAACTGGGCGCGCGCGCTATCCTGCTGAACGTCTCGGCGCCCTTCCACTGCCCGCTGATGCAGCCGGCGGCCGATGAGATGGCCGCGGCGCTCGCCTCCGCGACGATCCTGGCCCCGCGCGCGCCACTGGTGGCCAATGTCACCGCCCAGCCGACGCTGGACCCCGAAGCGATCCGCCGGATGCTGGTGGAACAGGTGACGGGCCGGGTGCGCTGGCGCGAGAGCATGCTGTGGCTGGCGGGCGCGGGCGGCGTGACCCGCTTCGCCGAGGCCGGCGCCGGCAAGGTGCTGTCCGGCATGGCCAAGCGGATCGCGCCCGACGCCGAGGCCGTTCCGCTGAATGCGCCGGCCGACCTCGAAGCCTTCGCCAAAAGCCTTTAGGAGACGGCCGCCATGTTCGACCTGACCGGCAAGACCGCGCTCGTCACCGGCGCCACCGGCGGCATCGGGGCGGCGATCGCCCGCGCCCTACATGCCCAGGGCGCCTATGTGGTGCTGTCCGGCACGCGGGAAGCGGTGCTGCAGGAGCGCGCGACCGAACTCGGCGCCCGCACCGCGGCGGTTCCGGCTAACCTGTCCGACGCCGCGGCCGTCGATGGCCTGATCGCGGCCGCCGAAGCCGCCGCCGGCGCGCCGATCGACATCCTGGTCGCCAACGCCGGCATCACCAAGGACGGCCTGCTCATGCGGATGAAGGATGAGGACTGGTCGGAGGTCCTGAAGGTCAATCTGGAGAGCTATTTCCGGCTGACGCGGGCGGCCATGCGCGGGATGATGAAACGCCGCCACGGCCGGATCATCGGCATCACCTCGGTGGTCGGCGTGACCGGCAACCCGGGCCAGGCCAACTATGCGGCGTCCAAGGCCGGGATGATCGGGTTTTCCAAGGCGCTGGCCGCCGAGGTCGCGACCCGGGGAATCACCGTCAATTGCGTGGCGCCGGGCTTCATCGAAAGCCCGATGACCGACGGGCTGAACGAGGCCCAGAAAGCCCAGATTCTGGCGACTATTCCGAGCGGTCGTCTCGGCGCCGGCGCCGATGTCGCCGCGGCCTGCGCCTACCTGGCCAGCTACGAGGCGGCCTATGTCACCGGCCAGACCCTGCATGTGAACGGCGGGATGGCGATGATCTAAGGTGGCCTCAGGGTCTCGCCTTGGCCTATCGGAACATGCTAACGCGCCAACGACTGTCGATGAGGCTGGCGGTGGAGGTTGACTTCACGGCCCGGCTCGCCGATTCAAAGCCTGCACTTTAAAGGGACCTACCTAATGTCCGACGTCCTAGAACGCGTCCGCAAAATCGTCATTGAGCACCTGGACGCCGATCCGGAGAAGGTCACCGAAAAGGCCAGCTTCATCGACGACCTGGGCGCCGACAGCCTCGACAACGTCGAGCTGGTCATGGCTTTCGAGGAAGAATTCGACATCGAGATTCCGGATGACGCCGCCGAGCACATCCAGACGGTCGGTGACGCCGTGAAGTTTATTGCTGAGAAGCTGGGCGCTTAAGCGCCTGATTCGGCTTAGGGTTTTCGGACCGCCGGGTCGGGGTTGTCCCCTGGCTTCGGCGGTCTTCCTTTGAGGACCGCGCCTTTGAGCATCGCCCCGCGTCGAGTCGTCGTCACCGGTATCGGCCTGATCACGCCGCTGGGCCAGGGAACCGAGATTTCCTGGGCCGCGATCCTGGCCGGCAAGTCCGGAATCGGCAAGGTCACCACCTTCGACATCACCGAGGACTTCGGCTGCCGCGTGGCCGGCGAGGTTCCGCGGGTCGATGGGCGCGGCGGCGGCGGGCCGGACATCCCAGGCTCCTTCGATCCCGACCAGACGCTTTCGACCCGCGACCAGCGCCGCGTCGACGATTTCATCCTCTACGCCATCGCCGCCGCCGACGAAGCGGTGAAGGATTCCGGCTGGCAGCCGGAGGCCGATGAGGATCGCGAACGCACCGGGGTGATGATCGGCTCGGGCATCGGCGGTCTGGCCACGATCGAGCGCACCTCGATCGAGATGCACGAGAAGGGCCCGCGCCGCGTCAGCCCGTTCTTCATCCCCTCGGCCCTGATCAACCTGGCGAGCGGCCAGGTCTCGATCCGCTACGGCTTCAAGGGCCCGAACCATTCGGTGGTCACCGCCTGCGCCACCGGCGCGCACGCGATCGGCGACGCGGCGCGGCTGATCAAGTACGGCGACGCCGACGTGATGGTGGCCGGCGGGGCGGAGGCTGCGATCTGTCCCGTCGGCATGGCAGGGTTCATCGCCGCGCGCGCCATGTCGACCGGCTTCAATGACACCCCCGAAAAGGCCAGCCGGCCTTACGACAAGGACCGCGACGGCTTCGTGATGGGCGAGGGCGCCGGCGTCCTGGTGCTCGAGGAATACGAACACGCCAAGGCGCGCGGCGCGAAGATCTACGCCGAGGTCGCGGGCTACGGGCTGGCGGGCGACGCCTATCACATCACCGCGCCGGCCGACGACGGCGACGGCGGCTTCCGCGCCATGACCGGGGCCTTGAAGGACGCCGGCATCGCGATGGCCGATGTGGACTACATCAATGCCCACGGCACCTCGACGCCGCTCGGCGACGAGATCGAGCTGGGCGCGGTGACGCGTCTGCTGGGCGATGCGGCCGGCCGCGCGACCATGAGCTCGACCAAGTCGGCCACCGGCCACCTGCTGGGCGCGGCCGGCGCCATCGAGGCGGCGTTCTCGGTGCTGGCGATCCGCGATCAGATCGCCCCGCCGACCATCAATCTCGACAACCCGTCCGTCGAGACGAAGATCGACCTGGTGCCGCACAAGGCCAAGCCGATGAAGATCGACGTCGTGCTCTCGAACTCCTTCGGGTTCGGCGGGACCAACGCGTCGGTGGTGTTCAAGAAGGTCACGTGAGCGGCCGGCGTCGGCCTGTCCGCGGGGATCGGGGTCTGTTTCGAAGCGCAAGCCGACTGCTGACTCTGGTTTTCGTCAGCGTTATCCTGGCCGCCGGCTGGGTGATTTGGACCTATCGCGGCCCAGGGCCCTCGGCGCGCGAGGGCCAGGTCACCGACGTCGTCCTGCCACGCGGCGCGAGCACCAGCCAGATCGCGGCGGCCCTGAAGTCGGCGGGGGTCATCGGGTCGCGCAACATCTTCTACCTGGCCGCCAAGCTGGCCAACGCGGGCCGGCGCCTGAAGGCCGGCGAATACGAATTCCGCAGCGGGCAATCCATGGCCTCCGTGCTGGCCGATATCGCCCAGGGCAAGGTCGTGAAGCGCTTCGTGGCCGTGCCCGAGGGCTGGACCACCGACATGGCCACCGACGCGGTCCGCGCCCAGCCCGTGCTGACCGGCGATGTCGCCGCCCCGCCCGAGGGCTCGATCCTGCCGGACAGCTACCCGGTCGCGCGCGGCGAGGACCGGGCCGAGGTAATCGGCAAGATGCGCGCGGCCCGCGACGCGCTGCTGGCGCAGCTATGGGCCGGCCGGTCGCCGGACCTGCCGCTCAAGACGCCGGAGGAAGCAGTGACGCTGGCCTCCATCGTCGAGAAGGAAACCGGCATCCCGTCCGAGCGGCCCCGGATCGCCGCGGTGTTCGAAAACCGCCTGCGCCAGGGGATGAAGCTGGAGAGCGATCCGACGATCATCTACGGCATCACCAAGGGCCGGCCGCTGGGGCGCGGAATCACCATGAAAGAGCTGGTGACGGCGACGCCCTACAACACCTATCGGATCGTCGGCCTGCCGCCCACGCCGATCGCCAACCCTGGCCGCGCGGCCCTGGCCGCGGTGCTCAATCCGCCGAAGTCCGACGAGATGTTCTTCGTGGCCAACGGCGCCGGCGGGCACGTCTTTGCCTCGACCTTCGTCGAGCATCAGGCCAACGTGGCCAAGTGGCGGGCGATCGAGCGGGCGCGAGCGAAATGAGCATTTCCGGGATGACGGGCTTCGGGCGGGCGGAAGGGTCGCTGGGCGCGTGGAGCTGGGCGGTCGAGGCGCGCAGCGTCAACGGCCGCAACCTGGAGGTCCGCTTTCGCGGCCCCCCGGGGTTCGAGGGGCTGGAGCGCGCGGCCCGCGAGGGTGCGCAGAGCCGGTTCCAGCGCGGTCAGCTGACGATCGGCGTCCAGGCCAAGCGCGCGGACACCGTCGGCGCGGTGCAGGTCAATATCGAGCAGCTGGAGCGATATCTGAAGGCGGGCGGGCCCTATGTTGCCACTGGCATGGTGGCGCCGCCGACGCTCGACGGCCTGCTGAGCCTGAAGGGCGTGATCGAGACCGCGGACGCCGCCGACGATCCGGATGCGCAGGCCGCTCTGGAGGCGGCCATGGCGGCTTCGATCGGCGCGGCGCTGGACGGACTGGCGGCGGGCCGCGCGGAGGAGGGCCGGGCGCTTGACGGCGTGCTGGGCGGTCTCGTGGCGCAGATCGGCGCGCTGACCGCCAAGGCCGCGGGCCTGGCCGGCGCACAGCCCGCGCTGATCAAGGCGCGATTCGAAAAGCGGCTGACGGAGCTGGCCGGCGAGGCTGTCACCGAAGAGCGCATCCTGCAGGAGGCCGCCGCCATGGCGGTGAAGGCCGACGTCCAGGAGGAGCTGGATCGCCTGCGCGGCCACGTCGATGCCGCCCGCGCGCTCCTGGCGAGCGATGGCGGGGTCGGCCGCAAACTCGACTTCCTGACCCAGGAATTCATGCGCGAGGCCAACACGCTGTGTTCCAAGGCCGCGTCCGGCGCCTTGACCGCGGTCGGCCTGGACCTCAAAGCCGGCATCGAGCAGTTCCGCGAGCAGGTGCAGAATGTCGAGTGACCGCCAGTGAGCATTACGGTCGAAGACCACGCCAAGCCTTGGGAGACCACGCGCCGCGGCCTGCTGCTGCTGGTGTCGAGCCCGGCCGGCGCCGGCAAGACCTCGCTTTCGCGGCGCCTGGTGGCCGACTACGCCGACATGATCCTGTCGATCTCGGCCACCACACGGCCGCCACGCCCCGGCGAGGAAGAGGGCCGCGAGTATTTCTTCAAGAGCCGCGCGGCGTTCGAGGCGATGGCCGCTGCTGGCGAACTGCTGGAGTGGGCCGAGGTCAACGGCAACCTCTACGGCACGCCCCGGGCGCCGGTGGTGGCGGCCATGGAGGCCGGCAAGGATGTGCTGTTCGACATCGACTGGCAGGGCGCACAGCAGGTGGCCGAAAAGGCGCCGCACGACAGTGTCCGCGTCTTCGTCCTGCCGCCCTCCTGGCCGGACCTGGCGCGGCGGCTGCACGCCCGGGCGCAGGACAGCACCGAGATCATCAACCAGCGCCTCGCGCTCGGCCAGCGCGAGATCGCCCACTGGAACGAGTACGACTACGTCATCGTCAACAAGGACTTCGACCGGGCCTATTCCGACCTGATCCACATCTATCGGTCGGAACGGATGAAGCCGGGCCGCAATCCGTGGCTCCCGGCCTTCGTCGCCGGCCTGGCGGACGAGGACTGAACCGCGCTGTGCAGACAGACGCCGCGGCCCGCACTACAAAGATCGCAATGCCAATGAACCGCCGTCGCGCCGCGCTGCCGACCGGCCTGAGTCAGGAATGGTCTCCCCCATGCGTCAGTCTTTCCTCATCAGCGTCAGCGTCCTGGCGCTGGCCGCGAGCCCGGTGATCGCCATGGCGGCGACCCACAAGACCCACAAGGCGCCGCCCGCTCAGGCCGCCGTAGCCTACAAGAACGCGATGCTGGCGCCCTGGACCGGCCGCTATGGCGGCTATCCGCGGTTCGACCTGGTGAAGGTCGCCGACTTCAAGCCGGCTCTGGAAGAGGCCATGGCGCTGGAGCGGCGCGAGATCGAGGCCATCGCCAACAATCCGGCCAAGCCCACCTTCAAAAACACCATCGAGGCGCTCGAACTGGCCGGCCAGCCACTGAACCGGGTGGGGACGTTCTACAGCGTCTGGGCGTCGAACCTGTCGACGCCGGCCTATCAGGCCGTCCAGAACGAGATGGACCCCAAGCTCGCCGCCTTCAATGACGAGATCGTCCAGAATGCCAAGCTGTTCGCGCGGATCAAGGCGCTGCAGGACGCTGCGTCCACCAAGGCGCTGACGGCCGAACAGCAGCGACTGGTCTGGATCTACTGGAGCAACTTCACGCGCGCCGGCGCGGCGCTCGACCCCAAGGCCAAGGTCCGGGTCGGGGAGATCAACCAGCGGCTCGCGAGCCTGTTCGCCAAGTTCGGTCAGAACCTGCAGGCCGACGAGGCGGGCTGGGTCACCTATCTGAAGGCCAATGAGCTCGGCGGGCTGCCGGAAACCCTGAAGGCCGCCGCCGCGCAGGCCGCCGCCGACCATGGCCACAAGGGCGAGTGGGCGATCACCAACTCGCGGTCCTCGATGGACCCCTTCCTGACCTATTCCGACAACCGGGCGCTCCGCGAGACGGTCTGGCGCAACTACTACAGCCGCGGCGACCACAAGGACGCGCACGACAATTCCGCCACGATGAAGGAGATCCTGAAGCTGCGCTACGAGCGCGCCAGGCTGCTGGGCTACCCGACGTTCGCCCACTGGAAGCTAGGCGACAAGATGATCAAGTCGCCGGACGAGGCGATGGCTCTGATGCTGGCGGTCTGGCCCTCGGCCACCGCCCGGGTCCGGCAGGAAGTCACCGACATGCAGGCGGTGGCAGACAGGGAAGGGGCCAAAATCACGATCGAGGCCTGGGACTACCGCTACTACGCCGAGAAGGTGCGCAAGGCGAAGTACGACCTCGATAACGGCGAGGTGAAAACCTACCTGCAGCTCGACAAGATCCGCGACGCGGTGTTCTGGGAGGCTGGCCAGCTCTACGGCTTCAAGTTCACGCCGGTGAGCGGCGTGCCGGTGTTCCACCCAGAGGTCACCGTCTACGAGGTGACCAAGGCCGGCCAGCACGTGGGTCTGTGGTACCTCGACCCCTATGCGCGCGAGGGCAAGAACTCCGGCGCCTGGGAGCAGGGCTATCGCCCGCAGAGCCGGTTCCTGGGCGGCCAGACGCCGATCGTGTCGAACAACACCAACTTCGTGAAGGCCGCGCCCGGCCAGCCGATCCTGATCAGCTGGGATGACGCGATCACCATCTTCCACGAGTTCGGCCACGCCCTGCACGACCTGAACTCAGCGGTGACCTACCCGACCCAGGCCGGCACCAGCGTCGCCACTGATTTCGTGGAATTCCCCTCGCAGCTCAACGAGAACTGGCTGTCGACGCCGGAAATCCTCAACAAGTTCGCGGTCAACGCCAAGGGCGAGCCGATCCCGGCGGCGCTCGTGGAGAAAATCCAGAAGGCCTCGACCTTCAACCAGGGCTTCACGGTCACCGAGTTCATGGCCAGCGCCATCTACGACATGAAGGTCCACCTGGCCGGCGGCGCGGACATCGATCCGGACCGGTTCGAGGCCAACCTGTTCACCGAGCTCAAGATGCCCAAGGCGGTGGTGATGCGCCACCGCCCGACCATGTTCGGCCACATCTTCTCCGGCGATGGCTATGCCGCGGGCTACTACAGCTATCTGCAGTCCGAGGTCCTGGACCACGACGCCTTCGAGGCGTTCCTGGAACACGGCGGGCCCTACGACAAGGCGATGGCCAAGCGCTACCACGACGACATCGTCTCGGTGGGCAACACGGTCGACCCGGCCGTGGCCTACCGCAAGTTCCGCGGCCGCGACGCCAAGATCGACGCCTATCTGCGGAACAAGGGCTTTCCGGCGCCGGCCGCCGCCGCCACGACGGGCAAGGCCGGCGACTGACGGCCCGCCTGCCGCCTTGCGCGACGCATCAGGCGGCGCAGGCGCGGCGGCAGGCCTCGGCCAGGGCATGGCGGGTGAGCGGCTTGTCGACGACGGGCGCGGCGGTTTGGCCGGCCAGCATGTCGGCATTGCCGGTCAGGTAGATGTGCGGCACCGGCCCCAGGCGCCGGGTGATCGCCTCGACGGCGTCGATGCCCGTGCCGCCGAATATGCGCAGGTCGGCGGTGACCAGATCAGGCCGATGGGCCAGCGCGCTCTTCACCGCGTCCGTCGGGTTGTCGACAATATCGCAGCTGGCGAACCCGAGGTCGTGCAAGAGGCTTTCGATCTCCAGCGCGATCAGCATCTCGTCTTCGATGATCAGCGCGTGCTTGCCGGTGTTCTGAAAGGCCATGGTCTTGGGTCGGGCGCCATGCCGAGGGTGCGACAATCTGTCCATGTCTACCGGGTCGCAGGTTGACGCAACGCAAATTGCGCCGATGGCGGGCTTTGCACGCCTGGGGCCAGACCCTCGGTGGGCGACATGACATCGGCGTCCAGCGGGGCCATCATGGCGCATGGAAGCCGAACGCCCGCCCGAGATTGACGCAGACTACCGGGTGATCCACGGCCCGTGGCCACGATGGGTTCTGCAGTTCAGCCTGCTGAAGCTGGCCCTGTGGACAGCCGGCATCGTTGTGGCGCTCTGCCTGCTGGCGCTGCTGATTGCCGTCGCCGTGACGCGGTGACCAGGGCCGAAAGTCGAAACGGCCGCACAGTCAATTCGATCAGCGGCCCTTGAACTCCGCGGGGCGTTTCTGGACGAAGGCCATGATGCCCTCGCGGGCGTCTTCCGTGCGGGCGGCGTCGCCCTGGCGATAGGCTTCCTGTTCCACCTGATCGTGCCAGGCGGCGTCCATTGAGGCCCAGACCAGATTGCGCGTGTAGCCGAGCGAGATCGGGCCGTCGGCCAGCTGGGTGGCCAGCCCCATGGCGGTGGACATCAGGTCCGCGTCGGGCACGCAACGGTTGATCATGCCCCATTCCAGGGCGGTCCTGGCGGGCAGTTTCTCGCCCAGCAGCATCAGCTCCATGGCGCGCGCCTTGCCGACCAGGCGGGGCAGCAGGTAGGTCGCGCCGCCGTCCGGCACCAGGCCGATGCGACGGAAAGCCTGGAGGAAGTAGGCGCTCTCGGCGGCGACGCAGAGGTCGCAGACCAGGGCCAGCGACGCGCCGACCCCGGCCGCCACGCCGTTGACGGCGGCGACCAGCGGCTTGGGCGACTTGCGCACGGCGCTGACGAAGGGGTTGTAGACCTTGATCAGCGATTGATTGGGCCCGCCGGGCGCGTCGGTGATGCGGCCGCCGCCGGCCGAGAGATTGGCGCCGGAGCAGAAGCCACGGCCCTCGCCGGTGATAACGATGGCGCGGACGCCCGGGTCGGCGACGAAGCCCTCGAAGGCCGCGGTCAGGCCTTCCATCAGCTCCATGCCGGCCGCGTTGAGGGTCGCCGGATCGTTCAGGGTGATGATGCCGATGCGGTCCTTGACCTCGGTCCGGACCTTCGCGGGCGTGGTGGCGCCGTCCATGAGTATTCCTCCAGTTCGAGACGTTGCCCGATCTAAAGGACTTTACCCTCGCGGAAGCCTAGGGGGAAACGCGAAAGGCGTTGCCGGGCCCCAGGCGTTGCCGACCTCAGGCGGCGGCGACCGCGGCCACCGCGGCCATCGGCTGGGCCGCCGTCGTGCGGTTGCGGCCGGCGTGCTTGGAGGCGTAGAGCGCCGCGTCGGCGCGCTCGATCAGGCTCATGGTGCTTTCGCCCGCGAGGCGCTCAGCATAGCCGGCTGAGACGGTGATCGCGCCGAGGTCCTCGTTGGTGGAGCGGCGCTTGAGCGCGCGGGAGGAAATCTCGACGCGGATTTCCTCAAGGACGGTCATGGCGGTGCGGCCGTTCTCGCTGGGGAAGATGATCGCGAACTCCTCGCCGCCGTAGCGGGCGGCCGTGCGGGGCCGGGCGCCCCGGCGGCCGATGACGCTGGCCACATAGCGCAGCACCTGGTCGCCGATCTGGTGGCCCCAGGCATCGTTGAAGCCCTTGAAATGGTCGATGTCGATGATCGCCAACGTCATGCCTTCGCCGGCGGCGTCCATCTGATCGCAGGTCGCTTCCAGGCGCTCGTCGAAGGCCTTGCGGTTGGCCAGATTGGTCAGGCCGTCGGTCATGGCGTCCTTGCGCACCTTGTCCAGGCTTTCGCGCAGGCGGCCGAGTTCGGCGGTGGTTTCCGCCAACTGGGTCTCAAGGACGCCGTTCTCGCTTTGCACCTTGCGGGTGGCGGCGGTCAGGTCCTTGACCACGGCCTTCACCTCGCTCGCGTCCTCACCCTCCAGGCGTCCGGATGCGATGGCCAGTTCGTGCCCGTATTCCTCGTTCGACTTCTGGGCCGAGCCGATGGCGTTGGTGACGGTCTGCAACTCCTTCGCCAGCACGTCGCCGGCTTCCAGGATGTCGCCGTTCAGGCGGGCCTCGGGCAGGAACATGGCGGCCAGTTCGGCGCCCAGCGTCTCAGTGATCGGCTCGCCGGCCGCCAGCAGGCGGTCGATTTCCTGGGCGAGCGGGCTTTCCTTCTCGGCGACGTAGTGCACCCAGAGCTCGAAGTTGCGCACGGTCGGCCAGACATGGTTGGCCTCCATCACCTCCAGCGCGGTCCGCGCCAGTTCGTAGGACTTGGGGCTGCGCAACGCGGTCTGAACGTCGACGGTCATCAGTATGATCTTCCCAACACGACCCGCCACGTCGATCGCGGCCGGCCAATCGTCTGGGGAACAAACCTAAGGCCGGAAGGCCGAACGGAGGGTTAAGGGACGCCGAGCGTCGCGCGGCTTATTTCGCCTCGTCGTCGGAGCGCGGCGGCGGCGGCTTGGAGAGGAAGGCCGGGACGTCGTGCCCAAAGCCCACGACACCGTCGTCGCCCTCGTCCCGGTCGCGAGGCCGCCGGTCGGAACCACGGTCGGAACCACGGTCGGAACCACGATCGGCGCCGCGGTCCGGTCCACGATCTGGCCCACGATCTGGGCGTGGGCGATCCTGTTGCGGGCGCTCGGAGCGGCCCCCGCGATTGCGGTTGTTGCGGTCCTGGGGCGGCCGGTCCCCGGGTGCGCGGTCAGGTGCGCGGTCAGGTTCGCGCGCCTGGGCGGGTTGCGCGGCCTCGACCGGCGCCGCGGCGGTGTCGCCCTCGGGGGCCGGACGCGGCTCGCCGCCGCCGCGGCGGCCGCGCGTGCGGCCGGTGCGCTCGGGTGAGCGTTCTGGGCGTTCCTCGCGATCAGGCCGAGCCTCTCGATCAGACCGGGCCTCGCGTTCAGGCCGGGCCTCGCGTTCAGGCCGGGCTTCACGTTCAGGTCGGGCCTCGCGCGCCGGGCGTTCGGCGCGGGCGGGCCGCGGCGCGGCCTCGCTCGGTTCCGGCGCGGTGGCGGGATCGAAAGGGGTCATCGACGCCATCTCGCCATGCACCGGCACGGGGCGAGGCCTGCGATCGCGGTCACGGCTGGATGCGCCCGACCTTGCGCCATCTCGGGAGCCGCTCCGGCCCCGGTCGCCGCCGCGCGAACTGCGCGGTTCGTCCTTGATGGACGACCAGTCGATGTCGAGGACGATCTCTTCCGGGACCTTGCCGATGAGCTTCAGCACCTTGTCCAGGTTCCGGGCGTCGGCCGGCGTGGTGATCATGAACGTCTGGCCGGACTTGCCGGCGCGGCCGGTGCGCCCGATCCGGTGGACGTAGTCGTCGGCGTGGTGCGGCACGTCAAAGTTGAAGACGTGACTGACGTCCGGGATGTCGAGGCCGCGCGCCGCCACGTCGGAGGCCACCAGCAGCTTCAGCGAGCCGTTGCGGAAGCTCTCCAGGGTGCGCATGCGCGTCTGCTGGTCGAGGTCGCCGTGGATCGGAGCGGCGTCGTGCCCGTGGGTCTTCAGCGACTTGGCGACGATGTCGACTTCGGACTTGCGGTTGCAGAAGATGATGCCGTTCTTGACGTCAGCGCGCTCGATCAGCGCCCGCAGCGCGGTGCGCTTGGCCTTCTGGTCCTGGGTCGGGATACGGACGATATTCTGAGTGATGGTCTCGGCCGTGGTCGCCGGCCGGGAGGCCTCGATCCGGACGGGATCGTTGAGGAACTGCTTGGTGAGCCGGGTGATCTCCGGCGGCATGGTGGCCGAGAAGAATAGCGTCTGCTTCTTCTTGGGCGTCAGCTGGAAAATGCGCTCCAGGTCCGGGATGAAGCCCATGTCGAGCATGCGGTCGGCTTCGTCGACCACCAGCATCTGGACGCCGGTCATCAACAGCTTGCCGCGCTGGAAGTGGTCCAGCAGGCGGCCGGGCGTGGCGATCAGCACATCGACGCCGCGGTCGAGCTTCAGTTCCTGGTCGGAGAACGAGACGCCGCCGATCAGCAGGGCCCAGGAGAGCCGCTGGCCCTTGGCGTAGCGTTCGAAGGACGCGGCGACCTGGTCGGCCAGCTCACGCGTCGGCTCGATGACCAGGGCGCGTGGCATCCGGGCGCGGGCGCGGCCAGCGGCCAGCCGGTCGATCATCGGCAGGGTGAAGGCCGCGGTCTTGCCGGTGCCGGTCTGGGCGATGCCCAGCACGTCCTTGCCATGCAACGCGTAAGGGATCGCCTCGGCCTGGATCGGCGTGGCGGTGGTGTAGCCGGTGTCGGCGACGGCCTGCAGCGTGGCAGGCGAAAGTCCAAGTTCGGAAAATTCGGTCATTCGTTACGATAAGGTGCGGGGAAGCCGCCCAGACATTGGGCCGGCGCCGCCGCGGCGGCGCGGACGGAGATCGTCGCACGCGCGGAACATACGGGCAGCGACCGCCAAGTCAACGCGCAGAGCGCATGCAAGCGCTTCAGAGCGCTCAGCGGGCCTTGGCGCGTGCGGCCAGTACCAGCTCACCGGCGAGCTTTCGAAGCTCGACAGGCGTGGAGTCCGGGGCCACCTGGCCGAACAGGCCGCTCATCATCGGGAGCATGGCGGCAAGCGGATTGGCCGGCGCGCCGGGTGCGGTCGGCGCTGTCACGAACTCGCCGGTCTCGGGATCGACCGAGGCTTTGAGATCGAGCCCGGCCAGCGGGTTGGGCGCGGCGGGCTTTGCCGGCGTTCCGGGCGGGGTCGCTGTCGCCACCGTTTTGATCACGGTGTTAAACATCTGAATATAGGCGCTATTCCGATAATATTTTTGCGCCCCGGCGACCTCGCCGGCGCAGGCGTAGGTGACCAGGAAAGCCGCCGCCGACTGGAGATCGCGCTCGGCGGCGACAACCCGGTCAACGTTCTGGCGCAGGCACTGCTCGGCGCGGAAGACGATCGGCGGTCGTGACTGCGCCCGCGCCGGCACGGCGACGAGTGTGGCCGCGGCCACCGTGACCAGAGCGAGGCGACCAATCGCGCTGTTCCGAACCGTCATGGAATCCTCATCGCCAGCATCCACGATCAAGCTGCCATGGCGGCGGACGCACGGCAATCGGCGGTGGTGGTCAAAGCCGCCCAGACGTTGAGGTTCCCGGCGCTACTTGCCGTCGACGGAGTAGGCCAGCAGCACGTTGGTCCCGTTGCCGCCGGTGTTGGCCGCGCCGTTGAAGCCGCTCATCACGAAGACCCGGCCGCCGGCGATAGCGGCGCCCAGGCCGTCGAGGCTGCCGCCCGGCTGGCCCTTCACCTGGTTGACGGTGTCGTAGGTGCGATCGGTGGTGCTGTCGGCCCAGAGGATCTTGCCCGTGGCCGGATCGTAGGCGCGGAACCAGCCGTCCAGCGTCCCGGAGAACACCGCGCCGGGCATCACCGACGGCGCCTGGGACTGGGCGCGGGCGCAGGCGCCGCCGCCGCGGTCCTTGCTGCGGTCGCCGGCGTAGTGGCAGGCCGCCTTGGGCGCGGGCACAGTCCACAGGATCTTGCCGGTCGCCGGGTCGATGGCCGAAAGGCCCGGCATGGGCGGACCCAGCGGCGTGGCCACATTGGAGCGGCCGAGCACCTTCAGGTTCTCCTCCAGCAGGTTCACGGTGTCGGCGTTGGCGACGTAGAGCCGCGTCAGGTCGGCGGCCATCCCCCACTCGATACCGCCCAGGGACGAGCCCGAGCCGACGCGGGTCGACCACAGGCTTTTGCCGGTGTCGGTGTCCATGCCGTAGACCACGCCGGACTTCTGGCCCGAGAGCACGACATCCTTGCCGGGCCCTTTGCCCTGGCTTGCGGGCAGGTGGAACAGGATCGGCGAGGCGCCGAAGTCGTAGTCCGGGCCGTCGGGGCTCGGGCAGTTCACCGGCTTTTGGGCGGCGTTGCAGCCGACGATGAAGTTGTCCCGCTCTGTCACCTGGTTCGACCAGCGGATCTTGCCGGTCCGGGTGTCGATGGCGACGATGGCGTCGGCGCCCTTGGTGTCGACCTCGGTGTAGCTGTCGCCGGTGGCGACGTAGACCAGCCCGCGCGCGGCATCGACGGTCGGCGCCGACCAGATCGCGCCGCCGGCCGGACCCTGCAGCATCACGCCCACGGCGTTCTTGTGGGTGTCGTGCAACGGCTCGGTGAGGACCTTGGTCTGCCAGTTCAGCTTACCGGTCTTCAGGTCGAGGGCGGCGAGCGAGGCCTGGAAGCTGCAGCAGCGATAGGTCGGCTGGCGCGCGGCGCCTTCCTCGCCGGAGGTGAGCGGCACGAAGACCTGATCGCCGGAGATGACCGGCGTGCCAGTGATGCCGGCGATGGTGTTGGCCTCCAGCGGCGGGCTCTTCCAGATTTCCCGGCCGGTCTGGGCGTCGAAGGCGTGGGCCGCGCGGTCGCGCTCGCCGACGATGGTCAGCCAGCCGCTGGGTGAAACAGCGGATTTCACGATCATCGGCGTGGTGCGCGCCGCGGCGTTCTCCACCACCCATCGGACGCAGCCGGTGTTGGCGTCCAGCGCATAGAACTTGCCCGTGCGGTTGGCGATGAACAGCCAGTCGCCGATCACCGTCGGCATGGAGCCGCCGGACATGGCGAAGGACCACTTGACCTTCAGCTTCGGCAGGTCGGCGGCCCGCAGGCCGGGGTTGGGCTGATAGCGGTGCGAGGTCTCGAGGCCAACGCTGGTCCAGTCGGAGCCGGTCGGCTTGATCGGCGGATTGGTGTCGCATTTCACGTCGACGCCGACGGGCGCGGCGGCGGGTCGGCCCTGCGGCGAGCGGGCGGCGAGCGGGGCGGCGACGGGGGCGGCAGGCGCGGTGAGGTAGGCCGCAACGGCCTGCTTTTCCGCGTCGGAGAGCCCGGCGGCCATGGGCTTCATGACGCCGTTGGTGAGCGCATCGACGATGTTGGCGGGTTGCATTGTGGCGAGCGTCGCGCGGTCCGGCGCGCGCTCGATGGCCGGCTCGTGGCAACCCTTGCAACGGGCGTTGAACACCGTGGCGCCGACCGCCGTGTCCTGAGCGTGGGCTACGAGCGGCAGACCCAGCCCGAGCGCGAACAGAGCCGCCGAGAACCAGCGTGTCAGTGCCATGTTAAAAGCCTCCCCAGGCGTTTTCTTTTCACCTTGGGCGCGCCGCGGAGACTCGGCAAGCCGCGGTGTCGGCATGACCGCGACCGCAAAACCGCTGGTCAGCTCGCGAAGTTCGCCCGTAGGGTCGCCGCAGGGTTCTGGGGGAACGACAATGCGCGGATTGGGATTTTTCCGTGCGGCGCTGATGGCGGCCGCGGTATTTCTGGGCCTGGGGTCTGGAGTGGCGCGGGCCCAGGCCCAAGCGCCGGCCGGCGCCGATAGTCTGAAAGTCACTTTCTGCGGCACGTCCGGCCCCCTGCCGATCCGCGATCGGGCCAAGGCCTGCGTGATCGTCCAGGCCGCGGGCAAGCTCTACGCGGTCGACGTGGGGCCGGAGTCCACCAAGAACCTGATGGCCTGGCGCCTGCCTTTGGCCCAGGCGAGGGCGGTGTTCCTGACCCACCTGCATTCCGACCACCTGGGCGATCTCGGCGAATTCAACATGCAGAGCTGGGTCGCCGGGCGCCCGGCGCCGCTGGCGCTGATCGGGCCATCGGGCACGGACAAGGTCGGCAAGGGCTTCAACCTCGCCTACGAGAACGACCACGTGTTCCGCAACGCCCACCACGAGCACGGCGAGGTCAAGCTGCCGATCGCGGCCGGCCTGCTGGCCGCGCAGGTGGTGGTCATGCCGAAGCCCGACGCGGCCGGCGGGGCGACCAAGCTGGTGCTGCACGACGGCGACCTGACGGTGACCGCGATCGCGGTGGCGCACAATCCGGTGACGCCGGCCTTCGGCTACCGCTTCGACTACAAGGGCCGCTCGGTGGTGATCAGCGGCGACACCCGCAAATGGCCGCCGCTGGCGACCGCCGCCAAGGGCGCAGACGTGCTGATCCACGAGGCGCAGAACGCCACCATGACCCAGCAGATGTCCAAGGGCCTGGCGGGTATGGGTAACGCGCGGATGAGCTCGATCATGGCCGACACGCTGAGCTATCACACGACCCCCGTGGAGGCGGCCGAGATCGCGCGGATGGCGGGCGTGAAACGGCTGGTGCTCTATCATCTGACCCAGGCCGGACTGCCCAACTTCACGCCGGAGGCCTTCACCCGGGGCATGGACGCCGGCGGGCCGCTGGACTGGCGCCTCGCCAAGGACGGAATGACTATTGAGCTGCCAGTCGGCTCCGACGAGATCCGCTTCGGCCAGAACTAGACGGCGTCAGACGTCGAGGTCGGCGACGGCGAATTCGGCGTTTTCCTGGATGAACTGGAAGCGCAGCTCCGGCTTGCGGCCCATCAGCGACTCGACCCGCACCTCGACGAACTCCGTGGCGTCCGGGTCGTCGTGCGGCAGCGTCACCCGGGCCAGGGTGCGCTTCGAAGGGTCCATGGTGGTCTCCTTCAGCTGCGCCGGCATCATCTCGCCCAGGCCCTTGAAGCGGCTGATCTCCGGTTTCTTGCCCTTGAACTCACCGGCCAGCAGTTCGTCGCGATGAGCGTCGTCGCGAGCGTAGACGGATTTGGCCCCGTGGCTGAGGCGATAGAGTGGCGGCAGGGCCAAGTATAGCCGGCCCGAGCGGATCATCTGCGGCATGGTGCGATAGAAAAATGTGATCAGCAGGCTCGCGATGTGGGCGCCGTCGACGTCGGCGTCTGTCATGATCACCACGCGGTCGTAGCGCAGATCCTCTTCCTTGAACTTGGCGCCGCCCTGGACGCCGAGGGCCAGCATCAGGTCGCTGAGTTCCTTGTTCTGACCCAGCTTGTCCAGCGTGGCCGAGGCGACGTTGAGGATCTTGCCACGCAGGGGCAGGATCGCCTGGCTCCTGCGGTCGCGGGCCTGTTTCGCCGAGCCGCCGGCGGAGTCGCCCTCGACCAGAAAGATCTCGGTGCCGTCGATGGCGTTGCCGGAGCAGTCGGCGAGCTTGCCGGGCAAGCGCAGCTTGCGGGTCGCCGAGGCGCGGGCGACCTCCTTGTCCTTGCGGCGCTTCAGGCGCTCCTCGGCGCGCTCGATGACGAATTCGAGCAGGGCGGAGGCGACCTTGGGCTGGGCGGTCAGCCAGTGGTCGAAGGGGTCGCGCAGCGCGGTCTCGACCAGCCGCTGCGCGTCGGCGGAGGAGAGGCGCTCCTTGGTCTGGCCCTGGAATTCCGGATCGCGGACGAAGACGCTGACCAGAGAGCCCGCCTGGGCCAACACGTCGTCGGCGGTGAGGATGGCGCCGCGCTTCTCGCCGGTCAGTTCGGCATAGGCCTTCAGGCCGCGGGTCAGCGCCGCGCGCAAGCCGGCCTCGTGGGTGCCGCCCTCCGGTGTCGGCACGGTGTTGCAGTAGGACTGCATGAAGCCGTCGGCCTCGCCGAACCCGGCCGGCGTCCAGGCGATGGCCCATTCAACCTTGCCGCTCTCGCCGGGCCGGGAATAGCGTCCGGCGAACGGCTCCGGTGTGACGGTCTCGATGTCCTTGATACGCTCGGCCAGGAAGTCGGCGAGACCATTGGGGAAGCGGAAGACCGCCTCGGCCGGCGTCTGGTCCTGGATGCGGCCATTTTCACTTAGGAGAAGGGGGTCGCATGACCAGCGGATCTCGACGCCGCCGAAAAGATAGGCCTTGGACCGCGCCATGCGGTAGAGGCGCGCGGGCTTGAAGGCGACACCCTCGCCGAAGATCACCGGGTCGGGATGGAAGGCGATGGCCGTGCCGTGCTTGCGGGTCGGACCGAGCTTCTCGATGCCGCCGATCGGCTTGCCGCGCGTGAAGGCCTGGCGCCACTCGAAGCCGTCCTTCCAGGCGGTGACCTCGACGCGTTCGGACAGCGCATTGACGACGGAAACCCCCACGCCATGCAGGCCGCCAGAGGTCTCGTAGGCCTTGCCGGAGAATTTCCCGCCGGAGTGCAGGACGGTCATGATCACTTCCAGCGCCGACTTGCCGGGGTGTTTCGGGTGCGGATCGACCGGGATGCCGCGGCCGTCGTCGGTGACGGTGAGCTGGCCGTCCGCGTCGAGCCTGACCGAAATCAGTTTGGCGTGGCCGGCCACCGCCTCGTCCATGGCGTTGTCGAGGACTTCGGCGAACAGGTGGTGCAGGGCGCGTTCGTCGGTGCCGCCGATATACATGCCCGGCCGCTTGCGCACCGGCTCCAGGCCTTCGAGGACCTCGATGTCCTTGGCCGAATAGCCGTCGGTGGCCACGGGGGTGGCGGTGGGCGCCCGGGCGACAGGGGCCTGGGCGACAGGGGCCTGGGCGACGGGGGCCTGGGCGACGGGGGCCGGGCGCGGCTCCGGACTCTGGGCCGGCGGCGAGGCCGCCACGGGACTGGACGCGGGGTCGCCGAACAGGTCGAGGGGTTGGGCGGCGGGTTTACTGGGCATGGGCCGGTGAAGATGTGACGATTCTGGGAGGCACCCTCGGTATGAATCCCTCCGGGCGGGAACGCAATGCGGCAAGGCCTCGGGTCCAGGCCATAAGACGCGCCTGCGCGCTTCAGAGTCTCTCGACAGCCGCCTCTGCCCGCGCTCCTATCCTCGAAAAGGGCGGATGAGGGCATGTCGAGCTGGAAGGATCCGCAGATCGCGGGCGTGCGCGCGCTGTTGGCGTCGCGGGCGCCGGAGCCGGACGCGCCGCGGCTGACCCGGGAAGAGCGGCGCGCGGCGTCGGACGCCGTCGGCGAAATGGGCTCCCTGCCGTCCGGATGCCGCCATGAGCACCTGACCGCGGGCGGGGTGAAGTGCGAGCGCGTGGTCACGCCCGGCGCCGTCGCGGACCGCCAGATGCTCTATCTGCACGGCGGCGGCTATGTGGGCGGCAGCCCGCGCAGCCATCGGCCTCTGGTCGCCCGGATCGCCGAGGCGGCGCGGGCGACCGCCATCGTCGCGGACTACCGGCTCGGGCCGGAACATGCCTGTCCGGCGGCGGTGGAGGACGCGGTCGGCGTCTACCGCTGGATGCTGGATGAGGGCGCCGAACCCGAGCGGATGATCGTTGCGGGCGACTCGGCCGGCGGTGGGCTGACACTCGCGCTGGCCCTGCAGCTGAGGGATCTCGGCCTGCCGCAGCCGGCGGGGCTGTTCGTCATCAGCCCCTGGGCCGACCTGACCCAGAGCCATGCGACCTACGGCTCGAAGGCGGCCGACGACCCGATGATCAGCAAGGCGGGGCTGGACGAGAGCGCCGCGGCCTATCTCGGCGGCTTCGACGCCCGCGATCCCCGGGCGTCGCCGGTGTTCGGCGACTTCACCGGCGTTGCCCCCATGCTGATCCAGGTGGGCTCGGAGGAGGCGCTGCTGGGCGACAGCCTGCTGCTGGCCGAACGCGCCGGCCATGCCCGCGTCGAGGTCCGCCTGGATATCTGGCCGGAGATGATCCACGTCTGGCACGCCTTCGGCGGCCAGCTCACCGCCGCCCGCCGCGCGATCGCCGTGGCCGGGGCGTGGATGGACGGGAAGCTGGGGGGTTGAGGTTGTTCTTCCTGCGACAGTGAAATGCCGCCTAAGCTTGTTGGCATGAACCTCACGCCGGTCTCCGTCGCCCTGGTCTCCCTGCTCGCCGTGGCCTCGGCCAGCGGAGCATCGGCCGCCTGCCAGTTTCAGAAAATCGCCGACGTGCCGGTGACCATGGAGGGCTTGCGCCCGACCATCATGGCCAAGATCAACGGGCAGGATGCTAAGTTCCTGGTCGATACGGGCGCCTTTTTCAGCGGGGTGACGACCGACACCGCCGGCAAGTATGGCCTGAAACACTCGATCGCGCCGTTTGGCTGGAAACTACAGGGCGTCGGTGGCGTTAGCCGCGATATGCAGGCGGTCGCCGCGGAGAGCTTCGTCTTCGCCGGCATGGGCTTTCGCAACGCCGACTTCGTCGTGATCGGCCGGGTCGGCGGGGACCTCGTTGGTAATATCGGCGAGAATCTGATGGGTCCGTTCGACGTGGAGTACGACCTTGCGAACGGCGTCATGCGCTATTTCAAGGCGACGGGCTGCGGCTACGACGCCAACCTCGCCTACTGGTCGGCGGGCCTGCCCGTGTCGCGGCTTTCGATCATCGAGCCGACCACCATCCTCACCCGGGTGATCACCACGGCGAAGGTCGACGACCACAGCATCCGCGTAATGTTCGACTCCGGCTCGAGCCTGTCGGCGATGAGCCGCACGGCCGCCGGTCGCGCCGGGATCAAGGTCACCTCCGACGGGGTGGTGAGCGGCGGGATCAGCTACGGCATTTTCGGCAAGGGGCTCGAAACCTTCCTGGCGCCATTCGCGAGCTTCAAGATCGGCGAAGAGGAAATCAAGAACACCCGCCTGCGGGTGGCCGATATTGAACTGCCCGGCGGCGACATGCTGTTGGGCGCCGACTTCTTTCTGTCGCATCGGATCCTGATCTCGAACAGTCAGAAGAAGGTCTATTTTACCTACAATGGCGGGCCGGTGTTCCGGTTGGACCAGGTGGGCCGGGTGCAGGCCCAGGCAGCGCCGGCGGCCGGCGGCAGCGAACCCAAGACCGGCGCAGAGTTCGCTCGGCGCGCGGCGGGGCTGGCGGCGCGACGGGACTATCTGCCGGCTATCGCCGACTACACGCGCGCCATCGCGCTGGAGCCCGATGTCGCGCGAAACTATCGGGCCCGGGCGACGGTCAGACTGGCTGTGCGCCAGACTCTGCCGGCCTTGGACGATCTCAATGAGGCCTTGAAACGCGATCCCAGCGACAGCGAGGCCTTGATGCTTCGAGGGCGGGTCGCACTGGCCATGGGCGAGCCCGTCAAGGCCAAGGTCGACTTCGACATGGCGATCAAGCTGGCGCCCGCCGATCCGGACCTGATGGCCTCCATCGGCGTCGTCTACGCCCAGGCGGGCCTGTACGAGCCGGCTATCCACGCGCTGGACGGCTGGATCGTGTCGCATCCGAAGAGCGAAGACATGGCCCAGGTGCTGAACGCCCGCTGCTATACCCGTGGTGTCTGGGGCCGGGAGCTGGACCTGGCACTTGCCGACTGCGACGCGGCGCTGAAGAAGGACCGGGTCTCGGCGATCATGGACAGCCGCGCTCTGGTGCTGCTGCGGATGGGCCGGCTTGACGAGGCCATCGCCCAGTATGGGGCGGCGATCAAGGCCCAGCCCGGCGGCGCGGACTCGCTTTACGGCCGCGGCCTGGCCGAATTGAAGAAAGGCCAGAAGGCCGAGGGCGAGGCCGATATGGCCGCGGCCAAGGCGATCTCGCCCGGCATCGACAAGCAGTTTCAGAAGTTTGGACTGGCGCCGGATGGGCCGCCGCCCGCGGCAAAATCCTGATCGCCAGCCGCTACTTCTTCGGCGCGTAGATCGCTGAGAGCAGGTCCGGCGTGCCCTCGATGCGTTCGAGGCGGGGGTAGCGCAGGCCGTCGTGGTAGTCGATCGCCACGCTGGTGAAGCGGTCGCCGCGTTTGACCAGCAGCAGGATCGGATCGCGGCCCTTCTTGGCCTCAGTGATGACGTCCTTCAGCCGGTCGGCGTCAAAGGCGATGCCGTTCACCGCCAGGATCTTGCCGCCGATGGTGAGGCCCGCCTTGAAGGCGGGCCCCTCCCACTGCACGCCGGTGATCTCGGCCTCTCGGCTGAGGGTCAGGCCCAGGGAGTAGGTGAGGTCGATCGATTTGCGCCGCGCCTCAGCGGACTTGAAATAGTCGGTGGGCGTGTCGGTGTAGGCGAGCTTCCAGCCACCGCGAGCCAGGCCATCCAAGGGCGGCTTGGGGGCCACCTGGTTGATCCGCGCGTTGAGGAACCCGGCCCAGTCGTAGGGCTCGACCTTGTTCAGGGCGGCCACCACGTCGTCGAAGGTGTAGGCAACCGGCGTCCAGCTGCCGTTGTCGATGCCGAAGAAGCCCTTGGCGAAGTCATCGAGCGAGCGTTTGCCGCCGGACTTTTCGCGGATCAGCGTATCGGCGTCGAGCCAGACAAGCTGGCCCTCCGAATAGTAGTCCTCGCTGCGCTGGAAGCTGAGCCATGGCTGCGGGCGACGCGCGGCGATGACCGGGTCGTTGGTGGTGTCCTCGACGCTGCGCCATTCGCGGCCCACGCGATAGGCGTAGGTGGCCGCGGTGGTGGCCAGCGCGTCGAGCGCCTCCTGCTTGCTGAGCAGGCCCGAGCGGCCAGAGAGCACGAAGCCCCAATACTGCGTCTGGCCCTCATAGACCCAGAGCAGCGAGCCGCGCATCGGCACGTTGAAGTTGGGCGTCCACAGGTCGGCGGGGCGGCGGAACTTACCGTCCCAGGAGTGGGTGTATTCGTGGGCCAGCAGGTCACGCGCGGCCGGGTTCTTCGGCCAGCCGGTGAAGTAGTCGGGCGCCGTGCCGTCCTCGCTGGAGCGATGATGCTCCAGGCCATTGCCGCCCATGCGGTCGGACAGCGAGAACAGGAAGTCGTAGTGGTTGTAGTGGTGCGAACCGTAGAGCTTGTAGGCCTGCTGCACGAGCTGGCGGTGGGCCTCGATCTGCTGCGGCGTGGCCTCCAGCAGCTCCGGCCGGTCGGCGATGACGTCGAGGTTCACCGGGGCGACGCCGCCCGGATCGAGGTCGATGCGCCGCGCGTAGCGGCCGGCGATCATCGGGCTGTCAGCCAGGGTGTCGAAGTCGACGGCCTTGTAGTGGGTGACGCCGTCGCGCAGGCCGGTGCTTTCCAGGGCCGAGAACGGCGTCCAGCCTTCCGGGAAGCGGACGGCGGGCTCGATCTGGATGCGGCGCGTGTAGTGGCCGGCCGGGTACATGGCCAGGCTGATCCACTGCAAGCTGATCATCTCCGGCGTCATGACGATGCGGCCTTCATCGGCGGCCACGGCGGTGAGCAGGTCGAAGTCGACATCGACGCTGGTCGCGCCGGCCGGCACATCGATGTGGAAGGCGTAGACGTCGACTGGATCGCGCATCCAGGGCAGCGCCTGGCCACCGGCGCGGAAGACGATGCCGCCGACGGCCTTCAGGGGACCGCTGGGGCCGTGGTTCCCCGGCAGCCACTGCGGATAGAGGATGGTCATCGGCCCGGCCTTGGCGACCGGGATCGTCTCATGGACACGGAAGATATGGCGGTCGAGGTCGGTGGCGTCGACCTGCACCTTGAGCAGGCCCGGATAGGCCATGTCCTGCGGCGCCTCGGTCTTCGGCGGCATCGGGTAGGGCTGCGGGCCGGGCGAGGGTTGCGCGATAGCGGCGGGAGCAAGGACCGCGCTCGCGATGATGAGAGTGGCGGCGCAGGCAAACAGGACTGGCTTCAACGGAGGTGACCTTAGGACAAGGAAGGATTTCCCGTTGTAGGGCCGGTTTGCGGCAAAGCTCAACCGTCGGATGATTTCGGCTCGGCAACGTCCGGATCGGGGGGTTCGCCGTTTTCGGCGTCGCCCTCCACGTGGCGCACGTTGGCCTCGATCTTCGGTTTGGGCGGCGGCTCGAAGGGCACGCCGACGAACAGAAGCGAGACCAGCGCCGCTCCGCCTTTGAACCGCTGCCCATAGCGGTGGCCAAGCCAAGCGATCGCTGGCGCCAGGACCAGAAGGGCGGCGAGCGCCAAGAGATAGCCAAGCCATGGGGGCATACGCCGAGGTGGGGAGGCGCGGCCAAAAGAAAAGGGCCGCAGCTTGCGCCGCGGCCCCTAACTCTGCTCAGCTTTCGCTGATTAGCACTTGAAATACATCTCGAATTCGACCGGGTGCGGGTGCAGCGCCAGCCGCATGACCTCTTCCATTTTCAGCTCGATGTAGGCGTCGATGAAATCGTCGTTCATCACCCCGCCCGCCTTCAGGAACCCACGGTCCTTGTCGAGGTTTTCCAGCGCTTCTTTCAGCGAGCCGCAGACCTCGGGGATCTTCTTCTGCTCGCGCGGCGGCAGGTCGTAGAGGTTCTTGTCGGCCGGCGCGCCCGGGTCGATCTGGTTGATGATGCCGTCGATGCCGGCCATCAGCAGGGCGGTGAAGGTCAGATAGGGGTTGCCCATCGGGTCCGGGAAGCGGGCTTCCAGGCGCTTGCCCTTGGGGCTGTCGACGTGCGGGATGCGGATCGAGGCCGACCGGTTGCGGGCCGAATAGGCCAGCTTCACCGGGGCTTCATAGCCAGGCACCAGGCGCTTGTAGGAGTTGGTGGTGGAGTTCGAAAACGCGTTGATCGCCTTGGCGTGCTTGATGATCCCGCCGATGTACCACAGGCACATCTGCGAAAGGCCCGCGTACTTGTCGCCGGCGAACAGCGGCTTGCCTTCGCCCCAGATCGACTGGTGGACATGCATGCCCGAGCCGTTGTCGCCAAACATCGGCTTGGCCATGAAGGTGGCCGTCTTGCCGTAGGCGTGGGCGACGTTCTGGATGACGTACTTATAGAGCTGCAGCCGGTCGGCCATGACGATCATGGTGTCGAACTTCAGGCCGAGCTCGTGCTGGGCCGGGGCCACCTCGTGGTGGTGCTTTTCCGGCTTCATGCCGAGCTCGCCCATCACCGCCAGCATCTCGCCGCGCAGATCCTGGGCGGAGTCCACGGGGTTGACCGGGAAATACCCGCCCTTGGGGCCGGGGCGATGGCCCATGTTGCCTTCTTCGTAGGCCTTGGCCGAATTGATCGGCAGCTCGGTGGAGTCGTAGGAGTAGCCGGTGTCGTTCGGCTGCACCGACCAACGCACGTCGTCGAAGATGAAGAACTCGGCTTCCGGCCCGAAGTAGACGGTATCGCCGATGCCCGAGGCCTTCACGAAGTTCAGCGCCGCCTTGGCGATCGAGCGCGGATCGCGGTCGTAGGGCGTGCCGGTGTCCGGGTTCACCACGTCGCAGAACAGCGCCATCGTGGTCTGCTGGTAGAAGGGGTCGATGATCGCCGAGTCCAGGTCCGGACGCAGCTTCATGTCGCTTTCGTTGATGGCCTTCCAGCCGGCGATCGACGAGCCGTCGAACATGGTGCCGTCGGTCAGGAAGTCGTCATCGACCAGGTCGATGTCGAAGGTCACGTGCTGCATCTTCCCGCGGATATCGGTGAAGCGGACGTCGACGTATTTGACGTCCTTTTCCTTGATCTGAGCCAGGATGTCTTTGGCGGTGGCGGCCATGATGTTGATCCCCTTTAGCGATCGATGAGTTGGTTGAGACTTAGACGGCGTCGGCTCCGGTTTCTCCCGTCCGGATACGCATGACGTCGAGGACGTCGGACACGAAAATCTTGCCGTCGCCGATCCGGCCCGTGCGGGCCGAGGTGGCGATGGCCTCCAGGGCGCGGGCCAGCTGGTCGTCGGCGACCACGACCTCGACCTTGATCTTGGGCAGGAAGTCCACGACGTACTCCGCGCCGCGGTAAAGCTCCGTCTGGCCCTTCTGGCGGCCATAGCCCTTGGCCTCGATCACCGTCATGCCCTGGACGCCCAGCTCCTGCAGGGCTTCTTTGACCTCGTCCAGTTTGAACGGCTTGATGATGGCTTCGATCTTTTTCATAGGTCCTCGGACGCGCCGGCCCACCCCTGGGCCAGGCAAAACTGGCGGTCGGGGCGACGGAGCATGGCTTAGAGCAGCCTCACAAGCACACTCGCGAGCGGGGCCGGGATGGGTGCGCGCCAATGTGGCGGGCGCCCAGAAAACAGGCGCCACGAGATCGAAATTCAGTCAACGCCGAAATGCCTTCAAGACCGCCGCTCCGGTCCCTAGGATCGCGGCGCACAACGGTCGGAAGGCGAGCGAAGTATGGAAAGCCACGTCCCTGTTCTCATCGGAACGAGCCAATTCACCTATCGGGGCGATCCTGGCGCCTCGCCGTCGCCGACGACGTTGCTGAAGATTGCGGCGGAACGGGCGGCGGCCGACGCCGGGATCGGCGCCGCGGGGCTGGCGGCGATCGATGCCCTGGCCGTCGCCGGCTTCACCATCGATGCGCCTGGCTCGACGCGAGGGATGATCCCGCATTGCACCAATCCGCCGGCGAGCCTGGCCGGGCAGGTGGGCGCGAGCCCGACCTGGGCGGTCTATTCGCACATGGGCGGCAACACGCCCCAGCAGCTGATCAACGTGCTGGCCCAGCGGATCGCCCGTGGCGAGACGGAGCTGGGCCTGGCGGTCGGCGCGGAGTTCCTGGGCTCGGCCATGAAGCGGCTGACCAAGGGGCTGGGCTTCGACGACTGGCATGAGGACGAGGACCTGCCGGAGCCGGAACGGATCGGCGATCCCCGGCCCGGCGTCACGCCTTACGAGGCTCGCCATGCCCTGAACCGTCCGATCAATATCTATCCGATGTTCGAGAACGCGCTGCGGGCCCGCGACGGCCGCTCGGTCGCCGACCACCAGGCGCGGCTGGGCAAGCTGTTCGCGCCGTTCACCCAGGTGGCGGCGGGCAACCCCGAGGCCTGGTTCCCGGTCGAGCGCACGCCGCAGGACCTGATCACGGTCTCCGAGCGCAACCGCATGGTCGGCTTCCCCTACCCGAAGCTGCTCAACGCCATCATGGAGGTCGACCAGTCGGCGGGCGTGATCATCGCCAGCGAGAAGAAGGCGCGCGAACTGGGCGTGCCGCAGGACAAGTGGGTCTATCTGCACGGCTGCGCCGACGCCGCCGACCTGTGGTTCCCGCTCGACCGGCAGGACTTCCATTCGAGCCCGGCCATGCGCCTGACCGGTCAGCACGCGCTGGAGATGGCCGGTGTCGGGCTCTCCGACATCGACTTCATCGATCTCTATTCCTGTTTCCCGGTGGCGGTGGAGATCGGGGCGGAGGAACTTGGCCTGTCGCTGGACGATCCGCGCGGACTGACGGTGACCGGGGGTTTGCCCTACGCGGGTGGGCCGGGAAACAACTACGCCATGCACTCGATCGCCGCGATGATGGGCAAGCTGAGGGCCAAGCCAAAGAGCTACGGCCTGGTGACCGCCAACGGCTGGTACCTGACCAAGCAATCGACCGGCATCTACTCGGCCAAGCGCCCGGACGCGCCGTTCGAACGGCAGGACCCGGGCGTCCTGCAGCGCCAGATCGACGCGCTGCCGCACCCGGCCGTCACCGAAACGCCGCAGGGCGCGGCCAGGATCGAGACCTACACCGTCGTCCATCGCCGCGAGGGGCCGTTCATGGGGATCGTCATCGGGCGCGACGCGGACGGCCGCCGGTTTGCCGCCAATACGCCCAACGATCCCGCCACCCTGGCCAGCCTCGAGCAGGGCGAGCAGGTGGGCCGCACCGGCCAGGTGATCACCGGCGCCGGCGACATCAACCTCTTCACGCCGGACTGAGAACGCTAATGGACCGCCTCTATCTGATCCGCCACGGCAAGCCCTCCGCCACCTGGGGCGGCGACGATGACGACCCGGGGCTGGACGAGACCGGCCAGGCCCAGGCGCGGGCCGCCAGGGACTGGCTGTTGGCGCTGCCGCCGGCAGAGCGGCCGACCAAGGTGGTGAGCTCGCCGTTGCGCCGCTGCCGGGAGACCGCCGAGCCGACCGCTGAGGCCCTGGGCGTGGCGATCGAGGTCGATCCGCGGGTGGGCGAGATCCCGACGCCGGCGGCGCTGTCGGTGGACGAGCGGGGCCCTTGGCTTCGCAAGTCCTTCGCCGGGACCTGGGCGGAGATCGAGGGCGATCTCGACTACGACGCCTGGCGCGGCGAGATCGCGGCGTCGCTGGCGGCGCGGGGCCATACGGCGGTGTTCTCGCACTATGTGGCGACCAACGCGGTGGTGTCGCAGCTGCTTGGCGTGCCGCAAGTGCTGGCGTTCCGGCCCGACCATGCCTCGATCACCGTGCTGGAGACCGACGGCGAGAGGCTGACCCTGGTCGAAAAAGGCCGTGAAGCGACCACGGGCGTACTCTAGGATGAAGGTCTAACACCTTGAAGTCACGCCAAGTCCTCACCGTCGCTGAGATGGGTCGGGCCGACGCGGCGGCGATCGCGGCCGGGACGTCGGGGCTCGCCCTGATGGAGCGCGCGGGGACGGCGGTGGCCGACGCGGTCTGCTCGCGGTTCGCGCGGCAGGCGGCGCTGGTGCTCTGCGGGCCGGGCAACAACGGCGGTGACGGCTATGTGGCCGCCCGGGTGCTGAAGGGCCGCGGCTGGCCGGTGGCGGTGCGATCCTTCGGCGAGCCCGCGACCCAGGACGCCCAGGCCGCCAGCGCCCGCTGGGCCGCGGTCGCGGAGGGGGCGACGAAGCCGCTGAACGGTCATCTGGAGCCCGGCGTCTGGATCGACGCCCTGTTCGGCGCGGGGCTTTCGCGCGCCCTGGACGGCCCGGCGGCGGCGGCGGCCTTGCGGATGGCAGAGGCGCCCGAACGGGTGGTCGCCGTCGATGTGCCAAGCGGCGTTCCGGGCGATACCGGAAGGCCGATCGGGCCCGCCGCCTGCGCCGCGCTGACCGTCACCTTCCACGCCAAGAAGCCGGCGCATCTGCTGGAGGCCGGCCGCGACCGTTGCGGCGAGGTGGTGGTGGCTGACATCGGCCTCGGGGCCACGCAGAGTCAGACCCACGAAAACGGCCCGGAGCTTTGGCTGCCGCGCTTTCCCTGGCCCACGGCCGCATCGCACAAACATGCGCGCGGTCGGCTGGTGGTGGTCAGCGGCGAGGTCTGGAGCACCGGCGCGGCGCGGCTTGCGGCGCGGGCCGCGCTCCGGATCGGCGCGGGCCTGGTGACGATCCTGTCGCCGCCGGAGGCGCTGGCGGTCAACGCCGGGCACCTGGAAGCGGTGATGCTGAAGGGGTTCGAGACCGATCTGGAGCTGGAGCAGGCCGCCCGAGCGGTCGACGCCGCGATCATCGGCCCGGCGGCCGGCGTCGGCGAGCCCACCTTGCTGAACGTCCTGGCTCTGGCGCGGACCGGCGCGGCCCTGATCCTCGACGCCGACGCCATCACCGTCTTCCGGGACGATCCGGAGGAACTGTTCTCGCTGCTTGACCGCGACGACGTCCTGACCCCGCACGTGGGCGAGTTCGAGCGCCTGTTTCCCGGCCTGCTGGCGGCCTCGCCGGAGCGGATCACCGCGGCGCGGACGGCGGCGGAGCGGGCCGGGGCCGTGGTGCTGCTCAAGGGCTCCGACACGGTGATCGCCGCGCCCGACGGGCGTTGCGCGGTCAATGCCAACGGCTCGCCCTGGCTTGCCACCGCGGGCTCCGGCGACGTGTTGGCTGGCTTCATCGGCGGACTGGTGGCTCAGGGCATGGAAAGCTTCGAAGCCGCCTGCGCCGGCGCCTGGATTCACGCCGAGGCTGCGGAATTGCATGGACCGGGCCTTATCTCCGAGGACCTGCCGGGGCTCGCGCCATCCGTGCTTCGCCGGCTCTTCGACGAGCGTTAGCGCGCCCCGGACGGCGGCCTACGCGGTTTCGCCGGCCATCAGGGCGAGAAGCGCGAACGAGGCCAGCCAGTGCTCGCCCATGTAGTCGCCGGCCACATGCGGCAGGCTGGCGGCCATGTGGTCATCGGCGGTGGCCTGGGCGACGGACGTCAGGGGATGGCCGTCGGGTAGTGACGCGGCGATCTCGCGCCAGCACCAGGCGCGGGAAAAATTGAGCCCGTCGAGGTGGGCGATCTTGCCGTCGGAGCGGTCGGACACCGTGGCCGGCGTGAACAGCGTGGCCGGCTGGCGCTGGGCCGCGCGCGGCAGAAAGGCCGCCAGCCACGGGCCGAACTCATCGGCCGGCAGCAGGCGGCGCAGGCACTCGGCCTCCATCAGGGTGGCGGAGAGGAATTCGTCGCCCGACGGCTCCCACGCCTGGGCGTCGCGGTCGGCGAGGTACCAGGCGCGCGCCTTGGCGGCGAAGAGGGCGGTCAGCGCGGTGTCGCCGGCGGCGGCGGCATAGTCCTGGGCCAGCGTCAGGGCGAAGGCGGTTGAAGAATGTACGCCGGTGCGGATGGGATAATCCGCCTTGGGGAGGAACGCCCGAAAGCGCTCGGCGAAGACCTCGGCATGCGGCTGGTGGATGGCGGCCCATTTTGCCGACGAGGGGGGTGCCTCATGCGCCAGCAGCTCGGCCTGCAGCTTCAGCAGCCAGCCCCAGCCGTAGGGCCGCTCGAAGCCGCGTGACGAGGGCCGGGCGAGGTAGGCGACCTCGGCGGCGACGTTCTCGGTGGTGAAGGCGCGGTCGAACAGCGCGCGGATGGCCTCGGCCTCGGGGATTCCGGGCTGGCGGCGCAGCAGGGTCGCCAGCAGCCAGTAGCCGTGGACGCAGGAGTGCCAGTCGAAGCTGCCGTAGAAGATCGGGTGCAGGTCGCGGGGGCCGCCGGCGTCGGCCGGGCCGTCCAGCACGTGATCGAGCTTGTTGGGGTACTCCCGTTCGACGTGGCCGAGCGCGATGCCGGCGAACCTGGAGGCGATCTGCGGCGTCAGCCGGCTATTGGAACGCGAGGACATACATCAGCACCGTGTTGACGATCAGCATCAGCAGCGCCGTCGGAATCTGCGCCTTGATCACCGCATAGCGGTCGGGGATCTCCAGCAGGGCCGGCGGGACCAGGTTGAAGTTGGCGGCCAGCGGCGTCATCAGCGTGCCGCAGAAGCCGGATAGCATGCCGATCGAGGCGATCACCGCCGGATTGCCGCCGAAATGGATCACCAGGATCGGGATGGCGACGCCGCCGGTCAGCACCGGAAAGGCCGCGAAGGCGTTGCCCATCAGCATGGTGAAGGCCGCCATGCCGACGCAGTAGACGGTCACGGCGGCGAACCGGGTGTCGACCGGCAGGTAGGTGGTCACGAGGTGGCCGATCTGGGCGCCGACGCCGGCCAGGGCGAAGACCGCGCCCAGGGCCGCCAGGAACTGCGGCAACAGCACAGCCCAACCGATCGTGTCGGCCAGACGGCGGCCTTCCTGCAGCGGGCTTGCCGGCGGCTGGCGCAGCAGGATCAGCGCCGTGACCAGGCCAACGATCACCGCAACCGCCAGCGAGATCAGCGTCGCCTGTTTCGGGTCCATCAGGGCGATGCCGCCGAATTGGATGGGCTTGAGGACCAGCACTCCGAGCGCGACGACCAGCGGCAGCATCAGGGCCGGGATGAACAGCCGGTTGCCGAACCGCTGGGCGAGCGCCATCCGCTCATCCGGGGTCGTGGTCGCCGGCTGGCCGCGCCCCAGCAAGCCGAACCCGGCCAGCAGCGCGAGGCTCAGGACCAGCACGCCGTTGCCCAGGTCGCCTAGCCGGTCTCCCGCCAGGAAGCTGAGCGCCGTGAGGCCCCAGAAGGCGGTGTTGCCGAACCGCTTGGAATTGGCGCGGTCGCCGGCGCTGAATAGCGCGAAGCCCGCGAACATCAGGCCGGCCAGCAGATAGACGGCGCTGAGCTTGATCACGGCCTGATCACACCCGGGGTCCGGGGGGCGAGGCGGCGGGCGAGGCGGCGGTCGAAGAGCAGCAGCCGTGCGCCGTGGATCGCGAAGGCCGCCAGCGCCGTGGGGATCGACCAGACGGAGATGTGGATCGGGTCGAGCACGATCGCGCTGGAGGTCAGGAAGCCCACCATCAGCAGCACCGATCCCATGGCGATGAAGACGTCTTCGCTGAAGAACACCGCGACATTGTCGGTGGCCGCGGCCATGGCGCGCACGGCGTAGCGCGCCGCAAGGTCCGGCGGACCGTCGTGAACCTCGGTGGCCGCCTCGGCCATCGGCGCGATCAGCGGCCGCACGGTCTGGGGCTGCCCGGCGATGGCGACCAGCCCCACGGCGGCGGTGACCTGGCGAAGCGCCATATAGCTCAGCAGGAAGCGGCCCGCGGTCACACCCTTGAGGCCGGCGATGATCGCGGCGGCGCGTTCGCGCAGGCCCGCGCGTTCGAGCACGCCCACCAGGGGCAACGCCAGATAGGCGATACTGACGTAGCGGTTCTCGTTGAACGCCTTGCCGAAGGCCGCGATCACCTGCAGCGGCGAGAGACCCGCGAACCAGCCGCTGGTCAGGGCCGCGGCTACAACCACCAGCAGCGGATTGAGGCGCAGCGCGAAGCCCGCCACGATCACGGCCACGCCCAACAGGATCAGCATCCGGTATCCCCCTCCGACGGCGGTCCCATAGGACGGCCAGTCGGCGTCCGCGTCTAGCGCCCGCGCGCCGCCAGCCAGGCGTCGGCGAGCCGCAGGAAGCCCGCGACGTCCACGGTCTCGGCGCGCGCTTGCGGGTTCAGACCGGCGGCCTCGATCAACGGCTCGCCGCCCACGCCCTTGAGGCTGGCGCGCAGCATCTTGCGGCGCTGGCCGAAGGCCGCGGCGGTCAACTTCTGCAGGGCGTCGAGGCGGGCGGGCGAGGGGCGGTCGGGCCGTGGCGTCAGGCGGGCCACGGCGGATTCGACTTTCGGCGGCGGGGTGAAGGCGCGGGCCGGCACGTCCATGACGATGGCGGCGTCGCAGGTGGCCTGGGCGATCACCGCGAGACGGCCATAGGCGTCGCCGTCGACGGGGGCGACGATCCGCTGGGCGACTTCCTTCTGGAACATCAGGGTCATGGAGGCCGGCGTCCACGGACCGGTCAGCCACTTGATCAGCAACGCAGTGCCGACGTTGTAAGGCAGGTTGGAGACCACATGGCCCGGTCCGCCGGCCATCAGCGCCGATTCGTCGGCGGTGAGCGCGTCGGCGAAGGTCAGCGTCAGCGCGCCGGGCGCCGCGGCGGCAGCGATCTCCTCCAGCAGCGGGCGGAAGCGTGGGTCCTTCTCGATGGCGGTCACCTGGGCGCCGGCTTCCAGCAGGGCGCGGGTCAGGCCGCCCGGGCCGGGCCCCACCTCGATGACCCGGTCGCCGGGCGCGACGTCGGCCAGGCGGACGATCTTGCGGGTGATGTTGAGGTCCAGGAGGAAGTGCTGGCCAAAGGCCTTCTTGGCCAGCAGGCCGTGCTCGGCCAGGGCGTCACGAAGCGGCGGCAGGTCTTCGAGGCTCACGCCGCCCTGACCTGACCGGCTCGCGCTCGGGCGAGCTGGTCGGCGAGCTTGATGGCGGCGATCAGGCTGTCGGGACGCGCCAGGCCGCGGCCGGCGATGTCGAAGGCGGTGCCATGGTCGGGAGATGTGCGCACGATGGGCAATCCCAGGGTCACGTTCACGCCACCCCAGAAGTCGAGCATCTTCACCGGGATCAGGGCCTGGTCATGATAGAGGCAGATGGCCGCATCGTAGCGACCGCGCATCTCCGCCGGGAACAGGCTGTCGGCCGGATGCGGCCCGGTGACGTTGACGCCCAGGTCCTCCAGCGCGCGGATCGCCGGCGCCACGATATCGATCTCCTCGCGGCCGATGCCGCCGCCTTCGCCGGCGTGCGGATTGAAACCGGCGACGGCCAGCCGGGGCTCGGCGATCCCGAAGTCGCGCCGTAACGCCTGGGCGGTCACCAGGCTGGCGTTGACGATGGCCTCGACGCTGAGCAGGCCGGAGACCTTGGCGAGGGGCGTGTGGACGGTGACCAGCGCCACGCGCAGGCCGCCGGCCGTCAGCATCATCACCGGGCCACGCGCGCCGTCGAAATTGGCGGCGGCGGTGAGTTCGCCCAGGAACTCGGTGTGGCCGGGAAACTTGAACCCGGCGTCATAGAGCGGCGCCTTGGCGATCGGCGCGGTGACGACGCCGGCGACCGCGCCGGATAGCGCCAGACCAACCGCGGTCTCGATCCACTGGATAATCGCGGGCGCGGCGGCCGGCGACGGCTGGCCGGCGATAACGGGACTGCGCAGCGGCAGGTCGAGGATCGGCAGGGCGTGTTCGAAGGCGTCGAGCGCCTCGGCGGGGGCAATGACCTTCTGCAGGATCGAGGCGCCGCCGGCCGAGGCCGAGGCCAGGGCCTGATAGTCGCCGACCACCAGAAAGGGCGGTCCGCCGTGGCGCAACGCGGTCCACGCCTTGACGATGATCTCCGGGCCGATGCCGGCCGGGTCGCCGAGCGTGAGCGCCAGCGGGCCTGGCTTCACCCCGCCATCCTAGCGGTACTCCAGCGTCGCGGAGTTGCGCAGGTCGCGCATGTAGCGCCGCGCGATCATGCTGAGCTGTTCGCCGGTCAGCCGGCTTTCGATCTGGTCGTGATCGGCCTGCGCCGCGCCGGCCGCGCGCTTGCCGCAAACCGCCAGGACGTGAAGGCCGACCTTGGTGCGCAGCGGCTGGGAGAGCTGGCCCGGTTGCAGCGCCTTCGCCGCGTCGGCGAACTCCGGCAACAGGTCGGCGGTCTCGGCTTCGCCCAGGTCGCCGGCGATCACCCCGGGCGTCTTGCCCACCGTCGCCTCAAGGGTCTTGCAGTCCTTGATCTGCGCGCGGACATCCTCGAGCTTGGCGCGCGCGGCGGCCACCTCGGCGTCCGTGGCTGTGGCGGGCAGGGCGATGGCGGCCTGCTTCAGGCTGATCAGCGTCTGGCCGGAGCCCGAGCGCTTGTCCTTCAGATAGATGATGTAGACGCCGTCCTTCACCGGGATGGGCGCCGACAACTGGCCCGGCCGCAGCTTTTCGAGTGTCGCATCGACTTCCGTGGGCAGCTCGCCAGGGCTGATCCACCCCGCGTCACCGCCGGCCGCGGCGGTGGAGGAGGCGGAAAACTGGCGCGCGACGGCGGCAAACGGCGCGCCCTGTTGCAGCTGGGCGACCAGCTGGGTCGCACCCTTCATGGCCTGGTCCATGCCGCCGGTGCGTCCGGCGTCGAGGAACACCTCGCTCACCTGGTACTGCGGCTTGGAGGCCGAGGCGATCAGGCGGGCCTGGGTGGCCTTGATCTGGTCTTCGCCGATCCGCAGGCGCGAGCCATAGCGGCCGCGAATCCACTTCTGCCAGCTCATCTGGGCGCGAATCTGCTGGAACAGGGTTTCTTTGTCGATGCCCTGGCTTTTCAGGGCGGCCACGAAAGCCTCGGCGCTGAGGCGATTCTGCTGGGCCATGTCGCTCAGCTCTTCGCCGACTTCCTGGTCGCTGGCGACGATCGAGAACTTCTGGTCCTTTTCGACCCGCCGCAACTCCTGCAGTTGCAGGCGCTCGTCCACCAGGGAGATCAGCGCCTGTTGCTGGAACTGGGGCAGGGTGTCCTGGGTCGGCTGGACGCCGGTGGTGGCGATCAGCAGGCGCATGCGCTGGGCCAGGTCGTAGGTCGAGATGATGTCGTCGTTGACGATCGCCGCCACCGATTCCGACAATGGGCGCATGGCCGTATAGGGCGCTGGCGCAGATGCGGGCGCTGGTGCGGGCGACGCGGCGGCCGAGGCCGAGGCTGTCGGGGCCGAGGCGGCCGGCGGCGGCGCGCCGACCTGGCCGCGCAAAGGCTGCGCCGGCGCCTGGGCGTGGACGCCCAAGGGCAGGGCGACAGCCCAAAGCGCTGTTGCGATCAAAGCGCCCCGCGCCCCAAGGCTCGTGACGTTACGCGCGGGCATCATGGATGAGTTCATTCCTTCGTTCGGCCGCGTCCGGCCGCAATGTCTAGCGTCCATAAAGAGGTGCGCCCAATGTGGCGAGCGTTAGGCGCACGGACAGTCTGTCGCTGCTTCCCAGGCGTCCGAGGATGATGTCCTCGTGGCGGTAGAATACGTCTACCCGGATGCAGTCGTCCTTATAGAACACGCCGACGTCGCGGATGACCCAGGCCTTCTGGATCAGATCGCGGTTGCCGTAGGCGCTGACACCCCAGTGTTGGGTGACGTTCAGGTCGCCCCCGACGTCGGCGTTCTTGACCTTGGCGCCGTTGATGCCCTGGTCGTCCGACAGGTAGCGGATATAGCCGGAGCCCCATTTCACATTGACGTTGGCGCCGGCCTCCAGTCGGTGGATCTCGAAGGTTTCCGCGTCGAGCCGGGTCCGGGCGAAGAAGGACAGGCCCCTCCAGGGCTGCGCGTCGCCGGCGACAATCCAGTCCGAAGCGCGGCCGGTCAGGCCGGAGCCGGGGGCAAAGACGGTGTTGACCCGGTCGCGGAAGCTGCGGCCGATCAACAGGCTGGCGCGTCGTCCATCGTCCCACAGGATCGAGCCCCGGCCGGCGACATTGAGGCGCAGGCCATCCTCGTAGAGGTCGTAGCCGGGGAATTTGTTGGCCTGGAAGAGGGTCGTCTCGTCGAACTCGAAGGCAATGGAGTCTTCGTCCAGATAGATCGGCTTGCCGGCGGCGGTGCGGCCGAGGCTGACCTGCTCGACCTTGGGCGAGGCGGCGAGCTGGACCAGAGGCTCCAGCACGACCGTCGAGTCGCCGAAGCGGCGATAGATTGGGTAGGACACGTCTGCCCCGACCACGCCGACCGCGCGGGCTTGATTCCGGGAGGTCGTGGTCTTGCCGACGCCGGTCGCGATGTCGCTCATCGTATAGCCATCGAGGCGCAGGTCGGCGAAGGGCTCGACCCGCAGGCCCGATTCCGACGTGAAGATGCGCCGCCAGTCGAGGCCGCCGCTGACCCGGGTGGAGTCGAGGCCGGGCAGCTTCAGCGCGACATTGTCCGGCGACTGGTCGCGGGTCAGCGACACCGCGCTGGCCGTAAACCGCAGGCGGCCGCCCAGCACGTCGCCCGGGGCCTCGTAGCGGGCGTCTACAACCGGGGCGACGATCGGGAAGGTGCGGTTGTTGTCGCCCGGCCGCAGGCCCTGGATGCTGAAGGCGGCGATCGAGGCATAGGAATTGGCGTCCTGCCGGATCGCGTAGGCCTGGCTGATCAGCCGGCGGTCATCGGCGACATAGGGGCCGCGCGCCTCATAGATCCGGCCAACGTCGTACTTGTCGAAGATCAGCGGATCGGACGCGCGCTCCGCGGTGAAGCCCACCAGCCACTTGTCGTCGAGGTGGAAGGCGCCGCGGCCGAGCACATAGCTGCGGTTGGTGTTGTCGCCGAACCGGTTGCCCTTGCCGTCGAGGTCGGCTTCGTGGGTGTAGCCGAAGCGCATGTCGATCTGGCCCGTGGTGAAGGCCTGCCGGTAGTGCAGGTTCACAAAGGGATTGGCCCGGGTGTTGATCTGCGGGGCGATCGTCAGGTCCGCGGACGGGCTGATCACCCAGAGATAGGGCTGGTCGTAGGAAAAACCGCGGCGGCTGCTGAAGCCCACCCGTGGCGCCAGCAGTCCCGAAGACCGCTCCGCCGACGGATCGGCGTGCCAGAACACCGGAAAATAGAACACCGGGATGCCGAGAATCCGGATCTTGGCGTGGCGGTAGTAGATCAGGTGGTGGACGCTGTCCTGCACCACCCGGTCGGCCGAGATCGACCAGGTCGGTTCCTTGGGCGTGTCGCCGACGCAGACGGCGCAGGGTGTGTAGATCGCCTTGTTGAGCTCCTGGATGTCCTCGGACCGCCGCACCGCGCTGGCGCCGGCGATCAGAACCTCCTGGTTCGCGCGCTTGTCCTTCATGCGCGTGGAGAAGGCGAACGCGATGCCGGCCTGCATCTTGTCGTCGAGCGTCATCTGGTCAGCGAATTCGACGGACCCGTCGTCGTGGATCACCTGGACGTGGCCGTAGGCGCGAATCACACCTTGGGCCGGCGTGGTCTTGTCACGGCTTCTGGGCTGTCCGCCGGGCTGCGGGGGCGGCTCCTTGTAGACCAGGCGGTCGGCGCGAAGGGTCCTGTCCTCGTAGCGAATCTCCACGGAGCCTTCGGCGGTGGTGACGCCGTTCTTGTCGTCGCGAACGAGCTGGTCGGCCTCGATGTAGAGCTCACCGGGCTTCAATCCATCGGTGCTGGCGGGGCCCGCGGTCTTGGCGCGGGCGTCGCGCTCGCGGGTTTCGTTGAGGATCTGGCCGCGCTGATTGCGGGTCAGCGGGTTCTGGCCGGTCGGATCGAGCGGCGAGTCCGGGGTCTGGGCCATGGCCACCGCAGGCCAAAGCAACGCCAGCGCCGCGCCGGTGAGCAGCGTGCGTTTGACCGCAGAAAAGGGGGCGGCTGAGGGCAGCGCGCGCCGACGCGGACTCATCTTCGGACTTCCGATCCTTATCGCGACGCGCCCAGGCCAGGCTGCTGAGCGGATGCATAGCCGGGCTTGCGAACGATTCAACCGTCTTCGGTGTAGCAGAGCAGGGTGAGACCAGACAGCAGGGCGACCACGGCCGGCGCCCAGGCGGCGGCGAATAGCGGAATGATGTCGGCGCGTCCGAGCGCGCCGGAGAAGGCGTTGAAAAAGAAGACCACGAAACCCAGCGCCACACCCGCGCCGGCCAGGCTCGCCAGTCCGCCCAGGCGCACGAGCCGCAGGGAGAAGGCCGCGGCCAGGACCGCCATGGCCGCGAACATCACCGGCGTCGCCAGCAGCTGCTGGAATTTCAGACGGTAGCCGGAGGCGGAAAAGCCGGAATCCTCCGTCTGTTTGATGGCCGCCGGCAGGCGCCAGAAGGCGATGGCGGTGGGCGAGGCGAACCGCTCGACGGCCGCTTCGGAGTCCAGTGTCGAGCGAATCGAGAGGCTGTCGGAGCGCACCGAGCTTTCGCCGGCGGTGGCTTCGCGCACATCCTTCAGTTGCCAGAAGCCGGGCCTCAGAACCGCCTCGGAGGCCTCCAGCCGGCGCTTGAACTCGGGCTGGCCGGCCTTGTTCTTCTGGTAGACGAACAGCGAGACGTTACGCAGCCGCACCTCACCTTGAACTGTGTCGCGGGCCGTCGCGTGGATCACCATCTGGGTGTGCTCGTCGCCCTGGCGCAGCCAGATGTCCTTCGGCGCGTCGCCCAGGTAGTTGGCCATGATCTTGGCGCGGTCGGCCTCGAAGCGGGCGTTGAGGGCTGCCGAAACCGGGTTGATCACCGTCACCGCCAGAATACCGGCCACGAAGGCGGCCATCGCCGCGGGACTGATGAAGCGCCAGGCCGAGACGCCGGCGGCGCGCATGGCCACCAGCTCGCTGCGGCGGTTCAGGCTCACGAAGGCGCCGACTCCGCCGGCCAGGAAGACGAAGGGCAGCAGGATCTCGATCACCGCCGGCGACTTGAGCAGGGTCAGGCCGAAGATGTCGCTCGCGCTGACGTCGGCGCGCACGCCGATGGTGCGCGACAGGTCCACGAACTGGATCAGCAGGATCATCGCCGAGATCACCGTCAGCGCCGCGGCGACCGAGCCCAGAGTGCGGGCCAGCACATAGCGTTCGAGGCGGTTCATGCGGCCACGCCCGCGATCTGGTGCGGCCGGCGGCGGATGTCGATGAACCGGCTGACCCGCTGGCGGAAGATGCTGCGCAGCGCCAGCGCCGTGGCGCCCAGAGGGATCGCGTACTGCAGGACATTGATCCAGACGTTCCCCTCACTCGCCGACTGGGCGACGAAGCCCAGGATGCGGACCAGGATCGCGAAGCCGCCGATCGTCGCCATCCGCCGCGCATAGCCCAGCCGCGAGAATCCGCCGCCGAGGATGGCGGTGAGCGCCATGGCCATGGCGGCGATATTGTAGAGCGGGGAGGCGATCCGTGAGTGGCCCTCGGCGAGCAGGGCCTTGCGGTTGCGTTGCTCCCAGCCCTGCTGCAGGTCGGGCGCGATCAGTTCGTGCAGATAGCGGTCCGACGGCTTGTAGTGGACCATCGCGTCGTCGTTGTTCAGCTGGCCGAGCTCGAACGGATATTCGTCGTTGGTGAAATAGTTCAGCACCCCGCGGGGCGAGAATTCCTGGGTCGATTCCTGGTGAAGCATCAGCACCGAGCCTCCGGCGCGCTTCACGATGCGGCCGGAGTTGGCCATGTAGGTGAAGACCGAGCCATCCGCCTTCACCTGGTTGATGAAGAGGTTATGCATCTCGCCCTTGCTGTCGACGTTCTGGGCATAGACGGTCAGGCCCGGCACAGGCTCGGTGAATTCGCCCTCGCGCACCAGGGTCGCGGCCAGGTCGGTTTTGATCTCGAACATCACCTCGCGCATCGTCCGGTAGGCCAACGGCTGCACCCACAAGTTCATCAGGAGCGCCAGAAAGGCGACGGTGGACGCCAGCCGCATGGCCGGCGAGATCACCCGCCAGCGGCTCATCCCGCCCGCGAAACAGACGACGATCTCCTGCTCGGTATGCAGCCGGTTCAGCGCCACCAGCGCCGAAACGAAGATGGCGATCGGCAGGACCAGGTTGGTAAGCTGCGGCATGGCCAACAGGGTGATCTTCAGGAACACCGCCGCGCTCTGTCGCTGGTTGACGATGTAGTCGAGGCTCGACAGGCTCGTGCTCAGCAGGGCGACCGCCGTCAGCGCCGCCGTCGCCAGCACTGTGGGGCCGAGCAGTTGGCGGAGCAGGTATCGGTCGATCAGGCGCATGGGTAAGAAATACGGCTCACAGGGAGTTTTTGCCGCGCCCCCGCCGCGGAGGTGATCTAAACCATGCGTCGCCATATCAGACAACCGCCGGGCGTCGCCCGCGGGCCGTCGTGGGCAGCCCTTGTCACCTGAGAGACACGCATGGATATCCAGTTCGTCGCCGCCACCGCCGGCCTGTCGCCGAAGAGCGCCTTGGCCCGTATCGTCTTCGAAGGCGCCGCGCTCGAGGGCGCCTTGGGTCAGGCCGCGGCCGCCAGCCGGTTCACCGGCGGTAAGGGCCAGACGCTCGACATCCTGGCGCCGTCCGGCGTGGACGCCGCGCGCCTGGTGCTGGTCGGCGTTGGCAAGCCGGCCGGCTTCGACAGCCTGGGCGTCGAGAACGCCGCGGCCACCGCCTACAACGCCGTCAAGGCCTCGGGCCTGACGACGTTGCGCATCGAGCTTCCGGACACCGGCGCGGAGCCGGCGGCCCGCGCGGCGCTGGGCGTGCGTCTGGCGAGCTATCGTTTCGACAAGTACCGGACCAAGGAGCCGGCCGACAAGAAGCCCTCAATCGTCAAGACCGAGGTCGTGGCGGGCGATGCCGATGCGGCGCTCAAGGCCTTCGCGCCGCATGCCGCGCTGGCCGACGCGATGAGCTTTACGCGGGACCTCGTGTCCGAGCCGCCGAACGTCCTCTATCCGACGGAATATGCGCGGCGCGTGAAGGCGCTGGAGAGCCTGGGCCTGGAGGTCGAGATCCTCGGCGAGCCCGAGATGACGACGCTCGGCATGGGTTCTCTCCTGGCGGTCGGCCAGGGCAGCATCCGCGAAAGCCAGCTGGTGGTGATCCGGTGGAACGGCGCGGCGGATAAGTCGGCCCAGCCTATCGCCTTCGTGGGCAAGGGGGTCTGTTTCGACACCGGCGGCATCTCGATCAAGCCGGCCGATGGCATGGAAGACATGAAGTGGGACATGGGCGGCTCGGCCGCGGTCGCGGGGCTGATGCATGTGCTGGCGGGCCGCAAGGCCAAGGTCAACGCCATCGGCATCCTGGGCCTGGTGGAGAACATGCCGGACGGTAACGCCTATCGGCCCGGCGATGTGCTCACGTCGATGTCCGGCCAGACCATCGAGATCATCAACACCGATGCCGAGGGCCGCCTCGTGCTGGCCGACGCCGTCTGGTACTGCCAGGATCGCTTCAAGCCGAAGTTCATGGTCGATCTGGCGACCTTGACCGGGGCGATCATCATCGCGCTGGGACATGATCTGGCCGGCTGCTACGCCAACAACGAAGAGCTGGCTGGCAGCCTGATCACGGCGTCCAACACCGAGGGTGAGCCGCTGTGGCGGATGCCGCTGCCGGCGGCCTACGACAAGAACATCGATTCGATGATCGCCGACATGAAGAACACCGGCGGTCGGCCTGGCGGCTCGATCACCGCGGCCATGTTCATCCAGCGCTTCACCAACGGCGTGCCGTGGGCCCACCTCGACATCGCCGCCACCGCCTGGCGCAAGCCCTCGACCTCACCCACCAGTCCGGATGGCGCCACGGGCTATGGCGTGCGCCTGTTGAACCGGATGGTGGCGGAAAAGTACGAGGACTAGTCGCCGCCCATGGCGACCCCACGCTTCGTTCTGCTGCACAGTCCGCTGCTGGGACCGATGGCCTGGCGGCCGGTCGCGGCCGAACTGCAACGACGCGGCCATGCGGTGGAGGCGTCGACCTGGCCGCGGCTCGCCGGCGTCGCCGAGGGATTCTATCCAGCGCTGGCCGATGGCTTGGCGGCGAAGCTTGCCGGCGCGACGGATGCGCTTCTGCTCGTGGCGCACAGTGGCGCCGGCGCGCTGATCCCGGCCTTGGCGGCGCGGCTGCCCGGTCGGGTCGCCGGCGTGGTCTACTGTGACGCGATCCTGCCGCATCCGGGGCGAAGCTGGTTCGACACCGCGCCGGCCGAGATGCGTCAGCGGCTGCGCGCCGGCGCCTTGATGGGCGATCTGCCGACCTGGGACGAATGGTGGCCGCCCGGCGCCCTTGAACGCCTCGTCCCGGACGCCGGCCAGCGCACTAGCCTGATCGCTGAACTGGAACCCTTGCCGCTGGTCTATTTCGAGGAGGCCGCTCCGTCGGAGAGCTACTCAGGCCCCGCCGCCTACCTGCAACTCAGCGGCGCCTATGACGACGAGGGCGTGGCGGCCGGACGATACGGCTGGCCTCGGGTGCGGCTTCCGCTGCATCATCTGGCGATGCTGACCAACCCGGACCCCGTGGCGGCCGCGCTGATATCGCTGGCGACGCGCCTGGCGGAGCCCGGCCATGGCTGACGCCGCCACCGAGGTCTGGTTCTACCACCTGGAGCGCACCGGCCTTGAGCAGGCGCTGCCGGAACTCCTGGAAAAGACCCTGCAGCGGGGCTGGAAGGCGCTGGTGAGGGTGCGCCAGCCGGACCGCGTGGCGCACCTGGACGCCGCGCTCTGGACCTATCGCGACGACAGCTTCCTGCCGCACGCGCCGGACGACGAGCCAAACGCAGCCCGCCAGCTGATCCTGCTGACCACGGGCTTCGAGAACCCCAACGGCGCGGACGCGCTGTTCCTGGTGGATGGCGCCGAGCCGGGCGAGCTGAGCGGGTTTGCCCGCTGCGTCGTGCTATTCGATGGCGGCGACGAGGCCCAGCTGGCGGTCGCCCGGGCGCAATGGAGCGCGATCAAGGCCAGCGGCGTTTCGGTCTCCTATTGGCGGCAGCAGGCGCGGGGATGGGAGAAGCAGGCGTGAGGCGTGCGGCGCTCCTGGCCCTCGCGGTGGGCCTCGCGGCCTGCGCGCCGAGCTATCCGATGCGGCCCGAAGCCGGCTCCGCCGCGCCGACGATCGAGGCGCCGTCGCTCGCCCCTTCGCCGACGCCCATGCCGCAACCCCGCTCTCCGATACCGCGGCCGGAGACCGCCGAGCGAGACCAGTGCGGCGCGGCGGACCTGCAACGCCTGGTCGGCAAGCTGCGGACCGAAATTCCCGTGCCTCTCGATCCTCGCCGTCAGCGGGTGGCCTGCACGACCTGCCCGGTGACCGAGGACTTCAATCCGCTGCGGCTGAATTTCTTCTTCGACGCCGAGACCGGCCGGATAAAGCAAATCCGCTGCGGCTAGGCGGGAAGGTCGGCGTCCGGAATCTCGACGCCAAGCCCTCGCAGGACCCCCAGCCACGCCTCGCGCCCGTCGCGGTTGGAGAACTTGGCTTCCGCCGTGGCCCGCGCGGCGAGCCGCAGGGGTGCGAAAGCTTGTGGGTCACGGCAGGCCTGGATCATCGCCTCGGAAAGCGCGGCCGAATCGAAGAAGGGCAGGAGGCGGCCGTTGACGCCGTCCTCGATCGCGTCGTGCAACGGCGGAGTGTCCGAGCCGATGACGTAGCAGCCGGCGGCCATCGCCTCGACCAGCGACCAGGAGAGCACGAAGGGATAGGTGTAATAGACGTGGGCGGCGGAGAGCCTCATCGCCGCCAACAGGTCGGCATGCGGTCGCTTGCCGAGGAAATGCAGGCGCGCCGGATCGATCGCCTGGCCCTCGAAGGCGATCTCGCGCCACGTCCGGCCCTCCGGGGGCTGGCCGCCATAGGGGCGCGGGTTCTCCCAGCCGAACACCAGCACGTGGGCGTCGGGAACCTGCGCCATCAGCCTGGGCAGGGCGCGCGCGAAGATGTGGAGGCCGCGCATCGGCTCCAGATGATTGTTGACGTAGGTGATCGTGGGGGTTCCCGGCGCGATCGTCCGGCCATCGGGCAGGGCGAAGGGCTCGGCGGGGCCTGGCCGGATCATCTCCAGATCGACGCCTTCGTGGATGATCCGCACCAGGGGGCGGAAGACCGGCGGCAGCACCGAGGCCTGGAATTCGGTGGGCGCCACGATGACGTCGGCGTCGCTGAGCGCCAGGGTCATGACTGCGTTCTTCGCCTTGCCGCGCAGGACCGCGTCCTCGGTGGCCGCGGAGAGTTCCTGGTCGAAGTCGATGTCGAGACCCCGGCCGCGATAGAAGAACTCGGCGAACATCACCCGGTTGGCGTCCGGCCAGACTTCCTCAAGGAAGACGGTCTCGCCCCAGCCGGGATGGCCCACGATCACGGCCGGGTCGAAGCCCGCGTCCCGCAGCGCCTTGGCCATGCGCAGGGCGGCGGCGCCGCGGATCAGGTCTGCCTCGGCGCGCACCGCGAAGTCGAAGATGCCCGGCGTCGTGCCGCGGTCGAGGGCATAGCGGCCGATCGGCACGCCTTGCAGCCCCGGGGCGGCGCTCTGTCCGATCGCCGCGCACCGCACGCCGCGCGCCAGTAGTGTCTGCGCCAGGTCTCGGAACTGGGCCGGGAAGTTGCTGTGGACGAAGAGCACGCCTTTGGGCATGGCGATGTTCTGCCCGCGCGCGGGGCGGCTGTCACCTGCGGACGCGCATTGACCCAGCGGTCAGGGCAGCAGAGGCGCGCCGGTGTTCACGGCCTCGACGTAGTGTTTGAAATTCTTCGGGTTGTTCTGGAAATAGGTCTGGGAGTGCAGATAGGCCGACACCTCGTCGCCCTCGACCTCCGGGCCGGCTGGCGCGGGGATCCCGTTGATGGGGATCCCCTTCAGCCAGGTCATCAGGGTGTTCGGCGCGCCGGTCATGTTGATCCAGGGGACGATGAAGAGATGCGCCACGCCGGAGAGCGTCTGGCCGCGCGTCGCCGCCGCGGCGATACAGCGGTCAAGGTCGTTCAGCACCCGCTGCATCAGGGTGAGGTCCATGGCGTCGACCAGAGGCCGTCCCGCCGCGGACGCCAGCGCGCCGTTCGCTGTCGCGGTGTCGGAGGGGTTCAGCGGGTTGCCGTGCGGCAGCCCTCGGCAGACGGCCGTCAGGATACGGCTCGCGGCCGCGGGGTCGACGTTCGCGGCGGCGCACACATCCTGTAGCGTTTGACGGGCCAGCGCGTTGGCATTTGTGTCGCCTTGCATGAAGCCGAAGCTCGCGCCGCTCTTGTCCTTGCGGGCATATTCCAGCTCGTAGGGTGTGCCGGCCCCGATCTCGTTTGCGCGGACCGTGGCGGTGATCGCCGGCAGCAGCGTCGCATCGACCATGGTGGTTTACCCCGATTGCCCAGATACAATCTTGCCGAGATGATTTTCGAGAGTCTAGCCCTGGGTTGCGCTGGCCTTGCAATATCGAGCCTTGGCCGCGCAGACCTTCCCAGCTAAGGGCTCCAGACAGGCGGATGTGGCGGAACTGGTAGACGCACTGGATTTAGGTTCCAGCGCCGCAAGGCGTGGAGGTTCGAGTCCTCTCATCCGCACCATCTTGCTTCGCCGTTGCGGGCTTCGCAGGAGAGGTCCCGCGTTTGCTCTTGGACGAGCGCCTTACGCGTGACATAACCGCCGCCCTCCGCCGGGACCCTCGGCGGGCTTGGTTTTCACCTCTTTAGGCGGCCGCTAAGCGCATCTCCGCGCGGCGTCCGGAAGTTCGAAAATGTCGATGCAGATCGTTGAAAAATCTAACGAAGGCCTGAGCCGGGTGTTCGGCGTGACGGTGCCTGCCGCCGATCTGAACGAGGCGCTGGACGCCCGGATCGCCGAGGTCACGCCGACCCTGAACATCAAGGGATTCCGTCCCGGCAAGGTCCCGACCGCCCACGTGCGCCGCCTCTATGGCAAGGCGCTGATGAGCGAAGTCATCGAAAAGACCCTCAACGAGACCACCCAGAAGGTGCTCGAAGATCACAAGCTGCGCCCCGCGGGCGACCCGGACCTGAAGCCCGAGGGCGACATGAACGCGGTCGTCGATGGCAAGGCGGACCTAGCCTATGAGATCGCCGTCGACGTGATGCCGGACTTCGAACCGGTGGACGTCTCGACGCTGTCGCTGAAGCGTCCGGTCTATGAGCCGACGACGGCGGAAGTCGATGAGGCGGTCGCCGAGCTGGCCAAGCAGAACCGCACCTATGAGAGCAAGACCGGTAAGACCGTGAAGGCCAAGGACGGCGACATGGTGGTCATCGACTTCCTGGGCAAGCTGGACGGCGTGGCCTTCGCCGGCGGCGCGGCGCAGGACGCCGAGCTGGTGCTAGGCTCCGGCCAGTTCATCCCGGGTTTCGAAGAACAGCTGGTCGGCGCCAAACCCGACAGCGACGTCGAGGTCAAGGTGACCTTCCCGGAAAACTACCAGTCGGAGGAGCTGAAGGGCAAAGAGGCGATCTTCGAGGTCAAGGTGAAGGACGTGAAGGGCCCGGTCGAGACGCCGGCCGACGACGCCTTCGCCGAGCGCCTCGGCATCGAGAATCTCGACAAGCTGCGCGAGCTGCTGAAGGGCAATCTCGAGAAGGAATATGCCGGCGCGAGCCGCTTCAAGCTGAAGCGCGCCCTGCTTGACCAGCTCGACACCAAGCACGACTTCCCCCTGCCGCCCAAGATGGTCGAGGCCGAGTTCGCCGCGATCTGGCAACAGGTGGAGCAGGACAAGGAAGCCGGCCAGCTGCCGCCGGAGGACAGCAAGAAGTCCGACAAGAAGCTCAAGGAAGAATACCGCAAGATCGCCGAGCGCCGGGTGCGCCTGGGCCTCGTGCTGGCCGAGATCGGCCGCGCCAACAATGTTCAGGTCACCGAACAGGAACTGGGCGAGGCCATGCGTCAGGAGGCCATGAAGTACGGCCCCCAGGCGCAGCAGATTTTCGATCTCTTCCGCCAGAACCCCAACGCCCAGGCACAACTGCGCGCGCCGATCTTCGAGGACAAGGTCGTCGATCTGATCGTCGAGAAGGCCAAGGTAAAGGACACCAAGGTCTCCAAGGACGAGCTGATGAAGGACGACGACCTGCCCGCGGGCTACGGCGACGACGACGCGCCCAAGCCCGCCAAGAAGGCCGCGGCCAAGAAGAAGTCTGACTGACGTCTGAGGTCGACGGTGCGGAGCTGAGACAAGGCGAAGACTTGAGGGTGGCTTACGGGAGCTAGCCTCCACCACCGCGTGTCATCCCGGAAGCCGCGCAGACGGCTGTCCGGGCCCCTTGCGCGGGGGGCTCGGGCTAACGCGCCACGGCGACACCGTCGTCCACCCTGATGAAATCGAGCCGATAGGTCCCGGTCTTCGCTCCGCGAAACCGGGATGCCAGTGCGTGGTGGCTCAGAGCCCGCGCAGGTGGGCCAGCAGCTCGGCGTTTTCGACGCGGGCGCGGCGTTCGTTGATTTCCTGGAAGGGGCTGGCGGCGCCCGGTTCGTCGTCGTGCCCGACGGACGCCGGGCTGAGGGTTTCGGATGCTGAGACGACGTCGTGCGGCGTGGTCATGGCGGTTCTCCCAGGCCCTCAGCGGGAAAGGCTCAGGACATTAGGTTACCATTAAGCAATGTGGCCGCCTCCCAGAATTCCTGCGAGCGGACTCACGTTCGCTTGAGGCGCCGCTAGGGAAGCTGAAACCGGATTCGCGGCCAAACCGCCTGACGCAACCGAACATCGATCAGGAATCGACTTGGCGAGAGCGTCGAACGAGGCCTAACCTGCTCGCAGAACGCCGCATCGCGCCGGCCCAAGCCTTGCTCCGCCCGCGCCCTTCGCATGCAGAGCCTCGCTTGTCGCCGATCGAATAAGAGCGTCGCGGGAAGGGACCTAAGCTTTTGCAACGTACGAGTGCGTGGACTCCCGACTACTTTCACAAGGTCGTGGATTGTCAGTTTGCCTGCCCCGCGCACACCCCGGTGCCGGAATACATCCGCCTGATCGCGGATGGCCGCTACTCCGATGCCTATATGGTCAATTGGAAATCCAACGTCTTTCCAGGCATTTTGGGCAGGACCTGCGACCGCCCTTGCGAGCCGGCGTGCCGTCGAGGCCGCGTCGAGGAGGAGCCGGTCGCCATCTGCCGGCTGAAGAGGGTCGCGGCCGACAACAAAGACGACATCACCGCCAGGCTGCCGGCCCCGGCGGACAAGAGCAACGGCAAGCGGGTGGCGATGATCGGCGCCGGCCCCGCCTCGCTGACGGTGGCCCGCGACCTCGCGCCCCTCGGCTACGAGATCACCCTGTTCGACGGCGACGCCAAGGCGGGCGGCATGATCCGCAGTCAGATCCCGCGCTTCCGCCTGCCCGAAAGCGTCATCGATGAAGAGGTGGGCTACATCACCGGCCTCGGCATGACGTTGCGGCTGGGCGAGCGCATCGACAGCCTGAAGGCGCTGCTCGCGGAAGGCTACGACGCGATCTTCATCGGCTCCGGCGCGCCGCGCGGGCGCGACCTCGACCTGCCCGGACGCGAGGAGGCCCGCGCCAACATCCACATCGGTATCGACTGGCTGTCCTCGGTCTCCTTCGGCCACATCGAAAAAATTGGTCGCAGAGTGATCGTGCTGGGCGGCGGCAACACCGCCATGGACTGCTGTCGCACCTCGCGGCGGCTCGGCGGCGAGGACGTCAAGGTGATTGTCCGCTCCGGCTTCGAGGAGATGAAGGCGTCCGCGTGGGAGAAGGAAGACGCGATCCACGAGGATATCCCGATCCTCAACTTCCGGGTGCCCACGGCCTTCACCCACGAGGCCGGCAAGCTGACCGGTGTCTGGTTCGAGGTCGTCAGGGCCGAGATCGACGCGAAGGGCCGCCGCAAGCTTGTCCCGTCGGGCGAGCCCGACGAGCACTACGACTGTGACGATGTGCTGGTGGCCGTGGGCCAGGAGAACGCCTTCCCCTGGATGGAGCGCGGCATCGGTATGGAGTTCGACGAATGGGACATGCCCAAGGTCGACACCATCACCATGCAGTCGACGATCCCGAACGTCTTCTTCGGCGGCGACGCGGCGTTTGGGCCCAAGAACATCATCTGGGCGGTGGCGCACGGCCACGACGCGGCCGTCTCGATCGACAAGTTCTGCCAGGGGCAGGACGTGACGGAGCGCCCACCGCCGGACTTCTCGCTGGTCAGTCAGAAGATGGGCATCCACGAGTGGAGCTACGACAACGATATCGCCAACGACCGCCGCTACCGCGTGCCGCAGCGCGAGAAGGCCGTGGTGCTGAAGGACGTGAAGATGGAGGTCGAACTCGGGTTCGACCCGGCCACCGGCTACAAGGAAGCCGAGCGGTGCCTGAACTGCGACGTCCAGACGGTGTTCGCCGACAACCTCTGCATCGAATGCGACGCCTGCGAGGACATCTGTCCGGTCGACTGCATCACCTTTACCGTCGAAACCGATGAAACCGATCTGCGGACGCGGCTGAAAGCCCCGGCGCTCAATCTCGATCAGGATCTCTACGTCTCCGGAGCGCTCGGCACCGGCCGGGTGATGGTCAAGGACGAGGACGTCTGCCTGCACTGCGGCCTCTGCGCGGAGCGGTGCCCGACCGGCGCCTGGGACATGCAGCGCTTCACCCTGGAAATGACCCACGCGGGGGCGGCATGTCAGTCCCGGTGAAGGAAGAAGCGGCGGCGAGCGAGGCGACCACGTCTGGGCTGGTGATCAACGACTTCGTGGTCAAGTTCGCCAATGTGAACGGGTCCGGGTCGGCCAGCGCCAACGGCATGTTTGCCAAGTCGATCCTGCGGATGGGCGTACCGGTGGCGGCGCGGAACATCTTCCCGTCGAACATCCAGGGCCTGCCGACCTGGTTCGAGGTGCGGGTCACCGAGGCCGGGTATCTCGGCCGGCGCGGCGGCGTCGACCTGATGGTCGCCATGAACCCGCAGACCTGGGACAAGGATTTGGCTGAGATCGAGCCCGGCGGCTTCCTGTTCTACGATTCCACCAAGCCCTTGCCGCCGGGCAGGTTCCGCGAGGATGTAACCGTCGTGGGCGTGCCGCTCACGGCGATGTGCAACGACCGCTACGCGCTGCCGCGCGAGCGCCAGCTGTTCAAGAACATCGTCTATCTGGGCGCGCTCGCGGGCCTTCTGGGCATCGACCCGGCGGTGATCGAGACGATCCTTTCGGAGCAGTTTTCCGGCCGTCAGAAGCTGATCGACGCCAACGTCGCGGCCTTGCATGTCGGCCTCGACTACGTGAAGGCCAACCACCAGCCACTGCGGTTGCAGGTCCGGAAATCCGACAAGGTTGGCGACCGCATCTTCGTCGAGGGCAACGCCGCCGCGGCGCTCGGCGCGGTCTATGGCGGGGCCACGGTCTGCGCCTGGTATCCGATCACCCCGTCCACCTCGCTGGCCGAGGCTTTCACCCGCTATTGTGAAGACCTGCGCACCGATCCGGACGGCAAGGCGCGCTATGCGATCGTTCAGGCGGAGGATGAAATCGCCTCGATCGGCATCGTGGTCGGCGCGGGCTGGAATGGCGCGCGCGCCTTCACCTGCACCTCGGGTCCCGGCATCTCGCTGATGACCGAGTTTATCGGGTTGAGCTATTTCGCCGAAATCCCCGCCGTGATCTTCGACGTGCAGCGCGGCGGACCCTCCACCGGCATGCCGACGCGGACCCAGCAGGCGGATCTGATCGGGGCGGCCTACGCCAGCCACGGCGACACCAAGCATCCCATGCTGCTGCCGGCCGATCCCGGCGAATGCTTCGAGTTCGGCGCGCTGGCCTTCGATCTCTCTGACCGATTGCAGACCACGATCTTCGTGATGCTCGACCTCGATATCGGCATGAACGAGTGGCTGACCACGCCGTTTGCCTGGGACGATGAACGCCAGCTCGATCGCGGCAAGGTGATGACCCACGACGAACTCGAGGCCGGCGCCGATTTCGGCCGCTACAAGGATGTGGACGGCGACGGCATCCCGTACCGCACCTATCCCGGCGTGCACCCCAACAAGGGCGCCTATTTCACCCGCGGCACCTCGCGCAACCCCTATGCGCGCTATTCGGAAGAGGGCGCGGTCTATGTCGACAACATGCAGCGCCTGTTGCGCAAGTTCGAGACCGCCAAGGCCCTGATCCCGGCGCCGATCCGCCAGGACGCCAAGCGCAAAACCCCCAATCAGAAGGTCAGCGACGGCGTGATCTACTTCGGCTCCTCGACACCCTCGATGCTGGAGGCGTTGGAGCACCTGGAGGGGCAGGGCCATCACCTGGACGCCATGCGGGTGCGGGGCTTTCCGTTCTCAGACGAGGTCTATGATTTCGTGGCGGCCCACGACCGGGTCTTCCTGGTCGAGCAGAACCGTGACGCCCAGCTTCGGACCCTGCTGGTCAACGAAGGCGAGATCGATCCCGGCAAGATCGTGCCGGTGCTGCACTATGACGGGACGCCGATCACCGCGCGGTTCATCGCCGGCCAGATCGGCCAGATGCTGACCCTGGGCCGGAGCGAGGCGGCGCAATGACCTACATCCTGAAGCCCCAACTGCATCACCCGAACCTGCCGACCAATGCGCGCGGGTTCACCCGGCGCGACTATGAGGGCTCGGTCTCGACGCTCTGCGCGGGCTGCGGCCACGACTCGATCTCCTCGGCGATCATCCAGGCGGCCTTTGAGCTCAACCTGCCGCCGCACCGGATCGCCAAGCTCTCCGGCATCGGCTGTTCGTCGAAGACGCCGGACTATTTCATGGGCGCTAGCCACGGCTTCAACACCGTGCACGGCCGTATGCCGTCGGTCCTGACCGGCGCAAATCTTGCCAACAAGGATCTGATTTACCTGGGCGTTTCGGGGGATGGCGACAGCGCTTCGATCGGCCTCGGCCAGTTCGCCCACGCCGTGCGGCGCGGGGTCAACATGCTCTACATCGTCGAGAACAATGGGGTCTATGGCCTGACCAAGGGCCAGTTCTCGGCGACGTCGGACAAGGGCTCGAAGTCCAAGAAGGGCGTGGTCAACCACGACGCCGGCATCGATCTGGTGGGCCTGGCCCTGCAACTGGGCGCGACCTACGTCGGTCGCTCGTTCTCGGGCGACAAGGCCCAGCTCGTGCCGCTGATCAAGGCGGGCCTGGCCCACAAGGGCGCGGCCTTCATCGATGTCATCAGCCCGTGCGTGCAGTTCAACAACCACGTGGGGTCCACCAAGAGCTTCGACTATGTGCGCGAGCACAACGAGGCGGTGAACCGGCTGGACCTGATCCCGGCCCATGCCTCGATCAAGGTCGACTATGCGCCCGGCGAAACCGTGATGGTCACCCAGCACGACGGCTCGGTGCTCTCGCTGCACAAGCTGGCCGAGCTCTACGACCCGAGCGACCGGGCCGCGGCGCTGGGCTTCCTGCAGTCGCGCCAGGCGCAGGGCGAGATCGTCACCGGTCTGCTCTACGTCGATCCGGAAGCCGGCGACCTGCACGACGCCCTCGACACGGTCGCCACCCCGCTGAATGCGCTCGATGGCGCCGCCCTGGTGCCGGGCGCCAAGGCCCTGGACGCGATCAACGCCAGCCTGCGCTAGCTTGCCCGTTGACCCGCCGGAGCGGGCGCTTAAAGTTCATCCACTCTTTGGGGAGTAGCCGGCCTCGTATCCAGAGGCACCCGCGTCAACACACCTGGCATTCGCCATGGCGCGGGCAGTCCAATCGGACCTGGTGAGACCAATGGGTTCGGCGTTCGTCCTGGGTTGGGCGAGGGCGCCGATCCCTTGGCCTGTGCGTCCAGCCCCTGAAGTGATCCGATGAATTCCTTGGCCGCGACGATCGTCCTGCTGCTTGGCTCCGCCGTGGTGATCTATCTCGCCTGCGAGGTGTTCGTGAACGGCGTCGAGTGGGTCGGCCGCAAGTTCGCGGTGGGCCAGCAGGCGACGGGCTCCATCCTGGCGGCGTTCGGCACGGCCCTGCCGGAGAGCGTGGTGACCTTCGTGGCCGTGGTGTTCGGGGTGACGGCCGCGCAGAAGCAGATCGGCGTCGGCGCGGCCCTGGGCGGGCCGCTGGTGCTCTCGACGATCGCCTACGCGACGGTGGGCGTGGTGCTGATCCTCTGCCGGATGCGCCTGCCGCGGACTGAGGCGATCCGGGCGGACTTCAAGCGTCTCAGCCGCGACCAGGGCTGGTTCCTGGCGATCTTCGCGGCGAAGATCGCGCTGGGCCTTGTGGCCTTCGCGATCAAGCCGTGGCTGGGCGCGCTCTTCCTGGCCGCCTACGCCGCCTATTTCTGGAAGGAGATGCGCGGGGAGGCCGAGGAAGAGGACCATGAACTTGAGCGCCTGAAGTTCGCGCCGCGCCTGGACATCCCGCCGACCTGGGCGGCGGTCTTCCAGACGGTGGCCGCCCTGGTGGTGATCTTCCTCGCCTCACGCCTGTTCGTCATGCAGCTCGACAAGCTGGGGCCCATCCTAGGCATCAAGCCACAGCTCCTGGCCCTGCTGCTCAGCCCCATCGCCACCGAGCTTCCGGAGACGCTCAACGCCATCATCTGGGTGCGCCAGGGCAAGCACCGCCTGGCGCTGGCCAACATCTCCGGGGCGATGATGATCCAGGCGACGGTGCCGACGGCGCTCGGCCTGTTCTTCACACCCTGGATCCTCGACAGATCGTTGCTGGTCGCCGCCGGGGTCACGGCGATGGCGGTGGCCGCGATGTTCCTGGCGTTCCGGCGCGGGATGGTCAGCCGCGTGTTCCTGGCCGCGATGGCCGGGTTCTATCTCTTGTTCGGCGCTATCGTGCTGGCGTTTCGGCTGGGCTAAGCCTTCGCCAGCTCCCCGATGACGAAGGCGTCCTCGCCGTCGCGGACCAGGCCTTCCAGCACGTCGGGCAGCTGGTGCGGGTCGACGATCAGCATCAGGCCGACGCCGCAGTTGAAGGTGCGGCGCAGTTCGAGGTCCGAGACGCCGCCCACCTCTTGCATCCAGGCGAAGACCGTCGGCATCACCCAGGCGTTCCAGTCGAAACGGGCCACCAGGCCCTCGGCGATGGCGCGCGGCGGGTTTTCGATCAGGCCGCCGCCGGTGATGTGCGCCAGGCCCTCGATGCGGCCGGCCTTCAGGTGCGGCAGGACGGTTTTCACATAGATGCGCGTGGGCGCGAGCAGCGCCTGGGCCAGGGTCTGGCCTTCAGCGAACGGCGCGGGCGCGTCCCAGGCGAGGCCGGAGCGCTCGACGATGCGGCGGACCAGCGAATAGCCGTTGGAGTGCGGGCCGGTGGAGCCCAGGCCCACCAGGATGTCGCCCGGCTTCTGGTCGCCCAGGCGCGGCAGCACCTTGTCGCGGTCGACGGCGCCGACGCAGAAGCCCGCCATGTCGTAGTCGCCGTCAGCGTACATGCCGGGCATCTCGGCGGTCTCGCCGCCCACCAGCGCGCAATTGGCCTGCCGGCAGCCCTCGGCGATGCCGGCCACCACCGCGGCGGCGGCGTCAACGTCGAGCTTCCCGGTGGCGTAATAGTCCAGGAACATCAGGGGCTCGGCGCCCTGGGCCAGCAGGTCGTTGACGCACATGCCGACCAGGTCGATGCCGACGGTGTCATGGATGCCGGTCTCGATGGCGACCTTCAGCTTGGTGCCCACCCCGTCCGTCGTGGTGACCAGCAGGGGATCGTCATAGCCCGCCGCCTTCAGGTCGAAGAGCGCGCCGAAACCACCCAGGGACGCCTCAGCGCCCGCGCGGCGCGTGGACTTGGCCAGCGGCTTGATCCGCTCGACCAGGGCGTTGCCAGCGTCGATATCGACGCCGGCCTGCGCATAGGTGAGGCCGTTGGGCCGCTCGGTCATGGGACGCCTTCGGAAGAGAAATATGCAGGTCGGTCAAAGCGGGCTTGCAGACTCGCCGCCTCGCCGGGCTATAGCTAATCGATGATGCCGATTACGACCACCGCGGAACTGGCGGTGTTTTGCGACAAGCTCAAAGGCCAGCCCTTCGTCGCCGTGGACACCGAGTTCATGCGCGAGACGACCTATTGGCCAAAGCTGTGTTTGATTCAGGCCGCCGCGGGCAGCGCGGAGGCGTGCATCGATCCCCTGGCCGAGGGGCTCGACCTTGAGCCGTTCCTGGAGATCATGCGGGACGCCTCGATCCTGAAGGTGTTTCACGCCGCGCGGCAGGACGTCGAGATTTTCAACAACCTGAAGGCCATGCCGGTGCCGCTGTTCGACACCCAGGTGGCGGGCATGGCGGCGGGCTTCGGCGAGCAGATCGCCTATGACGCCCTGGTCCGCCAGATGCTGAAGATCGAACTCGACAAGTCCAGCCGGTTCACCGACTGGGCGCGCCGGCCGCTGTCGGACAACCAGCTGACCTATGCGCTGGCCGACGTCACCCATCTGGCCTCGCTCTATCCGATCCTGCGCGAGCGGCTGGAGAAGGAAGGCCGTCTGGGCTGGGTCACCGACGAGATGGCCAACCTCACCGATCCGGCGATCTATGACGTCGAGCCGGAAAACGCCTGGAAGCGCCTGCGCCCGCGCAAGCACACGGCGAAATATATGGCGGTCTACAAGGCCGTGGCCGCCTGGCGCGAACGCACCGCCCAGATGCGCGACCAGCCGCGTGGCCGTATCCTGAAGGATGACGCGATCGACGAGGTCGCGACCCAGGCGCCGATCGACGCCGACCAACTCGACCGGCTGCGCTCGGTGCCCAAGGGCTTCTCGGGCTCGCGCTTCGGCCCCGACTTGCTGATCGCCATCCGCGAGGCGCTGAAGGACCCCGAGGCCTACGCGCCCGTGGTCGAGCGCAGCCGCACCTCGCCGTCCCCGGCCGCCGGCGCCGTGGTCGAGCTTCTGAAGGTGCTGCTGAAGGCCCGGGCGGAGGAGGCGGGTGTCGCGTCCAAGCTGATCGCCACCGTCTCCGACCTGGAGCAGATCGCCAACGACGACGAAAGCGACAATGCCGCCCTCAAGGGTTGGCGGCGTGAGGCGTTCGGCGAGGACGCGCTCAGGCTGAAGCGCGGCGAACTGGCTCTGGTGCTGGACGGCGCCCGCGTGCGCGTCGTCGAAGTCCGCCGAGCGCCCAAGGCGGCTGTCGCGGACTGAGGCGCCCGCCGTCAAGTCGCCGCGTTAGCGGCCGTTAAGACTGAACCACGAACCCACACGAACACCACGAACGCGCTTTGCCCGCGGAACGGCGGACGGCTACAATTTTCGCGTTCGGGACTGTCGGGACTTGGCCTGCGGCCGGGCGGTTTCCGGGGCGGTTTCTGGGGCGTGTTCGCGTGGGTTCGTGGTTTTCTTCTCTTTGCCCGGGGAGCCCTGTCTCGCGTGTTCCTGAGGACAACCCAGGGGCCCTGATTTTGCATGGCTTTCCGGCGCCGTCCCAGGCTTCTCCACAAGCCGTCCACCACCTGTGCCGGCAAGCGCGCACAGCCGGCTTCGGCGCACCCGTTGCGCTCGCCGGAGCCATGCGCAATTCTGGATCTGCCGAGAGGAACTGCGGCGCGGCGGACCGGGTGACCGGGAAGCAGAGCGGGCAGGAGGCTCCCGGGGCCACGAAGGATTGAGGGCAACCTCGATCCCTACGATCCCAGGGGACACCGAAGACGACGCAGAGTGCGGCTGGGGCGACCCAGCAGAACGAAGCTTCTCTCCGACCTTGAACGCTCAGGTCCCCCAACGGATCTGGTTTGAGAGGGCGGTGCTCCGGGAAACCGAGGCGCCGCCCTCTTGCTATGGGGCCGGCGCCTTCACCGGCCGGTCAGGCGCGCGCCGGCAGGCCCACTTCGCTGGGGTCCGCTTCGTTGAGCAGCGGCAGGTTGGCGAGATAGCGGCGCAGGTTTTCCAGGAACAGCGCGTCGCCCCGGTCGAGGTTGCCGTCCCCAGAGTTGGAGGTGTGGGCGGTGACCCGGACCTTCGGGTGATCCCAGAACCAGCTGTCGGCCGGCAAGGGTTCGGTCTGGAAGACGTCGAGGACGGCGTGGGCCGGCTGGTCGCGGTCCAGCCCCGCTCTTAGCGCGTCCTCGTCGATGAGCCCGCCGCGGCCGATGTTGATCAGGATCGCGCCGGGTTTCATCGCCTTGAAAAACGCGTCGTCGCACATCTCGCGCGTCTCGTCGTTGAGCGCGCAGGCCAGCACGACCACGTCAGCCTCCGGCAGTTCGGCCGCCATCTGGTTGAGCGTGATCACCTGATCCACCAGGTCGCCTTCAGCCGTGGGGCTGCGCCGAACGACGGTAAGATGAACGCCGAAAGGCTTGATCCGCTTGGCGATTTCATTCCCGATATTGCCGAAGCCGGCCATCAGCCAACGGGTTCTGGCGACCTCGTGGTAGGGCGTGGACGTCCACTCGCGCCGAGCTTGAAGGGCGGCCGCCTGGTTGATTGGGACCTGCAGGCTGAGCGCATGGGCGACCACATATTCGGCGATCGGCGTGGCCTGGGCGCTCGACTTCGAAAGCCGCACGCCCTTTTCCAGGATGTTGCGAAAGATCGGATTGTCGATGCCGGCGGCCATGATCTGGGTCCAGCGCGGGGCCTGCGCTTTCATCAGCCGGCCATAGAGCGCGCCCAGGGTCCCGGACGCATAGCTGTCGAGGCTGAGCCAGACCACCTCCGGGTTGATAGCGTCCTTGTCGATGGGCCGGCCCGCCAGTTCGTAGTGCTCGGCGGTGACCGCGGTGACGATTTCGGCGTCCGGCGCGAGGGTCGCCACGCGTCCGCGCACGCGTTCGGACGCGGCCTTGGTCATCAGGATCTGCATGGGGTCAGGTCAGCCTAGTTCGAGTTTCAGTTTCAGCGCCGAGGCCAGGGTCTGGGCGCGCTTGGCGGTCTGTTCGCCCAATAGCATGTCTTCCCATCCGACGGCGGCGGTGAGCATCAGCCGGTCGCCCTGGGTGGAGAGGCTCGATTTCTCCAGCAGGCGCGGATTGCGTCCGGAGAGGTCGCAGCCCAGGCGGATGGCGGCGCCCAGCGCCTTGGCCCGCTGGCGGCGCTCGGCGCCGATGATGCGGGCGATGGCGTCGGCCTCCGGCGTCGTGCTGGCCGAGGTGTGGCGGGCGAAGGCGACGCTGGCCAGGAAGGCGCGCTCCGGGTGATTCATGCCGGCGATCGGCGCGCGCAGCACCTGCTCGAAGGCCAGGTCGGCCCGATGGTCGGGGTGCAGGCGCGCGCCGAGGTCGGCGAGGCGGCAGGCGGCGGCCAGCAGCACCGGATCGCGCCCCTCGAACACCGGGCCGAGCTTCTCGAAGGCCGGCGTCAGCCAGGCCTCCAGCGCCCCGCCCAGCTCCGAGGAATGGCCGCGCGCGGCGGTGAGCGCCTCGCAGCCTTCGATCAGCGGGTCGCGCTTGCGGACCTCGGGCTCCATGGCCTCCAGCAGCAGGCCCTCGCGGACGCCGAAGGCCGAGACCGTCACCCGCTCCACGCCTAGCCGATCGATCAACGCCTCCAGCACCACGGCGGCGTAGGGCAGGGTCTCGATCCGCTTCTTGGAAAGCCCCTGCATGCGCTCAAGCGAGGTGCGCGACTGACGGGCGACCAAGCGCGAGACGTCCAGCGCGTCGGCGCGGCTCATCTCGTACTGATGGGCCACGTGCAGGGGATAGTCGTGCAGCTCCATGTGGAATAGCGCCAGGTTCCGCCAGGCGCCGCCTACCGCGTGGAAGTGGCGGGTGGCGAAGCGCTCCGCGTGCGGCGCCAGCGCGCTGTCGATCAGGCGGCTGGTGCGCTCGACGTCGAGCGGTCGCGGCGCGCCCAGGGCGAAGGGGCCGAGCGGCAGGGTGGCGCCATTGTCCGGCGCCGCGCCGTTCAGCCGCACCAGCTCCAGGCTGGAGCCGCCCAGGTCACCGACCACCCCCTGAGCATCCGGCTGGCCGGCGATCACCCCCAGGGCGGCGTAGCGGGCCTCTTCCTCGCCGGTCAGGACGCGGACGGTAAGACCGGTCTCTTCACGGATGCGCTTCAGGAAGGCCGGGCCATCGGCGGCGTCGCGCACGGCGGCGGTGGCCGCTGCTGTGACGTCCTCGGCCCGCCAGCCGTCCAGCAGGGCGCGGAACCGGCGAATCGCGGTGATCGCGATCTCGACGCCGTCGGGCGATAGCCGGCCCGTGGACGGCAGGTCCCGGCCGAGACCCGCCAAGGCTTTTTCATTGTAGACGGTCCAGATCGCGCGGCCGTCCAGCCGGTAGATAACCAAGCGGACAGAGTTCGACCCGACGTCGATGACGGCAGCCTGCCGTGGGGAGGGCTCGCTATCCCCGCGAGGCCACATGATCGATCGCGCGCGGCATGTCCTTCACCTTCTGCCCTCTACCCGAAAGGCTGGGGTTGGTCATGAAATACTCGTGCGCGGAAAAGGCGCCCGGATGATCCCAGGAGGGATCGCGAGCGTACTGGCCCCGGGGGTCCAGCGTCCAGCTCTGGGCTTCGTCCTTCAGGTTGGCGAGCATGATCTGCTGCAGCACCTGCTGATGGACCGTGGGGTTCTCGATGGGCGTCAGGCATTCGACCCGGCGGTCGAGGTTGCGCGGCATCCAGTCGGCCGAGGAGATGAACACCCGGGCCTCCGACGAAGGCAGCGGCGCGCCGTTGGCGAAGGCGACGATCCGGCCATGCTCCAGGAAGCGGCCGACAATGGACTTCACGCGGATATTCTCGGACAGCCCCTGGATGCCGGGGCGAAGGCAGCAGATGCCGCGGATGACCAGGTCGATCTCAACGCCGGCCTGACTGGCCGCGTAGAGGGCGTCGATGATCTCGAAATCCACCAGCGAGTTCATCTTGGCCCAGATCCCGGCGGGCCGGCCCTCGAGCGCGTGGGTGGCCTCGCGGGCGATCAGGGTCAGCAGATCGCGCTTCATCGTGACCGGCGAGAAGGAGAGCTTCTCCAGCCCCTCCGGCTGGGCATAGCCGGTGACGAAGTTGAACAGGCGTGCGCTATCGCGGCCGAGCGCCGGGTCCGTCGTGAACAGCGACAGGTCTGTATAGAAGCGCGCGGTGATCGGGTGGTAGTTGCCGGTCCCGAAGTGGCAGTAGGAGCGCAGGGTGTCGCCCTCCCGGCGCACCACGGTCGAGAGCTTGGCGTGGGTCTTGTACTCCACGAAGCCGAAGACGATGTGCACGCCGGCGCGTTCCAGATCGCGCGCCCACTTCATGTTGGCGGCCTCATCGAAGCGGGCCTTGATCTCGACGACGGCGGTGACGTTCTTGCCGGCCTCGGCCGCCTCGATCAGGGCGGCGACGATCGGGCTGTCGTGGCTGGTGCGGTAAAGCGTCTGCTTGATCGCCAGCACATTCGGATCGCGGGCGGCCTGACGCAGGAACTGCACCACCACGTCGAAGCTCTCGAACGGGTGATGGACCAGGATGTCCTTCTCGCGGATCGCGGCGAAGCAGTCGCCGCCGTGGTCGCGGATGCGTTCGGGGAAGCGCGGCTCGAACGGCTTGAACTTCAGGTCGGATCGGTCGACGGGGATCAGCTGGTTGAGTTCGTCCAGCCCCAGCAGGCCGTCGATCTGGATGATGTCCTGCGGCTGGGCATGCAGGCTGGAGCAGATGAAGCTCTGCAGTTCCTCGGGCATGGAGGCGTCGATCTCGACGCGGACCACGGAGCCCAGACGGCGCTGTTTAAGGGCCAGCTCGAACTCGCGGACCAGGTCTTCGGCCTCGTCCATGATCTCGACGTCGGAATCGCGGATCAGGCGGAAGACGCCCTGGGCCTGAATTTCGCAGCCCGGGAACAGGTGGTCGAGGAACAGGCTGACCAGGGCTTCGAGCGAGACGAAGCGGCGTTCGGCCTTGCGGCGTCCCGTGCGCGGAGACGGAGCCTCCCAGAAGCGCGCGACCTGGGCCGGGATCGGCACCAGGGCGTAGAGCACCCTGCCGTCACTGAGCCGCTTCAGCTTGAGCGCCAGCGAAAAGGCCAGGTTCGGAATGAACGGGAAGGGATGCGCCGGGTCGATCGCCAGCGGAGTCAGCACCGGGAAGATCTGCGAGACGAAGGGCTCTTCCAGGGCGTCCAGCTCGGCGTTGGTGACGTCGGCGGCGGACACCACCCGCAAGCCCTCGTCGGCCAGCTCCGCGCAAAGCTCGCGCCAGCGGGTCTGCTGGTCGCCCATCAGGTCGGCGGCCTCGGCGTTGACACGCTCCAGCTGTTCGGCGGGCGTCAGCCCGTCCTGGCTGGGGGCTCGGACCCCCTCACGCACCTGGGCGCGCAGGCCGGCCACGCGGACCATGTAGAATTCGTCGAGATTGTTGGCGCTGATCGCCAGGAACCGCAGCCGTTCCAGCAGCGGATGGCGCGAATTATGGCTCTCGGCCAGCACCCGGCGATTGAAGGCCAGCCAGGAGAGCTCGCGGTTGAAGAACCGGGCCGGCGAGGCGGCCAGCGCCTCGTCCCAGGAGAGCGGCGGGCGCAAAACCTCGTTCGCGGCATTCGCGGCGATCGGTTCGGCGAGGCTCATCCCGGGGGCTCCAGACAGTTACGGACGTTCCGATTTTGAGCGCCGCTTGTGACCGCTTCAAGTCATCCCTCGAAAAGGTCAAGATTTTCGATATCGGCTTCGAGGATTTCGCGGGCCAGGACCCGTGAAATGGGCCGCATCTGCCCATCTTCTGTCTCATCGAGGCGCCGCACGATCTCTTGGGCGCCGGGAATGGACCTCTCCATGCGCCGCAGCAGGTAGGGATAGACATCGTCGTGCGGGCGGATGTTGCGCTCGCGGAAGAATTTTTTTAGCACGCCGCCCAGCACCTCATCGTCCGGCGGCGCGATCTCGGCGACCATCAGGGCGTTGAGGCGCGAACGCAGGTCGGGCACCTCCGCCGGCCACGCCGCCGGCGCCTTGCGCGCCGTCAGCAACAGGCCGGCGCCATCATGGGCGGCCAGGTTGATCAGATGAAACAGCGCCTCGGCGTCCACGCCCTGGTCGACGTCCTCCAGCAGCACGGCGCGACCGGCCGCGGCGACCACGTCGGGATGTTCGCGATCAAGCACCAGAGCCTGGATTTGAGACGCCCAGGCGCGCGCCAGATGGCTCTTGCCGACGCCTTCGGGACCCACCAGCACCAGCGCGCCGCCGGGCCAGCGCGGCCAGGCGTCAAGCGCCATCACGGCTTGCGTGTTGGACGGGCCCCGGACGAAGCTGTCGCGTGTGAAAGGCGCCGGCCTCTTGAGGCTCAGCCGAAGCTGTCTGGCCATGGGCCCTTACCTACAGCGTGCCGTTCGCAGCCTTGGCCGCGCCGCCGACCACAAGAGTCCAGCCTTCGGGCCTGAGCAGTTCGATGGGCGAGAAGCGCACCTTGTAGTCCATCTTCTCCGACCCGCGCACCCAGTAGCCGAGATAGACGTAGGGCAGGTCGGTCAGGCAGGCCTGGACCACATTGTCGAGGATCACGAAGGACCCCAGGCTGCGGCGCGCCTGGGTCGGGTCGTAGAAGCTGTAGACCAGCGACAGGCCGTCGGTCATCACATCGACCAGGGCGCAGGCCACCAGATCGCCGACGCCGACCGCGCCATCCCTGGCTCGCGTGCGGTACTCGATGATGTGCGTGCGGACCGCGGTGTCCTCGACCATGGCCACGTAGTCGGGCCAGGTCATCTCCGCCATTCCGCCGTCGGCGTGACGGGTGATCAGGTAACGGCGCAGCAGGTCGAACTGCTCCATCGTCGCCTCGGCTTCGACAAGGTGGCGCTCCAGGTCTTCGTTGCGCGCGATCGCCTTGCGCTCCGATCGGGAGAAGATGTAGTCGGCCGCCGGAATGCGGGCCGAGACACAGGCCGTGCAGGCCTCGCAGGCGGGGCGATAGGCGATGTTCTGGGACCGGCGGAAACCGACCTGGGTCAGGCTGTCGTTGACGCTCGCGCCGTCGGACAGCGGCAGGTGCGCGAACACCTTCCGCTCATAGCGTTCCGGAAGGTAGGGGCATGGCGACGGGGCGGTCAGGAAGAACCTGAGCTGTCGGGACGGAAAATGCTGCGTCACGGACTTGTGGTCGCCTTCATACCGGTGCGCGTCTTCCCTCGATTAGGCGTCATGCCGCGCCGTGGCGCAAGGGCCGTCGCAGGCGCGCGCCTAAGGGCCGCGCTCCGGCGGCAGCACGGGGGCTTCGCGTAACAAGACTATGGCGATCCGGCGATTGCCGGGCAGGGTCGGGTCGTCCGGATAGAGCGGTTCGGAGGTGGCCTTGCCCGAGACCTGGTAGACCCGGTCGGTATCGACGCCCGAGCCCTGCAGAATCTTGCGCGAGGCGTCGGCGCGATTGGCGGACAGCAGCCAGTCGCTCTCGGTCTTGCCGCCCTGGCCGGCGCTGGCGCTGGTGTGGCCGTAGATGCTGATCCGGTTGGGCAGCTGGTTGATCACCTTGGAGATGGCCCGCAGCAGGATCTTGGCGCGGTCGTTGGGCACGGCCGTGCCGGTGTTGAACATCGAGCGGCCTTCCTGGTCCACAAGCTGGATACGCAGGCCCTCGGGCGTCTGGTCGATGATGATGTTCTTGGACAGCTCCGCCAGCTCCGGCATGTCCTGCAGCGCCTGGCGCAGGGACTGGGCGGCGGACGCGAAGGCCGCGGCCTCCTGCTTGGCCTGGGCTTCCTTCAGCTGGTCGGCCGCCGGGTCTGTCGATTTGGCCGCGTCCTTGGCCTGACCGTCGGTCGGCTTCTTGGAGTCGGGGCTGGCGTCCTGAACGACGGACTGCGAACCGTTCTGCTTGGCCCCGTCATTGCCCAGCGCGGTGCCGGCCAGGATGCCACCGGCGCCGGAGGTGGTCTCCGAGACACTGGCGGGCGCGAAATAGTCGGCGATGCCGCGCTTCTGTTCCGGTGAAGTCGTGTTGATCAGCCACATCAGCAGGAAGAAGGCCATCATCGCGGTCACGAAGTCCGCATAGGCGACTTTCCAGGCGCCGCCGTGGTGTCCGCCACCGCCGCCCTTCTTGATCTTCTTGATGATGATCGGCCGTTCGCCGCCCACCGACATGGTGCCACCTAAGCTAGCCTGTTACGAGGGAATCAAATGCGCAGGGCCTCGTTAAGATGGTGTTGCGCGTGGTTAAGGAGAGTTTGAATGAAGGTGGCGTTCGCCGGGCTGGGTGTGATGGGTTTCCCCATGGCGGGACACCTGGCCAAGGCCGGCCATGAGATGGCGGTGTTCAACCGCTCGCCGGAAAAGGCGCGGCGCTGGGTCGAAACCCACGGGGGCCGGCTAGGCGCGACGGTGGCGGACGCCGCGGCCGGGGCGGAGGTCTTCGTCTTGTGCGTGGGCAACGATGACGACGTGCGCCAGGTCGTCGCCGAAGCCCTGCCGGTCATGGCGGCGGGCGGCGTGGTCGTCGATCACACCACGACCTCGGCGATCGTGGCGCGCGAGATGGCTGAACTCTCGGTCAAATCCGGGAGAGCCTTCGTCGATGCGCCGGTCAGTGGCGGCCAGGCCGGCGCCGAGAACGGTCAGCTGACCATCATGTGTGGCGGCACGCCGGAGGCTTTCGCCCAGGTCGATCCGGTGATCGGCGCCTACGCGAAGGCGACGCAGCTGATGGGCGCCTCGGGCTCCGGCCAGCTCGCCAAGATGGTCAACCAGATCTGCATCGCGGGCGTGGTCCAGGGCCTCGCCGAGGGCCTGCATTTCGCCCGGCGCGCGGGCCTCGATCCGCAGCGGGTCTATGACGCGATCTCCAAGGGCGCCGCGCAGTCCTGGCAGATGGACAACCGCTGGAAGACCATGACCGAGGGCCAGTTCGAGTTCGGCTTCGCCGTCGACTGGATGCGCAAGGATCTGGGCCTGTTGCTCGACGAGGCGACGCGCAATGGTGCGAAACTCGACATGACGGCGATGGTCGATGGCTTCTATGCCGAGGTCCAGAAGATGGGCGGCCAGCGGTGGGACACCTCCAGCTTGGTGGCGCGGCTGGAGCCGCCCGCGTGATCCTGGAGACCGAGCGGCTGACCTTGCACGACCTGACGCAAGGCGACGCGCCGTTCATCCTCGAGCTGTTGCTGAGCCCGGGGTTTCTCCAGAACATCGGCGACCGTGGCGTCCGCGATCTGGACAGCGCGCGCGGCTATATCGACCGCGCCCAGGCGGGCTATGCCGCCAATGGCTTCGGCCTCTGGCGGGCGGACCTCAAGGCGACGGGGGAGGCCACCGGTCTGGCGGGCCTCGTGCGACGCGAGGGCCTCGACCATCCCGATGTCGGCTATGCATTCCTGGAGGCCTTCTGGGGACAGGGTCTGGCGTCGGAGGCGGCCACCGCGAGCCTTGGCTACGGCCGCGACGTGCTCGGCTTGGAGACCATCGTCGCCATCACCACGCCGGCCAACCTGGGCTCCATCGCCGTGCTGAAAAAGATCGGCATGAAGGACGCCGGCCTGATCCGCGTGCCGGGCCATGTCGATGACAGCGCCTATTTCACCACCTGAGGGCCGAGCCATGAGCATCAAGACCCGCCGGATTGCCGCCAACGGCTTCGACTTCGCCGTGGACGAGGCCGGCAGCGGAGACCACTTGGCGCTCTGCCTGCACGGCTTTCCGGAAAGCCGGTTCTCCTGGCGCTTCCAACTGCCGCTGTTGGCTGAGATGGGCTACCGCGCCTGGGCGCCGGACCTGCGCGGCTATGGCGAGACCGAGCCCAAGCCGGCCGAGGTTCCCGCCTATCTGATCGACCGGCTGATGGAGGACGTGGCCGCGCTGATCGACGCCAGCGGCGCCAAGTCCGTCACCCTGATCGGCCACGACTGGGGCGCGGGCCTGGCCTGGACCTTCGCCGCCAATCGCGTGCGGCCGCTGGAGCGGCTGGTGATCATGAACGTGCCGCACCCGGCGGTGATGGCTGGCCACCTGGGCCGCAATTGGGCCCAGCTGAGGAAGTCTTGGTACATGTTCTTCTTCCAGCTTCCGGGTCTGCCGGAATGGGGCGCAGTCCGCAACGACGGCGAGGCAATCCGCGAGGCGTTCCGCGGCATGGCGATCGACAAGTCGAACTTCACGCCCGATGTGCTGGACCGCTACGCCAGGGACGCTCAGCGGCCGGGCGCGATCCGAGGGATGATCAACTGGTATCGCGCAGCGCTGCGCCTCGGCGGTAAGCTGCGCGGGCCCTGGCCGGTGATCGAGACGCCGACCTTGATCGTCTGGGGCGAGGAGGACACGGCCCTGGGCATCGAACTGCTGGACGGGACCGACGCCTACGTCCGCGACCTGACCATCGAGCGCCTGCCGGGAGTCTCCCACTGGGTGCAGCAGGAAGCGCCGGAGAAGGTCAACGCGATCCTGAAGGGGTGGCTGACGGCGCCCCGGTGATCGCCGCATCGACACGGCCGGCCGCCTCGACGATCATGCGCTCAAGACCTTCCACAGAAAGGCGACGCATATGGGACGTGAAACGCGGGTTCTGACCGGCGGCATCTACTTCGGCGAGGGCCCGCGCTGGCGTGACGGCCGGCTGTGGTTCAGCGATTTCTATGCGCACGCGGTGAAGTCGGTCTCCCTGGCCGGCGACCTGCGGACCGAGGTCGAGATCGACGACCAGCCCTCCGGCCTGGGCTGGATGCCCGATGGGTCGCTGCTCATCGTCTCGATGACCCGGCGCCAGGTCCTGCGGCGGACCCCGGACGGTAAGCTCGGCCTGCACGCCGACCTCAGCCACATCGCGACCTTCCATTGCAACGACATGGTGGTGGACGCCGCCGGCGGCGCCTACGTCGGCAATTTCGGTTTCGACCTGGACACCGCGATCCAGCAACGCGGCGTTCCCGACGTGCTGGCCGACCATCCGACCGCCAAGCTCGCCTACGTCACGCCGGGCGGCCAGACCCGCGTCGTCGCCGAGGACATGCATTTCCCCAACGGCCCGGTGATCACGCCGGACGGCAAGACCCTGATCCTCGGCGAGACCCTGGCGGCTGTTCTCACGGCCTTCGACATCGGCCCGAACGGTGACCTGTCCAACCGCCGCGTCTGGGCGCCGACCAGCCCGGCGGTGCCGGACGGCATCTGCCTCGACGCCGACGGCGCGATCTGGGTCGCCAATCCCATCGCGCCGCAGTGCGTGCGGATCGCCAAGGGTGGCGAGGTGCTGGAGATCATCGAGACCGGCGGCCAGCCCTGCTTTGCCTGCATGCTGGGCGGCGAAGACGGCGAGACCCTCTTCATGGTGGTCGCCGACAGCTCCGACCACGGCGAGGCGGCCAAGGCGGCAACGGGGAAGATTCTGGTGGCGACGGTGGACAGCCGGCGCGCCGGGCGGCCTTAGGGCCTCAGCGCGAACCCGACTGGGCCCGCAGCAGCGCCAGGGCGTTGGTGAATTTCTGACGCTTCGCGATCACCTCGAACGTCTCGCCGTTGTCGGCCTTCGCCCTCACGTTGGCGCCGGCCTGGATGAGGGCCACGGCGGCCTCGTCGCTCTGGGCCGAGAGTAGGGGCGTGCGCCCGAGCCCGTCATGCGCTTCCAACTCGCCGCCGGCCTTCAGCAGCAAGGTGATACCATCCGCGCCGTCGGCGAAGTGAAGGGCCGTGCGGAGGTTTTCGTCGTGCGCACGCGGATCAGCGCCGGCGGACAGCAGCACGCGTATGACCCCAGCCACATCTCGGTTCGAGAATCTGCTGTCGGTATAGCGTGAGCTCCAGACCAAGGTGATCGGCGGATGATCCTGGTTGCTTTGCTGGTTGATCTGCGCGCCCGCCGCGAGGATCTCGCGGACCGTCGCCGGATCGCCGGACTCCACCGCGATTCGCAGCAGAGCCGCTTTGGCGTCCGGGGAGGCGGAAGCCAGGGCACCGGCTTTGATCAGGGTCGCGGCGACGCGGGCCCGGCCTTCGCGGGCGGCGCCCTGCAGCGGGGTCAGCCCGTCGGGCCCGGCGCTAAACCCCTCAGCGTGGCCGTCGATCGGCGTTCCCTCCGCCAGCAGACCAAAAACCATCTCGTCCGGCGCGGAAATGACGGCCATAGCGAGCAGCTTCGCCCCGGCGAAGCTTTTGAAATCGAAGCCCTCGCCGCGCAGGGCCGCCTGGGTACTGGCGTCACCCAGGACCCATCTGCGCGCCCCGAGGGCGTCGACCGCATCCTCCAGCGCCGTGACGGACGCTGGCATACCCACCATCTCGCCCGCATAGTCCGAGACCATCTTGGTCCGGCCGCCGATGCTCAGGCGGACTTGATAGTGGGGATTGTCGGTGATCTGGGCCGAATAGCTGTCACTCAGCGACCAGAAGTCGGCGTCGCGGAATAGCTGCAGGAGGCAGGCCACCTGGGCGGGTTCGACCTGGAACTTATGCTTGCCATAGACCAGCACGAAGCGCCCGCCCTCGTACACCCCGGTTCCGTCACCCCGCACTGCCACCGTGTAGCTGGGGCAGTTGCCGAAGCAACCGCTGCGCGCCAACGCGATCTCGACACTGGCAAGGGCCCCGGCGGGGACCGGTAGATGGCGCATCGGCGGCGGAACCCGCGGGCTGCGCCCCACGACCGTGTAGGCCGCAGGTCCGCCGGATGGGCGAAAGACTTCAAGCGGTGGGCAGGGCGTCTCGGCCTGGACCGTTGTCGCGGCGCTGAGGGCGATAGTCAGGGCAGTCAGGCGCATGGCTGGCACCGTATCAAGCCAGTTTACCGATGTAGTTTAGGAGTGCAACTACGCCCCGAGCAGCTTCGCCGCCCTGGGCGCGAAATAGGTGATCACGCCCGCCGCGCCGGCGCGCTTGAAGGCGCCGAGGCTTTCCATGATGGCGCGCTCTTCCTCGATCCAGCCGTTCTGGGCGGCAGCCATCAGCATGGCGTATTCGCCGGAGACCTGGAACGCGAAGGTCGGCATGGCGAAGGCGTCGACCACCTGGCGGACGATGTCGAGGTAGGGCATGCCCGGCTTGACCATGACCATGTCGGCGCCCTCTGCGATGTCGAGGGCGACCTCGCGCAAGGCCTCGGCGTGGTTGGCGCTGTCCATCTGGTAGGTCTTCTTGTCGCCGGGGTTCTCCACCGAGCCCGTGCCCAGCTTCCCCGAGCCGATGGCCTCGCGGTAGGGGCCGTAGAAGGCCGACGCGTATTTGGCGGCGTAGGACATGATCATCACGTCCTGCAAACCTTCCGCCTCGAGCGCGCTGCGCAAGGCGCCGCAGCGGCCGTCCATCATGTCGGACGGCGCGAGGATGTCGCAGCCGGCCTTGGCCTGCATGATCCCCTGGGCGACGAGACGCTCGATGGTCGGGTCGTTGAGGATCTTGCCGTTCTCGATCAGGCCGTCGTGGCCGTGGTCCGTGAAGGGGTCAAGCGCCACGTCGCACATGATCCCGACCTCTGGGGCGGCGTCCTTCATGGCCTTCACGGCGTTGGCGATCAGGCCGTTGGGGTCGGCGGCGTTGGAGCCGGCGGCGTCCTTCTTGGCGCCGTCGATATGGGGAAACACGGCGATGGCGGGGATGCCGAGGGCGCTGGCCTGCTTGGCGGCGGCGGCGCAGCCCTTCACGGACAGGCGACTGACGCCCGGCATCGAGGCCACCGGGACCTCGCCGTCGCCCTCATGCACCACCATCGACCAGATCAGGTCCGACGGCGTTAGCACGGTCTCGCGGACCAGGCGGCGGACCCAGTCGGCCTGGCGCAAGCGGCGCAGGCGCAGGGCGGGATAGGCGGCGAGGGGCGCTTTGGTCATGATCCGCGCGTTTGCACCCGCAAGGCGGGCGAGGGCAAGCCATCCTTTTGACCTGGCGCAGCGCCTGTGGGCCAATGCTTGAAAGAGCAAAGCGGGGGCGCAGCCGATGATGTCTCAAAACCGCCGGGGATTCCTCAGCCTGGCCGGCGCGGGCGCCGCCTGGTCTTCGCAGGCCTGGGCGGCCGCGTCGAGCGAGCCCGATCTGGTGGTCCTGAACGCCAAGGTCTTCACCGTCGATGCCAAGCGGCCGCGCGCGCAGGCCTTTGCCGTCCGCGGCGGCCGGTTTGTCGCCGTGGGGTCCAGCGCGGATATCAAGGCGCTGGCGGGCCGGCGGACCCAGACCTTCGACGCCCAAGGCGCGACGATCACGCCCGGCTTTATCGACTGCCACAACCACGCCGTGGGCGATGTGCTGCAGTTCGAGGTCCTGGTGGGCAATCCCTACGAAGTCGAGTTCGTCACCATCGACTCGATCGTCGGCAAGCTGAAGGCCAAGGCCCAGACCTTGCCGCCGGAGACCTGGGTCCAGGGCTTCTTCTTCGACGACACCAAGGTGACGGATGGCCGCCTGATCAATGTCCATGACCTGGACAAGGTCTCCGCCGAGCACCCCGTACGGGTCGAGCACCGAGGCGGGCACACCTCGTTCTATAATTCCAAGGCGCTGGCCATGGCCGGCGTCACTAAGACGACGCCCAATCCGCCGGGCGGCACTTTCGACCGGGGGCCGGATGGCGAACTCACCGGCCGGGTCACCGACCGCGCCAACGGCGCCTTCGCCAAGGTCGGCAAGTTCCAGACTTTCTCGCCGGACGAAGAGGCCAGACGGGCGCGGCAGGGCGTGGCCTTCATCTCCAAGCAGTTTGCCCGCTATGGCCTGACGTCCGTCCACCACGAGGGCGGCAACCTCGCGGCCTTGCAGGACATCCGCGCGCGGGGCGAGCTGAAGCATCGGGTGAGTTACGAGCCGCAGGACCTGGTGCTGGAAGCGATGATCAGGTCAGGCTTGCAGACCGGGTTCGGCGATGAATGGATCAAGCTCGGCGCGACTTCCGAACACCTGGTCGATGGCTCGTTCTCGGAGCGGACGCTGGCTTGGAGCAAGCCGTTCCCGGGCGTCTCGCCGCCCTACTACGGCAACCTCGTCGAGAGCCAGGACGTGCTGAACGCCTGGGTCGAGCGCGTGCACCGGGCCGGCATCGATGTGAACTGTCACGCGAACGGCGACGTGGCGATCGGCAACTACCTGACGGCGATCGAGCGGGCGCAGACGCTGTTTCCGCGGCCGGGCGCGCGGCCGAAGATCACCCACTGCAGCCTGGTCAACGACAGCCTGGTGGCGCGGATCAAGGCGGCGGGCGCCGTGCCCGCGGCCTTCTCGACCTACGCCTACTACAACTCCGACAAGTTCCCGTTCTACGGCGAGGACGCCATGCGCAACGCCATGGCTTTCCGCAGCTTCCTCGACGCCGGCGTGCCGGTCTGCGCGGGCTCGGACTTCAGTCCCGGGCCGTTCTCGCCGCTGATGGCCATCCAGGCGATGGTCACGCGCAAGGGCTGGGACGGAAAGACCTGGGGCGCGAACCAGAAGATCACCGTCGACGAGGCGCTGCGCGTCAACACGCTGAACGGGGCCTACGCCAGTCACGAAGAGGGCCTCAAGGGCTCGATCACGCCCGGCAAGCTCGCCGACTTCGTCGTCCTGGCCGCCGACCCGCACACGGTCGACCCGGACAAGATCAAGGACATCAAGATCCTCCGCACCGTGACCGGCGGGACGGTGATGTATCAGGCCTAGAGCGATTGACAGCCGGCGCGAGCCGCGCTGACTCCGCGCTCATGGATTTCAACCTGACCGAAGACCAGCGGGCCATCGAGGACGCCGCGCGCGCCTTCGCCGCCGCCGAGCTGGCGCCGCATTCCGCGCGCTGGGACGCCGAGAGCCATTTCCCCGTGGACGTCATGCGCAAGGCGGCCGAACTGGGGTTCGCCGGCCTCTACGTGCAGGAGGACGTCGGCGGCTCGGCCTTGAGCCGGCTCGACGCCTCGATCGTCTTCGAGCAGCTGAGCTACGGCGACGTCTCGACGGCCGCCTTCATCTCGATCCACAACATGGCGTCGTGGATGATCGACCGGTTCGGGTCAGACGACCTGCGCCGCAAATACCTGCCCCGTCTGACCACCATGGCGCTGATCGCCTCCTACTGCCTCACCGAGCCCGGATCGGGCTCCGATGCGGCCGCGCTCTCTACAGCCGCTCGAAAGGACGGCGACCACTATGTGTTGAACGGATCGAAAGCCTTTATCTCCGGGGCCGGGACCTCGGACCTCTACGTCGTCATGGTCCGCACCGGCGGCCCCGGGCCGAAGGGTATCTCCGCGCTGGTGGTCGAGAACGGGACGCCCGGCCTCTCCTTCGGCGCCCAGGAAAAGAAGATGGGCTGGAAGTCGCAGCCGACGGCCCAGGTCAATTTCGACGACTGCCGCGTGCCGGTGGAAAACCGCATCGGCGCGGAGGGTGACGGCTTCCGCTTCGCCATGGCCGGCCTTGACGGCGGGCGCATCAACATCGCGTCCTGCTCGCTGGGCGGCGCGAGCCTCGCGCTCGACACAGCCAAGGCGCACCTGGAGACGCGTCGGCAGTTCGGCAATGCTCTCAAGGACTTCCAGGGCCTGCAATGGCGCCTCGCCGACATGGCGACGGACCTGGACGCGGCCCGGCTGATGGTGCGCCGCGCGGCCCACGCGCTCGATAGTCGAGACCCCAGGGCCACGCAGTACTGCGCCATGGCCAAGCGCCTCGCCACCGACACCGGCTTCGAGGTCGCCAACCAGGCCCTGCAGCTACACGGCGGCTACGGCTATCTGGCCGACTACCCGCTGGAGCGGATCGTGCGCGACCTGCGCGTCCACCAGATCCTTGAAGGCACCAACGAGATCATGCGGGTGATCACCGCGCGGGAGCTGTTCCGGCAATAGAGTTCGCGCTACTCTGACCAGACTGGTCAGACTTGGAGGTCGCCATGCGCGAAGTCGGGGTGCTTGAAGCCAAGACGAACCTTTCCGCCTTGCTGGACGCGGTCGAGACGGACGGCGAGGAGATCGTCATTACGCGTAACGGCAAGGCTGTCGCCAAGCTCTCGATCATGGATAGGTCCCCGCCGCCGCGGCGACGGAACGGGGCAGAGATCGTCGCGCGGATGCAAAAGCTCCACGAACGGATGGTTCGTGAGAACCCGGAAATCCTCAATATTACCTGGGAGGAGATCAAGGGCATGGCGGACGAGTGACTGTGTTTGTGCTGGACGCGTCCGCCGCCTTGGCGTGGGCGCTGCCGAGCCAACGGACCCAGGGGACGCACCAATTCTTCGCGTCGACGGAACGCGAGACATTTCTTGCGCCTCACATATTTGATTGGGAAGTCGGGAACGCGCTGCTCGGGCTGCGGCGACGCGGCCTTATCTCGACCGGCGCATTGGCGGACGTTCTGCAGGACCTCTCGTCGCTCGCCATCACGCGTCGTCCGGCGCTGACGCTCGACGAAATTGATGACCTGATGGCGATTGCCGGCGGCGCTGAACTCAGCCTTTTCGACACGGCTTATTTTTCGCTCGCTATGAGGGAAGCGGCCCATCTTGTTTCGCGCGATCGGCGATTGCTTGACGTCGCGCGGCGCTGCGGCCTCAGCTGCGTGGATCTGATGGAGGATGCTGGGATTTGAGCGACACTGCGGAAGTCGTGACGCGCATCGAGGGCGCTGTCGGGCGGATCACGCTGAACCGGCCCCACGCGCTGCATGCGCTGACCACCAACATGTGCCGGTTGATGACCGAGGCACTGCTGGCCTGGCGGGACGATCCGGCCGTGGCGCTGGTGCTGATCGACCATGCCGGCGAGCGCGGTTTCTGCGCCGGCGGCGACATCCGAATGCTGGCGGAAAGCGGGGCAGGGGACGGCGCACAGGCGCGTGAGTTCTTCTTCACCGAATACCGGCTGAACACCCTGCTGCACGACTATGCCAAGCCGCTGGTCGCGATCATGGACGGGATCACCATGGGCGGCGGAGTTGGCCTGTCGCGGCCCTGTCGGTTCCGGGTGGCGACCGAGCGGACCACCTTCGCCATGCCGGAGACCGGCATCGGCCTGTTCCCGGACGTCGGCGGGGGCTGGTATCTGTCCCGGATGAGCGACCACATCGGCCTGTGGCTGGCGCTCACCGGCGCGCGGATCAAGGCGGCCGACTGCGAACTGACCTGCATCGCGACGGACTATGTCGAGAGCGCGCGCATTCCGGACCTGAAGGCGGCCATCGTCGCCGATCCCGGCGCGGTCGAGACCCTGCTGACCGAATTCGGAGGCGACGCGGGCAGGCCGAGCCTGGCCGCTCACCAGGACGAGATCGCCAAGCTGTTCGCCGGCGACAGCGTCGAGGCGATCGTCGCCAACCTGAAGGCCGCCGACACCGCCTGGGCGCGCGACCAGCTAGCCATCCTGGCGACCAAGTCGCCGCAGACCCTGAAGGTCGCGTTCCGCCAGCTACGGCTCGGCGGCGCCATGACGCGGTTTTCCGACAATATGGCCATGGAGTACCGGATCGGTGCGCGGGTGGTGCAGCGTCACGACTTCCTGGAAGGTGTGCGCGCCGTGATCGTGGACAAGGACAATGCGCCGCGCTGGGACCCGGCGACGCTGGAAGCGGTCTCCGAAACGCTCATTGAGGGCATTTTCGCGCCCCTGGCTTCCACAGAGGAGTGGACACCCTTACGTTGACGTCAGGGCGGCGCCTGAATGGGCCGCCATCGGGAGGAATACGAATGAAATCCAAGCTGTTTTTGGCCGCTGCGGTCGCCGTGATCGCGACGGCGGGCATGGCCTGCGCCAAGCCGGACGCCAACCAGTTGGCCGCCGTGGTCGATAAGGGCCGCCCAGAAGCCGATACCAAGCGTGACGTCGACCGCAAGCCGGCCGAGATGCTGGAAATCGCCGGCGTGAAACAGGGCCAGACCGTGGTCGATCTGATCCCCGGCGGCGGCTATTTCACCCGGATCTTCTCCAAGGCCGTCGGCCCTAAAGGTACGGTCTACGCCGTGGGCGGTCCGGCCCGGCCGGTGGACCCGTCCAAGCCCGCGCCGCCGCCGGCCGGCCCGGACGCCATCGCGGCCGATCCGAACTACGCCAATGTGAAGTCGATCCACGCGCCGCTGGCCGGCGGGCTCTCGGTCCCGACCCCCGCCGACGTTGTGTTCACCGCGCAGAACTATCACGACGTCAATCACGTCGCGGGCATCGACATGCTGAAGTTCGACAAGTCGGTCTACGACGCCCTGAAGCCAGGCGGCGTGTTTTTCGTCCTCGACCACGCGGCCGGCGTTGGCGCGGCGCCTGATCCCGAAGACAAGCTGCACCGCATCGAACCGTCGATCGTGCGCAAGCAGGTCGAGGCTGCGGGCTTCAAGTTTGAGTCCGAGAGCAAGCTCCTGGCCAACCCCGCTGACGACCACACCAAGACGGTGTTCGACCCAGCGATCCGCGGCCATACCGACCAGTTCATCTTCAAGTTCCGCAAGCCCAAGTAAGGCCCTGAGTTAAGAGGCTTCTATGACCCGCATCGCCTTCATTGGCCTCGGCAACATGGGCGGCGGCATGGCCGCTAACCAGGCCAGGGCGGGTCATGAGGTCCTGGCGTTCGACCTGTCCGCCGCCGCCTTGCAAAAGGCGGTGGCGGCAGGGTGCGCGGCGGCCGGATCGGCGGCCGCCGCGGTGAAGGACGCCGACGTCGTCATCACCATGCTGCCGGCCGGGCAGCACGTGCGGGCGGTCTACGCCAACGAAATCCTGCCCAACGCGAAGGCCGGCGCGCTGCTGATCGACTGCTCGACGATCGATGTGGAAAGCGCCCGCGCCGTTGCCAAGGACGCGACGGCGCCCCCATACAAAGAAAGGGGCTTCCGGTTCGCCGACGCCCCGGTGTCCGGCGGCGCTGCGGGCGCCGAGGCCGGGACCTTGGCCTTTATGGTTGGCTGCGTCGAGGCCGACTTACCGGCCATCGAGGCGGTGATCGCGCCCATGTCGCGGGCTACGATCCGGGCTGGAGACCATGGCGCGGGCCAGGCGGCCAAGATCTGCAACAACATGGTGCTGGGCGCGACGATGATCGCGACCTGCGAGGCGTTCGCGCTCGCTGAAAAACTGGGCCTGGATCCCGAGCGGTTCTTCGAGATCGCGTCGAAGTCCTCCGGCCAGAGCTGGAGCCTGACCAGCTATTGCCCGTGGCCGGGCCCGGTGCCCGCGGCGCCTTCGAACCGCGACTACGAAGGCGGGTTCGCCACGGCGATGATGCTGAAAGACCTGAAGCTCGCCCAGGAGGCCGCGGCAAGGTGCGGGGCCGCGACGCCGCTCGGCGCCCAGGCTGAGGGTCTCTACGCGCTGTTCGACCAGCTGGGCGGCGGGGCCAAGGATTTCTCGGCGATCATCGAGCTGTTCCGAGGCAACGCGCCGGTTCGAGACGCCGCAGCAGCCGCATCCTAGGTAACCGCTGATCACGAACTATCGAACTTCGTGACGAAAAGGACATCCGCCGTAGCGGTGGCTATTGTAGACAACACCGCCTAACGGCGCCAAAACGCGGGCACGGATCAGAGGGAACCGGCCGCCCGCGCCGCACACGGGAACCGGGAATAGACGTCGATGGATTACCGAGCTGCATTCGAAAACGCGCTTGAAAAGGTCCGTTCCGAGGGCCGCTACCGCGTTTTCGCCGACCTGAAGCGTCATCGGGGCTCGTTTCCGCGCGCCACCTGGACGCGCGCCGACGGCGGCGAGTCCGACGTCGTCGTCTGGTGTTCCAACGACTATCTCGGCCAGGGTCAGAATCCGGTGGTGATCGAAGCCATGAAGACGGCCATCGACGCGGCCGGCGCGGGCTCGGGCGGCACGCGCAACATTTCGGGCACGACGCACTATCACGTGGAGTTGGAGCGCGAACTCGCCGACCTTCACCAGAAGGAAGCCGCCCTGCTGTTCACCTCGGGCTACGTCTCCAACGAGGCGTCGCTGTCGACCCTGCACAAGATCCTGCCGGGCCTGATCATCTTTTCCGACGCGCTGAACCACAATTCGATGATCAGCGGCATCCGGGCCCACAAGGGCGACCGGCATATCTTCCGCCACAACGACCTGGCCCACCTTGAAGAGCTGCTGGCCGCCGCCAATCCGGCCGCGCCGAAGCTGATCGCCTTCGAGAGCGTCTATTCGATGGACGGCGACGTGGCCGACATCCCGGCCACCGTGGCGCTGGCCAAGAAATATGGCGCGATGACCTACATCGACGAGGTCCACGCGGTCGGCATGTATGGCCCGCGCGGCGCAGGCGTCGCCGAGCGCGACGGCGTCATGGGCGACATCGACATTATAGAGGGCACGCTGGGCAAGGCGTTTGGCGTGATGGGCGGCTATATCGCGGCCGACGCGGTGATCTGCGATGCGATCCGCAGCTATGCCGACGGCTTCATCTTCACCACCTCGATCCCGCCGGCGCTCGCCGCCGGCGCCGTAGCCTCGATCCGCTACCTCAAAGAACACAACGAAATCCGCGTGGCGCACCAGGAGCGCGCGGCCTCGCTGAAGGCCCGGCTGATCAAGGCCGGCCTGCCGGTGATGCCCAGTGTCTGTCATATCGTGCCGGTGCTGGTGGGCGACGCGGTCCACTGCAAGATGATCAGCGACACCCTGCTGGAAGAGCACGGCATCTACGTCCAGCCGATCAACTATCCGACCGTGCCGCGCGGCACCGAGCGACTGCGGTTCACCCCGTCACCGGCTCACACGGACGAGATGATGGATCATCTGGTGGCGGCCCTGGAGCAACTCTGGGTCCACTGCAACATCCAGCGCGTCGGCGGCGTCGCGGCCTAGGGGCGCGACCACCCGCGGCGACCCCGTGTCGGCTGTAAGGCGATGACCGCCCCGTCGACTATTTGCCGCGCCTTACGCCCCGTCCCAGGCCGATCTTCTTGGCGAAGTCGGAACGCCGCGCTGCGTAGGCCGGCGCCACCATCGGATAGTCCGGCCCCAGGCCCCAGCGTTGACGATAGTCGTCCGGGCTCATGTTGTAGCGCGAGCGCAGGTAGCGCTTGAGCATCTTCAGCTTCTTGCCGTCTTCGAGGCAGACGATGAAATCGTGCTGGACGCTACGGCTGATCGACACCGCGGGTTTTGGGCGTTCCGCGGTTACCGGCGCACTACCACCGACCAGACCCTCCAGCGCTCGGTGAACAGTGCGGATCAGGTCGGGCAGGGCGTCCGCCGGGATGGCGTTGCGGCTGACGAAGGCGGCGACCACCTCGGTGCTGAGCTGCAGGATGTCCTCGCCCGAAGGCTTCTCCGGGTCAGGTCCGACGCTCATGGTTAGCCTCTTTGTCGTTGATCACGCACGGCGCCCGTTGGCGGTGAAACCGGCACGACGGGTCAAACTTCAACGCAGGCTCGCCGAGAATGTTCCGAGAGGTTCCTCGCGACGGTGGAGGGCGCGGTCGTTTGGGGGTAAAGAGCGCTTCCCGAACCGGCGGATTCTTCCGCCCGCCAGATTCAGATGGTCAGAAAGGCCCCGCCCTTGACGCTCACGATGCCGGCTCAGTCTTTCCCCGATGGCTTCTTTTCCGATGACGTGACGACGGGCGATCCCAGCGTCGCGCGCATCATGGCGGCGGAGCTGACGCGGCAGCAGGAGCAGATCGAGCTGATCGCATCGGAGAACATCGTCTCGCGCGCGGTGCTGGAGGCGCAGGGCTCGGTCCTGACGAACAAGTACGCCGAGGGCTATCCGGGCAAACGTTACTACGGCGGCTGCGAGGTGGTGGACGAGGTCGAGCTGTTGGCCATCGAGCGGGCCAAGCAGCTGTTCGGGTGCGAGTACGCTAATGTGCAGCCGCATTCCGGCAGCCAGGCGAACCAGGCGGTGTTCATGGCGACCATGAGCCCGGGCGACACCTTCATGGGCATGAGCCTGGACGATGGCGGCCACCTGACCCACGGCAAGAGCGTCAATCAGTCAGGCAAGTGGTTCAATCCGGTGGCCTACGGCGTGCGGAAGCAAGACCACCTCATCGACTACGAACAGGCCTGGGAGGTCGCGCGCGAGCACCGGCCCAAGGTGATCATCGCGGGTGGCTCGGCCTATTCGCGGCACATCGACTTCGAACAGTTCCGCGCCATCGCCAACGAGGTCGAGGCCTTGCTGATGGTCGATATCGCGCACTACGCGGGCCTGGTGGCCGGCGGCGTCTATCCGAACCCGTTCCCGCACGCCCACATCGTGACCACCACGACCCACAAGACGTTGCGTGGCCCGCGCGGCGGCATGATTCTGACCAATTCCAAGAAGTGGAACCAGAAGATCAACTCGGCGGTCTTCCCGGGCCTGCAGGGCGGCCCCCTGATGCATGTGATCGCCGCCAAGGCCGTCGCCTTCGGCGAGGCGCTCCGACCGGAGTTCAAGACCTACGCGGCGGCCGTGGTCGAAAACGCCCGAGCGCTCGCCGACAGCCTGCAGAGCGCCGGCTTCAAGATCGTGTCGAATGGCACAGACAGCCACCTGATGCTGGTGGACCTGACGCCGAAGAACGTGTCTGGCGCCGCCGCCGAGATCGCGCTGGAACACGCTGGGATCACCACCAACAAGAACTCCATCCCCGGCGATCCGCTGCCGGCCATGCAGACCTCCGGCCTGCGCGTGGGTTCTCCCGCTGGCACCACCCGTGGCTTCGGCCCGGCAGAGTTCCGTCAAGTCGGAACCTGGATCGGCGAAGTGCTGGACGGTTTGAAGTCCGGCGGCGACAATTCCGCCGTGGAAGCCAAGGTCCGGGGCGAGGTTGTGGCGTTGACGCGGCGCTTCCCTATCTACAACGGATAGGGTTTGGTGAGCCCGAAGGGGGCTAGATCATGCGTTGTCCGTTCTGCGGCCATGCCGAAAGCCAGGTGAAGGACAGTCGTCCGTCGGAAGATGGCGCGGCCATTCGCCGTCGGCGGCTCTGCCCGGAATGCGGTGGCCGGTTCACCACCTTCGAACGCGTGCAGCTACGCGAACTGACCATCCTGAAACGGTCGGGCCGGCGCACGCCGTTCGAGCGTGACAAGCTGGCGAGATCGATCGCCGTCGCAATCCGTAAGCGGCCGATCGATCCGGAACGGGTGGAGCGGATGATCTCCTCCATCGTCCGTCAGCTCGAAAGCATGGGTGAGACGGAGCTTCCGTCGTCAGCCGTGGGCGAGCTGGTGATGGCCCAGCTGAAGGCTCTCGATGATGTGGCCTACGTCCGTTACGCCTCGGTCTACCGAGACTTCCGCGAGACCCAGGACTTCGCCAAGTTCCTGGGTGAAGAAGGCCTGGCCGAGGCCGTAGAAGACGAAAGCTGAGCGCCGGTGTCGGTCACGCTCAAACTCGCGACCTCGCTGGATGGCCGCATCGCCACGGCGGCCGGCGAGAGCCGCTGGATCACCGGCGAGGCCTCGCGGGCCGCGGTGCATCAGCTGCGCGGCGAGCACGAGGCGGTGCTGGTGGGCGTTGAAACCGCGCTCGCCGACGATCCCGAGCTGAATGTCCGTCTGCCGGGCTATAGCGGCCCTCAGCCCGCGCGCGTGGTGCTGGACAGCCGTCAGCGCCTGTCGCCCCAGTGCCGGCTGGTGCAGACCGCGCGGGACATTCCGACCTACGTCGTCGCCACCACCGCGCCGGAGCCGGCCTTGCTCGACGCCGGTGTGCGCGTCTTGCAGGTGCGCGGGCTCGGTGAGGGCGGACTCGGTGAGGGTAGGCTGGGCGAGGGTCGTCCGGAGCTGAACGCCGTGGTCGCGGCGCTCGCCGCCGAGGGCTTGTCGCGCCTGTTCGTGGAGGGGGGCGGTCAGGTCGCGGCCAGTTTCCTGCGCTGTGGCCTGGTCAGCGCCATCGAGTGGTTCCGCGCCCCGATCCTGCTGGGTGACGAGGGCCGGCCCGCCGTCGGCGCCTTGGCCATTGCGGCGCTATCCGAGGCGCCCCATTTCCGGCGCACCGAGGTCCTGGAGGTCGGCGACGACCTCTGGGAGCGCTACGTGAGGATTTGAATGTTCACTGGGATTGTCACCGACGTCGGCCGGGTCCGCAGCGTGCGCGAGACCAACCGCGACCGCCGCTTCGAGATCGAGACGGCTTTCGATCTGGCGACGATCGATATCGGCGCCTCGATCAGCCACGCCGGCTGTTGCCTGACCGTGGTGGAAAAAGGCGCAGGCTGGTTCGCGGTCGAGGTGTCCGGCGAGACCCTGTCGCTGACAACGCTGGACGCCTGGCACGAGGGCCGGCGGATCAATCTCGAACGCGCGGCCAAGGTGGGCGACGAGCTGGGCGGCCACATCGTCTCGGGTCACGTGGATGGCGTCGGCGACGTCGTCTCGGTGGATAGCGAGGGCGGATCGCACCGGGTCCGCATCCGCGCGCCGCGTCCGCTGCACCGGTTTATCGCGGCCAAGGGCTCGATCACGGTCGAGGGCGTGTCGCTGACCGTCAATGCGGTCGAGGACGACATCTTCGGGGTGAACCTGATCCCGCACACCTGGGACGTGACCACGCTTGGGGCGTTGAAGCCGGGCGCCCGGGTGAACCTGGAGATCGACATGCTGGCGCGCTATCTCGCCCGCTGGCGCGAAACGGCCTAAAGCCTTCGTCCAACCTACGAAGGGGCCTGAGATTGAGCCAAGACCAAGTGCGCATCCTGATCGTTGAAGCGCGGTTCTATTCCGACCTGGCCGACGAACTGCTGAAGGGCGCGGTCGATGCGCTCGAGGCGTTCGGCGCGGCCTATGAAGTGGTGACCGTGCCGGGCGCGCTGGAGATTCCGGGCGCTATCGCGCTGGCGGAGGAGGGCGGTCATCGCCCGGCGGGCGCCACGCCCTATGACGGCTATGTGGCGCTCGGCACGGTGATCCGCGGGGAGACCTATCATTTCGAGATCGTCGCCAATGAGTCGGCGCGTGGCCTGATGGACCTGACCATCGGCAAGCGGCTTTGCATCGGCAACGGCATCCTGACGGTCGAGGACGAGGATCAAGCCTGGGCGCGGGCCAAGGCCAGCGAAGGCGACAAGGGCGGCGGCGCGGCCCGCGCGGCGCTGACCATGGTCGCGCTGCGCCAGCAGTTCCTGGCCGGCGTGCGATGAGCGCCGATTCCAGGACCGGGCCGCCGAAACAGGCCCGCTCCGTCGCGCGCCTGGCCGCCGTGCAGGCGCTCTATCAGATGGAGGTCTCCAGCGTCGGCGCCGAGGCCGTGATCCGTGAGTTCTCGGAGCACCGGTTCGACCGCGATTCCGACCCTGACTCGGATGGCGCCGAAGCGCCCCTGGCCGCGGCCGACGAAGCCTTTTTCGCGGACCTCGTGCGCGGTGTCGTCGAACACCAGAAGGCCGTGGACGCCGCGGTCGCCCGGAAGCTGGCGGCTGGCTGGCGGCTCGACCGGCTCGACGCCACAGCGCGCGCCATCCTGCGGGCCGGCGCCTATGAGCTGATGCATCGCTCCGATGTCCCCACCGAGGTGGTGATCGATGAATATGTCGAGCTGGCGAAATCCTTCTTCGAAGGGCCGGAGCCGGGCTTCGTGAACGGAGCCCTGGACGCGGTGGCCCAGGATGCCAGACGCTAAGACGCCCGTTCAGGCCCCCGGTCTTGAGGCGGGCGAGTTCTCGGAAATCGCGCGGCTGTTTCGTCCCCTGACGGGCGGCGCGGCCGGCGCCTTCAACCTCCTGGATGATGCGGCCGTCGTGCCGCAGCGGGCGGGCTTCGACCTGGTGGTGACCAAGGACGCCCTCGTCGAGGGCGTGCATTTCCCGGCAGGGGAGGCCGCTGATCTGATCGCGCGCAAGCTGTTGCGGGTGAACCTCTCCGACCTGGCGGCCAAGGCGGCTGAGCCGTTTGCCTGCTTCCTGGCGGTAGCCTGGCCTCGCAATTTCGGCGTGGCCGAACGTGAAGCGTTCGCGCGCGGGCTGGGCGAGGATCTGGCGGCCTACGGCGTGGTCTTGCTGGGCGGCGACACGGTTTCCACCCCCGGACCCTTCACCGCGAGCCTGACGGCGATGGGCTGGGTCCCGGAAGGCCGGATGGTGCGGCGGGCCGGCGCCCAGAGCGGCGATGTTATCGCGGTCAGCGGGACTATCGGCGACGGCGTCCTGGGGCTGATGGCGGCGCAAGGTGAGATCGCGGACGACGAGGGTTGGCTGGCGGGGCGCTATCGCCTGCCGACGCCACGGCTGGACCTGCGCGAGGCGCTAAGGGCGCAGGCCCACGCGGCTGCCGATGTCTCCGATGGCCTGATCGCCGATGCCGGTCATATCGCGACGGCGAGCCGGGTGGGCCTGCGCCTCGACCTCGAGCGTTTGCCGCTGTCGGCCGCCGCGCGGGCATGGCTGGGTGGCCAGCCAGACCGGACGGCGGCGCTGGTGCGACTGGCCACCGGCGGTGATGACTATGAAGTGGTCTGCGCGATGGGCGGCGCGCCGCCCGCGGGGTTCACGGCTATCGGGGCGGTGATCGCCGGCGACGGTGTCGAGGTGCGGATCGACGGGCGGCCGATCGCGGTGGCGCAGGGCGGCTGGCGGCACCTGTAACCGACACAAGGCTTGCTTTGTCAGACGTGTTACGGCTTTTGGCGCGTCCGCTGCGTTTCGATAGCGGCCCAAGGACCTTCGATGCCATTTCCCGCCACCCATCCCGCCCTCGAGCGCGCGCTCGAGCAACACGGCTATCTTGAACCCACGCCCGTGCAGGCCGCCGTCCTGACCGAGCTCGACAGCCGCGACCTGCTGGTCTCGGCCCAGACCGGTTCGGGTAAGACCGTGGCCTTCGGTCTGGCGCTGGCGCGCGGCCTGCTGGGCGAGGCCCCGCATTTCGGCCGGGCCGAGGCGCCGCTGGCCCTGGTGATCGCACCGACGCGAGAACTGGCTCTACAAGTCGCCCGCGAACTGGAATGGCTGTTCGCCCACACCGGCGCTCGGGTGACCACCTGCGTCGGCGGCATGGATCCCCGCGCCGAGCGCCGCGCTCTGCAGGCCGGGACCCACGTCGTGGTCGGCACGCCGGGCCGCCTGCGCGACCACATCGAACGCGGCGCGCTGGACCTCTCGGCGCTGAAGGTCGTCGTGCTGGACGAGGCCGACGAGATGCTTGACCTCGGGTTCCGCGAAGACCTCGAAGAGATCTTGGACTCGACGCCGGCGGACCGGCGGACCCTGTTGTTCTCGGCCACCATCGCCAAGGAAATCGCGACCTTGGCGCGGCGTTACCAAAAGGACGCCGCTCGCATCGACACTCTGCGCCGCGATGAGGCGCACGGGGATATCGAGTACCGCGCCATCCGCGTCGCGCCGGGTGAGATCGAACACGCTGTCGTCAATCTGCTGCGCTATTTCGAGAGCCCCGGCGCGCTGGTGTTCTGCAATACCCGCGAGGCGGTCCGCCGCCTGCACAGCGCGCTTCGCGAGCGCGGATTCTCCGCCGTTGGCCTATCCGGCGAGATGACCCAGAAAGAGCGGTCGGACGCGCTGCAGGCCCTGCGCGACGGCCATGCACGCGCCTGCGTCGCCACCGACGTCGCCGCCCGCGGCCTGGACCTGCCCGACCTGGGCCTGGTGATCCACGCCGAACTGCCGGTGAACAAGGCCGGCTTGCTGCACCGGAGCGGCCGGACCGGCCGGGCCGGTAAGAAGGGCACCTCGGTTCTGGTCGTGCCCTACAACAAGCGCAGGTTCGCCGAGCGGCTGCTCGACAGCGCCAGCATCGACGCGGGCTGGTCGGGCCCGCCGCTGGCGGACGAGATTCGCGCCAAGGATCAGCAACGCCTGCTCGACGACCCGATCCTGACGCAGCCCGCCTCCGAGGAAGACCTGACCCTCGCCAAGCGCATCCTGGCCGACAAGTCGCCGGAGGAGGTGGCCGCCGCCCTGATCCGCCTGCACCGTCAGCGGCTTCCAGAGCCGGAAGACCTGTTCGACGACGTGCGCGAGACGGGCCAGCTGATCCCCTCGGCGCGGCCGCGCGGCGGCACGGCCTACGATCCGATGAGCGATAAGCCGCGCGCGCCGGGGCCGTCGCACACTCCGGGCACGGCCGGCGCCGAGTGGTTCCGCATGCCCATCGGGCGGCAGAACAACGCCGATCCCAAGTGGCTGATTCCGCTGATCTGCCGCCTGGGTCATGTCACCAAGAAGGACATCGGCCAGATTCGCATCTTCGACCGCGAAACCAAGTTCGAGATCATCGCCGAGACGGAAGCCCGCTTCCGGCAGGCGGTGAAGGGCTCGGCCGAGGGTGATATCCGTATCGAGCCGGCCGCCGCGCCTCCGGCCGCCGATCGTCCGCGCGGCCCCCGGCCACCGCCCGGCCCGCGCGCTGGGCCCCATCCTGGCGGGCCCCATGCTGGCGGGCCGAAGCCGCACATTTCGCCCCGGCCGCATGCCCCGCGCCCGCCTGCCGGAGGCAAGTTCAAGGGCAAGCCGAAGCCCCGACCCGCCTAAGACTAGGGCCCATCTAAGCCGCCTCAGGCCGGTTGGTAGGCCTTGGTGGGCAAGGCCGGCACGGGCGCCAGGTCGAAGCTCACCTGGGCCTGGCCGAAGTCCAGCGACACGGTGTCGAACTGGGTGAGCAGGTCCATGCCCAGCACGATGGCCGGGGTCTCCTTCAGGCCCCACAGCCCGAAAACGTGGGTTTCGGCGTAGACCACCGGCACATTGCCCAGCCGCAGTCCGCCCAGACGCAGGAACGGCAGGTTGATCATCTCGCCGGCGAACTGTTCGCCGATCACCGACTCCATGCTGATGTGCCGGTAGGCCGCATCGCCGGGGCTGTGCCGGAACGACTCGGCGACCATGGCGCGCAGCGGCCCGTTGCAGAGGGTCATCTGCGAGCCGGAATCGATCATGGCGCTGATGCGCCTGCCGCCGAGGTCGGCATCGACGATGGTCAGCTGGCCCTGGCTGCGCCGAGCCGGCACGACCGCCAGGCCATCGCGCGAGACCTCATGCTTCGACCGGGTGATCGACAGGCTCTTGGCCTTGAACGCCAGCTCCAGGCGCTGACCCTTCAGCCAGTCGACGCCGAGCACCCCGTCGAGGTCGGCGTTCAACGGCAGGGCCGCGGCGCGCACGCCCCGGCGACTACGCTCGCCGACCTGCAGACGGTCGATCAGCACACTGGGGCGCTGCCTGACACCCACGATCGTGTTCACTCGCGCGGACTCCGCGGACGCAAGCTTAAGGCGCTGAGCAAGGTCGCGGGCGATGCAGGACGTGTTGGCGCCGGTATCCATCAGGAATTGAAAGGGGCCCTGGCCGTTGATCATCACCGGCGCGAGCATGTGCTCGTAGGCATCCGCGCCCGTGTCGAACTGGGTGGGCGGCTCGTCGGGGGCCGGTGCGGTCTGTTGGGCGACAGCGTGGCCGACCGTGCTCGCGGCCGCGCCCAGGGCGAGCAGGCCCGCGGCGGCGTTGCGTCTGCTCAGCAGCATGGCCGATCCTCCCGGCTGTTTTCTCGACGCTATCATCGGCTGAGCTTGCGGTCACGGTCGCGACCTTCAACCTTCCGGCAACGCGTTCGGCCCTAGGGTGCGGAATGTTCAAGCGCCTGCTGATTCTCATCGCGCCCCTTCTGATTCTGGCCGGGGGCGCGTACGCCGCCGAAGAGAAGAAGCCGCTCGCGGTCGGGCAGTACGTCGACCTGCAGCCCACGGCGATGCCGATCGTGGTCGACGGGCAACTGGTCAACTACGTCTTCGTCTACGTCCGGGTGAACCTGAAGAGCGGGGCGGATGTCGTGAAAATCCGCGAAAAAGAGCCCTTCTTCCGTGACGCCCTGGTTCGCGACGCGCACCGCACGCCGTTCCTGATCCCCGGTGACTGGCAGAAGGTTGACGAAGCCAAGCTGATCGCGGCCATGACCCGGGAGGCCATCGCGATCACCGGGCCGGGCGTCGTGGCCTCGGTCGCGGTTACCTCGCAGACGCCGCAAAAGCGGGTCATGCCGCCCAGACCGCCCAAGCCCGATCAGCCGTAGGTGACGGCCGCGAGCGTCGCAGTTGCGCCAAACGGCCAACTTTGGCACTTTCCGCGCTCTTATCCGGGGCCCGTGCTAGAGAGCGCGCTCCGTAACGGGGAAACTTGGGGTTGGGAACGAATTGAGGCCGCGTCTTCGTGCGCGGCCGTCGATCCCCCTCCGCGCGATCGCAAAGGGGTGCGCACGACATGAGTTCGATTTTGATGTTGGTGATCGGGGCGGGGCTTCTGGCCGTGCTCTACGGCGCCGTGCAGACAGCCTTGCTGCTGAAAGAGTCGCCCGGCAACGCGAAGATGCAGGAGATCGCCGCGGCCATCCAGGAGGGCGCGCAGGCCTATCTGAACAAGCAATACACCGCGATCGCCGTGGTGGGCGTGGTCATCCTGATCGCGGTCTACTTCCTGATCGGTCCGCTGGCCGCGGCTGGCTTCGCGATCGGTTCGGTCCTGTCCGGCGCCGCCGGCTTCGTCGGCATGCTGGTCTCAGTGCGGGCTAACGTCCGCACGGCGCAGGCGTCTTCCGAAGGTCTCGCGCGGGGGCTTAAGCTCGCCTTCACGTCCGGCGCCATCACCGGCATGCTGGTGGCGGGCTTCGCCCTGATCGGGGTCGCCGGCTACTACGCGCTGCTCACCGGCCCTCTGGGCCACGTCAACACCAGTCGCGAAGTGGTCGACAGCATGGTCGCGCTCGGCTTCGGCGCCAGCCTGATCTCGATTTTCGCGCGTCTCGGCGGCGGCATCTTCACCAAGGGCGCCGACGTCGGCGGAGACATGGTGGGCAAGGTCGAAGCCGGAATTCCGGAGGATGACCCGCGCAACGCGGCGACCATCGCCGATAACGTCGGCGACAACGTCGGCGACTGCGCCGGCATGGCGGCCGACCTGTTCGAGACCTACGCGGTGACCACGGTCGCCACGATGGTGCTGGCGGCGATCTTCTTCGCCAGCGCGGGCACGGAGGTCGTCACCAACATGATGCTGCTGCCGCTGGCGATCTGCGGCGTCTGCATCATCACCTCGATCATCGGCACCTTCGCCGTGCGTCTGGGCAAGAAGAACAACATCATGGGCGCCCTCTACCAGGGCCTGATCGTCACCGGCGTCCTGTCGGTGGGCGCGATCTGGTGGGTCATGAAGACGCTGGTCACCGGTCCGTTGACGGTCGGCGACAAGTCCTTCGACTACATGAGCCTGTTCTACTGCGGCATCACCGGCCTCGTGGTCACGGCGGCGATCGTGGTGATCACCGAATATTACACCGGCACCGGCTTCCGGCCGGTGAAGTCGGTGGCCAAGGCTTCGGTCTCCGGTCACGGCACCAACGTGATCCAGGGCCTGGCCATGTCGCTGGAGTCGACGGCGCTCCCGGCGCTGACGATCATCATCGGCATCATCGTCACCTATAATCTGGCGGGCCTGTTCGGCATCGCCATCGCCACTACCTCGATGCTGTCGCTGGCCGGCTTCATCGTGGCGCTGGACGCCTTCGGGCCGGTTACGGACAACGCCGGCGGCATCGCCGAGATGGCTGGTCTGCCCCCGGAAGTCCGGGTTACGACCGACGCGCTCGACGCGGTTGGCAACACCACCAAGGCGGTCACCAAGGGCTACGCGATCGGCTCCGCCGGCCTGGGCGCCCTGGTGCTCTTCGCCTGCTACACCCAGGATCTGAAGTTCTTCGCGGCCAATGCGGCCCCGGGCAGCTTCTTCGACGGGCTGGGTCCGGTGGCCTTCGACCTTTCCAATCCCTACGTCGTGGTTGGCCTGCTGTTCGGCGGACTGCTGCCGTTCCTGTTCGGTGGTCTGTCGATGACCGCCGTGGGTCGGGCCGCCGAAGCGGTGGTCGAGGAAGTCCGCCGTCAGTTCCGTGAGAACCCGGGGATCATGACCTACGAGGTGAAGCCCGAATACGGCCGCGCCGTCGCTATCCTGACCCAGGCCGCGATCCGCGAAATGATCGTGCCGTCCCTGTTGCCGGTGGTCAGCCCGGTCCTGCTGTTCTTCGTGATCAAGGCGATCGCCGGCAAGGTCGAAGCCTTCGCCTCGCTCGGCGCCATGCTGATGGGCGTCATCGTCACGGGACTGTTCGTCGCCATCTCGATGACCTCGGGCGGCGGCGCCTGGGACAACGCCAAGAAGCTGATCGAAGAGGGTCACTACGGCGGTAAGGGTTCGGAGGCTCACAAGGCCGCCGTCACCGGCGACACCGTCGGCGACCCCTACAAGGACACCTCGGGTCCGGCCGTGAACCCGATGATCAAGATCACCAACATCGTGGCTCTGCTGCTGTTGGCGGTCCTGGCCCACGGCGTGATCCACTAGCCGTTCAAGCCTCGCGGATACGAAGACGCCCCGGAGAGCGATCTCCGGGGCGTTTTTCGTGGGCGGCTGCTTGGATCCCCGCTCAGGCGGGGATAGGTCGCTACGCGCTCAGTTCGCGCTCAGTTCCGGCGGTCGCCGGGACGCTGGCCGGGGGCGGTGTCGTCGGTGGGTTGCAGGGAGCCGCGACCGACGTTGCCCAAGACCTGTTCGAGGATGGTCAGCTCGCGCCCGCGGGTCGGGGTCTCTCGACCGTTGAAGGCCACGACCTTGCCGTCCTTCAGCGTGTAGCTGTTGACGCTCTCCACCAGCTCGGAGTCCTTGTTGAAGGTGATGGCGGTGATGTTGCGCGCCACGACCTCGGGCCGCTTGAAGGCGATCCGGGACTTGAGCTGGTTCATGTAGAACCAGGTGTTGGCGTCGAAGGCGCCGGTGGCCGAGGGCGACCCCAGGCGGCTGCGGACCGTCGACTTGGTATCCGCGCCGATCTTGACGTCCTTCGGATCGGACTCAATGGCCTGGAAGCCGGAATAGCTGGTGATCGGCGCACAGGCCGAAAGGCTGGCCGCGGCCGCCGGGATCAGCAGTCCGGCGGCGAGGGCGACGAAGGCGGCTCTTGAAGTCATCGGAAGCTTGGAACCTGCTCTTTGCGCCAGACTGGCGAACCTTGGTCGGACTTGGGGCTTTGACCTATCGTCGCTCGCCCCTTAGTTCAATGCGGCTTTATGGAACAGATCGGGCGAAATCGAGGCGTCATGCTGCTGAACCGCTTGTTCCGACCCCGCCCGGCGCGCGCCGCCGGCCACGCGCTCTACGTTGGCGCTGTCGCCCAATCGCGGGTTCCCGCCTTCTATTCGGAGCTGGGCGCGCCGGACACCGTCGAGGGGCGATTCGAAATCTACAGCCTGCACATCGTGCTGTTGCTCGACCGTCTGCGCGGGCATGGCGAGCTGGCGACGGACGTCTCCCAGAAGCTGTTCGACACCTATGTCAGCTTTCTCGACAACGCGCTGCGCGAGATGGGGGTCGGCGATCTGTCGGTCGGGCGCAAGATGCGCAAGCTGGGCGAGGCGTTCTACGGGCGTTGCAAGTCCTACGAGACGGCCTTCGCGGCGCTGCCGGACCAGGGCCCGCTCGAGGCGCTGATCGGCCGCACGGTCTATGCGGAGGCCGACGCGGCGCCCGCGCCGCGTCTGGCGGACTATGTGGTGGCCCAGCGCGCCGCGCTCGGCGCGCAGCCGTTGGACCGGTTGCTGGCCGGTGAAGCCGAATGGGTGGCGCCATGAGCCCGGTCTGGACCAAGCCTTTCCGTCTGGGCGAGCTCGGCAAGAACGCCATGACCGTTCAGCTGGCGCCCGATGCGGCGCAGCGATCGGAGATCGCCAGGGCCCTGGGTCTGGTCAGCCTGTCGGCGCTGTCGGCCGAGCTGACGCTGCGCCCCTGGATGGACGGCGTGGAGATCACCGGTAGCTTCCAGGCCGTGGTCGAGCAGGTCTGCGCCGTCTCACTGGACAATTTCGAGCACCCGCTCAGCGGCGAGATCGCGCTGCGCGCCGTGCCCGCCGGCAGCCCCCAGGCGCCGGACAGCGTCGGCGGCGAGGTGGACTACGATTCCGAGGCGCCAGATCCGCCCGACGTGCTGGAGAGCGACACCCTCGACCTGGCGGCCTACGTCGTCGAGCACCTGGGTCTGGAGATCGATCCCTTTGCGCGCAAGCCGGGTGTTGCGTTCGACTACACGCCGTCCGACGAGATCGAATCGCCCTTCGCCGTCCTCAAGAGGTTGAAGGGCGACGGCGCCTGATGGCGTAAGGCCTTGTTTGCATTGCCGTGGCCGGGCGCTATCGTCGCGGTCGAATCCGGCGGGACCCGTCGAAGGACCAAAGCGCCGCCTTGACCCAACCCCTGGTAATATCCATCGACGCCATGGGCGGAGACCACGGACCGCCCGTGGTCATCCCGGCCGTGGTGCGGGCGATCGCCAGCCTGCCGCGCGACGTCGGCTTCCTGCTGCACGGTGATGAGAGCGTCATCAGAGCGGGCCTGGCCAAGCACCCCGACATCGCCGGCCGCTGCGAGGTCCGCCACGCCGAGCGGGTGATCGCGATGGACGAAAAGCCCGCCCAGGCGCTGCGCCGTGGCAAGGGCACGTCGATGTGGAACGCTGTGGAAGCGGTTCGCGAAGGCCAGGCGGTGGCGGCGGTCTCGGCCGGCAACACCGGCGCCTTGATGGCGATCTCCAAGCTGATCCTGCGGATGTGCGCCGACCTGGAGCGCCCGGCGCTGGTGACCAGTATCCCCACGCTGATGACCACCTTCCTCGATGTGGGCGCCAACATCGACTGCGACGCCGAGCGGTTGGTGGAGTTCGCCATCATGGGCGAGGCCTACCACCGCGCTGCTCACGGGGTGCCCAGACCCACGGTCGGCCTCTTGAACGTCGGCTCCGAAGAGATGAAGGGCCACGAGGAGGTCCGCGAGGCCCATCGCGTCCTGCGCGAAGGCAAGCTCGACCTGGACTACCGGGGCTTCGTGGAGGGCGACGACATCACCCGCGGATCGGTGGACGTGATCGTCACCGACGGCTTCACCGGCAACGTGGCGTTGAAGGCCATGGAGGGCGCAGCGCGGTTCATGAACGCCGAACTGCGCGGCGCATTCACCTCGGGCCTGATGGCGACGCTGGGCGCGGTGCTGGCGCGCCCAGCGCTGCTGAAATTCCGCGAGCGGATGAGCCCGACCCCGGCGGCGCCGCTGCTCGGTCTGAACGGGATCGTGCTCAAATGCCACGGCGGGGCCAGTGACCGTGACTTCGCCATGGCGCTCCGCCTGGCGGCCGATCTGTCGCGCAGCGACTTCTCCGCGGAGATCGAACGGAATATGAGACGGCTCCCCTGTGCGCTGGCCGAACCCGCTCCCGAAGCGGCCGCCCCCGAAGGAGCGACTGAGTGACGAGCGTGTTGCGGAGTGTGGTGACCGGGGTCGGCGGCTATCTGCCTGAGCGCGTGGTGACCAACGACGACCTCGCCAAGTTCGTGGACACCTCCGACGAATGGATCGTCGAGCGCACCGGCATCCGCCAGCGTCACCAGGTCGCCGACGACCAGCCGGTCTCCGACCTCGCCGTCGCCGCGGCGCGCAGGGCGTTGGCCGCCGCCGGACGGACGCCGGACGACGTCGATCTGATCATCGTCGCCACAACCACGGCCGACCTGACGTTCCCCTCGGTCGCCACGATCGTTCAGCGCAAGCTGGGCTGCCCGGTGGGCATCGCGTTCGACGTCCAGGCGGTCTGCTCGGGCTTCGTCTATGCGCTGTCGGTGGCTGACGGCTTCACGGCGCGGGGCCGGTCGAAATGCGCCCTGGTGATCGGGGCCGAGACCATGACGCGGCTGATGGACTGGACCGACCGCGGCACTTGCGTGCTGTTCGGGGACGGCGCCGGCGCCGTGGTGGTGGAGCCGATGGCGGGCGAGGGGACCACTGCCGATCGCGGCCTGCTGGGCTTTGCGCTGCGCGCCGACGGGACCAAGCAGGATCTGCTCTACGTAGATGGCGGCCCCTCGACCAACGGCCAGGTCGGCAAGCTGAGGATGCAGGGCAATCAGGTGTTCCGCCACGCGGTCGTGAACATCTCCGAGGCGGTGACCGCGGCGGCCGCGGACGCGGGTATCGAGATCGCCAGCGTCGACTGGTTCGTGCCGCATCAGGCCAATCTGCGCATCCTGCAGGGTGTCGCGCGGCGGCTCGGCATCGACGAGCACAAGGTGATCACCACCCTCGATCAGCACGCCAACACCTCGGCCGCCTCGATCCCGCTGGCGCTGGACCAGGGCGTGCGCGACGGGCGTATCAAGCCCGGTCAGATGCTGCTGCTGGAAGCCATGGGCGGCGGCCTGACCTGGGGCGCGTGCGTCCTGCGGCTCTAGGCAAAAGACTTCTATATATTTGAATTTATTCAATATCGTAATCGCTCGGCTCATGTGGGCGACCGACGATCTCGGTGACGACCGAAAGACCGCCGCGGCGCCTCTGCGCCCAATCTGGCCACGCGGAGATCATGGGTGGCCCGGACAAGCCGGGCCATGACGAGCAGAAGGTGCGGTTGAGCCGCCGGGCTGAACTCAACCCTTCCGTCAAAAGACGTGCTTGAAGTCTTTGACCCGATAGGACAATCAAGGCACGTTGGGTTCGGCGTTATTGGGGGAACGAGCAGGTATGAAGGGCGCGACGGTTACGCGAGCCGACCTCTGCGAGGCGGTCCACGAGGAAGTCGGTCTCACTCGCCAGGATTGCGGCGAGCTGGTCGAACGCGTCCTCGAGCTGATGTCTGTCGCCCTGGAGAAGGGCCAGCAGGTCAAGCTGTCCGGCTTCGGCGTCTTCCAGGTCCGCGCCAAGCGCGCCCGCATGGGCCGCAACCCCAAGACCGGCGAACCTGCCGCCATCGAGCCGCGCCGGGTGATCGGCTTCCGCGCGTCGCAGGTGATGAAGGCCCGCGTCGACAAGGCCCTGGCGAAGTGAAGGCGTCCTAGGTCATGGCCAAGGGGCCGGAAGCCTTTCGGACAATCTCCGAAGCGGCGGACGAGCTCAGCGTGCCGCAACACGTCCTGCGGTTCTGGGAAACCAAGTTCTCGTTCATCCGGCCGATGAAGCGCGCCGGCGGCCGCCGGTTCTATCGGCCTTCCGATATCGCGGTGCTGCGCGGCGTGCGCCGGCTGCTGCACGACGAGGGCTACACCATCAAGGGCGTCCAGCGCCTGCACCGCGAAGAGGGCGTGCGCCGGCTGGTCGGCGCGAGCGGCGAGGGCGGTGCGCGGACCGCCCCGCCCGGATCGAGCGGCGGGCCCAGCGGCGGCGACCGCGACAGCCTCTACGAGGCGCTCCGCGATCTGGAGACCGCCAAGCAGCGGCTGGATAGTTTGCTCGAACCGCGTTGATCGTCATGGCCGGGCTTGTCCCGGCCATCCAAAAGCGCTGCCATCGCCACGCAAGGTGGGAGAGGCCGACGCTTCACTTCGAGAAACCTGTGCATCTGGATGGCCCCCCGGATCGCGTCGCTCCGCGACCCGCCCGAGGGCAGGCTTCCAAGCCCTGCCATGACGATCAGAAAGGATCGTTGGGGGAAGAGATGGTCGGAGCGACAGGATTTGAACCTGCGACCCCTTGACCCCCAGTCAAGTGCGCTACCAGGCTGCGCTACGCTCCGACGCCTCGCGGCGAGCGCGGCTTATAGACGGGCGATGATCCTCGCGGCAATCCCGAAAAGCCTCAGCCCTCGCGGTTCATCCAGCTGATCAGGGGCAGGATGGGGATGCCCCAGCAGATGCCGGCCAGGGCGTAGAAGGTGAACTGCAGGGGGCCGTGGTCGGGGACGTATCTGGCGAGGCCGACGATCGCACCCATATACAGCAGGATGAAGGTCAGGACGCCGAAGAGGCCGATGAGCTTGCGCGTGCGCGGGGTCATGGGGCCGTCCATAGCGGGCGCTTCGATCTCATGAAAGCAAAGAGCGGCGCAGGCGTGGACGTCGGCGGCGTTCGGGAGTAGGGCCGCGCCAATGACTTCGTTCCTGCGTTCCGACCGCGCCCGGCCCTTGGCGATCTGGCTTGTGCTGATCGCCGCCGTTGTCGTGGCGATGGTGGTGGTCGGGGGCATTACGCGCCTCACCGGCTCGGGGCTCTCGATCACCGAATGGCGGCCGATCTCCGGCGCCCTGCCGCCGCTCAGCCTCGCCGAGTGGCAGGCGGAGTTCGCGCGCTACCGGGCGATTCCGCAGTTCCGGTTCATCAATCCGACGATGACCCTGGACCAGTTCCGCTTCATCTATTTCTGGGAGTGGTCGCATCGCCTGCTGGCCCGTGTGCTTGGCGTCGCTTTTCTGGCGCCTCTGATCTGGTTCGCGGCGCGCCGCGAGATTCCGCGTCGTCTGTTCGGCCCGCTGTGCGGCGTTGTGCTGCTGATTGCCTTGGAGCCCCTGGTCGGCTGGTGGATGGTGGCGAGCGGCCTGTCCGAGCGGGTCTATGTGGCGCCGGAGCGCCTGACCCTGCACCTGGGGATCGCGTTCGCGCTGCTTGGCGCGCTGATCTGGACGGCGCTGGAGGCGTGGTCCGGCTGGGCGCGCCAGACCTTGCCGAGCCGGTGGGGCGGCCTGGCTCTGGGATTGCTGGGCCTGACCTATCTGCAGGTCCTGCTGGGCGCCCTGGTGGCGGGGAACCACGCCGGGCTCGTCTACAACGACTGGCCGATGTTCGCGGGCCGGCTGCTGCCGCAGGACTACGCCGGCGCCGGGGTCTGGGCGACGCTGGCGCACAGCCAGGGCGCGGTGCAGCTGCATCACCGGCTGACGGCCTATCTGCTGTTGATCGCGGCGATCGCCATGGGCGTGGGCGCCTGGCGCTCCCGCCAACTGCCGGCGGCGTCGAAGGCTCTGGCCCTGGGGCTGGCGGGGATGGTGACCCTGCAGGCGATGCTCGGGATCGTGACCTTGATGGCCGGCGTACCGCTGGCGCTGGGCGTCGCACACCAGTTGACCGCCGCCCTGACCCTGGCCCTGGCGACCACCTTCGCCTGGCGGGTGCGCCGGGGCTGACGGCGGAGTCCGGAATCGCCGAATCCGCGTCCTTGCGCCGTCCGCCGGCGGGGCTCACAAAACCCCATCGCAGTCAGGGGCTAGGTCATGTCATCGCAGGTTCGAATTCTCGCGTTGGCGCTTGCCGTCGCCGTGGCCGGCGGGCTCACCGCCGCCGCGGTCTCGCAGGCGGCCGAGAAGCACCCCGCTGTCCTGTCCTACACCGCGGACGGCAAGCTGGTGGCGCCGGCTGACTACCGGACCTGGATCTACCTCTCGTCGGGTATGGACATGGCCTACATTGAAGGTCCGCCGCCGGCGCAGCACACCTTCGAGACCGTCTTCGTCGATCCGGCGTCCTACGCCGCCTTCCAGAAGACCGGAACCTGGCCGGACAAGACGGTGATGGTGCTGGAAATCCGCAAGGGCCAGACGCGGGGATCGATCACCAAGGCCGGCGTCTTCCAAGCCGACCGCGTCGGCATCGAGTACCACGTGAAGGATGTGGCGCGCTTCAAGAGCGGCTGGGCTTTCTTCCCCGCCAGCGGCGCAGCCCTGCCGCAGGACTCCGGGTGCAACAAGTGTCACGAGGAGCATGCCGCGGTGGATACCACCTTCGTGCAGTTCTATCCGACGCTGATCGCCAAGGCGCAGGAGATGAAGACCTTCAGCGCGGCCTATCTGGCGGAAGAAGCCAAGGCCAAGCCCTGAATACGGTATTATAATACCGCGCTAAGAAACTGCAATCTTTTCAACCGCCTGACCTATTTCTCGCCCTGGCGAGTTGACACGGTCCGGCGCAGGCGGCATATGCGCCGGCTCATGTCGGGGCCCTCTTCGTCCCGCGCCTATTCGGATGAAATTCCCATGATGAAGACCACGGCTTCGTTGAAGCCCGCCGAGGTCGAGAAGAAGTGGATCGTGATCGACGCCGAGAACGCCGTTGTCGGCCGCCTCGCGACCTTCATCGCCAAGCGTCTTCGCGGCAAGCATCGGCCCGACTACACCCCGAACGTCGACTGCGGCGATTTCGTCGTCGTGATCAACGCCCATAAGGTGAAGTTCACGGGCAAGAAGCTCGAGGACAAGATCTATTACTGGCACACCGGTCACCCGGGCGGCGTCAAGCAACGCACCGCCGGCGCGATCCTGAACGGCCGCTTCCCGGAGCGCGTTCTGGAAAAGGCCGTCGAGCGCATGCTGCCGAAGGAAAGCCCTCTGGCCCGCAAGCAGCTGACGCACCTGCGCGTCTACAATGCGCCGGAGCATCCGCACGCCGCACAGAACCCCGAGACCATCGCGTTCGCTGATCTGAACGCCAAGAACGTGCGGAGCGCGTGAGCATGTCGGAAGAAAACACCACCCCGGAAGCCGCCTCGGTCACCGAGGCCCCGGTTGCAGCAGCCCCCGTTACAGAAGCGAAGGGCTTCGACGCCCTGAAGGGCCTCGGCACCCAGGCGTCGGACGTCGTCGTTCATGAACGCAAGGTCGATGCCCAAGGCCGCGCCTACGCGACCGGCAAGCGCAAGAACGCCATCGCCCGCGTCTGGATCAAGCCTGGCAAGGGCAAGATCACCGTCACCGGCGGCGATACCGATCGTGGCGGCGGGTCTGGTACAGCCCGCGCCCTGGCCGTCTACTTCGCGCGTCCGGTGCTGCGGATGATGATCGAGCAGCCGTTCGTGCTCACCGGCCGCGAAGGCCAGTTCGACGTGGAAGTCACCGTGTCCGGCTCGGGTCTCTCCGGCCAAGCCGGCGCGATCCGGCATGCGATTTCCAAGGCGCTCACCTACTATGAGCCGGAACTTCGCTCGGTCTTGAAGCCGCATGGCCTGCTGACCCGCGACAGCCGCGTCGTGGAGCGGAAGAAGTACGGCAAGGCCAAGGCCCGCCGCAGCTTCCAGTTCTCGAAGCGCTAGACCTCGTTCGGATACAGTCCGTGCTTGCGAGGGCGCTTCGGGAAACCGGAGCGCCCTTTCTCTTTGTCGGGATACTTGGGGCATGACCCACACAGTCTTCATCGATGGCGAAGCCGGCACCACGGGCTTGCAGATCCGCGAGCGGCTGGCCGGCCGCGGCGACCTGGAGGTCGTCTCGATCGATCCGGCGCGGCGCAAGGACGCCGGCGCGCGCGCCGAGCTGCTGAACGGGGTGGACGCGGTCGTGCTCTGCCTGCCGGACGACGCGGCGCGCGAGGCGGTGGCGCTGGTGCAGTCGAACAGCGTGCGAATCGTCGACGCCTCGACCGCGCACCGGGTGGCGTCCGGCTGGACCTATGGCTTCGCCGAGATGGCCTTGGGCCAGCGTGCGGCCATCGCCGGCGCGACCCGCGTCAGCAATCCGGGCTGCTATCCGACCGGCTTCATCAGCCTGGTGCGTCCCCTGGTGGCCGCCGGCCTGATCCCGGCGGACTTCCCCCTGACCGTGAACGCCATCTCCGGCTATTCCGGCGGCGGCAAGGGTCTGATCGCCGAGTTCGAGGCGCCCGCGCCCAAGGGGACCAACGACGCCGTGCGCGTCTACGGGCTGAACCTGGCTCACAAGCACCTGCCGGAGATGCAGCAGCATACCGGCCTGGCCCATCCGCCGGTGTTCGCTCCCTCGGTCGGCCGCTATGCCCAGGGGATGATCGTCGAGGTTCCGCTACAGCTCTGGGCCTTGCCTGGCAGGCCGGACCCATCGGACCTGCATGGGGCGCTACAGGCGGCCTATGCCGGCGAGGCGTTCGTGGCGGTGGCCAGCGCGTCCGAGTGCGCCGAGCTCGCCCAGGTTCGCGCCGGGGCCGGGGGCTATGTCGCGGCGCTCGATCCCGAGGCGCTGAACGGCACCAACCGGATGAAGCTCTACGTCTTCCCCAGCGCCGACCGCACACAGGCCCGCCTGGTCGCCGTGCTCGACAACCTCGGCAAGGGCGCATCGGGCGCGGCGGTGCAGAACCTCAACCTGATGCTGGGCCTGGAGGAGGGCGCGGGGCTTCAGTAGCTGATTGTTGCGACTTGCACCCCAGTGGGTCATCTTCGACCCATGGGGGAGATACGACCGCAACCGCGCGTCTGGAGACTGATACTGGGTTTCGTTGGGGCGCCGTGGCCAGTGGCAGCCCTGTATGCTTGGTTCGCGACCGCGGTCGCGGCCAAGGGTTCGACAACCTCGGTAGCCACCTATTTTGCGGCCACATGCTTGGCCGTCTATGTGCCGATCATCCTGATAGCCTTGCCTCTGCATTTTGGCGTTCGTCACCGTCTCCGGCCGCGATTGGCATGGATGGCTCTCTGCGGGGCCGTCATTGCTTTAGTTGGTGGCTTGGTGCTCCTCCTCCCGATTTTATTCGGCGGGCATTTGAGTCTTGGCGCGGTGGCGGTGCGGGTGGACTTGCCGGCTGGAAGTGGCCCGTCGGGTTCAGAGTCCCAACTGGCAGCAGTCCTGTCCGGCGTGTTCGCCATCGGCCTCCTTGGCGGTCTCGGGGCGCTCAGTGGCTTGATGTTCTGGCTTCTCGTCGTGTGGGGCGACCGCAACCTGGTCCCAGCAGTAGGATGATCGTCCTGCGCCGGGCCATGGCGGAGGACGCCCAGGCCATCGCCATCGTCCACCGCACGGCCATGCGGGTTTCGCTGAGCTTCCTGCCCGAACTGCACACCGCCGACGAAGACCTGCGATTCTTCGCCGAGCGCTTCCTGCCGGCCAACACCGTGTGGGTGGCCGAATCGGGGGCCGGGATCGCCGGCTACATCGGCTTCGACCACGACTGGATCCACCACCTCTATGTCGCGCCGGCGTTCCAGGGGCAGGGCGTGGGGCCGCGGCTTCTGGCGCTGGCCCTGGCCGATGGCCATCAACGCCAGCTCTGGACCTTTCAGCAGAATGCCAGGGCGCGGCGGTTTTACGAGGCCCGGGGCTTCGTGCTGGTGGCGCTGACCGACGGCGCCGGCAATGAGGAGAAGACGCCGGATGCGCTCTACGAATGGCGCGGCTGAGACAGAATTTCGCGGCGGCGCTTGTAACCTGAACGGCGATCAGCGCGTATTTAGAGCTATGAACATGCCCGATCTGTCCCGCCGCGGTTTCCTGATGGCCACCGCCTTTGCCGCCGCCGTTCCCAGCCTAGCCCTGGCCGCGGCCGATCCTTACGCCGCCTCGGCATTCCGCAAACTCAGCGACGCCGACTGGAGGGTGAAGCTGCCGCCGGCCGCCTATGGCGTGCTGCGCCACGAGGACACCGAGCGGCCGGGGACCAGCCCGTTGCTGAACGAGCACCGCAAGGGGACCTTCGTCTGCCTGGGTTGCGGCCTGCCGATCTTCAAGTCGGAATGGAAGTTCGAGAGCGGCACCGGCTGGCCGAGCTTCTACACCGCCATCCCCGGCGCCCTGGCCAAGAAGACCGACCTGGCGATCGGGCTGCCGCGCACCGAATATCACTGCGCCCAGTGCCTGGGTCACCACGGCCACGTCTTCGACGACGGGCCGAGGCCGACGGGTCTGCGCTACTGCAACAACGGCGTCGCGCTCAGGTTCGTGCCGGCCTAGGCGGCCTGGGCGGCTTCGGAGCAGCCGGCGGCTCGGGCGCCGCCGGGCCCGCGGACGCGCCGTCCCGCTGATGGATGCTGCCCGATCCGGAGACGTTGCTTTCCAGCTTCGCCGGATGGCTGAGCAGGGTGACCTCGCCAGAGCCGGAGATGTTGATATTGGCCGCGCCGGTGGGCGCGAGCGTCGCCTCGCCGGAGCCGTCGATATCGACCTTGGCGTCGCGGACGTTGAGCGCCGACAGATCGGATTCGCCGGAGCCGGAGATCGACAGTTCGAGGGATTTGACCTCGCCCCTGGCCTCGACCGAGCCGTCGCCGGAGAGATCGACGATCAGCCGGTCCTGCCTGTAGCCCTCGATGGAGAGTTTGCCTGATCCGGTGATGTCGAAACGGGTCACGTTGGGGGCGGTCATGACCACCACGAGATTGTCCCAGTGACGGCGGCCGTGGGTGAAGCGCAGGTGGCCGTCCTCGAGCACCAGATTGTCGAGTTCGCGCTGCGGGCCGGTGATGGTCAGCTTCGCGGGTCCGGAGCCTTGGGTGTAGCGGACCTCTGCCGGGATCTCGACGGTCAGCGCGTCGCCGCCGGTCCAGGCGATGTCGCGCTTGCCGTCCGCGCCGCCGCGGTTCCAGCCGCGGTCGTCGAAGTCGCGGTCCCAATGGAAGTGCCGCCCGGTCCAGCCGTTCCAGGCCGCGTCGGTGAGCAGTTCGGGCCCGCCTATGGCGACGGCCGTCGAAAGGGTGACCACGGAAACCAGGAAGCCGGTCACGGCGATCATGACGAGCACGCGGATCATTGCACGCCTCCGGACATTTGCGGTTCGAGGGCCGGCTTCAGCAGCCGGTAGTGAAGACGGCCGTACCAGACCAGAGCGTTGACCAGGCCGATGGTGACGATGGACAGCACCGCGCCCAGGGACGCCGCGCCGGTCATCAGGCCGATGCCGGCCAGGATCGCGGCTGCTGGGCCGCCGGGCAGGCCCGAGAAGGGCCCCGCCGCGAACACCACGCCGCCGGCGAAGAACAGCGCCAGCACCGCGACGCCGACCCCGAAGACCGCGCTGGCGACACCCATCAGGATGGGCAGCAAGATGAGAATGTCGATGGCGCCCAGGCCCAGGACGGCGAACACCGCCGAGGCGCCGGCCGACGCACTGCGCTCGACCTCCCAGCGCTTCAGTCCGGCTTCGGCGCGCAGTTCACGGGCCAGCCGGCCGGGATCGCCGAGGGCGGCGGCCACCTCGGCCTCGCTGCGTCCGGCCGCCGCGCCTTCGTTGAAGTGGATTTCGTAGTCCGCGACGATGTCGGCCTGCATTGTCGGGGGCAGGCCGTAGAGGCCTTCCCGCAACCTGGCCATGAACGCCTGACGGGTCATTTCGCCCCTCCGAGGATGGATTCCACCGCGCCGGAGAATGAACTCCAGGCGGACTTCTGCGAACCGAAGCTGGCCTTGCCGGCCTCGGTCAGCCGGTAGTATTTGCGCGACGGGCCGGTCGGGCTCTCGACCAGATAGGTCTCGACCAGGCGGTCGTTCTGCAGGCGGCGCATCAGCGGATAGATCGTGCCTTCGCCCATGCCGATCGACTCGGAGAGCTGGCTGGCGATCTCGTAGGCGTAGCTGTCATGCTGCGAGAGCAGCGCCAGCACGCACAGTTCGAGCGCGCCCTTCTTCAGCTGGATTTCGATGGCTTCAGGCACGTCTGCGCCTCCTTGCGAAGCCAAGACCTATCGCAAGGTATTGGGTGGTGCAAGGTAGTGGGCATTAAACGTTAGTAACCTCGCCGATCACAGCCGCCGCGCCGCGACCGCCCTTGAAATCAGCGCCTGCACCCCGAACCGGTGGAACGGCACGACGAAGAACAGGTAGATTTTGCCAGCCAGATTGTGGGTCGAACAGACGGTCGACACCGTCACGCTCGCCCGACCGTCTTGGTCCGTCGCCTTCAGCACCGACACTCTGAAGTCGAGGTGTTTGTTGTCCCGTCCGGCGACGATCTCGGCCGCATCAATGGCAAAGATCGGCCACGGCCCGATCTTGTCGCCGACGCCGTAGGGCTCGCGCAGCTGGAACCTCATGACGTCCCGCACGGCCGGGACCTCCAGGCCCGCGAGGCCGGCCACCGCGTTCCGCGCGACCAGCAGCAGTTTCACGACCAGCGGGGAATGGCCGAAGATCGCCGCATAGACGGGCACGATCCCAAGGTCTCCGCGGGACAGCGGCGCGCGGTAGGAATCGCGAAAATACGCGGCCTCGACGACCTCGCGCCCGATCGCGCTGTCGGCCGGAACATCGCAGGGCGTCAGGGGGTTCATCGCGGCTCCGCTGGGCGCGGCAAGGTCTAGCTCTTGACCTTCACATAGGTCCCCGGTGCGTCGCCCAGGGGTTTGAACTTGCCCTGGGCGGGATCGCGGGCCGCGACCTGGTCACCGGAATGGCCCTTCAGCCAGCCGATCCAGTGGGGCCACCAGGAGCCTGCGGTCTCCGTCGCGTCGGCCTGCCATTCGTCCAGCGCGGCCGGCAGCTTGTCGTTGGTCCAGTGCTGGTACTTCTGAGCGACCGGGGCATTGATCACGCCGGCGATATGGCCGGAGCCCGCCAGCGTGAAATTGACCGGCCCACCGAACAGCTTGGCGCCCTTGTAGACCGAGCGGGCCGGGGCGATGTGGTCTTCCTTCGAGGATTGCACATAGATCGGGGTCATCACCTTACCGAGGTCGAGCTGGACGTTGTCGAGCACCAGCTCGCCCTTCGCCAGCGCGTTCTCGCCGTAGAATTTGCGCAGGTAGTACATGTGCAGCGTCTTCGGCATCCGCGTCTGATCGGAGTTCCAGAACAGCAGGTCGAAGGGCTTGGGCTCCTTGCCCAGCAGATAGTTGTTCACAAAGAACGACCAGATCAGGTCATTGGCGCGCAGCGAGTTGAAGGTGTCGGCCATGGTCTGGCCGGAGAGGACGCCGCCGCCCTCGTCCATTTTCTGCTCCAGCGTCGCAAGCCAGTCCTCGTTGGTGAACAGCAGCAGGTCGCCGGCCTCGGAGAAATCCTGTTGCGCGGCGAAGAAGGTGGCCGAGGCGATCCGCTTGTCGTTCTTGGCCGCCATGTGAGCCAGCGTGGAGGAGAGCAGAGTGCCGCCGATGCAGTAGCCGACGGTGTTGACCCGATCGACGCCGCACTGGTCCATCGCCGCCTGGGTGCCCTCGTAGATGCCTTCGCGCATGTAGTCTTCGAAGGTGCGGCCGGCGAGTTCGGCGGTCGGGTTGACCCACGAGGCGACGAACACCGTGATCCCCTGGTCCGCCAGCCAGCGGATCATCGAATTCTCGGGCCGCAGGTCGAGGATGTAGAACTTGTTGATCCACGGCGGGAAGATCACCAGCGGGATTTCGCAGACGCTCTCCGTCGTGGGAGAAAATTGCAGCAGCTCGATGATTTCGTTGCGGAACACGACCTTTCCCGGCGCGGTCGCGACATTCTCGCCGATCTTGAACATCTCGTAGTCGGTCTGGGCGATGGACAGCTGCCCGCCGCCGCGGTCGAGGTCGGCGGCGAAGTTCTGCATGCCCTTCACGAGGCTCTCGCCACCCGTCGCCATCACCTCGCGCAGGGCGGCCGGGTTGGACGCCAGGAAATTCGACGGCGAGAAGGCGTCGGTGAGCATCTTCATGAAGAATTCGACCCGGCGCTTTTCCATCGGGTCGATATCGTTCACCTCGGCCACCAGAGTGTTCATCCAGTTGGCGGTGAGCAGGTAGGACTGTTTGATCACGTCGAAGACCGGGTTCTCGGCCCAGTCAGGATCGGCGAATCGCTTGTCGCCCTTGGCGGGTGTCGCCACCGGATCGGGCCGCTCGCCGCCCATCCGGCGCGCCGTGGCCTGCCACAGCTCGAGATATTGCGAAAAAAGGTCGGCCTGAGCCCGCATCATCCGGTCGGGCTGGGCGGCCAGGCGGCCGATCACCTCGGTCAGGGCCGGGGCGACGTGGAAGGGGTCCGGCGACAGCGCCGCGGGCCGCTCGGCCTGGCGCAGCGCCATCTCGGCGATCGCGCCCTGAGCGGTGAGTGCGGCGCGCGCGAGGTTCATCGAGAGTTTTTCGACCACGGCGCGCTGCTCAGCGGTCATCGCTGCCATGTCCATGTTGGGCATTGCGAAGGCGGGAGGCACGGCGAAGGCAGATGGCGCGCTGGCGGCGGTTGGGGAAGGCTGAGCTGGCGGCGGCGCGGCGAGGTTGGCGGCCTTTGGCGCCGCCTGTTTCGCCGCCTTGGCGGCCTTGGCTTTCGACTTGCCGCCCGCCTTTGAGCCCTTCGTGGCCTTTGCCTTGGCGGCTTTGGTCGGCGAGGTTTGCCCGCTCATGGTCCGTTCCTCCGCTGACGAAAGCGCACGCGCCCTTTCGCCTGTCTCGATCATCGCTTAAGACCGGACCGGAAAATGCATGTTCGGTCGAGCCTTTTTGTGAACCTCCGTCAAACCCGCAGGGCTGCGAAGCTGTTGGCGAGCACGGCTGTGTGCGCCCTGCTGGCCGCCTGCGTCGGCAATCCGTTCGAGGACGCCAAGGTCGATCCGCGCTCGCCGGTGGCGGCCGAGGTCGCCAAGAGCGTTCACGCCGACGCCGGCTATCCGACCTTTCGTAGCATTCCAACCTTCCCGAAAGACGTGCGTCCGCATCGCCAATATGGCCAGCAGGCCGCGGCGATTGAGAAGGACGCGGCGGCTGTGATCGCGGCCACCGCCGATGGGACCTGGACGCTGACCCAGTCCGACACCTTCGCCGACGCGGTCCGCAGCGCGGCGGGTCCCCTGTTGCCGCCCGCACAGCCGGCCGACACCGCGGCGTTCGCCAAGGACCTGAAGGCCCGAGCTACGCCGCCTCCGCCGCCCAAGCGATAAAGGGCCTGCGGAGGCAGAAAATTCATAGAACCATGGCTTGGATGGCTCCTGCCCGGAGACGACCAAGGCCTTCCTCCGCTCTCGAAAAAGCCGCAACCGGGCCCTCGCGGCGCAAGATCCTTCACATGACCCCTGATTTCCACCGCATCCGACGCCTCCCGCCCTACGTCCTCGAGGAGGTCAACCGCATCAAGGCGCGCCTGCGCGCCGAGGGTACGGACATCATCGACTTCGGCATGGGCAATCCCGACATGCCAACGCCCAAGCACATCGTCGACAAGCTGGTCGAGACCGCGCGCGACCCAAAGGCCGGGCGCTATTCGGCCTCGAAGGGCATCGTCGGCCTGCGCAAGGCCATGGCCGGCTATTACGACCGCCGCTTCGGCGTAAAGCTGAACCCCGACACCGAGGTGATCGCCACCCTGGGGTCCAAGGAGGGCTTCGCGAACCTCGCCCAGGCGCTCACCGCGCCGGGCGACGTGATCGTCTGTCCGAACCCCGCCTATCCGATCCACGCCTATGGCTTCATCATGGCCGGCGGGGTGATCCGCCACGTGCCGGCGCTGTCGCCTGAGGAGTATCTGGCTGGCGTCAGCCGGGCGGTGAAGCATTCCGCCCCGCCGCCGACCGTATTGATTCTCTCCTATCCCTCGAACCCCACCGCCCAGTGCGTCGATCTCGACTTCTACCGGGACGCTATCGCGCTGGCGAAGAAGCACGACATGCTGGTGATCTCCGACATCGCCTATTCGGAGATCTACTTCGACGACAATCCGCCGCCGTCGGTGCTGCAGATCGAGGGCGCCAAGGATATCGCCGTCGAGGTCAATTCGCTTTCCAAGACCTACGCCATGGCCGGCTGGCGGGTCGGCATGGTGGTGGGCAACGCGCGGATCTGCGCGGCGCTCGCGCGGGTGAAATCCTATCTGGACTACGGCGCCTATACCCCGATCCAGGTGGCGGCGGCGGCGGCCCTGAACGGCCCGCAGGATTGCGTCGACGAAATCCGCGCGATCTACAAATCCCGGCGCGATGTGCTGGTTGAAACCATGAAGCGGGCCGGTTGGGACATCCCGTCGCCCAGCGCCTCGATGTTCGCCTGGGCCCCGGTTCCCGAGCCGTTCAAGGAGGCTGGTTCTCTGCTGTTCTCGAAACTGCTGATTGAGGAAGCCGGCGTGGCGGTGGCGCCGGGCGTGGGCTTCGGCGAATACGGCGAGGGCTATGTCCGCGTGGGACTGGTGGAAAACGAGAACCGTATCCGCCAGGCCGCCCGCAACGTGAAGAAGTTCCTGAGCCAGTCCGACGAGATCCTGGCCCGCCACCACAACGCCCTGGCCGCCCAATGAGCGACGACATGAGCGACCGCAAGCCGTGGCGTGTGGGCGTCGCCGGTCTGGGCACGGTCGGCGCGGGGCTGATCAGCTTTCTGGAGGGTAACCCGGTCTTCGCGCCGGCCGGCGGGCGGGTCTATGTGCACGGCGTTTCGGCCCGCTCGCGCTCGCGCCCGAGACCCGTCGATATCTCCGGCCTGACCTGGTTCGACGACCCGGTGGCGTTGGCCACCTGGGACGAAACAGACCTGTTCGTCGAGCTGATCGGCGGGTCCGACGGGCCGGCGAAGGCCGCCGTCGAGGCGGCGCTGAAGGCTGGCAAGCCGGTGGTGACCGCGAACAAGGCGCTCATCGCCGAGCATGGCCGCGAGTTGGCGGAGCTGGCCGAGGCGATGGACGTCCCGCTGCTGTTCGAGGCCGCGGTGATGGGCGGCGTGCCGGCCGTGAAGATGGTCCGCGAGGCCTTGGTGGGCGACGAAATCCGCTCGATCGCCGGCATCCTCAACGGCACGTGCAACTACATCCTGACCGAGATGGAGGCGACGGGCCGAGCCTTCGCCGATGTCCTCGCCGAGGCCCAGCGGCTGGGGTACGCCGAGGCCGATCCGACCATGGACGTGGGCGGGTTCGACGCCGCCCACAAGATCTCGATCCTGGCGGCTCTGGCCTTCGGGTGCGCGCCCAACTACGCCGCCGCCGAGATCGAGGGCATCGCCGGCGTCGAGCTGCTCGATATCCAGCTCTGTCGCGACCTGGGTTATCGCATAAAGCTGGTGGCCTCGGCCGACCGCTCGCCGGACGGCGTGCTGGTGCGGGTGCATCCCTCGCTGGCCCCGCTCGCCCATCCGCTGGCCCAGGCTGGCGGCGCGCTGAACGCCCTGTTCATCGAGGGCGCGCGGACCGGACGCATCTTCGTCCAGGGCCCAGGCGCCGGGGCAGGGCCGACCGCCGCCGCGGTTGCCGCCGACATCGCCGACGTGATGACCGGCGCCCGGCGACCGGTCTTCCAGGCGCCGGCCGCCGACCTTGCGCCCTTCACGCCGGTCGATCCGTCAAAGAGCATAGGCCGCGCCTACCTGCGCCTGACGGTGAAGGACGAGCCGGGTGTGATCGCCGCGGTCTCCGAGACCCTGGCCGAGGCCGGCGTCTCCATCGAGAGCTTCCTGCAGAAGCCCGTGGAAAACGCACCGGATTCGCTCAAAGGCGGCGTGCCGATCGTCCTGACCACCCACGCGGTGGCCGAATCCGTGCTGAAGGCGGCCATCGAGCGGATTGCCGCGCTGCCGGCTGTGCTGGACCGTCCGCGCCTGCTACGCATCGCTCGAATTTAAAATGGCCAGGCGCCGACCTGGCGGGAGACGCTGAAGACATGAGTTCCGAGACCCTCGACCGCAGCCTCGTGCTGGACGCGGTCCGCGTCACCGAGATCGCCGCGATCGCCGCCTGGAAACTGGTGGGCCGCGGCGACGAAAAGGCGGCTGATCAGGCCGCCGTCGATGCCATGCGCACCGCGCTCAACGAGCTCAGCATCGATGGTGAGATCGTTATCGGCGAAGGCGAGCGCGACGAGGCGCCGATGCTCTACATCGGCGAAAAGGTCGGCAAGGGCGGCAAGCACAAAGTCGATATCGCGCTCGACCCCTTGGAAGGCACGACGCTGACCGCCAAGGCCATGGCCAATGCCCTGGCGGTGATGGCCTGGGCGCCCAAGGGCACCATGCTGAACGCGCCCGACACCTACATGGACAAGATTGCCTGCGGACCGGGCTATCCGGCCGGCGTCATCGACCTGGACAAGTCGCCGTCCGACAACGTCAGGGCCCTGGCCGCAGCCAAAGGCGTCAAGCCTGACGAGATCACCGTCTGCGTCCTGGACCGGCCGCGGCATGCCGAGATCATCGCCGACCTGCGGGCCGTGGGCGCGCGGGTCTATCTGATCACCGACGGCGACGTGGCCGGCGTGATGAACACCGCCGATCCCTCGACCGGCGTCGATCTCTACGTGGGTTCCGGCGGCGCCCCCGAGGGCGTGCTGGCCTGCGCCGCGCTGAAATGCGTCGGCGGCCAGTTCCAGGGCCGCCTTGTGTTCCGCAATGCCGACGAGAAGGCCCGCGCCGCCCGCGTCGGGATCACCGATCTCGACCGGAAATACGACCTGCACGAGATGGTCCGCGCCGATGCGATCTTCGCGGCCACCGGCGTCACCGACGGCGCCCTGCTGGATGGCGTCAAGGTCAAGGACGGCTTCGTCCACACCCACACCCTGGTGCTGAATTCCGCGACCCGCACCGCGCGCGAAGTCCGGATGAAGCGGCCTGTTTGAGCCCTCACGTCCGATTCCGACGTATGCTGTGAGTATCTAAGGCGGCGGCTGGCGACTCGAACGTCGTGGGCCGATAGTGGCGGCAGGACTCAAGGAGTGGCAGGTGCCGGACGGGAGCGGACAGCTCGGCTATCTCGGCGTCACCCGCTCGCTCTCCGGGCGGTTGTGGCGCGAGCGGGCGGCCGACGCGGACCTGGTGCGCCGGCATCAACTGCACCTGGGTCTTTCCGAGCCGCTGGCGCGCGCCATGGCCTCGCGCGGAGTGCTGGCTGACCAGGGCGAGACCTATCTCAACCCGACGCTGAAGGCGCTGTTCCCCGACCCTTCGACCTTCGCCGACATGGACCGGGCCGCCGAGATTCTGGTGGACTCGCTGGAGCGCCGGCGGCCGCTGGTGGTGTTCGCCGACTACGATGTGGACGGCGCCTCGTCCGCGGCCCAACTGGTGCGGTGGTTCCGCGCGATGGGCCACGACCTGCCGATCTATGTCCCCGACCGCATCCTGGAAGGCTATGGTCCATCACCGGCCGCTTTCAAGCGCCTGAAGGCCGAAGGGGCCGAGCTGGTGATCACCGTGGACTGCGGGGCCGCGGCGCATGACGCGCTGGCCTGCGCCGCCGAGATCGGCCTGGAGGTGGTGGTGATCGACCACCACCTGATGCGCGGCGATGAAATTCCGCAGGTCGCGGCCCTGGTGAACCCCAACCGACCCGATGATACATCAGGGCAGGGGCATCTGGCCGCCGCCGGCGTGACCTTCGTGCTGCTGGCCGCCCTGAACCGCGAGGCGCGCAAGCGCGGCCTGTTCAGCGACCCCTCTCAAGCAGGGCGGCCCGAGCCGGACCTGCGGCAATGGCTCGATCTGGCCGCCATGGGGGCGATCTGCGACGTGACCGAGCTGCGCGGCTTCAACCGGGCGCTGGCCGCGCAAGGGCTGAAGGTGATGTCGGCGTGGCGCAATCCGGGCCTTAAGGCGTTGCTCGATGTGGCGAAAAGTCAGGGACCATCGTCGGTGTTCCATGTGGGCTTCATTCTGGGCCCGCGAATCAACGCCGGCGGACGGATCGGCCGGGCCGATCTGGGCGCGCGGCTGCTGTCGACGGACGACGCCGAGGAGGCGCGGGGCCTGGCTGAGGAGCTCGATCTCCTCAATGCCTCCCGCAAGGAGGTCGAGCGCGAGGTCACTGAGGCGGCCATCGATTTTATCGAGACCGAGAGCAACGCGGCCGAAGGGCCGATGCTGCTGGTGGCGCAGGACGACTGGCATCCGGGCGTGATCGGCATCGTCGCCGGACGCCTGCGCGAGAAGTACCGCAAGCCCGTGGTTGTCGTGGGCATCGACCGGGCCGCCAATGTTGGCAAGGGCTCGGGCCGCTCGCAGCCGGGCGTGAACCTCGGCCGCGCGGTGCAGGCGGCCTATGACGAGGGTCTGCTCCTGGCCGGCGGCGGCCACGCCATGGCCGCGGGCCTGTCGGTGCGTCCCGACACCATCCCGGAGCTGCGGGCCTTCCTCTGCGAGCGCCTGGCCGCCGAGAGTGAGCTCGCCGCGGCGGCGGACGCCATCGAAATCGACGCGCTGGTCACCACCCGCGGCTGCGACCGCGCGCTGTGGCAGGATTTCCAGCGCATGGCCCCGTTCGGCCCCGGAAATGTGGAGCCCGTGTTCGCGGCCGCTGACGTGCGGGTCGAACGGCCGATGGCGCTGAAGGGCGGCCACGTGCGGGTGACGCTTACCGATGGCTCCGGAGGTCGCTTGAAGGCCGTGGCCTGGCGCGTGGAGGGCACCGAAGCCGGCCGGCGCCTGCTTACCGAGGGTGGCGCGATCCATGTGGCTGGCCGTCTGAAACCCGACGACTGGCAGGGTCGCGAGGGTGTCGAATTCGAGATCGAGGACGTGGCCGATCCCCGACGCGCCTGACGCGAGGCGGATAGGTCGGCAAAAGGCGGTGTCCGGCGGTCTTGCACCCCCTCCTGAACGCGGATATAGACGCCCCCTCGCGTCGGTATGGTCCCTTCGTCTATCGGTTAGGACGCCAGGTTTTCAACCTGGAGAGAGCGGTTCAACTCCGCTAGGGACTGCCACGCGAGGCCTCTTCAATGCTTGATGAATTCTCGCGAATTCCCCTCACACGGGCATTTTCCGCGTTGACGCGTACATCGTTACCTAACAGTGTTATAGTTGGCTCAACCCGATTTCCAGGAGCGGGGAGTAACGAGCCGAGGGGCAGATGGCTGGTTACGAATTCGAGCAGATCGATGCGCAGGGCGAGGCCGTGCGTATCTGTGGCCGCGTCAAGTGGTTCGATGCCGGCAAGGGCTATGGTTTCATTGTCCCGGACGATCCCAGCCAGACAGACCTGAAAGACGTCCTGCTGCACGTGACCAGCCTGCGCAGCTCCGGCCGAGAGCATGCGCTGGAGGGCTCGATCATCACCTGCGACGTGGTCCGTAGGGCGAAGGGCTGGCAGGTGGCCGAGGTCGTCGATATCGACGAGAGCGCCGCGCCACCCTTGCCGGAACGCCGTCCGCGCGACAGCGCCGTGCGCGGCGACCGCGAGGCTTTCCTCAGCGGTGACCTCGCCAACCGGCCGCCGCCGCGTCGCGCGCCAGAGGCCACCGGCCCACTGGAGCGGGCTAAGGTGAAGTGGTTCAACCGCACCAAGGGCTATGGTTTTGTCGTCCGCGATGTCGAGCCGGGCGACATCTTCGTGCATATCGAAACCCTGCGCCGCTCCGGCATGGAAGACCTGCAACCGGGCGACGACGTGATGGTGCGCTTCGCCGAAGGGCCGAAAGGCCTGGTCGTCGCCGATATCGAGCCGCCCGAACCCGACTGACGGTCTTGCCTCCGGCGAACCGCTCCCCGTAAGGATGGGGACGCCTCGCCTTGGGAGACTGGCTTGCCCTCGATCCTTGGAAGACTGGTCCAGGCCCTTGTCGGGATGGGCCTGTTGTCGGCGACGGTCGCGCCGCCGGCCGTCGCGGCGGTTCCGACGGGCGGGCTCGCCATCAAGCACATCTATCCGCACGACACCGGGGCCTTCACCGAGGGGCTTTTCTACCTGGGCGGCGATCTCTTCGAGAGCACCGGCATGCCCGGTCGCTCGGATGTACGCCGAGTGCGGCTCGTCGATGGCGTGGTGCTTCAGGCCCAGCCCATTGCCGCCAACCTGTTCGGCGAGGGCATCGTCAACTGGGGTGGCGAGATCCTCAGCCTGACCTGGCAGGACCAGATCGGTTTCCGCTGGGACCTGAAGGCCCTGAAGCCGAAGACCAGCTTTCGCTATGCCGGCGAGGGCTGGGCCCTGACCCAGGACGGCAAGCATCTGATCATGAGCGACGGCACGCCGATCCTGCGGTTCCGTGATCCGGTGACCTTCAAGGAGGTGCGGCACATCCAGGTGACGGCCGACGGCCGGCCGGTGCCGAACCTCAACGAGCTGGAGTGGGTGAAGGGCGAGATCCTGGCCAATGTCTGGCAGACCCATCTGATCGCCCGGATCGACCCGGTGACCGGCAAGGTGAAGGCCTGGATCGACCTGGGGAGCCTGCCGGAGACCCAGGGCGGTAACCCGGACGCGGTGCTCAACGGTATCGCCTATGATCGCGAGCACGACCGGCTGTTCGTGACCGGCAAATACTGGCCGCATCTCTATGAGATCCGACTGACGCCGCCGAAGGCCGGCCGTTGACCAGCCTCGGCGATGACATCGCGGCGCCCGAACCTCCGGAGGGTTATGCGCCGTCGCAGGGCCGTGGCGGCTTCTCGACGCTCAACGGCCCCTATTTCCACCGGCTGAGCGGCGACCCTGATGTCGCGGAGCAGTGTTTCTTTGCCCAGAAGCGCCACGCCAATGGCCTGGGCCTGGTGCACGGCGGCATGCTGTCGGCCTTCATGGACGGGGTGCTGGCCGGCGCGGTCTGGCGCGGCAGCGGCAAGACAGGCCTGACGATCCACCTTTCCATCGACTTCCTGCATATGGCCCGGGTCGGCGAGTGGGTAATGGGCGAGGCGCGGCTGACGCGCGCCACCCGCGACGTCGCCTTCGCCGAAGGCCGCGCCTACGTCGGTGGCCGTGACGTCGTGCGCTGCTCCGGGGTCTTCAAATTGATGAACCGCGAGCGCTAGGGCGGCTTCTGTTTGCCGAAAGAGCAAAACGCTTATATCGCAGGGCCGCCGGCGCCCTCGGGGCGTAGCGCAGCCTGGTAGCGCATCTGCTTTGGGAGCAGAGGGTCGGGAGTTCGAATCTCTCCGCCCCGACCACCGCCGGTAGACGAATTGGGGTTTCGACATGCTCGCGCGCATCTTCCGCCCGTCCAAGACCGCCATGCAGTCGGGCAAGGCCAAGTCCCTCGGCTGGGTGCTGGAGTTCGAGCCCACGGACGCCAGACGCCAGGACCCGCTGATGGGCTGGACCCAGACCGGCGATACCGAGGGTCAGGTGCGGCTGTCTTTCGAGACCAAGGACGAGGCCGTCCGCTACGCCGACCAGCACGCGATCGCCTTCCAACTGATCGACCCCAAGCCCGCCAAGCGGATCATCAAGACCTACGCCGACAATTTCGCCTTCGGCCGCAAGGTCCCGTGGACCCACTAGTGTCCCGATTCCGAAGTTCGAAAGTGACTGTGGCAAGCTCGGACGAGCTTCGGAAGCGATCAGGAAACTCGTAAAGTATATGTTTTCTAGTGTGCTTCTTGGATTTGAAGTTCGCTCCGAACTTGACCGCAACAGAGGCAAACTTCAGATCCAGCACACTAGACGCTGGTCTCAGCGCCCTTAGCTCAACCGGATAGAGCACTCGCCTTCTAAGCGAGCGGTTGCAGGTTCGAGTCCTGCAGGGCGCGCCAGGACCTCAGGCGTAGGGTTGACGATCAGCGTCGAGCGTCACGACCCAATCGGCGCGGCCGGGCATTTCCGCCAGGATCCAGCGGGTCAGGCGCTCGTAGTGGGCGACGAAGCGGGCGATTTCGGCCTCGTCCATGCCGCCCAGGCCGCGCGCCCGAAGCTTGGCTTCCTGCTCGGCCCGCCAGCCGGCGACCACCTCGAAACTCCGCGCCTCCAGCAGGATCAGGTCGTGCAGGCGTGCGAAGAGCGGCTGGTAGGGCCCGTCCAGCTGGTCGTTGACGTAAGTGCGCCAGATGGCCTTGGGGTCCTCATCGCGTTCCAGATCGTTGATGGATGTGGCCAGCGCCGCGCGGCCCTGGCTCACCGCGCCGACGCACCAGCCTTCCAAAAGGACCACATCGACCGGCGAGGCCACCGTCGTCCAGGTCCCACGCGGGGTGCGGTTGTCCGTGGCCTTGTCAAAGCGGGGCAGGGCGACCTTGCCCTTACTGCGCAGCTGATCGAGTGCCGCGCCGGCCATGCCGACGTCGTGCGTGCCGGGCGGGCCGCGGACCGCCAGCAGCGGGTGGATTTCGCGCGCCAGCCGCTGGCGGGCGTCGTGGGTCAGGTAGAAGTCGTCGAGCGACAGGGCCACCGTGCGCATGCCGCGCGCTTCCAGCAGCCGGGCGGCGTATTTGGCGACGGTGCTCTTACCCGAGCCCTGCGCGCCGCAGAGGCCGATGACGGCGCAACGTTTGCGGTCGATACGTCGGCGCTGGGCGCGGGCCGCCAGGGGCTCGCAGACCAGTTCCGCGGTCCGGCGAAAACTGTCGGGCAGGCCCTCCTCGGCGATGAATCGGTCCAGGTCGATTTCGTTCAACGCCACGCTCAGCCAGCCTTTGCGGTGTAGATGTCCAGCCCGCGCGCCAGGTCGTCGATCAGGTCAGCGGGGTCTTCCAGGCCGATGTGCAGGCGGATCAGCGGGCCGCCGTAGTCGGGATGAAACCCGCGTACCTTGAGTTGGGGATCGCAGGCGATGGCCAGGCTCTCGAAGCCGCCCCAGGAAAAGCCCAGGCCGAACAGCCGGAGCGCGTCCAGGAAGGCGTTGACCGCGACCTCAGGGCCGGGCTTCAGCGAAAAGGCGAAGAGCCCGCAGGCGCCGGTGTAGTCCCGTTTCCAGAGTGCGTGGTCCGGCGCACCGGGCAGGCCAGGATGGAAGACCTCGATCACTTCGGGCCGGTCACGAAGCCAGGCGGCGACGGCAAGGCCGCTGTCGCCCTGCCGGGCCAGCCGGGTGGGCAGGGTGCGCAGCCCGCGGAGCACCTGGTAGGCCTCATCGCCCGCCACGGCCCAGCCCAGGTTGTGAACGCCATCATCAAGGAGCCGGGCGAGCTTCGGATCGTTGACCGCGGCTGAGCCCATGAAGACGTCGGAGTGGCCGGCGACGTACTTGGTCAGCGCCTGGACCGAGATATCGACGCCATGATCCAGCGGGCGGTGAAGATAGCCGGCGCCCCAGGTGTTGTCGGCCACGGTCAGGATGCGGCGCGCGCGGGCGAGTTCCGCGACGCGGCCCACGTCCTGCATCTCGAAACTGAGGGATCCGGGCGATTCCATGAGGATCAGGCGCGTCGCCTCCGAAGCCTCGCCAACCAGCGCTTCGGGGGTTTGGCGCGGATCAAAATAGCGCACGCCGACCCCGAACCGCTTCAGGACATGGTCGCAGAACCGCCGGGTCGGCTTGTAGATGGCGTCGGTGACCAGCACCGTGTCGCCGGCCTTCAGCACCGCCAGCAGGGCGCCCGTCAGCGCGGCGATGCCCGAGGGATAGAGGCTGACGGCCTTGGCGTGCTCGAGCTCAGCCAGGGCTTCGCGCAGGGCGAACTGGGCCGATAGCCCTTGCCGGCCATAGGTGAGGCGGCCGCCGTCGTCATAGAGGCTGGCGGCGTCAGGTAGCAGGACGGTCGAGCCCTTCTGCACGGCAGGGCCCACCGTCTTGGCGGCCGGCGTCGCGCTCTGGCCGGCGCGGATCAGGCGGGTGTCCTCGCGCGGTCCGGTCGTCTTGGGCATACGGGTTGCGGGGCCTAGGCTGACGGGCGACAGTGCCCGACGCACTTAGAGCCCGCGCGTGGGGCTCTTTCAAGGAGCACGGATGATCCGGCGGCTCGCCCTGGCGGGACTAGCGGTCCTGACCCTGAGCGCCTGCGATGGCGGCTCGAAGCCTGTCGCCACGCCCGTGCCCAGCGTGAAGGATGCCGCGAGCCCCGCGACCCACTACAAGGCGAGCTCCAGCAAGGTGCTGAGCGCGGTGCGCAAGCGCGGCTACGTCGCCTGTGGCGTGAACCCAGGCCTGCCAGGCTTTGCCTATCCGGACTTCCGCGGCGCATGGCGCGGTTTCGATGTCGATTTCTGCCGCGCGGTGGCCGCCGCGGTGCTGGGCGACGCCGACAAGGTAAGGTTCACGCCAATCTCCGGGCCGGACCGGTTTGGGGCCCTGCAGCGCGGCGAGATCGACCTTTTGTCGCGCAATACATCGTGGTCGTTCTCGCGGGACGCAGGCCTCGGGCTCGACTTCGCCGCCACCACCTATTTCGACGGGCAGGGGTTCCTGGCGCCCAAGGCGCTGGGCCTGACCACGGCCGCCGAGCTGTCCGGCGCCCGCATCTGCGTGCAGTCCGGCACGGCCAGCCAGGACAATCTCGCCGACTATTTCCGGGCGCGCGGCCTGACCTACAAGCCCGTCGTGGTGGCCACTGAGGCGGAGGCCCGCAAACGCTATGAGAACGATGGTTGCGACGTCTTCACCGCCGACATCTCGGCGCTGGCCGGGTCACGATCGGTGCTGAACAATCCCGGCGCCCATGTGATCCTGCCCGATGTGATCTCCAAGGAGCCGCTGGGACCGGTCGTGCGGCAGAACGATCCCGTCTGGGCCGACATTGTTCGCTGGACGGTCTATGCGACGATCCTGGGTGAGGAACTGGGCCTGACCTCCAAGACGGTCGTGCAGGCTCGCGAGACGTCTGTGGATTCGCAGACCCGGCGACTGTTGGGGGTCGATGGCGACTACGGTCCGCTGCTGGGCTTGAATAAGGACTGGGCGTTCCAGGTGATCCGCCAGGTCGGCGCCTATCACGAGATTTTCCAGCGCGATGTGGGCTCAGATTCGGCGCTGAAGCTGGACCGCGGTCTGAACGCGCTATGGAACGCGCCGAAGCCCGGGCTGCTCTACGCCCCGCCCTTTCGCTAGGCCTAAGCGCCCGTCGCCACCGGCGTATCCGCCAGGCCGCCCCATTCGGTCCAGGAGCCGTCGTAGACCGCCGCGCGGTCCCGCCCCAGGCGCGCCAGCGCCAGGGCCACGACAGAGGCCGTGACCCCTGACCCGCAGGTGGTGACGATCGGTTGATCGAGGTCTATCCCGGCGCCCTGGAAGATGGCGGCTAGGGTGGCGGCTGGCTTCATGCGCCCGTCGGCGTCGAGCAGGCCGTCGAAGGCGACGTTGCGCGCGCCGGGCATATGGCCTGATCGCAGGCTCGCACGGGGTTCGGGAACCTCGCCGCGAAAGCGCGGTCCGCCGCGGGCATCGACGATCTGCTCGGCGTGCGACGTGACCAGAGCCCGGACCTCGTTCAGGGTGCGGACCAGGCTCGCGTCGAAGCTGGGCGACAGTGTGGTCGGCGAGGGGATCGTCTCACCGGCCTCCAGCCGTCTGCCTTCCGCGCGCCAGGTCCTCAGACCGCCGTCCAGCACGAACACCCGGGTGAAGCCCATCACCCGAAGGGTCCACCAGACCCGCGCCGCTGCGCGAATGCCGAAGGTGTCGTAGGTGACGATCGTCGCATCCCGGCTGAGGCCAAGGCGGCCCGCGGCCGCGGTGAATTCTTCGGGCGTCGGCAGCATGTGGGGCAGATCGACCGTGCGGTCGGCAATGGCGTCGATGTCGAAGAAGACCGCGCCCGGAATGTGCGCCTCGAGATATTCGGCATGACCGGATCGGCCTTCGGCCGGCATCCACCAGCTGCCGTCGAGGATCCGCAGGTCGGGGCGCTCCAGCCGCTCGGCCAGCCAGGCGGTGGAGACGAGGGGATCGGTCATGCCATCCACGCGGGCTTGGGCAGGCCATGCTGCTCGAGGAAACTCGGATTGAATATCTTCGACTGATACCGCTGGCCGCCGTCGCACAGGATGGTGACGATGGTCTTGCCGGGACCGAGATCGCGGGCCAGTCGGATTGCCCCGGCGACATTGATACCCGTCGAGCCGCCCATCAGCAGACCCTCGTGTTCCAGCAGATCGTAGACCACCGCCAGGAGCTCGCTATCCAGAATCCGGTAGGCGTGGTCGATGGCGAGGCCTTCCAGGTTGGCGGTGATCCGACCCTGGCCGATGCCCTCTGTGATCGAGGTTCCCTCGGCCTTCAGTTCTCCGGCCGTGTAATAGTTGAACAGCGCCGAGCCTTCGGGGTCGGCGAGACCGATTGCGACCTCGGGCTTTCGCGCCCGCAGCGCCTGGGCCACGCCGGCGAGGGTGCCGCCCGAGCCGATGGCGCAGATGAAGCCGTCCACCGCGCCGTCCGTCTGAGCCCAGATCTCCGGGCCGGTGCCCTGGGCGTGAGCCTGGCGATTGGCGACGTTGTCGAACTGGTTGGCCCAGAGCGCGCCGGCCGGCTCCTCGGCGTTCAGCTTTTCCGCCAACCGATGGGAGACCTTCACATAGTTCATCTCGTTGGCGTAGGGGACCGGGTCCACCTCGACCAGGTCGGCGCCATAGAGCCGAACGGCGTCCTTCTTCTCCTGGCTCTGGTTGCGCGGGATGACGATGGTGCAGCGATAGCCGAGCGCCTTGGCGACCATGGCCAGGCCGATGCCGGTGTTGCCCGCGGTGCCCTCGACGATGCGGCCGCCCGGTCGGATCAGGCCCTTGGCCTCGGCGTCGCGGATCATGAACAGCGCGGCGCGGTCCTTGACCGACTGGCCCGGGTTCATGAACTCGGCCTTGCCGAGGATCTCACAGCCCGTGATCGCGCTGGCGTGCTTCAGCCGGATCAACGGCGTGTCGCCGATGGTGTCGAGGACGCCGGAAGAGACTTGCGAGGGCGCGATGGTCATGGCCGCTACTTAAGCGCCGCCATGCGTCAGCAGAAGGGGGCTTTTCAGGCTTTCGCGAGCGAGAGCTGCACGACGCTGGTGCGCTCTGTCCGGAAGCCGGCCTCGCAGTAGCTGAGGTAGAACTTCCAGAGCTTGCGGAACCGCTCATCGAAACCCAGCGGCCAGATCTGCGGCCAGTGGGCATCGAAGTTCGCGTGCCATTCCGCCAGGGTGTCGGCATAGTCGTGACCGAAGCGTTCGATGCCGGTCCAGACGAATCCCGCCTTGTCGGTGACTTTCCGCAGGCGCTCCTCCGAAGGCAGCATGCCGCCCGGGAAGATGTACTTCTGGATGAAATCGGACCGGCTGCGGTACTCCTCGAAGTACTGGTCCTTGATGGTGATGATCTGCAGGCCGGCGCGGCCGCCAGGCGCCAGGGTATCGCTGATCTTGCCGAAATAGGCGGGCCAATAGCGCTCGCCCACCGCCTCGAACATCTCGATGGAGGCTACCCGGTCGAACCGGCCCTCGACGTCGCGGTAGTCGACCATCTTGATCTCGGCGCGTTCAGCCAGACCAGCATCGAAGATCCGCTGTCTGGCGTAGGCGTACTGCTCCTTGGAGATGGTGATCGCCGTGACCTTCGCGCCGACCTCGCGCGCGGCGTACTCGGCGAAACCGCCCCATCCACAGCCGATCTCCAACACGCTCTGGCCGGACTGCAGGCCCATGCTCTGCGCCAAGGCCTGGTATTTCGCGGTCTGAGCCTCCGGCAGGGGCTGATCGGGCCGCGCGTACTTGGCCGAAGAATAGGTCATCGAACGGTCCAGCCACTGGGCGTAGAAGGCGTTACCCAGGTCGTAGTGAGCGTGGATGTTCTTCTTGGAGCCCTCACGGCTGTTGGGCCTGAGCGCGTGGCGGATACGGTTGATTGTCCAGGCCAGCGGATTGCCCATGGTGACGTGGTGCACCCGGTCCCAGTTGGCGGCGAACACATAAAGCAGGTCGGGCAGGTCGGGCGTGTCGAATTCGCCGGCCATATAGGCCTCGGCAAAGCCGATATCGCCCGCCGACAGCGCGCGGCGAATGAAGCGGAAATCCTTGATCGAAATCCGCGCGTGCGGCCCAGGCTCAGAGCCGAAAAGATAGAGCTCCTGACCGGACGGCATGGTGAAGGTGACGGCGCCGATGGCCCAGTTGCGCGCGATCAGGCGAACGGCTGCGCGGAAGACGGTCGGCGCGCCCTCGAGCTCCGGCAGACGTCGAAAGGCGCGCCGGCTGCGCGCGATAACCGCAAGCGGCGTATCCTGGGCCAGGCTCATGATCGCATCCCCCGAACGGTCACAGACAACACATATCACCACTGGTTGAGCAGGCGAGCGCCGGCCGAGGTCTTAAGGATACGGCGCGACGCGCGATCCGGACGCGGTTAGATGCTGAATCGAGACTTGTGAAGGCCTTCGGCGCGCGCCACTTAGCGGCCAGTCGCCGGAAGTCGAGGAATCTCATGGCCGTCTTGAAGCTGGACCGCTGGAACATGGCCATCGGCGACGGTGCGCCTTTGATGATCATGGCCGGGATGAACGTCCTGGAAAGCGAGGCCTTGGCGCTGGAGATCGGCCGGCATCTGCAGGGCGTCTGCGCCGACCTGGGTCTGCCCTATGTCTTCAAGGCAAGCTTCGACAAGGCCAACCGCTCCTCGATCCACAGCTACCGCGGACCGGGCCTGACAGAGGGCCTGCGCATCCTGGCGGCGGTGAAGGCCGAGCTGGGCGTGCCGATCATCACCGACGTCCACGAGATCGATCAGGCCGAGGCGGTGGCGGCGGTCGCCGACATCGTCCAAATTCCGGCCTTCCTGTGTCGCCAGACAGACCTGGTCATCGCCACGGCCAAGGCGACGCTGGCGGCCGGCGGGCTGCTGCACGTCAAGAAGGGCCAGTTCCTGGCGCCCTGGGACTGCAAGAACATCCTCGACAAGATCCGCGAGGCGACGGGCCAGGATTTCACCATCCTGTGCGAGCGCGGGGTCTCCTTCGGCTACAACAACCTGGTGGTCGACATGCTCGGCATCGAAGAGATGAAGCGACTGGGCGCGCCGGTGACCATCGACGCCACCCATGCGGTGCAACTTCCGGGCGCTGACCCCAGGAGCAACAGCGCGTCTACCGGCGGACGCCGCTCCGGCGTGCCCCTGCTGGCCAAGTCGGCGGTGGCGGCGGGCGCCAACGGCGTCTTCATGGAATTCCACCCGGACCCGGACAAGGCGCTCTGCGACGGGCCGAGCTGCCTTCCGCTGGCCGGAGCGCACGAACTCCTGGCGACGCTGAAAGCAGTCCATGCCGCCGTGCAGCCCGCTTGACCCCGTCCGCAACGCGCCGCACACCCTGAGTTTCATGGATCTCTCAGCGCTCCAGCACCTTCTGGGCCTGGCGCCCGGCCGGCGGGTGGCCTGCGTCGGCGACCTTATGGTCGACCGCTTCGTCTATGGAGATGTCACCCGGGTGTCGCCGGAAGCGCCCGTTCCGGTGTTGGCGCGATCCCACGAAATGACCATGCTGGGCGCGTCGGGGAACGTCGCGCGCAACGTCGCGGCGCTGGGCGGCGAGGTGTCGCTGGTGGGCGTGGTCGGCGACGACGCCGAGGGCAAGGAGGCCCTGCGGCTGGTCGGCGAAGAGGCCGGCGTCGAGGGCTATCTGGTCACCGACAGCGACCGGCCGACGACGCTGAAGACCCGGTTCGTCTCCGGCGGCCAGCAGCTGCTGCGCGTCGATCTGGAAGCCAGCCGCGCGGTCGCCGGCACGGTTGAACAACGCCTGGTCCGCACCATCCGCGACGCCGCCAAGGGCGCGGGCGCGATCCTGCTGTCCGACTACGGCAAGGGTGTCGTCACCGAGGCCGTGATCGCCGTCTGCCGCGAGGCCGCCGCCGCGTCCGGGGGCAAGCTGGTGGTGGATTCCAAGGCCCGCTCCTTCGCCCGCTACGGCGCGGTGGACATGATCAAGCCGAACGCCGCCGAACTGGGCCACGCCACCGACCTGCCGACCGAGACCGACGCGCAGATCGAGGCCGCCCTGGCGCGCGCCCTGGAGCTCTGGGAGGCCAAGTCGATCCTGGTGACCCGGGCCTCCAAGGGTATCTCGCTGGCGGTGCGTGGCGCGGCCGTGCGCCACTTCCCGACGGCGGCGCGCGAGGTGTTCGACGCCTCTGGGGCTGGCGACACGACCCTGGCGGCCCTGGGCCTGGCGCTCGCGGCCGATGTCGCCATCGAGGACGCCATCGCCTTCGCCCAGCTCGCCTCCGGCGTGGCCGTGGGCAAAGTCGGCACGGCGACCGTCTCGCCGGACGAACTGATCGAGGCGGCGCTGTCGGCTCATATGGCGCCGGCCGAGGCCAAGGTCGCCACCGCCCAGCGGATGGCCGAGGAGGTCGCCCGCTGGCGCGCCAAGGGGCTGAAGGTCGGCTTCACCAACGGCTGTTTCGACATCCTGCACAAAGGCCACGTGGCCTATCTGTCGCAGGCCCGGATGTGGTGCGACCGGCTGATCGTGGGGCTGAATTCCGACGAGAGCGTGCGCGCGCTGAAGGGCGAGGGCCGGCCGGTGAACGATCTGGAATCCCGCGCCCTGGTGCTGGCGGGTCTGGGTTCCGTCGATCTAGTCGTTCCGTTCGAGGAAGACACGCCGATCAAGCTGATCGAGGCCGCGCGGCCCGAGGTCCTGATCAAGGGCGCCGACTATGCCGAGAGCGAGGTGGTCGGCGGCGACCTGGTAAAGGCTTGGGGCGGCGAGGTGAAGCTGGCGGCCATCGTCGAGGGCTATTCGACCACGGCGGCGATCGCCAGGATGAAGGTCGGCGCGGAAGAAAAAGTAGGCGGGTCATGACTCAGCGCCGCATTGCGTTCGTGACCGGCGGGGCCGGCTTCATCGGGTCCAATATCGCCGCCAAGCTGGCCGAGGACCGCACGCTCGACGTGGTGGTCTGCGACCGCCTGCGTGAGGCGGATCTGGGCAAATGGCGCAACATCGCCAAGCACCCGATCGGCGATTTCGTGGCGCCGGAAGACATGTTCGAGTGGCTGGAAAGGCGCTGGCGCGACATCGAGGTGGTGGTCCACATGGCCGCCGTGTCCTCGACCACCGAGCCGGACGCCGACAAGATCGTCCATTCCAACTTCACGCTCAGCCGTGACCTTTTCCGCTGGTGCGCCGACCGGCAGCGGCGGTTCATCTATGCCTCGTCGGCCGCCACCTATGGCGCGGGCGACGAGGGCTTCGACGACGACAACGACTATGAGGCGCTGGCAGCACTGCGGCCGCTCAACACCTACGGCTGGTCGAAGGCGTTGTTCGATCTGTTCGCCGTGCGGCAGGCCTTGCGCGACTACGCCCCGCCGCAGTGGGTGGGCCTGAAGTTCTTCAACGTCTATGGGCCGAACGAAGAGCACAAGAAGTCGATGAAGTCGGTGGCCTCGCAGATCTGGCCGCATGTGCGCGACGGCCACGGGGTGCAGCTGTTCAAGAGCTATCGCGAAGGCGTGGCGGATGGCGGACAGCTCCGCGACTTCGTCTACGTCCGTGACGTGGTCGACATCACAGAGTGGCTCAGCCAGACGCCGGCGGTGAACGGGATTTTCAACCTCGGCTCCGGCCAGGCGCGGACCTTCCAGGACATGGCGCGCGCGGTGTTCACCGCGGCCGGCAAAACCGCCCAGATCGACTACACTCCGATGCCGCCGGCGATCCGCGACAAATATCAGTATTTCACGCAGGCGAAGATGGATCGGCTGAAGGCCGCCGGCTATGCCAAGCCCATGACCGCGCTGGAAGAGGGGATCGACGACTACGTCCGGACCTACCTCAGCCAGCCCGACCCCTACCGCTAGCCGTGAGCGAGACCCGGCCGCGCCCGAGGCGGTGGCTGGCGGCCGGCCTGTTGAGCGCCATCGTCTTTGTCGCGGTGGCCTTCCTGGTCTTCCGCGGCGACCTGATCCGCTATTCGCTGGATCCCAAGACCCCTTTCCAGACCTACAAGCCGCCGCCCGCGCCGGACTATGCCCAGCGCAAGGCCTGGTTCCTGCTGCCGACCAACCCCGGGACCGCGCTTGGCCGAGAGCCCGCCGCGGACATTTTCTTCGTCTCGCCGACCACCTACGAGGGCGGCGCGGAGTGGAACGATCCGATCGACGACGCCCATGCGGACAGGCTGTTCCGGCAGGTCATGGCGCCGAACTACGCCGGGCCGTTCGTCCGGGTCGGGCGGATTTTCGCGCCGCGCTATCGCCAGGCCGGGCTCTACAGCCTGCTGACCCTGCGCGAAGACGCCCGCGATGCCCGCAAGTTCGCCTATCGCGACGTCGCGGCGGCCTTTCGCTACTGGCGTGACCACGACGGTGGCGGCCGCCCGTTCGTGATCGTCGGCGTAGAGCAGGGCGGAACGCTGGCGGCGCGGCTGGTGGCGGAGGAAGTGGCCCCTAACGCGGCGCTGCGCGCACGGCTCGCCGGCGCCTATCTGATCGACACCGTCGTCCCGGCCATTCATCCGGCGCTACCGCCCTGCTCACGCCACGACGAGGCGGGATGTCTGGCCGCGTGGGTCAGCGTGCCGGCCAGCGAGATCGACCGCGGCCGCATCCTGCTCGACCGCGCCCTGGTCTGGGACGCCAATGGCGAGCTGCAGAACCTGCAAGGCCCGGCCCTCTGCTTCAACCCGATCCTGGGTTCGACGACGGATGAGCCGGCTCCGGCGCGGATGCACGAGGGCGCCGCCAACGCCACTGGCCTGGAGTGGGGCGCGCGGCCGGCGTTCCTGGCCCGCCAGGTCTCGGCGCGGTGCGATCGGGGCGTGCTCCGCGTCTCCTCGCCCCGGTCCGCGTCGCTCCAGCCCTCCGGTTCCTGGGCCGAGCAGCGCATGGCGCCGGGGTTCAACCTGTTCTACGCCGACCTTGAGAACGACGCGCGCGCCCGCGTGGCGGCCTTGACCAAGCCTTGAGCCTGACGTCCTCGTAAGCGCAACAACGCGGAGGAACAGGCCATGGCGGACGGCAATCGACAGATTCTGCTGGATCGGCTGCCGCAGGGCGACAAGCTGGGGCCGGAGCATTTCCGCCTGGCCGAGGCCTCCGTGCCGAGCGCCGGGGCGGGCGAGGTCCTGCTGCGCACCCGTTACATCTCGCTGGACGCCGCCAACCGCGCCTGGATGCAGGGGGCGACCTACCGCTCCGCCCTCGAAGGCGGCCAGGTGATGGCCGGCGGCGCGCTCGCGGAAGTTATTCAGTCCAACGTCAGCCACCTGGCCCCAGGCGACACGGTTTTCGCGGATACCGGCTGGCAGGACTATGCGGTCGCGCCGGGCGCGCGGCTCGAAAAGCTGCCGGCCGCCAACCTGGCGGAGGGGGAGCCGGTGACCCATCTTATGAGCGTCTACGGGGTCGCCGGGCTGACGGCCTATTTCGGGCTGCTGGAGTGCGGCCGGCCGAAGGCGGGCGAAACGGTCGTGGTCTCGGCGGCGGCGGGGTCGGTCGGCTCGATCGTCGGCCAGATCGCTAAGATCAAGGGCTGCCGCGTGGTCGGCATCGCCGGCGGGGCCGAGAAGGGGCGCTGGCTGACCGACGAACTCGGATTCGACGCAGCGGTCGACTACAAGTCCCCCGAGTTCAAGCGCCTGCTGCGCGCCGAGGTCCCGGATGGGGTCGACGTCTATTTCGACAATACTGGCGGCGCGGTCTTCGAGGCCGTGCTGTTCGCGATGAAGAACTTCGGCCGCATCGCCTGCTGCGGAGCCCTGTCGCAATACGATGGCGCGCCGCCGGCCCACGGGCCGCGCGGCATCCCCGGCCTGATCGTCACCAAGCGCCTGACGCTGCGCGGTTTCGTGGTCATGGACTTCGACACCCAGCGCGAGGCCGCGCTGAAGGACCTGGCCGGCTGGGTCGCCTCCGGCCAGCTCAAGGTGCAGGAGGACATCATCGACGGGCTGGAGAACACGCCCGCCGCCTTGATCGGCCTGCTGAACGGCGAGAACCGCGGGAAACGGATGGTCAAGGTGCGCTGACGCATCAACACCCTCCGCGCGCGCCGCCCTTTCAGACTGGCCAGTCTCTCGTCGGGATAAAACTCGCATGTGAGGTGAACCCGATTGACCCGCACCTGCCAAAGGACTCCAACTCCACGCTTGATGAGGTCGCCAGCAGGCGAGGTTGGGAGTTAGACGCTATGAAGATGATCGTGAACGCTGGTGTGGCTGCGGCCGCTCTGTTGATCGGCCTGGGTGTCAGTGGCGCCGCCTCGGCGACGGTGATCAATTTCGACGATCTCGCCGGTGGCGTGGTCGTGACGACGCAATATGCGGGCGTGACCTTCTCCTCAAGCGCCGGCGAAAATGTCGTGACGACGCCGCAGGCGCCGCCCTATCAGGTCTCGGCGCCGAATTTTATCTGTTCCGCACCGGTGACCGGCGGCCTGGATTGTGCGAACGACATCAACCTTGATTTCGCCACCGGCGTGAGTGGCCTGAGCTTCAACTACACGGGCGCGGACGTTCTCGGCTCGACCTTCAAGGTCGATATTTTCACCAACCACGCCTTCGCGACATTCCTTACCTTCACGAACACGAACGCGAGCAATCTCTTTGCGACGCTGGTGGATTTGTCGGCCTACAGCAACGTGACGCGGATCTCGATCAACAGCGTCCAAGATGGCGGTGGACTGGGCTTCGACGACTTCACTTTCACGCCCGGCGATGGTGGCGTGCCGGAGCCCGCGGCCTGGTCGCTGATGATCGCCGGTTTCGGGCTTGCGGGCGCGGCCCTGCGTCGGCGGCCTCGGGCGCTCGCCGTCTAACCGGCGTCGCGCAGGCCTAGGCCGGCCTTCCAGTCGAACAGCTCTTGCAGCACTTGCAGGGCCTTCCCGCGCTCGCTCTTCAACTCCGGATCGCGGTTGATGATCAGCCGGGCGTCGTCGCCGGCCGTGGCGATCAGGTCGCGGTGCGGGCCCAGCACGTCGGCGAAGACGTAGTCAGGGAAACCTGATTGCTTCAGACCCAGGGCGTCGCCGCCGCCGCGCAGCTCCAGGTCGGTCTCGGCGATCAGGAAGCCGTCGTCGGTGCGCCGCAGGATATCCAACCGCTTCTGGGCGGTCTCCGACAGCGGCGGGTCGTAGAGCAGGACGCAGGAACTCTCCTGGCGGCCCCGGCCGACCCGACCGCGCAGCTGGTGCAGTTGGGCCAGGCCGAACCGCTCGGCCTGTTCGATGACCATGATGGTGGCGTTGGGCACGTTGACGCCGACCTCGACCACCGTGGTGGCGACCAGCACCGACAGCGTCCCGTCGGCGAAATCGGCCATCACGGCGTCCTTGGCGGCAGGCGGCATCTTGCCGTGGATCAGGCCGACGCTGGGGCCGATGGTCTCTTTCAACTCGACCGCGCGGGTCTCGGCGGCCTTCAGGTCGATCAGCTCGGACTCCGACACCAGCGGACAGATCCAGAAGGCCTGAGCGCCGCCGGCCACCGCGTCGCGCAGGCGGGCCTCGACCTCGGCGATCCGGGTCATCGGCGCAGCCCGGGTGGCGACGGGAGTGCGGCCTGGGGGCTTCTCGTCGATGCGGCTGACGTCCAGGTCGCCGTAGAGGGTGAGCTCCAGCGTGCGGGGGATCGGCGTGGCGGACATGGCCAGCAGGTGCACCGCCTGGCCTTTGGTCTGCAGCCGCTGGCGCTCGCTGACCCCGAAGCGGTGCTGTTCGTCGACCACGGCGAGCTGCAGCTGGTGGAAAGCCACGTCGTCCTGGAAGAGGGCGTGGGTGCCCACCGCGATCTTCACGGCGCCGGAGGCCAGCGCGCGCAGCTTTTCCGCCCGGCCGGCGCCCTTGTCGCGGCCGGTCAGCAGGATAACGCCGATCCCATGATCGGTGAGCGGGCCGGAGATGGTCTCGTAGTGCTGACGGGCGAGGATTTCGGTCGGGGCCATCAGGGCGCTCTGACCGCCGCCAGCGGCGACGTCAGCCATGGCGCACATGGCGACCACGGTCTTGCCGGAGCCCACGTCGCCCTGGATCAGCCGGCTCATCCGCTCGCCGGCGGCGAGGTCGGCGCGGACTTCGCCCAGCGCGCGTTCCTGGGCGCCGGTGAAGGCGAAGGGCAGGTCGGCGCGGACCTTGGCGGCGATGTCGCTGGCCGCGATCCTGGCGGCCGGCTCCTTGCGCCGCTCGGCCTTGCGCTGGGCCATGGCCAATTGCTGAGCCAGCAGTTCGTCATAGGCGAGGCGGCGATAGTGCGGGCTGGTCGGCGCGAGATCGCCATCCGTCTCCGGGCTATGCAGGCGGGCGAGCGCCTCGCGCCAGGGCGGAAAGCGCTCGCGGGCGACCCATGCCGCATCCTGCCATTCCGGCATCTCCGGCGCGCGGGCCAGGGCCTCCAGGGCGAAGGTGCGCACACGCCGCGGCGGCAACCCCTCGGTGGCCGGGTAGATTGCCTCGATCTCGGGAATCTCGTCGCGTTTTTCGGGCGCGACCATGTAGTCCGGGTGAACCATCTGGCGGCCGTATTTGTCGTCCTCGACCTTGCCCGAGATGATCCGTTTTGCGCCCACAGGATGGCGCTGCTCGATCTGGTCGCCGAACCGGCCGAAGAAAACCAGCGTCATGAAGCCGGTCGGATCGGTCACCCGCATGCGCAGCGGTTGAGCCTTGGACCGTGACGGCTGGCAGCTTTCGATGGTCACCTCGAAGGTCATGACCTGACCGTCGATGGCCGCCGCCAGGTCGGCCGGCGTCCGGCGGACCAGCGAATGGGGGATCAGGAACGCCACATCCCGCACCACCGGCCCAGCCAGCCGCTCAAGCAACGGCGCCACGCGCGGACCCACCCCCTTCAGCGAGGTGATGGGCGCAAACAGCGGGAATAGAATCTCGGGCCGCATTCTTCGAACATAGCCGACTGGCGCTCACCTCACGCGCCCTCTATATCGGCGACCTCCTGATGACGCCCTCCCTTATGACCACAAACGACGACGATGACACACGGCTGAAGAAGCTGAAGTTCCGCGCCTGGCGCCGGGGCTTCCGGGAAGCGGACCTCATCCTGGGGCCGTTCGCGGATCGGTATGTCTCGGGGTTCAGCGCGTTGGAACTGGACGCCTTCGAGGAACTGCTCGAGCAGCCGGATCAGGATCTCTACGCCTGGATCGTCGGAACGGCGGAGGCGCCGGCAACCTTTGACGGCGATATCCTCAACCGGATCAGAGCGTTCCGCTTTGAAGCTCACGGCGATGGTGGCGGTCCTCGTGGCGGCTGACGGTTCGCGCCCGGTCAGCGCCGCCGAGATGCGCCGGGTCGCTGACGACCCGGGCCGGCTCGATCTGGTCGGTGCGCCCGAGGGTTTCGACGCCCTGGTGATGGCCGACATCGTGCGCGCCCGCAAAGGCCTGTCGGTGTTCGTGGCGCGCGACGGAGCCAGACTCTCGGCCTTTGTGGACGCCTTCCGATTTTTCGCCTCCGAGGTCGAGGTTCTGACCTTTCCGGCATGGGACTGCCTGCCCTACGACCGGATCGGCCCGTCGGCGGGGATCGCGGCGCAGCGGATGACGACGCTGTCTCATCTCTGCGAAGCGGTCGACGCCAAGACGCCCCGTCTGCTGGTCACTTCGGTTCCGGCCCTGCTGCAGCGGACGCCGCCGCGGTCGGCTGTGCAGGGCGCAAGCTATTCGGCCCACACCGGCAATATGGTCGAGATCGCCGACCTCGAGCGCTATTTCGCGATCAACGGCTATCAGCGCGCCTCGACGGTTTCGGAAAAGGGCGAGTTCGCGATCCGTGGCGGGGTGATCGACGTCTTTCCGCCCTCGTCTGACGAGCCGGTGCGCCTGGACCTGTTCGGCGATACCCTGGAATCGATCCGCGCCTTCGATCCCGAGACCCAGCGGTCGACGAAGCAGCTGCACAGCGTAAGCCTGCTGCCGGTCAGCGAGGCCTTGCTCGACAAGGAGGCGATCTCCCGCTTCCGCTCCGGCTATCTGGAGACCTTCGGGGCCGCCGGCGACGATCCGCTCTACGCCACGGTCACCGAGGGCGGGCGCCGGGCCGGCATGGAACACTGGCTGCCACTGTTCTATCCGCAGATGGCAACGCTGCTGGACTATCTGCCGACGGACGCGCTGATCGCGCTCGATCATCTGTCGCGCGAGGCCCGCGACGAGCGGCTGGCCCTGATCAAGGACGCCTACGAGAGCCGCGCTCAGGTCGACCGCAAGGTCCACTATCATCCGTTGGAGCCGGACCGGCTCTACCTGTCGGCCGACGAGTGGCAGGGCCTGCTCGCCAAGCGCGCCACGCGGCGGTTCTCCGCCTTCAACGAGGCCGATGGCGACACTGTCATCGACATGGGCGCGCGGGCCGGCCGCAGCTTCGCGCCGGAGCGGCAGAAGGACAGCGTCAACCTGTTCGAGGCCACCGCCGACCATGCCCGGACGCTGGCGGCCGGCGGAAAGCGCGTGCTGTTCGCCTCATGGTCGGACGGATCGTCGGATCGCCTGGGCTCGATGCTGGGCGACCACGGCCTGACCGACATACCCTACGCCGCCTATTGGGACGCGGCGAAGGCGGCCAATCCGAAGGTCCCGCAGCGGGTTGTCCTGCCGTTGGAACAGGGCTTCGAGACCGATGCGCTGGCGGTCATTTCCGAGACCGACATCCTGGGCGACCGGCTGGCGCGCCCGAGGCGTCGGCGCCGCGCATCGAACTTCCTGGCCGAGGCCTCGTCGCTGACGCCGGGCGACCTGGTGGTCCATATCGACCATGGAATCGGCCGCTATGACGGCCTGAAGACGCTGCAGGTGCAGGGCGCGCCGCACGACTGCCTGGAATTGCAGTACGGCGGCGAGGCGAAACTCTACCTGCCGGTGGAGAATATCGACCTTCTGACCCGCTACGGCGCCGAGACCGAAGGGGTGATCCTCGATCGGCTGGGCGGCGCGGCCTGGCAGGCGCGCAAGGCCCGCGCCAAGGTCCGGCTGCGCGAGATGGCCGAGGGCTTGATCCGCATCGCCGCCGAGCGGGCCACCAAGATCACCGACCCGGTCGATCCGCCGCACGGGGTCTTCGACGAATTCTGCGCCCGCTTCCCCTACGAGGAGACCGAGGACCAGCTGGCCGCCATCGGCGATGTGCTGGAGGACCTTTCAGCCGGCAAGCCGATGGATCGGCTGATCTGCGGCGACGTGGGCTTCGGCAAGACCGAGGTGGCGCTCCGCGCGGCGTTCGTGGTGGCGATGAGCGGCCAGCAGGTGGCGATCGTGGCGCCGACCACGCTGCTCGCCCGCCAGCACTTCAAGACCTTCACCGAGCGGTTCGAGGGTTGGCCGATCAAGGTGCGCCGCCTGTCGCGCCTGGTGCCGCACCGCGAGGCCGTGGAGACCCGCGAAGAGCTCAAGAAGGGTGAGGTGGAGATCATCGTCGGCACCCACGCGGTGCTGTCCAAACAGGTTGGGTTCAAGAACCTGGGCCTCGTGGTCGTCGACGAGGAGCAGCACTTCGGCGTCAAGCACAAGGAGAAGCTCAAGGAGCTTCGCACCAACGTGCACGTGCTGACGCTGACCGCGACGCCGATCCCGCGCACGCTGCAGATGTCGCTGAGCGGCATCCGGGAAATGTCGATCATCGCCACGCCGCCGGTCGACCGCTTGGCGGTGCGCACCTACATCACCCCGTGGGATCCGGTCGTGGTCCGCGAGGCGCTGCTGCGTGAAAAGTATCGCGGCGGGCAGGCCTATTACGTCGCCCCGCGGATCTCCGACCTGCCGGAACTGGAGCGGTTCCTGCGTACCCAGGTGCCCGAAGTGAAGTTCGTGGTGGGCCACGGTCAGATGGCCCCGACCCAGCTCGAGGAGGTGATGAGCGCCTTCTACGACGGCCAGTATGACGTGCTGCTCTCGACGACGATCGTGGAAAGCGGCCTCGACATACCCACCGCAAACACCCTGGTCATCCATCGCGCCGACATGTTCGGCCTGTCCCAGCTCTACCAGCTGCGCGGCCGGGTCGGTCGGTCCAAGAGCCGGGCCTACGCCTATATGACCACGCCCGCTGAAAAGCAGATCACGCTGTCGGCTAAGCGGCGGCTGAAGGTGTTGCAGTCGCTCGACAGTTTGGGCGCCGGCTTCCAGCTCGCCAGTCACGACCTGGATATCCGCGGCGGCGGCAACCTGTTGGGCGAGGAGCAGTCCGGCCACATCCGCGAGATCGGCGTCGAGCTTTACCAGCAGATGCTGGAGGACGCGGTCAACGAGCTGAAGACCCTGGTCGGGGAGGGCGGCCCGGCGGACGACCGGGGCTGGTCGCCGCAGATCAACACCGGCGCGGCGGTGCTGATCCCGGAAGAATACGTCCCCGACCTCAACGTGCGCCTGTCGCTCTATCGCCGCCTGTCGGACGCCGAGAAGGCGCAGGATCGCGAAGCGCTCGCCGCCGAACTGATCGACCGCTTCGGGCCGCTGCCGCCGGAGGCCGGGCAGCTGCTCAAGGTCGTGGCGATCAAGGGGCTGTGCCGCGAGGCCAACGTCGCGAAGATCGATGTGGGGCCGAAGGGTGCGGTCGTGACCTTCCGCAACGACGACTTCAAGAACCCTGGGGCGTTGATCCAGTTCGTGGCCAAGAACCAGGTCGCCTGGCGCGTGCGGCCCGACAACAAGGTGGTGGTCAAGGGCGAGTGGGAGACCCCCGAGCAACGCCTGAACGCCGCCGAGCGGGTTCTGAGCGAACTGGCCCGGCTCGCGGTCTGAACGACCGGTGTTCGCGGAACCCTGGCGCATCGTCGCCGATGAGCGCAGGCTCGCCCTTAGGGAAACAAGGGAAGGGGCAAGGCATGCGAGTTCCAACGATCCTGGCGGTCGCCGCGACGCTGAGCATGGCGGGTGCGGCGCGTGCGGATGAGTGGTCGACGGGCGCGGACCTGCGCTGCGTCGTGGCCTTCACCGCCCTGGTGAACAACCCGACCTATCGGGAAGCGGCGGCGTCGGGGATATTTTACTACGTCGGCCGTCTGGAAGGGCGCGATCCGACCCTCGACCTCGCCAAGGGCCTGAAGCAGGTGCGCGGGGCCATGATGGTCAGCCAGTACGCCGGCGAGGCGCAACGCTGCGGCGCGGAGCTGAAAGCCAAGAACGACGCGTTGCGGGCCATGAGCCCGGCGGCGATGGACAAGCGTGGCGTCGGTAACTAGCCGCTGGGCAAGGCGCCGGCGCGCGCGGCGTTCAGCAGCCGCGTGGCCCGCAACGCGATCTCGAGGCGCTGGGCGCAGACCAAGCCTACGCTGAGCACCAGTGCGCCATCGGCGATGACGTTGGTCCAGGCGCCCAGGGCGCCGGCGTTCTCAGCTGCGTAGAACCTGATCCCGTAGCGGACCGCGAAAATCGCCAGCAGGACGATCATCCCGACAGGTGAGGCCCGACTGGTCAGTTCGTGGGTGGCCGGGTCGACGTCGATGGTGGTGAACCGCGCCCGCCACCAGCCGAGACCGGCGCCGGCCGCCAGGGCGATGGCATCCACCCCGACCATCATGAGGCTGGGCGTCCCCTGCTGGCTCAGGGACAACCCGACCAGAGCCAGGATGATCACGGGCGAGATCCACAGGCTCTCGATACGAAGCCGCCGCGCCCGCGCGTTGCGCAGGATCACCAGGGCGACGGCGACCAGAGGGATCAGTAGCGTCCAGGCGGGCGCATTGGCGGACGGTGTCGGCATCAGCTCGCTTTCCGGCCGTGGGCGCGGGCGGCGGCTTCCTCGAGCGCCCGACCGGCGGTCTCCGCGGAGGTCACCGGCGCGACGCCCAGGTCGAATTCAACCACGAACGGCGGGGCGCCGTCGCCCGCCTCGAAGGCCGTGCAGCCGATGACCGCGGCGATCCGTTCGCCGGCCAGCCGGCCACTCGCGCCGGGCGTATTGGGCAGGGCGAGCGCGAAGACCTCGGGGCCCAGACGGGCGGCGGTGTCTTCCACGCGAACCAGGCGGCTGATCATCGAGCCGATCTGCGGGATGGCGCGATCGAGCCAGCCGCCGGCGCGCGCCGCCTTCAGTTCAGGTTTGTCGGCGACCTTGAGGACGCAGACGCTGAGGGCGCGGTTGCGGGCCTTGGAGGCCTGGGCGAGGCGACCCAGGTGAGAGGCGAAGAGATCGCGGGTGAAGAGGCCGGTGGCGGCGTCCATCAGGCCAGAGGTGCGCGCCTGTTCCAGCGCCTGGCGCACGCTCATCTGGCGGCGATAGCTGCGCGCGAGTTCCACGACGCGCCGGGCGGTTTCGCTCTCCGGCGTCTCCGGGGAGGCCACGTCTGACAGGCCGCGGTGGAAAGCCTCCGAGGTCGTGACGTAGGTTTCCTTGCGCATGTAGAGCAGGGCGGGCGTGTGATAGAGGCGCGTGTTGCGGCGCAGGCCCGCGGCGATCGACAACGCCTCCTGCGGGTTGTCGCCGGCCCACAGGACCACGGCGTCGAAGATCCGCTCATGCAGGTAGTCGAAGGCCGTGTAGGCGGTGAACGCGCCCACCACGTCCGCGCCATTGCGCAACAGCGCGTTGGAGAGCGCCAGGAACTGCGGGGCGGGCTCGCCGATGGCCAGGACACGAAAGGGGCTGACATCGGTCTCAGCCGGCTCGAACTTGCGGCCGACCTCGGCGAAGGTCTCGGCGCGGAGGTCGAATTCCTCCTCGGCGACCGCAGTGCGCACCAGGGTTTCCAGCCGCATGGCGGCCTGGGCCGGGTGCAGCGGGGCGGCCAGGGTCACGTCGAAGCCGTAGGTCTCCAGAATCGGGTCGGGATCGCCGATGGCGATCACGGGCAGTCTGCGGGGCGCACAGGCCGCCTTCAGGCGGCGCGCCAGGCCCAGGGCTTCCTCGCCCACGCCGCGCAGGTCGATGATCGCGGCCTCGATCTGCAGATCGGAAATGGCGGTGACGGCGGCAAACCGGCCTCTGGCGGTGATCGTGCGCCAGCCGAGACGGTCCAACCCCTCGGCAAGCGGCCCCGCCAGGGTGTCGTCCCGCGCGACGATCAGGATGCGCGCCTGGACGCTAACCGCCATCAATTCCCTTTCTATGAGCCGGCCTTGGTCCGAAAACGTGACTCGGCCCAGTGAGGATAGACGGACACGCTAGGATACGACAGGGCGAGAAAGGTTAAGGAGGTTGAATATGACAGGCAGTCTGCACGGTCAGGTTGCGGTTGTCACGGGCGCTTCGAGCGGTCTTGGCGCGCACTTCGCGCGAGTTCTGGCGGCGGAGGGCGCGGCGGTGGCGCTCACGGCGCGACGCCTGGAGATGGTCGAAGCGCTCGCGGGGGAACTGGCCGGTCAGGGGCATCGGGCCATGGCGCTGCGGCTGGATGTCGCGGACCCCCATACGATCGGACCGGTCTTCGATGAGATCGAGGCGTCGCTCGGCCCGATCTCGATCCTGATCAACAACGCCGGCGTGTCCGGTGACGGCATGGCGCTCGACATGAGCGTCGAGCAGTTCGACCAGACCTTCGACGTCAATGTGCGGGGCGTTTATTTCGCGGCCCAGGCCGCGGCGCGGCGGATGCTGGACTCCGGCGTCGCCGAACGCGGAGATGGGCGCATCGTGAACATCGCCTCGGTCGCGGCCCAGACGAACCTGCCGGGCCTGTCGGTCTACTGCGCGTCCAAGGCAGCGGTGGCGATGATGACGCGCGTCATGGCGCGCGAGTGGGGGCGGCGGGGGATCGCGGTCAACGCGCTCGGCCCGGGCTACATCCGGAGCGGAATCAACGACACCTGGTTCGAGACCGAGGGCGGCGTCGCGCAAATGAATCGTTTCCCCCGCCGGCGCTTGATGCAGGAAACCGACCTCGACGCCGCCCTGCTGATGCTCGCCGGGCCGGCAGGCAAGGCGATCAGCGGCAGCCTCTTGATCATCGACGACGGCCAGACCCTGCCCGGCGGCGGCTAGGCTCTTGGCTGACCGAAGGGCAGGGCGCTCTATTCGCGCCAATAGATAGGGGAGTGAGACGCATGCGCCAGGGACCGCTGACCGGATTGAAGGTCGTAGAATTCGCCGGGATCGGGCCGGGCCCGTTCTGCGGCATGTTGTTGTCCGATCTGGGCGCCGACGTGGTGCGGATCGATCGTCAGGGCGGTCGCGGCGGCGCGCCCAGCGACATCACCGCCCGCGGCCGGCGCTCCGTGGCCCTAGACCTGAAGACACCCCAGGCGATCGAGACCTGCCTCAAGCTGATGGAAAGGGCCGACGCGATCATAGAGGGCTTCCGGCCAGGGGTTATGGAGCGTCTGGGACTGGGCCCCGACGTGGCGCTGGCGCGCAATCCGAAGCTGGTGTTCGGCCGCATGACCGGCTGGGGCCAGACCGGGCCGTACGCCAACGCCGCAGGTCACGACATGAACTACATCGCCATCACCGGCGCGCTGCACGCCATCGGTACGTCGGAAAAGCCGGTCCCGCCGCTGAACCTTGTGGGCGATTTCGGGGGTGGCGCGCTCTATCTGGCGTTCGGCCTGCTGGCGGGCGTCATCCAGGCCCGCGAGACCGGCCAGGGCCAGGTGATCGACTGCGCCATGAGCGACGGCGCGGCCTCGCTGATGGCCATGTTCTATGGCTTCAAGGCCTCGGGCATGTGGCAGGAGACCCGCCGCTCCAACCTGCTCGACGGCGGGGCTCACTTCTACGACACCTACCAATGCGCCGACGGCAAGTGGATCTCGATCGGCTCCATCGAGCCACAGTTCTACGCGCTGCTGCTGGAGAAGACCGGCATCACCGATCCGGCATTCGCCGCGCAGATGGACCGGTCCGCGTGGCCGCAGCTTCGCGAGAAGCTGGCCGCCGCCATCGCCGGCAAGACCCAGGCGCAATGGTGCGAGATCATGGACGGAACGGATGTGTGCTTTGCGCCCGTGCTCGACCTCGAAGAGGCCCCCAAGCACCCGCACAACGTCGCGCGGCAGACCTTCGTCGAGGTGGCCGGGGTCATCCAGCCGGCGCCCGCGCCGCGATTCTCGGCGACGCCCGGCGCCATCCAGGGCCCACCGCCGCGGGTCGGCGCCCACAATGGCGAGGCGCTCGCCGACTGGGGGCTCACCCCGGCAGAGATTGCGGCGCTTGGCGGCGCTGACACACCGATCAAAGATACTGTTTCCTGACCGACACGTTCAGCTTGGGTTCAGCCGGCAAGCCACATTCTGACCCCAGGTTGTTCGTCGCGCTCTCCCGTCCCTCGAAGCGGCGGACCACCTGATGGAACGACACGCCCATCGGCGGCGCGCCACCCGAAACGGTGGCGCGCCGTTTCTATCTCGGAGAGGGGATTAGTTGGCCGCGATCAACTCTGGACTGGGCTGGCGCCGGCCTCGGACTCCGGGTTGGCTTTTACGATCACCATGACGCGCACATCGGTCTCACCCCTTGTCTGCCAGCCGGGCGATGGGCCTGGCGTCTGCCTGTAACGACGAACCAGGCCGCCCCAAGCCGACAAGTCGACCGCAATTGTTCGTGGGGGCCTTGCGCCGCACGGCGTTCCTCAGCACTTTCCGCGCAAATGGCGGCCCTCCAGTTCATGTCTCGCCTCAGGGCCGTCCCGTGGGACCCGCTCTACTGGCTGAGGGTCGCGCTGCTGACGCTCGGCCGGGCGCTTACCCGGCTCTGGGGCCGCGACGTGATGCTCTACACGGGCGGCGTTTCGTTCTTCAGCCTGCTGGCGATTTTCCCGGCGCTGGCCATCCTGATCACCGTCTACAGCCTGCTCTCGAGTCCCGCCCAGGCCGCGCAGGAGGGCGAGGCGCTGGCGTTGATCGTCCCGGAAGGCGCGCGTGGGATCCTGACGCAGGAGCTTGTGCGCCTGGCGCACGCGCCGCACGTCGCCATGACGGCGCAGGGCGGGTTTGCCTTGCTGATCGGCCTCTACGCGTCGCACCGCGGCTTCAAGGCGATGCTGGCGGGCCTGTCGTTCATCCATGATGAGGACGAGCCCCGCGGCTTTGTCGGATTCAACGTCCTGGCGCTGGTGGTGCTGGTCGCGACCTTTGCCCTGCTCTCCGTCGTTTCAGCGGTCTTTCTGGGCCTGCGCGTCATGGGATCGGCCTTCGATCTCAAGCCGCTTCGCGGTGTCTCCTGGCTCTACAGCGAGTGGACCTGGGCCACGGTCGTGCTGATCCTGGGTATGAGCCTGATCTATCGCTGGGCGATGTCCAGCCGGCCGGTGAACTGGCGCGCCTCGCTGCTGGGCGGGTTCAGCGCCACGGCGCTCTGCCTGTTCGCGTCCTGGGCCATCGCCGTCTACGTCGAGCAGATCGCCACGCTCGGGGCCACCTACGGCTCCATCGCCACCGTGGTGATCTTTCTGATCTGGCTGTCGTGGAACGTGAACGCCATTTTCTTCGGCGGAGCGCTGGCGACGGAGGTCGAGATTTCGATCGACGCGCATGAGGCGCGGCTGGCCTTGGTCGATCCGCGCGGCCCCGCGCCTAGGGTTTCGCCACCAGAAAGCTGAAGCCCCCGTCGAGGTCCTCGCGGCCCAGGATTTCCGCCCCGATCTCGGCGGCGAAGTGCGGCACGTCGATCCGGGCCATCGGATCGTCGGCCAGCAGCCTTACGCGGCCGCCGGATGGCGCGGCCTCCAGCGCCTTGCGCAGACGCAGGGTCGGCACCGGGCAGCGGTGTCCACGCGCATCGACGAGGATTTCATCGCAGGCCATGTCGCCGCATACCGCGCGGACGGCCGGAACCCAAGTGGCGCCGCCAAAGGCCAGGCATGAAAAAGGCCGGTCCGCTGCGGAACCGGCCCCTTCGCGGTGTCCAGACGACCAGCTCAGACGCCGGCGAGCGCACCCCGGCGGCGACGGAGCACGGCGCCCGCCATGCCGAAGCCTGCGATTATCAGCGCCCACGACGCCGGTTCTGGCACGCCGCCATCGTTGTGACCGAAGCTGATGTCACCGTAGACAAAGCCCTGGGTGTTGCCGGTCACCGAATAGATTGCCGGCGCGAAGGTGGCGTTCGGGTGGCCCGCACCCCAGGCGGCGGCGAGGCCGGCGTAGTAGTCAACATAGCTCGACCCGCCGCTGAGGGTCAGACCGGCGTATTCGGTCTTCCAGATCGCGCCCTGGATGCCAGACAGACGCTCGGCGTCATTCGTCAGGAGGCCAAGCGTCGCGAGATAGCCGATCTCTCCCGAGATCACATTCGACAGCAGCGTACCGGCCCCCGACACGGCGTTGTCGGAATTCCGGGTCAGGATGCCCGTCACATAGTCCACGGGCGGTGTGCCACCGTCGAAGTAGTGGAAGATGTCGACGCAGAAGACGAGCAGGGTCTGCTGCGGGCCGCCGTCGACACTGACCGTCAGGTAGTCCGGCGACTCGTAAACATTGAGGCTGAACGGATTGCCATCGACTGTCCCGCCGAGTTGCGTGGTGTAGCTGCTGGTCGCGAGCTGGTCAGCGACGATGTGCACGTTCGCGGCCGAAGCCGAGGATCCCAGGAGGATCGCGCTCGTGGCGGCGACAGCGGCGAGAAGCACTTTACGCATTGGATAAGACGACCCCGTCCGGACGGCTGAAGGGCGCTCAGCGGCATCTTCGAACATGGTTAACATAGGCCGCGCCTCGGATCAGAAAAGCCGTTTCCCTTCCTTGGGGAATGTTGCAACCAACAGTGGCGCTTCAGCCTAAAAACGCCGCGCCGAAAACGCAGAAGTAGTGATTTCGCGCGATACCCCGCGCGGCTGCGGCCTTGGAGCCGTGAATCGCTTGAGGGTACGCGCGGTGGAGAGACGGCGGGTTCAAGTGAGGTGGGTCTGAAGCCAGCTCACCGTCTCGGCGGTCGCGGTATCGAAGCCCGCGCCGGAATAGACGTCGAAGTGGCCGCCCGCCACGCGGACCAGCTTCTTCGGCGCGCCGGCGCGCGCGAACGCCGCGACCGCATGATCGGTCGGCGTGACCTGGTCGTTGTCGGCGACGATCATCAGCAGCGGGCGCGGCGCGATGCGCGCGATCCACAGCCCCGGCTCATGGGCGCGCGCGAGCTCCAGCGAGGAGATGGTGATCGCGTTCTTCCAGGTCGGGCCGCCAGTCGAGGTGAAATAGGCGTAGCCGTCCTCGCCGGGCAGGGCGCAGGGCTCGTCGGGTTTGCCAACCACCGGCATCACCGCGGGCTCCGCACCGGCCCCGCGGGCTTCGCGCTCGGCCTCAGTCATGGTGATGACCGCCTCGCCGTGCGGCCAGCCGGCGATTAGTTCCCAACCGCTGATGAACGGCGCCTGCGAGATTACCACGGCGACGCGGCGGTCCATGGCGGCGGCCTGCAGAACGTGGCCGCCGGAGAAGCTGGAGCCCCACAGGGCGATCTTCATATCGCCTAGGCCGGGCAGGGTGCGGACAAAGCTCACCGCGTCGCGGTAGCCGCGAACCTGCCGGACCGGATCGACCTCTTGGCGCGGAAAGCCGCCGGAGAGGCCGAAGCCCGGATTGTCGTAGACGAAGGCCGCGAACCCCGCCGCCGCGAAGGCCCGGGCCTGCGGTTCGAGCTGGGCGGCGACGGCCGAGAAGCCGTGCGCCATGACGACGACGCCCAGGGGCGCCTTGCCGACCCATGCCGCGTCGTCGGGCGCATAGAGCTTGCCGCGCAGGATCGCGTCTTCTGAGGCGAACATCAGGTCTGTGAGCTGGGTCATGCCGGGGATACGGCGCAGCTTCGCATTCAGATGCTATTCCGTGGCGAGCCCAGCCATGGCATCGGCCTGAGCGGGCGCGGCGCATCGGGCGTGCTTGTCAGCCTTCCGGAATTGGCGTTCAACGCGCCGATGATCGCGCGCGGTGCGTGGTCGCAGAGGAAGCGCGGCGCGACGTGGACGAGTTCGACTTCAGCCGCCTGGATGCCCTGCCGGAGCCACAGTCGAAGCCCGCGCCGCCGCCGTCGGCCAGCGACCTGCTGGCGATCTTCCGGACCGGCCTCGATCGCCATCGAAATGGGGACCTGGCCGGCGCACAGGCGATTTACACCCAGGTGTTGAAGCGTGACCCAAAGAACTATGACGCTCTGCACCTGCTAGGCTTGGCCACCCATCAAGCGGGGCGGTCCAAGGAGGGAATCGCCCTGATCTCGGAGGGCATTGCGCTCAATCCGAGGTCAGAGGCCATGTTCAGTAATCGCGGTGCGGCGTTGCTCACGCTCGGGCGACACGCCGAGGCGCTCGCCGATTTCGACCAGGCGATTGCGTTGAAGCCGGACCTGCCGCAGGCCTATCAGGGCCGCGGCGCGGCGCTGCAGGCCCTGCACCGCCCTGACGAGGCGAAGGCCAGCTTTGACCGGGCGTTGGCGCTCAAGCTCTTCACGCCGCATGGACAGGGCGGCGGGGGCGATACGCTCTAGGATCAGAGGGTGCCGTGCTGCGCCGTCGGCGCGCGCGACTGGCCGCTTCTAGTCCTCGGTGGAGCCTTGCGGCGACCCCTGCTAAACACCGCCTCCCGGACGGGTGGCCGAGTGGTTTAAGGCAGCGGTCTTGAAAACCGCCGTGGGTGCAAGCCCACCGTGGGTTCGAATCCCACCTCGTCCGCCAGATCGTCGCGGCACCTCAACGCGAAAAGCCCCAGTTTTACCTGGGGCTTTTGCTTGTCATCAATCGGGGAGCGTTCTCGGCTATGCGGTGAATGCCCGAACTCTGCGGTGCCGCAGCACTGCGCCCAGACCACCAAAGCCCATCAACATCATCGCCCAGGTCGCCGGCTCCGGCGTCCCAGAGAGGCCGCCCGTGCCGACCGTGACATCCCCGGCCAGCGTCGTGGCGACGTTCTCTTGATCGAGATCGACGATGTTCAGGCCACCAATGGCGCTGAAGGAATTGTGGGTGCAGCAGTCGCTGACCACGTCGTCCGTCAGTCCAAGCGACGCGCCAAACGCCGTCACGTGATAAGGCGCGACCGTATCGACCGACGTGACGGTGATGGGCAGATAGCCAAACGGTGTCGTGGGCACGAGGGTGTTCGACCCGTTGCAGGCCGCGGTCTGGAAGCATTCGGCAAAGGCCGCGAGACCGTGGCCGGCGTTGATGTAGGCCGCGATATCACCGCTGCGCGCGATCATCGCGTTGATTTCCGCACTGGTGAGCATTCCGCCGAAGGTCGAGGCGACGACAATCGCCGAATAGCTGTTGAGGTTCACGCCCGCAAAGCCCGCCGCGTCGACCCGATCAACGTTGCCCGCGCCGACGCCCACGGTGGTAAGCCCATTGAACCCGACTAGGTGTCCCGAAGTGGCCGCGAGGTTGCTCTCAACCCACAGGAATTTGGTCGTGCCGTTGTTGTAGGTGCCCCCGGTGACGTAGTTCAGCGCGGTCTGGAGTTGAATCTGACCGTCGAGCTGGCCCTGAGCGTGGAAGTCGGGATCGTGGCCGGTGAGGTACACCTTGCCGGCGTTGGCCGCGCCGGCTGCGGCAAGCATAGCGCAGGCCGTGGTGATCGAAATCAGGCGTTTCATGGCGGTAGCCCCAAGGTTCAGCAATCCCCTGCATCGCAAGCCTCGCGCGCGGAAATAACGAGCCGCAGGGGTCTGAATGGTCCGCAAAACCCAACTTCGGAAAGTTCAACACACACTAACCATGACCGGCAATCGAGTTCGCCGCAGACGCGAAATCCGGTCGCGGCAGCGATCGGCGATACCATCCTGGGCCACGGGCATTCTGTCGCTTACGCAAACGGCAGTCTGAACCCCGGGCCATAGATCCAATTGTCGACGATATGGAAGCCGGTCGCCACGTCGTCGGCGCCCTGGGGGCCCCAGATCCAGCCATTGCCGATCCAGTAGCCGGTGTCGGCGTCGACGGCGCCGTCCGGGCCCCAGATGTGGTCGTTGTGGATCCAGAAGCGGCGATGCTGCTCCGGCTGGCTGGACAAGATCCAGCCGCCCTCGATCCAGGCGACGGGGATGAGACGCTTACGCTCGATCATATCGGTCAGGCAGGAGAGGTCGCGACCTCGTTGATCTGGGCCTTGGCGCGAGAGGCCGGCACGACGGGGATGTCGGAGTCGGCCAGGGGTTGCATCCAACGCTTCCGCGCCATGGCCGCGGCGATATAAGGCGCGAGCTCGGCGGCCTTCTTCGCTTCCCGGGCGGCCACGTCGGCCTTGAACTCGCCCATCACCTCGCGCGCGAAAAGCTCCAGCGATTCGCAGATATGCTCGTGCTTGTTGCGGCCGGCCTGCTGCAGGAAGATCACTTGGTCGACGCCGGCGTCGCGGAAGGCGCGGACGTGGTCGCGGATATCGTCGGGCGTGCCGATGCCGCTGGCGTTGCGGGCGGCGGCCTTGGCGGCGGCGATGATCTCTTCATCGCTGCGGGCCCGCGACGCCTGGAAGTCAGCGAACAGGCTGGAGCGGCCTGGGATGGCGTCATGGGCCACCAGGGCGTTCACCGCATAGCTGAAGAACTCGAAACCCTCCTGTCCGCGCCGGATGGCCTCGTCGCGATCAGGGTGGACCGAGAAATTGGAGACCATGGCCATGTTGGCGTTCACCGCGTGGCCGATCGGCACGCATTGGTCGGACTTGATGATCCCGTAGTAGATCTCCGCCCAGTCGCGAGCCTCCTCCGGATCGACGAAGGAGAAAGCCAGCGCGCCCACGCCGATCTGGGCGGCGATCTTGATTGTGTCGCGGTTGGTGCAGGCCATCCACATGGGCGGGTGCGGCTTCTGCATCGGCTTGGGCACGATGTTGCGGCAGGGGAAGGAGAAGCCCTGGCCCTCGAAGCCGGGGTAGGGGTCCATCACCAGCATGTTGGCGATCTGTTCGGCGGCTTCGAGCGCCAGCGCCCGCTTTTCCTTGGCGGGGATCGCGAAGCCGCCCAGCTCCAGCCGGGTCGCGCCTTCGCCGATACCGAAGTCGAGGCGGCCGTGGGAGATGATGTCCAGGGTCGCCAGGCCCTCGGCGGTGCGGGCCGGGTGGTTGTAGTTCGGGATCACCTGGCGGATGCCATGGCCGACGCGGATGGTCTTGGTCAGCGCCGCGCAGGCCGCCAGGAACACCTCCGGCGCGGAGGAGTGGGAATATTCCTCCAGGAAATGGTGCTCGACCTCCCAGGCGTAGTCGTAGCCCAGGCGGTCGGCGAGCACGACCTGCTCGAGGGCCTGATGGAACAGCCGCGCCTCGTCGCCCTCGTTCCAGGGCTTGGGAAGCTGGTGCTCGTAGAAGATTCCGAACCGCATCTGGACGTCCTCCGCGGCCCGTCTCGACGCAGGCCCGATACTGTCACTTCCGGCCTAAGCGCCCGCGTTTGGCAAGCTGCATACGAAAACGGCGCCGATCGCGGAGATCGGCGCCGTCGACGTTGTTTGGCCGATAGCTTGAGAGTTTAGGCCTCGACGCTAAGTTGGCGACGACGAGACCGAAGGGCTGCCCCGGCAAGACCGAAGCCGCCGAGCATCAGAGCCCAGCTGGCCGGCTCCGGCACGCCGGCCGTATTGGTCGTGCAGGCGTCGAAATTCACGCCGACACAGACATCCAGCGCCCCAGCGTTGTCGCCGAAGATGTCGTCGTTGAGGCCCAACTGAATGCGGGTGGCGCCAAAAGGCGTGGCGCTGCCGCCCTTGCCGAACACGAAGCCGAAGCCGCCCATGCCGTCGGTCGTGACCTGCATGGCGTCGGGCGTGCTGACGATCTGGCCGTTGTCATCGGTGAAGACGAAGACCAGCGCGTTAAGGAAAACGCCTGCGCCTGGATCGCTGCTCCAGAGGTCGGACATGTAGTGGCTCGGGAAGAAGTTGCCCGACGAACCTCCGTCGTTGTCCTTGAAGACCGATCCGACATAGCCGTTCTGGTCAACAGTGGCCGGCGGCCCGAAGGCGCTGGTCAGGCCGCCTTTGAAGACAACAGCCCAACTCCCGCCCGCGGTGATCCCGGCGGCTGCGAAGCCCACTACGGTCGGGCCCGAACCGTCCTGCACACCGAACTGGTAAGCGTCGTTGAGACTACCGGCATCCCAGTTCCAAGGCCGCGACTTACCATCGACCGAAACCGTAACCGACGCGCTTGCCGGAAGGGCCATGCCCAGGGCCAGAGCCAGAGCCAAACCGCGAACCATGCGAGCGTCTCCCAACATGCGAATTTAGACTTACGCAAGAGAGGCTCAGGCTCCGGCGCCCGGCGCAATCGAATTCCCCCTATGGGCGAACATCGATATGCGGCCGGCTCCGTCGTTTCGCCCCCAAGCCTCCGGAAGCCTCGCTGTTCGGCGGGGGTTAACCCTGACGAAAGCTTACCGCGGCAAACTTGCCGGAGGCAGAGCGGAAAAAGCAGGACCTGATGAACCGGGGTCAGATCGTTCGTATCGTCAGATGGACCGTGATGTTGATGGCCGGCGCCTCGCTGGCCGCCTGCGCATCGCTGACCACACCGAAGTATTCCGTTCGCGAGGGCGCTGGGGGGACGACCGTCCGGCCGCATGCCGATCCCAACGCGCACGGGACAAGTGCGCCCTATCAGGTCGGTGGCATCTGGTACGTGCCGCACGAACAGCCCGGCTATGACGAGACCGGGATCGCCAGCTGGTACGGTGATGCGTTCAACATGAAGGCGACCGCGACCGGCGAAATCTTCGACATGAACCAGTTCTCGGCGGCGCACACGACGCTGCCGCTGCCGTCGATGGTGGAGGTGACCAACCTCGACAATGGCCGCAGGATGGTCTTGCGGGTCAACGATCGCGGGCCCTTCGTGGGTGGTCGGATCATCGACCTCAGCCATGCCGCCGCCCAGGAGTTGGGCTACGACCGCGCCGGCGTCGCTCATGTGCGGGTGCGCTATGTGGGACCGGCGCCGCTGGCCGGACCGGCGGCGGGGGTCCGCTACGCCAGGACAGATACGCTGGCGCCGCGCACGATCAACCGCGCCTCAAGGCGACCGGCGGACGAGGACATCCTTGATGAGGGTGCGATCACGCCGATTTCGGCCCCGGTCGAGGTCAAGCCGCTCGTGGCGCCGCCCGAGGCCGTGGCGATGTCTTCGCTCTCGGCCTTGCCACCCGCGCCCCGGTCGTCCCGGGACGCGCCGCCGCGCGATCCGGCCCCCAGTAACGCAATCTCCCGTGACGCTTACGTCAGCGATGTGGTCGCGCGCCGGACCGCGCCACCGGTTGTAACGGCGCAGGCTGAACCCGTCTCGACGGAACACAACCAACCTTACCGCGTCCAGCCATACCGCATCCAGGCTGGCGCGTTCAGCGACGAGGACAACGCCAGGCGGGCCGCCGCCCGCCTGGGTACAGCCGGCGCCGCGACCGTCGAGCCTTTCGACCGTGGCGGCGTGACCTTCTACCGTGTCTATCTGCCGGGCACGGCGGACGAGGCGCAGGCATATGCGGTGCGCGACAAGGTGGCGGCCATCGGCTTCGCCGACGCCCAGGTCATCAAGCCCTAGGCGAACGCGGCCCGGCGACGGCGCACGGCAGAGCCGGCCAGCCCAAAGCCCAGGATCATGAGCGCCCAGGCCGAGGGCTCCGGCACGCCACCGCCGTTGTGGCCGTCATAAAGCAGGTTGTCGTAACCGAGCCCGCCCAGGTCGCCGGTGAACACTGAGACCCCGGCGATATCGGTGGCGCCGCCTTCGCGCGAGAAGCCGAAACTGCCGCTCGTGCCGACCGTCACCCGCTGGATGAGGCCGCCCGCGGCATCGAAGAAGTCGAGGGTGGTGACGGCGTTCGGCGAGTCCGCGAAGAATTCCTGGAACCCGAAATAGCCGGTGCCGCCCCCGAACCGGACCGCGAACGCGCCTTCGCCATAGCCGTTCGGATCGGCGCAGCCGCGCGGACCGCAAGGAATGAGGTTGTGGGTGCCGTTATCGGTTCCAAGGTCCAGGCTCTGGTTCGCCGCGCCGGCCTGCAGCGTCAAAGGACCGGTGGGCGTGCCCGAAAGGACGTCGTTGTCCCCGGCGGAGGTCAGGACCTGCCCCGCGAACCGCTCGCTGAGGGTGGCGCCGCCGGATGTCAGCGTGCCGTTGTAAACCGTTCCGGGAAAGGCCGTTGCGGCGGCGTCCTCGAAGTCGATGAGCGACTTGCCCGTGGGATCATAGGCCACCACGTTGATGGGATTGGCATGGGCGAGCCCCGCGCTGGCGGCCATGGCGGTGGCGGCGAGGAAGGCAATGCGCATCGGTTTCATGGTCGGTCCCCATCAAAGAGATGGTTAACGCTATGCCCCAAGGGACGCTGACGCCAGCGCCTTCGCCTGAAACGCGAAGAGCCTCTGACCCAGCGCCTTGCAACCTAAACCGATCGCCGTCTGGACTTCGATCCCGAACCGGCCATTTTGGGTCCGGTGACACAGGGTCGTTTCATCACGTTCGAGGGCGGCGAGGGGGCTGGGAAATCCACCCAGCTCAAGCGCCTGGTCGCGCGGCTGGGCGCAGAGGGCCTTGACGTCGTGGCGACGCGTGAGCCGGGCGGTTCTCCCGGTGCGGAGAGCATCCGCGAGCTGGTGCTGAAGGGCGCGACGGACCGCTGGAGCCCGGTCACCGAGACCCTGCTGATGTACGCCGCGCGGCGCGACCATATCGAGCGCGTGATCCGGCCGGGGCTGGCGCGCGGGGCCTGGGTGCTGTGCGACCGTTTCGCCGACTCCACACGGGCCTATCAGGGCGCGGCGGGCGGGGTGGCGCCGGCGCTGATCGCGGCCATGGAGACCTACATCCTGGAAGATACCCGGCCGGACCTGACGCTGATCTTCGACCTGCCGGTGGCGGTCGGCCTGCAGCGGGCGCAGGCGCGCGCCGGCTCGGAGATGCGGTTCGAGTCCAAGGGCGCGGCCTTCCACGAGCGGCTCCGCGAGGGGTTCCTGGCGATCGCCAAGTCCGAACCGCAACGCTGCGCGGTGATCGACGCGGTGGGTTCCCTGGACGACGTCGAGGCACGGGTCTGGGCGGCCGTCGCGGAACGGCTGGCCGTCCGTGGCTGAGATGCATCATCCGCGCGAGGTGTTCGACCTCATCGGCCATGAGGCCACCGAGGATGCGTTCGAGGCGGCTCGCGCGCGGGGCCGGCTGCATCACGCCTGGCTGCTGACCGGGCCGGAGGGGGTCGGCAAGGCCACCTTCGCCTATCGCGCGGCCCGGCGTCTGCTGGGCGCGCCGGAAGACCGTTCGCATGGAATTCTCGGCGCCGGCCCCGACCATCCGGTCAGCCGCCAGATCATCGCCCATGCGCACCCCGACCTGCTGGTGCTGGAGCGGCTCGGCGAGGACGGCAAGGTCCGCAAGGTGATCCCGGTGGATGAGGCGAGGCAGCTCTCCGAGTTCTTCTCAAAGACGCCGGCCAGCGCGCCGCACCGGGTAGCGATCGTCGACGCCGCCGACGACCTCAACGTCAACGCCGCCAATGCCATCCTGAAGACCCTGGAGGAACCGCCGGCGCACGGCGTGTTGCTGATGGTCAGTCATTCGCCGGGGCGCCTCTTGCCGACCATCCGGTCGCGCTGCCGCCGGCTGGCGTTCCAACCGCTGACGCTGGAGGCGACGGCGGCGTTCGTGCGCGACCGCGAGGAGGTGAACGCCGAGGATGCTCTGCGGCTGGCGAAGATGGCCGGCGGCGCGCCGGGACGCGCCTGGGCGCTGGCCCACGCCGGCGCCATCGCCATCGACGATGCCGCCCGCGCCCTGATGGAAGCCTTGCCCCGGCTGGACGAGGCCATGGCGCTGTCGCTCGCCGACCGGTTCCGGGGCGCAGAAGGCCAGGCGCAGTTCAACCTGTTATTCGACCGCCTGGCCGAGCGGGTGCACGGTTTTTCCACAGCCCGGGCCGGGCAGGGCCCGTCTCTCCAAGGATATGGGGGCGGCCTCGACCGGTGGGCGGCGGCTTGGGAGACCCTGCAGCGGCTGTCGCGGGACGTCGAGGCGCTGAACCTCGACCGCACCGACGCGCTGTTCACCGCGCTCGGCGAGTTGCGCCAGGCCGCCAAGGCAGCCTAAGCCCCGCGCATGCTGATCGACAGCCACGTCAACCTGCACGCCCCGCAATTCGATGACGACCGCGAAGCGGTGATCGAGCGCGCCCGAGCCGCCGGGGTACGGCTGATGGTCAATATCTGCGACCGCGTCTCCCACTTCGACAAGGTCCGCGCGGTGGCCGACGCGCCGGACATCTGGTGCACGGTCGGCACGCACCCCCACGAGGCGAAGGACGACCCCGAGCTTTCGGCGGCGCGTCTGGTGGAACTGGCGGCCGACCCGCGCGTGGTCGGCATCGGGGAGACGGGGCTGGATTTCCACTACGACCTCAGCCCGCGCGATATCCAGGCCAAGGTGTTCCGGGCGCACGTGGCCGCGGCGCGCCAGACCGGCCTGCCGCTGGTGGTGCACACCCGCCAAGCCGACGCCGAGATGGCCGCGATCCTGGAGGACGAATATGCCGCCGGGCCGTTCCGCATCCTGATGCACTGCTACACCTCGGGCGCGGACCTTGCGGCGCGGGCCGCGGCGCTCGGCGCCTGGTTCTCGGTCTCCGGGATCGCCACGTTCAAGGCGGCGCAGGATGTCCGCGACGTGATCGCGGGCATGCCGGCCGACCGGATCATCGTGGAGACCGATTGTCCTTACCTCGCGCCGGTCCCGTATCGCGGGCGGCGCAATGAGCCGGCCTACGTGCCCCACGTGCTCGCCAAGCTGGCCGAGATCCGCGGCTGGTCCCTGGACGAGGCGGAGGGCAGGGCGGAGGCCGCCTTCTTCACGGTCTTCGACCGGATACCCCGGCCATCAAAACGGGGGCGATGAGCGCAGTGCTGGAGTTCACGATCCTCGGTTCCGGCTCCTCCGGCGGCGTGCCGCGGGCCGACGGTGACTGGGGCGTCTGCGATCCCGCCGAGCCGAAGAACTTGCGCTCGCGCTGTTCCCTCCTCGTCCGAAGATCGGGGGAGGGCGCAGAGCAAGAGACCACGGTGATCGTCGACACCTCGCCGGACCTGCGGCTGCAGACGGCGCAGTCGGGCGCGAAACGCCTCGACGGTATCTTGCTGACCCACGACCACGCCGACCAGGTGCACGGCATTGACGACGTCCGCGCCTTCTTCATCCGGCAGCGGGCGAAGATCGACTGTCACATGGACGCCGCCACCGACGCCTCGATGATGCGGCGGTTCGGCTATATCTTCGAGCCCGAGGGCGGCTATCCGGCGATCTGCGAGCGGCGCGCGATCCCGGCGCATGGGGTCGGCTGGCAGGTGGACGGGCCGTCCGGCGCCATTCCGGTCGTGACCTTCGACCAGGATCATGGGGGCGTACGCACCGTGGGCTATCGGTTCGGTGACGTGGCCTACTCCAGCGACGTCGTTAACCTTGATGAACCGGCGTTCGAGGCCCTGGCCGCCCTGGACGTCTGGATCGTGGACGCGCTGCGCTACCGGCCCCATCCGACGCATGCCCATCTGGAACGGACGCTGGCTTGGATCGAGCGGCTGAAGCCGAAGCGGGCAATCCTCACCAACCTGCACATCGACCTGGACTACGCGGCGCTGAAGGCCGAGCTGCCGGCGGGCGTCGAACCGGCCTTCGACGGTCTGCGGTTTTCACATGAACTCAGCAGCCAATTCACGTGATTTCATCGCCGCTTAGGCTGGGTTTCCTCGCGTCGGCCAATGGCTCCAGCGCGCGGGCGATCATGGCGGCCATCCAGACCGGTCAACTGGCCGCCGAGGCCAGGCTGCTGGTGAGCAACAACAAGAGCGCGCCGGCGCTGGCCTTCGCGGCCGAGGCCGGCGTGCCGGCGTTGTGCATCGCCACCCAAGCCGACCCGGCGGCCGCGGACGCGCGATTGGCCGCCGAGATGGCCGCTCACGACGTCGAGTTGGTGATCCTGTCGGGCTATCTGCGCCAGCTCGGCCCGAAGACGCTCAGCCGCTATGCCGGCCGGATCCTCAACATCCATCCCGGGCCGCTGCCGCGGTTCGGCGGTCATGGCATGTACGGCCGGCGCGTCCACGAGGCGGTGATCGCCGCCGGCGTCGCGCAGAGCGGTATCTGCATCCACCTGGTCGACGAGGAATATGATCGCGGCCCCGTCATCGCGCGCCGTTCCGCAGCGGTATTGGCCGGGGATACGGCGGAAAGCCTGGAGGCCCGCGTCACGAGCCTGGAGCCGCAATTCTACGTCGAGACCCTGCGCGACATCGCCCAGGGGCACATTGTGCTCCCTTGAGGGGGTCGTATTATTTCCGATAATATTCCTTAGGCGCAATATGGATGTAAGTCGGCGCGCGGAACCCGGTCTGTAGCCGGAAACTGGCCTGACGATGGTGCGCATCCCCTCTGGCGAAGGATTTACCGCCACGGGGCTTCGGGCTAGCAACCCAGCATGATCCGCGCGCCGCATCCGCCCATCTGGCTCCTCGGTTTCGGGCTTTGGCCCTTGGGGGTGAACGGCGCGCTGTTGTTGATCACCATGCCGCAGTTGCTGGCGGCGCAGCATTTGCCGGCGACCCGCATCGCGGCCATCACCGCCATGGCGCTGGCGCCGGGGTTCGTCAGCTTCCTGTTGGCGCCGCTGCTCGACTGGCGCTGGTCGCGCCGCACCTGGGCAATCCTGTTCACACTCGTCACCAGCCTCGGCAGCGTCATGGCCTTGGCCTTCGTCCGGCGGCCCGAGATTCTGCCCGTGTTCTTCTTTCTGTCGAATCTCGGGGCCTATCTGGTCGCCGCCGCCTGCGGAGGCTGGTTTGGCGAGCTGGTCGCCCGGGATCGCCAAGGCGCGCTGGGCTCCTGGTTCGCCGCCGTCAACATCGCCTCAGGGGGCCTCGTCGCGGCGCTCGCCATCCCGATCTTTCGCGGCCTTCCAGAGCCGCTGGGCGCGCTCACGCTCGGTGGTCTCAATCTCCTCGCCCTGCCCCTGCTGCTGATGACGCCCTGTCCAGCGGCCGACGCGCGGCTGGCGCGGGAGGGCGTGGCGGCGTTCGCCAAGGACGTCGCTAGGGTGGTGCGCCGCCCGATCGTGCTCTGGACCCTGCTGCTGTTCGTTTCGCCGGCCACGGCCTTCGCCCTGACCAACTCGCTCTCTGGCTATGCGGCTGCGTTTCACACCCCCGAGGCGACGGCCGGCTTGCTGGGCGGCGCAGGCGTCTGCGTGGCCGGGATCGTCGGCAGCCTGATCGCGCCGAGGTTGGGCGCGGGCCTGCCGCCGCGGGTCCTCTACATCGTGCTGGGCCTGCTGGGCGCGAGCTTCAGCCTGCTCCTGATCTGGCTTCCGAGAACCCCAGCGCTGTTTGGCGTCGCGTTGCTGGGCGAGAACATCTTTCAGGCGGCCGCCTTCGCTATTTCCAATCTGATCTCGCTGAACGCGCTCGGGGAAGACAATCCGCTGGCCGCCACCCAGTTCGGCCTGCTCTTCGCGTCGAGTGCGATCCCTTTGACCTACATGCAGATCATCGACGGCGCGGCGTTCTCCGCCCATGGCCTTAACGGCGGGCTGTTCGCCGATGCGGCCCTGACCGCGGTGGCGAGCGTCGTGTTGGCGCTCATCCTGTGGGGTTTTCGCGCCAGCGTCGCCCGAGCCGAGGCGGCAAATCGGTGACGCGGCCCTGATCGCGATCCAACGCCGCCCGCTTCACGACCTCTTGCGCCCGGCCCACGGATGCCTAGCTTAAGGTCGAGGGCGTCTATCAGGAGACCACAGATGCGTATCGCCGCACTGATCGCCATTTCCATGGCTGCCCTATTGAGCGGCAGCGCCGCTTTCGCCGCACCGGCTTCTGTCAGCGTCACGGTTGGCCCGGCCTTGCAGGCCGAGGCCGTCAAGACGCTCGGTGTCCGCGAGGTGAACGACCTGGCGGCGCAACTGCAGCGGACCGTCGAAAAGCGCCTGGCCAAGAGCCCGGGCTATGACGGCGCGCGGATCGAACTGGTGCTGAGCGACGCCAAGCCCAACCATCCGACCTTCAAGCAGATGGGCGACCGGCCGGGCCTGTCCTACGAAAGCTTTGGAGTCGGCGGCGCGAAGATCGAGGGCCGCGCGGTGGCCGCCGATGGAGCCGTCACGCCGATCGCCTACAAATACTACGAGAGCGATATCCGTTGGGCGCGCTACGGCGGCACCTGGGCGGACGCCGAAGGCACGTTCCAGCGGTTCGCCTATGACCTGGGCCGCGGCCGGAGCATCGCCAGCCGCTGAGGCGGCTTGCGCATGGGGGCGGCGCGCGGTCAGATTGGCCGCCATCGCGCCCAGGATTGCCCATGACCCGCCCTGCTCCGACCGCCGACCAGCGGCCCATCGACCGGCTGTTGGCGATCATGGCGCGCCTTCGCGATCCGGTTGACGGCTGTCCCTGGGACCTGGAGCAGACCTTCGCCACCATCGCGCCCTACACGGTAGAGGAAGCCTATGAAGTCGCCGACGCGATTCAACGGGACAACCTTTCGGACCTGAAGGAAGAGCTTGGCGACCTGCTGCTGCAGGTGGTCTTCCACGCCCGCATGGCGGAAGAACGCGGCGCCTTCGCCTTCGAGGACGTGGCCGCGGCGATCAACGACAAGATGGTCCGCCGTCACCCGCATGTGTTCGCCAAGGAGACCTACGCCTCGCTCGCCCACCAGAAGGCCGGCTGGGAAGAGCTGAAGGCCGCCGAGCGCGCGGCCAAGGGCGGCGGCCGGACGCCGAGCCTGCTGGACGACGTGCCCATCGGCCTGCCCGCGCTGACCCGCGCCGTGAAGCTTTCCAAGCGGGCGGCCAAGGTCGGTTTCGTCTGGCCGGACATCGGCCAAGTGGTCGCCAAGCTGGATGAGGAACTCGCCGAGCTGAAGGCCGAGATCGCCGCCGGCGACCTCGAAAAGGCCCGCCAGGAGCTGGGCGACGTGCTGTTCGTGATGGCCAACCTGGCGCGCACGCTGGACGTCGATCCGGAGGACTCCCTGCGCTTCACCAACGCCAAGTTCGTGCGGCGTTTCCAGTATATCGAGGCCCGCCTGGCCGAGCGCGGCCGGACGCCGGAGCAGTCGGACCTCGCCGAGATGGACGCGCTCTGGGACGAGGCGAAGGCTGGGGAGAAAGCCCCAGGCTGATCGTTCCTGCAAAGGCGGGGACCCAAGCTGAGTCACCGGATAGATCGCGGGTCTCGGCGAAGTTGATGGGCTGCATGGGTCCCCGCCTTCGCGGGGATGAGCGGTGAGTCTAGTGCCCCCGCACCTCGGACCCTGGGAACTGTTGTTCGAACTGGCCGAGCGCCTGGGGTGACAGGCTGACGGCGAGGCGGACGGAGCCGTCCTTGCCTTCCTGGCGCTGCAGGACGCGGCCGTGCCGATAGAGCCAGGCGATGGCCGCCCCCTCGCCCACCGGCGTGTAGATATCGACCGGCGGCGCTTCGTCCACCAGTCCGGCGACCGTGTCCAGCAGCGCCTGACAGCCCTCGCCGGTCACCGCCGACACGGGCACGGCCCGCGGATGGGCCCGCCGCGCGTCACCGGTGATGATCTCCCGATCCTCGGCCGCCACGAGGTCGATCTTGTTCCAGACCTCCAGGATCGAGCGTTCGTCCATATCGACGCCCAGCCGGCTCAGGACGGCGCGAACGTCGCCGGCCTGGGCCGCACTCTCGGCGCTGGCGATATCGCGGACGTGCAGGACGACGTCGGCCTCCTTGACCTCCTCCAGGGTGGCGCGGAAGGCTTCAACCAGCTCGTGCGGCAGGTCGGAGATGAAGCCCACGGTGTCGGACATGATGGCGGGCCGTCCGTCCGGCAGTTTCAGCATCCGCAGCGTCGGGTCGAGGGTGGCGAACAGCATATCCTCGGCCACCACCTCGGCCTTGGTCAGGCGGTTGAACAGGGTGGACTTGCCGGCGTTGGTGTAGCCGACCAGGGCCACGGTCGGGTACGGGTGCCGCTTGCGGGCCGACCGCTGCAGGGTGCGGGTGCGGCGCACCTCCTCGAGCTCCAGCTTCAACTTGCGGATCTTGTCGGCGATCAGCCTGCGGTCCGTCTCGATCTGGGTTTCGCCCGGGCCGCCCATGACCCCGAACCCGCCGCGCTGGCGCTCCAGGTGGGTCCAGGTGCGGACCAGCCGCGACTTCTCGTACGACAGCCGCGCCAACTCGACCTGCAGGCGGCCTTCGCGGGTACGCGCGCGGCGGGCGAAAATCTCCAGGATCAGGCCGGTGCGGTCGATGACCTTGCAGTTCCAGGCCTTCTCGAGGTTGCGCTGCTGCACCGGCGTCAAGGCGTCGTCGACGATGGCGACATCGGCCTCGGCCAACTCGATGGTGTGGCCGATCTCCTCGACCTTGCCCTTGCCGAACAGGGTCGCGGGCGTCAGCCGCCGCAGCGGCGCGATCAGGGTCGTCCGGACCTCGAGGTCCAACGCCAACGCCAGACCGACCGCCTCTTCCAGGCGCGCATCAGCTTCCCGGGAGGACGAGCGGCCTTCCCGGTCGGGATGAATGACAATGGCGCCCTGGACCGGGGCCGCACGATCTACGGACTTGGAGGAGCTCAATCGGCCTCGTCTTCGCCCGGCTCATAGAGCTGCACGGGTTGCGCGGGCATGATGGTGGAAATGGCGTGCTTGTAGACGAGTTGCGATTGCCCATCCCGGCGGAGCAGCACGCAGAAATTGTCGAACCAGCTCACCACGCCCTGCAGCTTCACGCCGTTGACGAGGAAGATGGTCAGCGGGGTGCGCGCCTTGCGGACAGCGTTGAGGAAGGCGTCCTGGAGGTTCTGCTTCTTATCGTTGGACAACGGGTTCAATCCTTGATCGCGGCGCGCTCGTCTCGTTGAGCCGCCTCGATATAGAGCCGACGAAGCCGCTTCGCCACGGGGCCGACCTCGCCATTGCCGATCGGCGCGCCATCGATACGTGTGATGGGCGTCACCAGGGAGCCGGCGCCCGATATGAAGGCTTCGCGAGCCGCCTTGGCCTCCTCGATGGTGAACGGTCGCTGTTCGACCTCGATGCCTTCCTCGGCGGCGATCTTGAGCAGAGTCAGGCGGGTGACGCCGCGCAGGATGTTGGCCTGAATGTCCCGGGTGCGCAGACGCCCGTCGGCATCGACGATCCAGGCGTTGCTGGAGCCGCCTTCGGTGACCAGGCCGAGGTCGTCGACATACCAGGCCTCGATCGCCCCGGCCTCGCGCGCCTTCTGCTTCGCCAGCACGTTGGGCAGCAGGCCGATGGTCTTGATGTCGCAGCGCCCCCAGCGGTTCTCCGGCGTGCTGATGACGCCCGCGCCTTTCATCGCCTTGGCCTCGATGGCGGCGGGATCGGTGCGCTTGGCGGTGATCACGATCGCCGGCGTCGGCGGCGGATCGGGAAACGGATGATCGCGCGGCGCGACCCCGCGCGTGATCTGAAGGTAGAGCAGGCCGTTGCGCAGGCGGTTGC
>JANYET010000033.1 GCA_025359785.1 Alphaproteobacteria bacterium | reverse complement strand
CCTTGCCGGTGCCATCGGTGCGGCGGCCGGCGTGGTGGTGGCGCCCGCCATCGCTCTGCAGTTCGACACGGGACGGCTGCTGACCATCTCCGGCTTCATCGCGGTGGCCATCGGCGGCATCGCCTCCTTTCCCGGCGCCATCGCCGGCGGGCTCCTGCTCGGCCTCGTGGGACAGCTTGCCACCGCTTACGTCTCGTCGCTGTTCAGCAACGCGCTGGCCCTTGGTCTGCTTCTCGTCGTGCTGATCCTGCGCCCCTCCGGCCTGATCCGCTCTGGCCACGCCCGCCGGTCCGACGTGCGCGACGAGGCGCGGGTCTGGACGCATGTCTCGCGCATCGGCGCACGTGCCGCGTGGCGCTGGGGCGCGGTGGTGCTCTGCATCGGCATTGCCGCGCCGTTCCTGCTTGGCAATGCCTTGCTGTCCGCCCTGATCATCACGCTGATCCTGTTCATCGCCTTGATCGGACAGGACGTGCTGATGGGCTATGGCGGACAGATCAGCCTCGGCCAGGCCGGGTTCATGGCCATCGGCGGCTACACCGCGTCCTATCTGGCCACCGAGCACAACGTCACGCCGGCGCTCGGCATCCTCGCCGGCATGGGCCTGTCGCTGGCCTGCGCGTTTATCCTCGCGGCCGTCACGCTACGGCTGCGCGGGCTTTACATGGCGCTGGCCACGCTCGCCTTCGGCCTGCTGATCGACAGCTGCGCCATCGGGTTCGACGACATCACCGGCGGGCCTTCGGGCATGGTGGGCATCCCCGACATGGAGATCGCCGGCTTCGAGTTCGGCACGCCGATGCGGATGTACTATCTGGTGCTGGCCCTTGTGGTGGTGATCCTGGTCGCAGTCGCCGGCGCCATGCGCGCGGGCTTCGGCCGCGCCCTGCAGGCGATCCGCACCGACCCGCTGGCCGCCGCCGCCCTCGGGGTGAACGTGGTGGGCTGCAAGATGGCGGCGTTCGCGATCTCGGCTGTGCTCGCCTCGCTGTCCGGCAGCCTCTACGCGTTCCACTTCCACTTCCTGTCGCCTGACATGGTCGGCACGCCGCGTTCGCTCGAACTGGTCTCCATGCTCGTGATCGGCGGCGAGGGCACGCTGATCGGCCCGCTGCTCGGCGCCGGCCTGCTCACCATCCTGCCGACCGTTTTCCAGCCGCTGGCGCTTTACAAAACCCTGGCCAGCGGCGCGCTGCTGGCGGGCTGCTCGCTCTATCTGCCACAAGGCATGTTCGGCCTTCTCGTGCGGCTGCTCCCCAAGACCGCCGCGCGCGAGCAGGTGAAGCTGGCACCCGTCGCATGAGCACGCTCGAAATTCGCTCGCTTCGGAAATCCTTCGGCGGCCTGCTCGCCACCGCCGACGTGTCGTTCTCGGTGCCCGAACACTCGCTCACCGCGCTGATCGGCCCGAACGGCGCCGGCAAGACAACCCTGTTCAACCTCATCACCAACCTGTTCCCGGTCGATTCCGGCACCGTCACCTTCGACGGCACCGCACTCGGCGGGCTCTCATCCTCGGCCATCGCAAAGCTCGGGGTGATCCGCACCTTCCAGACCGCGCGGGTGTTCCCCGGGATGACGGTCTTGGAAAACGTGCTGGCCGGCCGCCACCGCCTGCTGCCGCACGGCCTGGCCGCACAGCTTGCCTGGCTCCCTTCCGCCTTGCGCGCCGAACGCGCTTTGGCCAACCGCGCCTTGCAGTTGCTCGATCTCGTGGGCCTTGCCGACCAGGCGCAATCGCCCGCCACCCAGTTGCCGATGGGCGCGCAGAAACTGCTGGAGGTCATCCGCGCCCTGATGGCCCAGCCGCGCCTGCTGCTGCTCGACGAACCCGCCGCCGGGCTGAACGACACCGAAACCGCCGAACTGGCAGCCCTGCTGCGCGCCATCCAGGCCTGCGGCGTCACCATCGTGGTGGTGGAGCACAACATGTCCCTTGTCATGGGCATCGCCGACCAGATCGTGGTGCTCGAAGCCGGCCGCCTGATCGCCGCCGGTCCGCCCGCCGACATCCAGCGCGACCCGCGTGTCATCGCCGCCTATCTCGGCGAGGAGGCCGCATGAGCCTTGAACTTCGCCACATCTCCTCCGGCTACGGCACCGGCGCCGTGCTGCACGATATCTCGCTGGCCGTCACGCCGGGCGAGATCGTGACGCTGATCGGCGCCAACGGGGCCGGAAAGTCGAGTTTGGCCAAAACCGTCTCCGGCCTGCTGTCGCCTTTGTCCGGCGAGATCCTGTGGGACGGTGAACGCATCGACCGGCTTTCAACAACCGAGCGCCTGCGACGCGGGATCGCCCACGTGCCGGAGGGGCGCCAGCTTTTCGCCGGCATGACGGTGGCCGAAAACCTTGCCATGGGCGCCACCATCCGCCCGGGCGGGCGCCCGGCCGCGGGCGTGCTGGACGAAATCCACGCGCTGTTCCCGATCCTGGCGCCACGCATGGGCGACGTTGCCGGCAATTTCTCCGGCGGCCAGCAGCAGATGCTCGCCATCGCCCGCGGCCTGATGTCGAGCCCCCGGCTGGTGATCCTCGACGAACCCTCGCTAGGCCTCGCGCCCAAGCTGGTCACCGAGATCTTCGGCCTGATCGCCACCCTGCGAAGCCGCGGCATCTCCATCCTGCTCGCCGAACAGAACGCCCGCGCCGCATTGTCGATCGCAGACCGTGGCGCGGTGATCGAGAACGGTCGCCTGGTGATGGCTGGCCCAGCGGCCAAATTGCTCGATTCCCCCGAGATCGCCGAACGCTATCTGGGCGTGGGCGTGGCCAACACCGCCGACCTCACCGCAAGCCGCCTGATGGCCGAACGCCTGCGCGCCTGCGTGTGGAACGATGCCTGACCGGCACGGCGCGCCCTCAGAGCCGCGCCTTCTCCCGTCGGGTCAGATTGT
>JANYET010000035.1 GCA_025359785.1 Alphaproteobacteria bacterium | reverse complement strand
CGACCCTCGTCGCCGAGGGCCCGCATCGTCGTGCGGATCTCGTGAATGCCGGCGGGGTCGAGGCCGTTGGTCGGCTCGTCAAAGATCAGCAGGTCGGGGGACTTCAGCAACGTGGCCGCGATCGCCAGACGCTGCTTCATCCCCAGCGAGTAGCTCGAGAACCGGTCCCTCCCGCGATCGGCGAGGCCGGTCTGCTCCAGCACCCGGTCGACGGTCGTCCGCGGTGCTCCGATGGCGTCGGCGAGCAGGCCGAGGTTGGTGCGCCCGGTGAAGGACGGGAAGAACCTGGGGGACTCCACGATCGCGCCGACGCGCCCGATGATCTCGGGCAGCCGCCCGGGCACCTCGTGGTCGAAGATCCGCATCGTCCCCGCGTCGGCGCGGATCAGCCCCAGCAGCATCCGGATCGACGTCGTCTTGCCGGAGCCGTTGGGTCCGACGAGGCCAACCTTTTCACCCTTATAAAGGGCTGTGGAGGCCTCGATGAAAAGGATCTGGTGGCCGTTCTGCTTGGAGATATTGTCGAGGCGGATCATGGGGCGGTCAGCTACCCCGGGCGCGGGCAGAACGCCAGCCGCAGCCTATGACGGAAGCCTCGAGGATCAATATCCGCCGGACCCAACAACCCAGCGGTTCGCAATGTCCCCAGTGCGCCAGGATCCGACATCGGCTCTCCATCCGAAAGCTGACCTTTCGAACGTCCGCTATGGCGGGTTAGCGGACCTAAAAGTCCTCGTACTCCAACGAGTATCGGTAAGGGCCGCGTGGCACCAGCGCAGCCCCAGTGTCAGATGCATATGGACCCACCAGAAGGCGATCTCCTGCCGCTGGAGCTCCGTAGAAGAGATAATAGTGCGCGGGGAAATACGGGCTGAGATATGCGTGACGTCGGCTTTGGCGCTTGTTGACGGAGTTTATGATCAGCACCCGAAAGCGATCGCTATCTCCATTCCGCGCCACGCCGATAGCGACATCAAACCGACCGTCTTTGTTGAAGTCCCCCGCGGCGTAGTACGGGTGGTAGTCTGGACGGCGAGAGGGCCCGCTTTCGCTCCGAATCTCCGCTAGATCATCTTCACAGCGGCAATCCTTGTCCGTTAGCCGGTGGTAAGCGGGATGCTCCTGAAGCCACCCTTCCAATTCGGGAAACGAGGCGAGATCAGACGTGGCTTGCGCCCGTGTAGCCGACGCTCCGCCCAGCGCGAGAAGGATTGAGAAGTAGCGGAGGCTCTGGAGCACCGGTGAAGCCTACACTCACATCGTAGGTCCGCAATGGGTCGAAAGCGGGCGGTGCCGAAAGGGTTCTACTGAACGTGAAGGCGAAATAGGCATACTGCGCACCTATGACGTCCGCTATGGGTCGGAAACGGTCTTTGGCGCGATGCCCGAAAGCGGACGTTCCAAACGCCGAACCTCATTCACGACCCGTCGAAGACCCAACGCCTCTGATGCGTTGGCTGCGGACATTCAGCCGCCAACCAAGGCGCGGCGCCCTTCGGGTCTTTGCGGAAACGCGGCGCAGATTTCCGGCGATCATCGGCTAGTTTCCGCCCTGAGATTCAAATCAGCGGGGAGGCGCGAGCCAATGTTCAGGGCGATCACTGACTGGGCGCGCTGGCTCGACCAATGGCTCGAGACCAATCTCGGCCGACCCTACAATGCCGTCCTGTCGGTCGGGCTGGTGCTTGAGATGGTCAACAAGATCCAGACGCTGCCGGCCACCCTTACGCACGGCAAGGGCCTGTTCGGCATCCTGTTCAGCCTGGTCGTCGAGGCCGCCCTGTTGATCAACCAGCTCGGCGAATTCTCGCACCGCCGCCACAAGCGTAAGGCGCAGCAGGCCGCCGCGGCCGCTGGCGGCGCGATCAAGGGCCACGAGCCCGCGGCGCCGCCCTACGAACGGCCGGAGCCGCTCTCGTTGCCGCCAAGCCTGCTCCGCGCCCTCGACCGCGTGCGAAAACGTTTGCGGGAGCGCGACTAGCGGTCGCCGGACCCGGCGCCGGACCGATCCGCGCCTTGACGTTGCCGCTCTCTTGTTCTATATTTGTTCCAAATGAACGCCGCCGATCCCCGTTGCGCGATGCTCTCCGAGTTGAGCCAGTGCGCCTACCGGCTGGGCCTGGCGTTTGGGCGGGAGGCCGAGGCGGCGGAGGAGTTCGCGCGCAAGCTGGAATACTTCCGGCTGTTCGACCGCTGCTTCTTCTCCGTGCGGGTTTCCATCGCGCTGGAGTTGCGCCTGGGGCGCGGATCGGCCGCCCCCGGTGAGGCGGTGGGCGAGGCGGTGTCGGAGCGCGACGATTTCAGCGACCGCGCCGATCCGCCGGAGCCTGAGCGGCCCGACAGCGATCCGAACCTTGAACGCGAACGTCTGGGGGACGCCGAAGAGCGTGACCGTGACCGCGATCGCGAGGTCGAGCCCGCCAGCCTGCCGGTGCTGCTGCGCACCCTCGACGAGATCGTCGCCGATGCCGCGGCGCTGCCGGGGCCGGAGCCCGCGGCCCTGCCGACCTTGCGTGAACTGCTGGCGCATATGACGCCGGAGCGGCCCCAATCGGCGTCAGCGTGGGCGCCGGCGCTGGCGTCGGCGGCCAGGGCGGGCCTGCGCACAAGGCTCGCGGCCGGCGCGGCCATCGCCGTGACGGTTCCAAACGCCCCGAGACCCGCGACGCTGGCGGGCGGTCTGGCCGTGCGCCGCGCGACGGGGCCGCCGCGCCGCTGAACGTCGCGCCCTCAGGCCTCTCACGCACATCCCCCGCTTCTGGCTGACGGACCCGCACCCCGGCCGCGCGCCCGCGCGCCCGCGGCGGCGGTCGGCGTGCGCGCGTCTCGCGCCGGAGAGCTTCCATCCGGCCCTGGGTTATGGTTGTTCACTTGACGCGCCGCGCAGGCGAAAGATCGGCGTGGCCGCATAGGAGTGAGACCGATGACTGAGGCCAATCTGCCGGCCGGCTGGCCTGCCATGTCGATCGCCCAGGCCCACGCGATCCTCTCGGGCCCCGGCATGCCGACCGAGGTCGCCGAGGTCGAGATTCGCGGGATCAGGACCAAGGTCTGGAAGAACCTGCCGCCGACCCTGCGGTCCGTCCTCGAGGCCAGCCGCGTGCATGGCGAGAAGATCTTCCTGGTCTACGAAGACGAGCGGGTGAGCTTCGAGGCCTTCCATCGCGCGGTGGCGGCGCTGGCCGCGGACCTGGCGGCCCAGGGCGTGATCAAGGGCGACCGCGTTGCGGTGGTGATGCGCAACATCCCCGAGTGGGTGGTGGCCTTCTACGCGGCCGCTTCGCTGGGCGCCGTCGTGACGCCGCTGAACGCCTGGTGGACCGGGCCGGAGCTGGAATACGGCCTGACCGACTCAGGCTCGAAGGTCGTGCTGCTCGACCGCGAGCGCTACGAGCGGATGACCGTGCATCTGCCGAACTGCCCGGACCTGGTGCGGGTCTACGTCACCCGCGAACGGGACGAGATCGCTCACCCGCTGGTGACCAAGCTGGAAAGCGTGATCGGCGAGCCGAACAGCTGGAAAGACCTGCCGGACCGGGCGTTGCCGCCTGTCGAGATCGACACCGACGACGACGCGACCATCTTCTACACCTCCGGCACCACGGGGAAGCCGAAGGGGGCGCTCGCCACCCAGCGGGCGGTCAACTCCAACATCATGGCCGCGGGCTGCGGCGGCGCGCGGTCGTTCCTGCGGCGTGGCGAGACGCCGCCGACGCCCGATCCCGACGCCCCGCAGCGCTCATCGCTGATCTCCGTGCCGTTCTTCCATGTCACGGGCTGTTTCGCCGTGCTGAACCCCAGCCTGTTCGCCGGCGCCAAGCTGGCGATGATGCGCAAGTGGGATGCGATCCGCGCTTTCGAGCTGATAGAGCGCGAGAAAATCCAGTCGGCGGGCGGCGTTCCGACCATCGCCTGGCAGCTGTTGGAGCATCCGGCGCGGGCGAACTACGACCTGTCGTCGCTCGAATCCCTGGCCTATGGCGGCGCGCCCTCGGCCAAGGAACTGGTGGAGACCATCCGCGAGGTGTTCCCGAAGTCGATACCCGGCCAGGGCTGGGGCATGACCGAGACCTGCGCCACGGTGACCGGCAATGCGGCCGAGGACTATTTCAACCGCCCCGAAAGCTGTGGCGTGGCGGTGCCGGTGTCCGAGCTGCAGATCCGCGATCCGGCCGACGGCGTGACGGTGCTGGGGCCCAATGTCGTGGGCGAACTGTGGGCCAACGGGCCGCAGGTGGTGAAGGGCTATTGGAACAAGCCCGAGGCCACGGCCCAGACTTTCGTCGATGGCTGGGTGCGCACCGGCGACCTCGCCAAGGTCGATGAGGAGGGCTTCTGCTTCATCATCGACCGGGCCAAGGACATGCTGATCCGCGGCGGTGAGAACATCTACTGCATCGAGGTGGAGAACGCGCTCTACGACCACCCGGCGGTGATGGACGCGGCCGTGGTCGGCATCCCGCACCGGACCCTGGGCGAGGAGCCGGGCGCCGTTGTGACCCTGAAGCCCGGCGCGCACGCCACCGAGGATGAGCTGAGGGCGCACGTGGCCGAGCGGCTGGCGGCGTTCAAGGTGCCGGTGGCGGTGAAGTTCTGGGCCGAGGTGCTGCCGCGCAACGCCAACGGCAAGATCTTGAAAAACGAACTGAAGGCGCTGTTCGAAACCGAGAAGGCCAGCGCCTGAAACCCTCCCTATGAAGGCCCCCGCATGAAGAGCCCCGCGTGAAGACCCCCGCGTGAAGACTAGGGCCGACCTTCTGCTGGTCGCCCGCGGCCTGTTCGAAAGCCGCGCCAAGGCCCGCGCCGCCATCGAGGCGGGTGGCGTCCTGGCCGACGGCCGGCCGGTGACCAAGGCCGCCGAACTGCTGGGCGAGGATGCGAAGATCGAGGCGGTGGCGGCCCATCCCTGGGTCGGGCGCGGCGCGCTGAAGCTGGAACATGCGCTCAGCGTCTGGCCGATCGTCGTCGAGGGCCGCGTTGTGCTGGACGTGGGCGCGTCCACCGGCGGCTTCACCGAGGTCTGTCTGGCGGCCGGCGCGCGGACGGTCTACGCGGTCGATGTCGGCCGGGATCAGATGCACGCCAGCCTGATCGACGACCCGCGCGTGGTGTTGCTGCAGGGGCTAGACGCCCGCGACCTGACGCCAGCCGAGATTCCCGAGGCTCCGCAGCTGGTGGTCTGTGATGTCAGCTTCATCGGGCTTGCCAAGGCCCTGCCGGCGGCGCTGGGCCTGGCGGCCGACGGCGCGGACCTGGTGGTGCTGGTGAAACCTCAGTTCGAGGTGGGGCGCGAGCGGGTGGGCAAGGGCGGTCTGGTCAGGGACGCCGACGCCCGCGCCCTGTCGCTCGAGGACGCCAAGGCCTTCCTGGAGGCGTCCGGCTGGGCGGTGCAGGCGACCACCGACAGTCCCATCGAGGGCGGTGGCGGCAATCGCGAGCACCTGCTCTGGGCCCAGAAAATCCGTCGCTGACCCAACAAGGCCGCGACCCTGTCAGCGACAGACCTCAGTCGACGATGTGGTAGCGGCCGCGATCGTCGGGGCAGACGCGGACGAAACGGCGGTCCACCCGGCCGTCCGGCAGATAGACCGGGCTTTCGGCCAGCGTGCAGCCGTCCGGCTCCATGCGCTCTTCAACCACCCGGAAACGCACGCCGTGGCGGCCGTAGACCCAGGTCTCCCGCTGGACATAGGCGGGCGGCGGGGGCGGGCCGTAACCGCCGGGGCCATAGGCGGGCTCGGACGGCGGACCGTAGGCCTGCGGACCGGGCGGCGGCGGCGGTGGCTCATCGTCATAGCGCCGCGGCGGCGGCGGCGCGGAATTGCAGGCGGCCGAGGAATGGCCGATGGAGGCGCCGGCGATCGCGCCCAGCACGCCGCCCAGCAGCGAGCCGTCGCGGCGGTGGCCGCTGGCGGCGAACTGCGAGCCGATCACCGCGCCGGCTCCCGCGCCGAGCAGGCCGCCGGTGACGCCGCGGTTGCTGGCGTCGCGCTGGCAGGGGTCGGCGCTGGAATAGGGTTGGGCCGAGGCCGAGGCGGCCGCCGCCATCGCCACGAGGCCGGCCGCCGCGGCCAATGCCCACTTAGATAGGGGCGCGCCCTTGGCGAAGGTCGAAGACTTGGTCATGGGTATCCCTCTCGAAGTCCTGGGCGGCCCTCTGGCCCGCTCTGGTCAAGGTTATGCCGCCGAAAAGCTGAACGGATTTTGAGCGGTCCGTTCATGTTCGTTCATCTCGCTTGATCCCCACGCGTGAGGACGTCCTGCCCGCCATGAAGCCGCCGCGCCGCCATCACCGCCCGCAGACCCGCACCGCGCGGCCGTCCGGCCCGCCCGTGGAACTCCGCATCGAGGCGGTCGGCGGGGAGGGCGACGGGCTCGCCGCGGGGCCGGCGTTCGTCCCGTTCACCCTGCCGGGCGAGCGGGTGCTGGCGGTCGGCGGCGGCGAGCGGCGGGAACTGGTCGAGGTGCTGGAGGCCAGCGCCGACCGGATCGCGCCCCTCTGCCCCCACTTCGGAACCTGCGGCGGCTGCGCCCTGCAGCATTGGGCGCCCGCGCCATACCTGGCGTGGAAGGTCGAGCGCCTGGCCGGCGCCCTGGCGCGCCAGCAGATCGAGACGGAGATCCTGCCGCCCTTCGCGGCCGAGCCCGGCACGCGCCGCCGCGTGGCGCTGCACGCCCGGCGCGGCAACCGCGAGGCCGCCAAACTGGGCTACAAGGCGCGCAAATCGTGGGATCTGGTGGATATCGCGGTCTGCCCGATCTCCGACCCGGCGATCCAGGCGGCGATCCCGGCGCTAAAGCGGCTGGCCGCACCGCTGTTCGAGCATCCGCAGTCGGCGCCGACCCTGCACGTGACGCTGACGCCCAGCGGCCTGGACATCGACATCTCGGGCGTGGAGCGCAAGTCCGGTGGCCTGTCCGCCGACGCCCGGATGCAGCTGGCCGAACGCGCCGCGGAGTCCGACTTCGCCCGGGTGACCCTGGACGGCGAGGCCGCCTACCTGGCGCGCCTGCCCCAGGTGCGGCTGGGCCAGGCAGTGGTCAGCCTGCCGCCGGGCGCCTTTCTGCAGGCGACGGCTGGCGCCGAGGCGGCCATGGCGGATTTCCTCGTCGAACAGGCCGCCGGCGCCGCGCGCATCGCCGATCTTTTCTGCGGCGTCGGGACCTTCACCTTCCGACTGGCCGAGGTCGCCCAGGTCTACGCCACCGACGTCGCGCCGCAGGCCATCCGCGCCCTGACCTCGGCGCTGGCCGGCGCACCCGGACTGCACGGAATAACCGCCGAGGCCCGCGACCTCGTCCGCCGCCCGGTCCTGGCCGTGGAGCTGAAGAAGACCGACCTTGCCGTCTTCGACCCGCCCCGCGCCGGCGCCGCCGAACAGACCGAGGAACTGGCCCGCTCGCAGGTCGCCCGGGTGATCGCCGTCTCCTGCAACCCCGCCACCTTCGCCCGCGACGCCCGCACCCTGATCGACGCGGGGTTCAGCCTCGACCGTATCCTGCCGGTGGATCAGTTCCTCTGGTCGCCGCACGTGGAATTGGTAGGCGTGTTCAGTCGCTGAGTTCCTCTCCCGCAGGCGAGCGAGGAACTGGGTCGACGACTTCCATTCTTGCTCGCCGTTAGCTTCCGAACAGATCGATCTGGTCTCCCGGCTTGGGCGGGACCTGGAACTGGCCGAGGTCCAGCGGCGGGAGCTTGGCGGCCAGCCCATAGCGGACCTTGGCGACGGCGAAGCGGCGGGCGGTGAGGGCGGCGATGGGGCCTTCGCCCTTCATGCGCTTGCCCCACTGGGCGTCGTAGGTCTTGCCGCCGCGCATCTGGCGGACCAGGGACATGACGCGGCTGGCGCGGTCAGGGTGGTCGGTGGCGAGCCATTCCTGGAACAGGTCGGCGATCTCCAGGGGCAGGCGCAGGGCGACGTAGCCCGCGCCGCTGGCGCCGGCGGCGGCGGCGCGTTCGAGGACGGCCTCCATCTCGTGGTCGTTGAGGCCTGGGATGCAGGGCGCGAACATCACCACCGTGGGGACGCCGGCGTCGGTCAGGCGCTTGACCGCGTCGAGGCGCTTTTCGGGCGTCGCGGCGCGGGGCTCCATGGAGCGGGCGAGCTTGCGGTCGAGCGTGGTGATCGAGATGGCGACCCGGACCAGGTTTCGCGCCGCCATCGGCGCGAGCAGGTCGAGGTCGCGCAGGATCAGGCCGGACTTGGAGATCACCGAGAAGGGATGGTTGAAGCGCGAGAGCACCTCGATGACGCCACGGGTGACGCGCAGGCGGCGCTCCTGCGGCTGATAGGGGTCGGTGTTGCCGCCGATGTGGATGACTTCGGGGGCGTAAGCGGGTCTGGCGAGCTCGTGCTCCAGCAGGCGCGCCGCGTCCGGCTTGAAGAACAGCTTGGATTCGAAGTCCAGGCCCGGCGACAGGCCCATGTAGGCATGCGCCGGCCGCGCATAGCAGTAGATGCAGCCGTGCTCGCAGCCGCGATAGGGGTTGATCGAGGCGGCGAAGCCGACATCGGGGCTGTCGTTCCGCGTGATGATCACCTTGGCCTTTTCGGCGGTGACCGTGGTGGTCAGCTTGACCGGCTCGACGTCATCCGGCGTCCAGCCGTCGTCGAACGCCTCGCGGGTCGCCGACTCATAGCGGCCCGTTGCGTTGGTGCGGGCGCCGCGTCCGCGAACGGTGGTGATCTGCTGGGTGAAAGTGCTCACCAGCCGACGGTAGCGTCACGATAGGAACAGAACAAGAACTCATTGACCGCGACCGCGACGCGCCGCCATCTGCCGCCATGCTGAGCGTGATCGTCGAGACGGCCGACGCTGGAGACCGGTTGCCGGCGCTGCTGGGCGCCCTGACGTCGGCGGCGGTGGACGGCCTGGTGCGCGAGGTGCTGATCGCCGGCGGAGGTCCCCCGGAGCTGTTGGCTGTGCTGCGCGAGGAGACCGGGGCGGAGCTGACACCCGACCTCGCGGCGGGGATCGCGGCGGCGCGGTCGGATCGGCTGCTGATCATACCGGCGAAGATCCGGCTGCGGCCGGGCTGGCTGGAGGCGCTGGGCGGCCATCTGCGCGGCGGCGGCGGCGACGCGCTGATCGTCGGCGAAGGCGGCTTCTTCGGCGAGAAGCCGTTTGGCGTGCTGCTGTCGCGCGCGACGGCGGCGGGGCTAGCGCAGCCCGACCTGAAGCGTCTGCGCGGCCAGCTGGGACGGCGCGCGGCCCGGTTGGCCTAGATCCAGCCGCTCGTCGACGGGACGGTCACCGGCGGCCAGGGCGTCGAGGCTCGGCGAGGCCTGGCCCCACATGCTGCGATAGGTCCAGTAGCCGGCCAGCACCTTCTGGACATAGGTCCGGGTCTCCTGCGCGGGCAGGCATTCCATCAAGAGCAGGCTGTCGGTGTCGGAACCCAGCATCTGGGCGGCGCGGGCGACGGTGGTCGGCCCGCCGTTGTAGGCGGCCACGGCGCGCACCAGGTCATGGCCGACGCCCTTTTCGAGGAGCCAGGTGAAGTAATCCTGGCCGACCCGCAGATTGAAGGCCGGGTCGAACAGCGGGCTGCGGTCAGACTTCAGCTTGTCGTCGCCGGCCGCAGCCGCGGCGGCGGTGGGCATGATCTGCATCAGGCCCGTGGCGCCGACGCCGCTGACGGCCATCGGATTGAAGCGGCTCTCGGCGCGGACCATGGCGTAGACCAGAGCCTTGTCGAGGGTGAAGCCGCCGGCGGGGATCAGCTCCGGCGTCGGATAGTCCAGGTCACCGCTGCGGGGCGGCGTCGCGCGGTCGGCGAGCGAGGTCCCCATGGCCAGCGTCAGGGCCTTCCAGTGGGCCTGCTCGGCGGGCGTGCGGGCGAGCGCCATGCCGGCGCGCAGTTCCTGGATGGCCTCTGACCCCCGGCCAATCTGGGCCAGGGCCGCGGCGCGGTGGGCCCGGGTGTCGCCGGCCACGAAGCGAGCGAGGTCGGCGGCGGCGTTGACCGCCGGCGGCGTGTAGGCGGCGAGCAGCAGCCGGGCGACGGGATCGTCGGTGGTCTCGGCGACCAGCGCCTGGTCGGTGAGCTTGAGCTGCCGGGCGGCGACCATGCCGTAGAAGGTCTCGGCGTTACGCGCGGCGGCGCGCAGGAAGCGGGTCGAGGCCTCGGCGTCGCCTTGCGCGTCGGCGGCGCGCGAGGCCCAGTAGGCGGACGCGGCCTGCATCCAGGCATCGCACTCGCCGTCGCGGGCGAGGTCGGCGAAGCTGGCGCGCGCCTTGTCGTAGGCCCTCAGCCGATAGGCGGCGAGACCGGTGATCCAGCGATCGCCAGAGGCCGTGGCGAGCGTCAGGGCCTTGCCGGCATTGCCTGCATAGAAGGCCTCGCGGCCGCGGCGCGCCTTGTCTGAGAGGGCCGGATTGGCGATCTGCGGGCCGTCGGCGAGCGAGATCAGCGGGCGCTGCGCGGCCTCGGCGGCGGGATCGGTCTTGCGCCTGGAGGCGAGTGCGAAGATGCGGTTGGCCACTGGCAGGTCGCTGAACCTGGCCAGCCACGAGGACAACTCGTCGAAGGCCGCGATGTGGGCCGTCGGGTGCATCAGCTGGCGGAACGCGATGTAGCCCAGGAGCGAGTGGTCCTTGACCGCGCCAGCCTGCATCTGGGCGTCGATGAAGTCTCCGCGATCGGTGGCGTCGAAGGCGGCGGAATAGGCGCGGGCGTCATCGCTCGACAGCGCCGGCGGCGCGTCGGCGGCCGCCGTGCCAACGATAGAGGCGGTGCAGGCCAGGGCGATTGCCCCGGCCCATAGGCGCTGCTTCAGCGTCATGCCGTCTCGTCCGCGCCGGCCCGTCAGTTGCGGGCGATGCGCGATCCTCTTCTCGAAGTCCCCGAAGGCCAGGGTTAGGCAAGGCCGCAGAACCGATCAACCCCTTATGGTCGACCGGGGTTCTTTGGCCGCAGGGCGCCTAGATCAGCATCAGGCCGCCGTCGACGATCAGGACCTGACCCGTCGTGTAGCCACCCTTCATCAGATAGACATAGGCCTGCGCCACGTCGGCGGGATCACCGGCCTGCGGCACCGGCAGGCTGGCGGTCATTTTCGCCAGCCGTTCCGGCGGTGTGTTGGCCCACACTTCCGTGTGGATCACCCCCGGGCAGACGGTGTTGAAGCGCCTGGGTGCGAGGTCGATGGCGAGGCCCTTGGCCAGGTGCTCGATGGCCGCCCCGAACGCCGAGGCCAGCGGCATGCCCTTGCCGGGCTTATGGGTGCGCACCCCATCGGTGAAGGTGACGGAGCCCCTGGCCGACAGGTGTGGCAGGGCGTGCTTGACGGTCCGCAGGGCGCCCCAGAAGCGCACGTCAGCGCCGGCCGCCGCGGCGGTGAAGTCCAGCTCGACCACAGGCCCGGTCGCCGCCCGGTCCCAGTCGCCGGCTGTATAGGCGAGGTGGTCGAAAGGCCCCGCGCCTTCAAAGAAGGCCTGAACACTGACCTCCTCGCGGACATTGACCGCCGTGCCGGATGCGCCCTTGCCCAGGCGAGACACGGCGGCCTCGACCTTGGCCGCGCTGCTGGAGCCGATGACCACCTCCGCGCCCTCGGCCAGGACCGCCTCGGCCACCGCGAAGCCGATCCCCGAACTGCCGCCGATGACGACGACTTTCTGGCCGCGTAGCGAGGGGATCGGCATGGGGACGTACTCCGGATTTGACGTGGTGGCCGGCGCGTCAGGCGATCGGCCGCTCGGGCTGGTCCAGACGTTCGGTGAGGGTGAGCAGGTCAGCCCAGGCGCGCTTCTTCGCGGCCGGCTGGCGCAGCAGGAAGGCGGGGTGCAGCGTCGGCAACGCCGGCAGTTCCAAGGCGCCGTCGGATGAGCGCCAATCGTGCCAACGGCCCCGCATGGACAGGATTCCCTCGTCCTTCTGCAGCATGGCCTTGGCCGAGGCGCCGCCGACCAGCAGCAGCATCTTCGGCTTCACCAGCGCGATGGCGCGGGCGACGAAGGGCGCGCAGACGGCCTGTTCGGCCGGGGTCGGCGTGCGGTTTCCAGGCGGGCGCCAGAAGACGGTATTGGTGATCAGCACGCGGTCGGTGAGGCCGGCGGCGGACAGCATCCTGTCCAGTAACTGGCCCGCGCGGCCGACGAACGGCTGACCCTGGCGGTCCTCGTCGGCGCCGGGGCCTTCACCGATCACCATCACGGGCGCGTCGGCGTGGCCGCGATAGACCACCGCCTGGGAGGCCGCGCCCTCGAACTTCAGCGGGCAACCGTCGAAACCGGCTATCGCGGCGGCCAGCGCCTCGAGGCTGTCGGCGGCCTCGGCGAGCGCCTGAGCCTGGGCGACGGCGGCCGACACGTCGGGCTGCGCGGCGCGGGCTGGCGACGGCGCGGCGACCGGCGCGATCTTGCGCTCCGGCGGCTTCGGCGGCGCGATCCGGCCAGCGGCGATGCGGTCTACGGCTTCATCCAGCAACATCGCGTCCACGCCGGCGTCCGCCCAGAAGGCGAGCAGGGATTCCGAGATGCTGTCGGGGTTGGCTGCGGCGGAAGACATCACCACAAGTCTTGGCCGTCCGCGCACCGCTTGTCAGCAATCCATTGCGCGGCGGGCGATCTCGGGGCTGAATGGGGGCAACAGACGGTCGCGGACGGACTCACCGAACCGCGGCGGATGACCGGGAGGTCGCTATGCACGACGGTTCAATCGATCTGAAGGCGGAAGCCCGCGCGCGGGTCTATGCGCAACCCATTGAGGCGGTGGACCCGGCGGACGCCGAGCTCTTTGTCCACGACGCCATGTGGCCGGTGTTCGAGCGGCTGCGGGCCGAGGACCCGGTGCACTTTGTCGAGGCGCCGGACTATGGCCCCTATTGGTCGATCACCCGCTGGAACGACATCATGGCGGTGGATTCCAACCACGGCGTGTTCTCGTCCGCCGACGGAATCACCCTTCAGAGTCTGGAGTCCAAAGCCGAGACCGCCCGGCGCGGTACGCGGCCGAGCTTTATCTCCATGGACCCGCCGCGCCACGACGATCAGCGCAAGACGGTCAGCCCGGCGGTGGCGCCGTCGAACCTGCAGGTCATGGGCCCGGTGATCCGCGAGCGGGCCGGAAAGATCCTCGACGCCTTGCCGATCGGCAAGGAATTCGACTGGGTCGAGCTGGTGTCGAAAGAGCTGACCGCGATGACGCTGGCCACCCTGTTCGATTTTCCGCAGGACGAGCGCGGTCTGCTGCCCTTCTGGTCGGACATGATGACCAACGCGCCGGGCCATGGCCCCGTGGAGAGTTGGGAGCACAAGCGCGTCGTGCTGGACGAGATGGTAGGCCGCTTCACCGACATGTGGAATGAGCGGGTGAATGCGCCGCCCACCGGCGACCTGATCTCGATGATGGCGCACGGCGAGTCGACGCGGAACATGGACCGCGCGGAATATTCCGGGAACCTCGCCCTGCTGATCATCGGCGGCAACGACACGACGCGGAACACAATCTCCGGCTCGGTCTATGCGCTGAACAAGAACCCTGGCGAATACGCCAAGCTGCGCGCCAACCCCGCGCTGATCCCCTCCATGGTCTCGGAGACCATCCGCTGGCAGACGCCGCTGGCGCACATGGCGCGCACCGCCACCCAGGACATCGAGATGGGCGGCAAGACCATCAAGGCCGGCGACCGGGTGGTCATGTGGTACGTCTCGGGCAACCGCGACGAGACCATGGTCGAGGATCCGGACCGCTACATCATCGACCGCGCCCGGCCGCGGCAGCACATGTCCTTCGGCTTCGGCATTCACCGCTGCGTCGGCAACCGGCTGGCCGAACTGCAGCTGACGATCATCTGGGAAGAGATCATGAAGCGCTTCCCGTCCATCGACCTGATCGCCGAGCCGCAACGCACCCACTCTATCTTCGTGAAGGGCTACGAGACCCTGCCGGTGGTGATCCCGGCGCGGACCTGAGGCCGACGCCGAGCGGCGACGCGGCGTTGTGTTGTCTTGAAATACAATCTTGGATGGCTTCTCAAGGCTCCGAAGGCTAAGCTTCGGAGGTCCGGGGCGAGGCGGGCGGGCGCCATACCCGCTGAGATCCGGCCCCGCCGGAGACTCGACCCATGTGGCTTTGGTCCTTCGCCCTCCCGTTTTGCATGGCCATCGGCCTGCCTATGGCCCTGTTCGTCTCACGCTCGGTGGTCCGTAACCAGCGGGGCGCGCTCTACAACGACCTGATCATGGCGCTGTTTCCGGAGGGCGGCAGCGAGGCGCTGCCGCAGCTCGAACTGGTGCGCTCCAAATATGACAGCGGGCACGGACAGGAGGATCACGCCGCCCATGCGGTGAAGAACGTCAAGCGTGACCCCAAGGTCCTGATCCTCACCACTCTGCTGTTCTGCGCGATGAGTTTCCTGGGATTCACCCTTCTGCTGACGCCCAAGGCCTGCCTGCTGGGCGGCCTATGCGACGTCAAGGTTCCGTTCCGCCTTCCCGACGCCCTGCTCTGGTCAGGCGATATCAAGGCCGTGACGACCGATTTCAGCCAGGCCGCGGTCAACACCATGACCATCGGCGCCCTGGGCTTCCTGGGCGCCTACGTCGCGGCGTCGCAGTACCTGATCCGTCAGCTCCTCAACTACGAACTCGAGGCCGTCAGCTTCCTGCGCTCGGCCTTCCAGCTCGGCATGGGCGTGACCGTTTCGGTGGTGGCCTATCGCGCCATTCAGGGCGGCCTTCAGTTGGGCCTCGACGCGTTTGGACGTGGGGGCCAGATCACCGCCGCCGCGCCTTGGCTTGGCATCGCCTTCCTGATCGGCATGGCGCCACAAACCGGCCTCAGCTGGCTGGCCGGGCGCCTCAAGCTGACCTTGCAGAAGGCGGTCGATCTCGAGGGGCTGGAGGCCACCAAGCTGATATCGGTCGAGATCATCGAGGGTATCGACACCGACACCAAGGTCCGCCTCGATCAGAGCAACATCATCGACGTCCAGAACCTGGCGACGCGCAATCCCATCGAACTCTACATCGAGACGCCGTTCGGGCTGCTAGAGGTGTTCGATTGGGTGCTGCAGGCGCAGCTGTGTACCGTGGTCGGCGCGCGCGCCTATGACGCCCTGAAGTCCCACAACATCAGAACGATCTTCGACCTCGAACGCGCCGTGCTCGCCGAGGAGGTGCCGGACAGCTACGTCGCGGCGCTGGGCCAGGTCATCTACACCTCGGCCTCGGCGGACTTCAAAAAAGCTATCAGCAAGCCGACCGGAGGCCTGGATCCGGCCGTGGTGCGGCATGCGGTGGCCGTGGTGTGCGACGACCTGCACGTCCATCGGCTGCGCGCGCTGTGGCGGCGGATCCTCTTGCGCAGCATGCCGCCGGGCGACGACGGCTGGCTCTACCGCAGCAGTCCGTTGCCCGGCGACCAGGGCTTTGGCTTGCCGCCCGCGAGCCCGCTGGCGGCGCAGTTCATGGGGCTGGCCGCAGCCCTCGGCGTCGACTACGAGACCCGTCGCGCGGCCGGCGATCCGCAGGCCGATCTGGACAAGGTTTCAGCCCTCGCGCTCGGCGCGGCCAAGGACTCGCTGATGCACGATGCGAAGGGGGTCGAGCTGTTACGGCGGCTCCTGGACTGCGAACCGGCGGCGCCGAAGTTCCACGCCGACCTGTCGATGTTCCGGGACGATCCGAGGTTCCGGGCCCTGCTGAGCTGGCCGCCGGCGGCGCGGGCGCGTCGCAAGCCGTCGACCGGCAAACCCCGCCGAAGGGCAGCTCCGAAGCAGGCGAAAAAGTCCGCGCCGCGGGGTGGCGCTTAGGTCATCCGCATCCAGAAGCTGGCGCCGAACAGGTCGAGCTCGGCGAGCGCACCTTGCCGCAGCATGGCCTCGGCATGGGCCGCCAGGTCCGGGTCGCGGCCGACGAGCCAGCTGGGGAACAGCAGTTCGAAGCGCGGCGCCCCGAACAGCAGGGCGGTCGCCAGCAAATACTGTTCGTTCCACAGCCTGGGCACATTCCCCGCCGTGTAGTCGTAGGGCAGGTAGATGTCGTGGATATGGACGATCACGCCCGGTTTCAGCCGGGGCAGAATCTCCAGGAAAAAGACTGTGACGTCCGAGTTCTGGAAAGACCGGTGGGAACTGTCGAGGAAGAATACGTCGCCGGGCTCCAGAGCGTCGAACATCTCCATCCGGCAGGTTTCCAACGGCCTGCGGATCACCTGATCGCAGAGCGTGTCGATCTCGTTGCGCGGTTCGGGATCGATCGAGATCAGCCGGGTCTTCAGGCCATAGAGCGCCACCGCGCGGCGGGCGAACTTGGTGGAAACGCCGGACCCCACCTCCAGGAAGCGGGCCGGATTGTGGGCGCGCAACATGCCGGTCAGCGCCATGCCGTCGAGTGGCGGAAACCAGGCGTTCAGCCAGAACGGCGTCGGCTGCTCGTAGGCGCCGCCGAGAGGAACCCTCGCGAAGTCGGCCTGGATTTGGCCCAGGCTCGTCAGGAAAGCGCGGTAGCGTTCGCGGCCCTGACCGATGATCTCGAGCAGGGCCGGGTGCGCTGGCCGGCCGGCGCCGTAGCGGATTTCGGCCTTGTAGTCGTAGTCGACGATCTTGAAGTCGTGGCGGGCGGCCTCGGTGCAGAACACCACGCCCTCCAGCGCCGGCGCGGCAACCCCCGGCGTCTGCGTGGCGAGCGCGCGGGCATAGGCGATGCCGGCCGCGTCGGGCCGGCCATCGTCACGCAGCGCCACGGCCAGATCCGCCCAGGCGCGCGGGTTGGCGCTATCCCGCTCCGCCGCCGCCGCCATGGCCGCGATACCGGCCTCGCGGTGGCCGAGCTTGTAGAGCGCGATGCCGTGCAGGCGTTGCACCCGCGGCTCATCAGGCGCCGCGCGGCGCAGCTCGGCCAAGGTGCGCTCGGCATGGTTCAGCAGGTGCGACTGCAGCCAGGCGAGCGCCTTGCTGAACTCGGCCTCCTGGGCCTCGCTGAGGGCTGAACCGGCCACCGCGCGTTTTGGGCCCGCCGGGTTAGGCGAGGCCCTTGCTGGGGTTGATCAGGTACTTTTCGCCGGTGGTCTTCTTGTTGTAGGCCGCCGCGATCTTTGGATCGAGCACCTCGGCCAGGCCGATCTCGGCGGTGTAGTGGCTGGCGAAGGTGGTCTTCAGTTCGTCGACCACGCGCTGGCGCAGCTTGCCCGCCTCGGCCGCCCCGATCTTAACCAGGAACGGCGTCAGCAGCCAGCCGCCGAGGCCCCAGACCATGCCGTAGCTGCGGGCCAGTTGCGTCGGGCCGGTGTCGAGGCCGCCATAGATATAGACCTGCTTGTGCACCGAGGAGCCGTAGCGGCTGTAGACCGTGGCGCGCTGGTTGATGGCCACCTCCATGCAACCCAGGATCTGGCCCGCCAGCTTGCCGCCGCCGATGGCGTCGAAGGCGAGCGTCGCGCCGGTGTCGGCCAGCGCCTTGGTGAGGTCGTCCAGGAAGCTGTCGCTGGAAGAGTCCACCACGTGGGTCGCGCCGATGTCGGTGAGGATGTGGGCCTGCTCGCGGCTGCGCACGATGTTTACTAGCGGCACGCCGTCCTTGAGGCAGATCTTGTTGAGCATCTGACCGAGATTGGAGGCCGCCGCGGTGTGGACCAGGCCGCTGTGGCCCTCGGCGCGCATGGTGGCGACCATGCCGAGCGCCGTCAGCGGATTGACGAAGCACGAGGCGCCGTCCGCGGCGCTGGCGCCGGCTGGCAGCGGCAGGACGTCGGCGGCCTTCAGCGTGCGGTACTGCGCATACATCCCCCCGCCGATGCCGGCGACCAGCTTGCCGAGCAGGGCCTGGGCGGCCGGGTCGGAGCCGGCGGCGACCACGGTCCCGGCGCCCTCGTTGCCCACTGGCATCGATTGGTCCACCCGGCCGGCCATGGCGCGCATGAACGGGGCCGGCACGCTGGCGGTCATCAGGCCGCCCTCGGCCTTGGCGGTCGAGATGTCGGCGGCGCCCAGCAGAAGGCCCAGGTCGGACGGATTGATCGGCGAGCCCTCGATGCGGACCAGCACTTCATCGGCCGCCGGATCGGGGATGTCGACTGTGGCCAGCGACAGTTCCAGCTCGCCGCTGGACTTGATCAGCGAGCGCAGCTGCAGGCCGGAGCCCGGGTTGCCATTGGCCATTGGAATATCCTCTTGGTCGGGAAAAAGACGCGGGCCGCACAGAACCGCTTTGCGCGGCCCGGAGCAAGACAGAAGCCTTCGCGCCGATGTCAGCAACCCTTAGGGTCCGGTCCCATGATCGACCTTGTTCCCACCGGCACCCACGCCGCGCCGTCCACGGCCCGCAACCGCCAGCCGATCCTCGACGTACTGCGTCCCCGGCTGCCGCCGGTCGCCCGCGTGTTGGAGGTGGCGAGCGGCGCGGGCGAGCACGCGATGTTCGTGGCCGAGGCCCTGCCCGGGGTGACCTGGCAGCCTACCGACCGGGATGGCGAGGCGCTGGTCAGCATCGCGGCCTGGCGCGCGGCGTCGGGCCTGGTGAACATCGCCGCGCCCCTGCGGCTCGATGCGGCGGACCCGGCGTCCTGGCCTGCCGGACCGTTCGAGGCGGTGGTCTGCATCAACATGATCCACATTTCCCCCTGGGCGGCGACGCAGGGTCTGATGGCCGGCGCCGCGCGGGTGCTGACGCCGGGCGGCCGGCTGATCCTCTACGGACCCTACCTGGAGGCCGGGGTGGACACCGCCGCCGGCAACCTGTCGTTCAACGAAAGCCTGAAGAGTCGCGATCCGGCCTGGGGCTTGCGCGACCTGGCGGACGTCACCGCGCTTGCGGCGGCGCACGGCCTGACCTTCGCCGAGCGTATCGCCATGCCGGCCAACAACCTGATGGTGCTGTTCGAGAAGGGCTAGGTCTTCAGGTCCGGCCGGGACGCCAGGAAGGCGGCCTTTTCGGCGGCGGTGAGCACCTTGCCCTTCTTCTGGCGCGACACCTTCGGCGTCGGCGGGGCGTAGACGCCCGGCTGGGCCGGCGCGGGCTTCAGGTCGGCGAAGCGCTTGATCGGGGGCTTCCCGGCAGAACTCATCAGGCTCGTCCTAGCGTTTGCGGAAACGTTTGGCCTCGGCCGCCAGGGACGAGCCCCAGGGGTCAGGCGTGTCGTCGTCCGGCTGAAAGGGCAGGGATCCGGCCACGCCGCGAAGGGCGAGCCAGAGCTGCTGGTTGAAGTGGCCGAGCACACGGAGCGGGCGGCGCTTGTCGTCGGTGACGTCCCAGCCCTCGGCTTCGAAGGCCGCGACCTGGGCCGGGACCGGCAGACGCTCAGGCCTGTCCCAGCCGGCCGGCCTCAGATAGTCCTCGGCCTGTTCTGCGGTGAGGCCGAGGTTGGCCAGCGAACAGTCGTCGATCTCGGGAAATTCGGCGCGGGCCTCCGGCTCGGCGAACTCGCGCTTCAGCAGCGCGCGGTATTCCAGATCGGCCACGCCCGGCAGGTCGATCAGGCGGCGAAGGGGCGGCGGACGGTCCACAAGCGCTGGCCTATCGCGGTTCGTGCGCCTTAGGTTGGAAAAAACACCGACCCCGATGTCGGCGCCGCGCACGTTCGGGCGTCCTTCGGGCAAACGCCATCGTCACGGAGACCCCGATGCCCAAGCTCCATCCGTTCCTGTGGTTCAACACCGAGGCCAAGGAGGCCGCCGAGTTCTACGTCTCGGTGTTCCCCAACTCGAAAATCAGATCGACCATGGCCAACCCACCCGGCGCGCCCGGAGAGCCCGGCACGGTGCTGACCGTCGACTTCGAGCTGGACGGCTTCCGGGTGACGGCGCTGAACGGCGGGCCGCAGTTCACCTTCTCCGAGGCGGTCTCGTTCATGATCGACTGCCAGGATCAGGCCGAGGTCGACCACTACTGGGATAAGCTCGTCGAGGGCGGCTCGCCCAGCATGTGCGGCTGGCTAAAGGACCGCTTCGGCTTTTCCTGGCAGGTCGTGCCGAAGCAGCTTTTCGAAACCATCGGCGGGCCGGACGCGGCCGGCCGCAACCGGGCCGTCGCGGCAATGATGCAGATGCAAAAGCTCGACGTCGCCAAGCTGCAGGCCGCCTACAAGGGCTAGGCGAGGCGGCTAGGGCCGGATCGCCGGGATGATCTGCTGAGCGACGATCTGGTCTTTCCAACGGTTCCAGATGCCGCCCTGGCCATAGTTGCCGCCGGTGAAGGCCACGACCAGATCGGCTTCCGGCACCACGATCAGCACCTGGCCGCCGTTGCCGGTGGCCTCGTAGTCCTGAAAGACGCGGTCGCCGACCTTCAGCCGGCTGATGTGCCAAGCGTAACCGTCTTGCCCCAGGACATAGAAGTTCTGAAATTCCTCGGGGCTGTAGCCGGTCGTCGTCGGGCTGACCGCCTGGTGGATAGCGGTGGAGCGCCTCGCCCAGTCGGCGCTGACGATGCGCCGGCCATGCCAGACGCCGCCATCGAGATAGGCCTGGCCGATCTTCAGGTAGTCGCGCGGAAGAATGTAGGCGCCGCCGCCCTGATAGCCTTCGCCGGTCGGCATCAGGTCCCAGGAATAGGTCCCGAACTGCAGGGGCCTGGCGACCGTCCGGTCGAACAGTTCCGGCAGCCAGGTTCCGGTCCGTGCGGTGAGCGCGCCTCCGACCAGGTTGGGGTTCGCCGAGCAGTAGGCGTAGCGGGTCCCCGGATCGTGGGCCATCGGCAGGTCGAGTGTGTATTTCCACCAGTCCGGCTGGCCGGCCTGCGACTGCATGGTTTCCTCATTGCCCGGCGAAGCCTCGTCGTTGTCGTTGCAGGCCAAGCCCGAGGTGCGGGTCATCAGGTGGGCCAGCGTGATCTCAGCCTTGCGGGGATCGGGATTGGCGAAGGGGCCGCGCCCTTTCATCAGGTCGTAGATTCGGCTGTCGGGGCCGATGCCGGAGTCCCGCATCATCACCGCCCCCAGCATCACCGAAGCGTAGGTCTTGCCGCCGGATCGCACGTCGTGGCGCGTCGTTCGATCGTAGCCGTAGAAATACTCCTCGAGCACCAGCTTGCCGCGGTGGGCGACCAGGATCGACTGCATGAGCTGCGGCCGCAGCGCGGCGGGATCGGTGTCGATCTGGGTCTGGACGATGCGCGTGAGGGCCGCCTCGTCGAGGCCGGTGGTCGAGGCCTTGGCGGTGGCCCAGCCATCGGCGAGCCTCGGCGGTGGGCGATAGGCGTAGCGCGGCCCACCGGGCGGCCGCGGATAGAAGGCTTGCGCCTCCGCGCCGACGGCCGGCCTGAGGTCCAAGGGGTGGTTGAAGCCGGGCCAGTCGATGCGCAGGCCACCTTCGGCCAGCCTGGCGTCGAAGCGGCTCGGCGACTGGCCTTGCGCCGGGCGGCTCGTGAAATGGACCACCTCGCCGTCGTGGCTGACCAGGAACTGGGTGCGGCCGTGGTTCAGGTTGAACTCGGGATTCCGGAAGGCGCCGACCAGGCTCCCGTCGGCGTCGCGGAAGACCTTCAGATAGAGGGTGAAGATGGTGGCGAGCGGGCGTACCTCGCCGCGCCAGCCATTCGCGGTGGCCTTCAAGGCGACCGGCGTCGCGTAGGTCTGGGGCGGCCCGATGTCGCCAGCGGGTTGCCGCCAGTAGCCCTGGGCCGCGTGACCGGCGAGGCGCACGCGGAGCTGGCCGAGGCCCTGCGGGAAGTCGAAGCGCAGCTCGCTCCCGGTCTTCTCGCCGACCGCCTCCCGGCCGCCGAGCGACGCCCGCCAGGCCTTGCCGCTGTGGGTGAGCGCGAGCGCGCCGTGCAGGGCGGGGTCCGAACGCTCCTGATAGCGCCAAAGGCCCACCACGGGGTCCGCCGCGGGTTGGGCGCAGGCGGGCAGGGCGATGGCGGCGGCGAGCATCCAGGCGGCGAGCGAGAGCCTCACGCCGCGGCTCCGGCTTCGGCGCGGGCGGTCAGCCAGGCCACCACGGGATCGAACCCGGTCTGCATATTGTGCTTGAGCGCCGCGCAGGCCTCGGGCAGGTCGCCGGCGCGCAAGGCCGCCATGATCCGCTCGTGATCCTCGCCCGCGACGCGCCGGTTGGGCGTTTCGCGCATCAGCGCCACTTCGTAGCGGCGGGTGCGCAGGATCATGGCGTCGATCATCTCCAGCAGCACCTTGTTGGGGCAGGCCGCGATCAGCGCGCGGTGCCAGTCGTCATCCAGAGTGATGGCCGTCTCGGCGTCCTGGGCCTCGATGAAGCGGCGATTGAGCGCCTCCAGCTTGGCGAGCCCGGCGGCTGAAGGCAGGCCGGCCAGCCGCAGCGCCTCGGGGTCGAGCAGCGGGCGGATGGCGTAGACCTGCTCGAATTCCTCGACCGTCAGCGGCCGCACCGAATAGCCGATGGCCGGCGTCGCGGAGAGGGCGCCCTCGGAAGCGAGACGGCTGAGCGCCTCGCGCAGCGGCGTGCGGCTGACGCCAAGCGCTTCCGACAGCCGCACCTCGTTGATCCGCTCGCCGGGCCCGAGGCGCCCGTCGACGATCATGGCGCGGACGGTGTCGGCGACGGCTTCGCTGATGTTCAGACGGCGCAGGGGCTCGGTGTTTTGCATACTGTATACAATATGGAGTCGCCGGCGGTCTGGCGAGCGGAAAACGCGCGGTTTTCAGGCGTTCTTGGGGACTAGCGGTTGATCTCGACGATCAGGACCCAGGCATTGGCCAGGGCCACGACGTAACTGAGCAGCAGGCCGGGCACGAGCCAGTAGAGGCCAACCGGGCCGGCCACGAGCAACACCGCGCCGGCGATCCAGATGGAAAGGGCCGAGACCTGGCCCAGAATGGCGGCGGTGAGCGCGCGACCGCGAAAGTCGGGCTCCATGCGCCGGAAGCTGTCGATGTGCAGGTAGACTACCGCGATCCAGGCCAGGAGGCCGCCCACTATAACCTCGATACCCAGGCTGGTGGTGGTCTGGCCGGGGATCAGGAACAGGGACGACAGGATCAGGGTCAGCATTAGGACCAGCAGCGCCTCCTGCGCCCGGTTCGGCAGGTAGCCGGAGGCGATGATCTTGGTCAGGTTGATCGAGATTCCGACGAAGACGAGCCCGGCCAGCGCCGCGGAAGCGCCGACCTGAGCCACGAAGAAGTTGTCCCAGCCGGGCATCGCCGCGCCCTAGCGAAACAGCGCCAGATCGATGGCGTCGCCCATGACGCGATAGCCGGCGTCGTTGGGGTGCAGCCAGTCGCCGGACTGCAGGTCGGCGCGCATGTGGTCGGGCTTGGCCGGATCGCGGGTGGCGGCGTCGAAGTCGATGACGCCGTCGAAGCCGTGGCCGGTGCGGATCCAGGCGTTGACGGTCTGGCGCTCGGCCTCGCCCGGCGCGCCCCAATAGGCCGCGCCGCCATAGGGCAGGATCGTCGCGCCGATGATCTTCAGGCCGTGGGCATGGGCGCGGTCGATCAGCTGGCGATATCCGCCGATCAGCGCCTGCGCCTTGGGCGGGTCGGTCTTGCTGGCCCCCAGGTCGTTGACGCCCTCCAGGACGATGACGTGTGTGGCTCCCGGCGTGGCCAGCACGTCGCGGTCGAAGCGGGACAGCGCGCTCTGGCCGAAGATTGGGACGACGCCGTCGCTCAGCACCCGATTTCCGCCGATCCCGGCGTTTGCGACGGCGACCGACCTACCCGGCGACCGCGTCGCGAGGCGCTCGGCCAGGCGGTCGGGCCAGCGGCGGTCGGCGCCGTCGGTGGAGCGGTAGCCGTCGGTGATGGAATCGCCGAAGGCCACGATCACCGGGCGTGGCGGTGCGGCGGTCTCCACCTCCACGCCGGTCAGGAACGCGCGAAAGGTGGCCGGGCCCTTGATCGGGGCGGTGTCCTTCGTCATGTCGCCGGTCGCGACCTGCACCAGCTCCCCGCCGCTCATGTGGCAGGTGCAGCCGTTGGTGTCGGTGGGCAGGTAGAGGCTGACGCGCAGGCGGCCCAGCGCCTTGGTCGGCAGCGACACCGGATCGCTGATCAGTGGGCCGCCGGGCGGCAGGGTGGCGGCCGGGGCGCCCGCGAAGGTCACCACCCGGTCGCTGCCCGGCACGACCGCGCCGTCCGTGCCGACCAGGGCGACGCGAGCCGCGCCGATGGCCAGGGGCCTGGCGCCATATTCATTGCTCAGACGGATGCGCAGGCGCTGGCCGCCGGCGCTCAGGCGCACAAGTTGCGTCACCGTCTGGTTGTTGAAGGTGGGCGTGCCGGGGAACCGTGCGCCGGGCGGCGAGGCCATCGGCGGGGCCGGCGAGGCGGCCCAGGTTCCGATCCAGCGCGCGGCGGCGGCGTGCGCGCCCCCGGCTTGCAAACCCGGGATGATGAGCGCGAGCGCGCAGGCCAGGACCGTCAGGCGCATGGGGTTCGCTCCTTTTTAGCTGGCGAGGCGTCGCGGCTTTTCCTTGACCATCGCTAGGTGACCTTCCGATAAGTCGGTCAAGGGATCAACGGAGCACCGGGGCATGAGCGAAAGCGTTGAGCGCGAGGCGATGGAATACGACGTCGTCATCGTCGGCGCGGGGCCGTCGGGTCTTGCCGCCGCCATCCGCCTGAAGCAGCTGGCCGCCGCGGCCGGCAGCGAGATCACCGTCGCGGTGCTGGAGAAAGGCTCCGAGGTTGGGGCGCACATCCTGTCCGGCGCGGTGATCGATCCCAGCGGCATCGAGCAGCTGCTGCCCGACTGGCAGGCGCTGGGCATTCCCCTGGAGACCAAGGTCACCCGCGACAAGTTCGTGATGCTCGGCCCGAAGGGCGCGCTCGACATCTCCTGGCTGCCGTTCCCCAAGTGGATGCTGAACCACGGCAACTACATCGCCTCGCTGGCCAACGTCTGCCGCTCGCTGGCGGCCCACGCCGAGGGGCTGGGCGTCGAGATTTATCCCGGCATGGCCGCCTCCGAGGTGGTCTACAACGCCGACGGCTCGGTGAAGGGCGTGGTGGCCGGGGTGTTCGGCATCGGCAAGGACGGCGAGCCGACCGCCGACTACCAGCCGGGGATCGAGCTGCACGCCAAATACACCTTCATCGGCGAAGGGGTGCGGGGCTCCTTGGCGAAACAGCTGCTGGCCAAATACAGCCTGTCCGCCGAAAGCGAGCCACAGAAATTCGGCATCGGGATCAAGGAATTGTGGCAGGTTCCGGATGCGGCGTTCGAGGCCGGCCTGACCCAGCACACCTTCGGCTGGCCCCTGGACAACGCCACCGGCGGCGGCTCGTTCATGTATCATTTCGGGGACAACTACGTGGCCATCGGCTTCGTGCTGCACCTCAATTACAAGAACCCCTGGCTCTCGCCTTTCGACGAGTTCCAGCGCTTCAAGACCCACCCGTCGATCACGCCCTATCTGCAAGGCGGCAAGCGCATCGCCTACGGCGCCCGCGCCATCACCGAGGGCGGCGCGCAGTCGTTGCCCAGGCTCTATTTTCCGGGCGGCGCGCTGCTCGGCTGCTCGGCGGGCATGGTCAATGTGCCCCGCATCAAGGGCAGCCACAACGCGGTGAAGAGCGGCATCCTGGCGGCCGAGGCGGCGTTCTCGGCGATCCAGGGCGGCCGCTCGGGCGACGACCTGACGGCCTATCAGGAGGCCTACGACAAGTCCGCCATCGCCAAGGAGCTGTGGAACGTCCGCAACTTCAAACCCCTGTGGTCCAAGCTCGGGACGATCCCGGGCCTGGTGCTGGGCGGCATGGACGCCATGATCGCCACCCTGCTGGGCGGCTGGTCGCCGTTCGGCACGCTGAAGCATGGCAAGAGCGACGCGGAGTCCACCGGCCTGGCCAAGGACTACAAGCCCATCGTCTATCCGAAGCCGGACGGCGTCTTCAGCTTCGACAAGCTCTCCTCCGTCTTCCTGTCGTCAACCAACCACGACGAAAACCAGCCGGCGCACCTGAGGCTCACCGATCCTTCCGTGCCGATCGCGATCAATCTGCCGAAATATGGTGAGCCCGCGCGGCTCTACTGCCCGGCGGGCGTCTACGAGGTGCTCTACGACGAGGCGGGCCAGAACCCGAAGTTCCAGATCAATTTCCAGAACTGCGTCCACTGCAAGACCTGTGACATCAAGGATCCGTCGCAGAACATCAACTGGACGACGCCGCAGGGCGGTGACGGGCCGAACTACCCGAATATGTAACCCTATGCTGCAAGCGTGACAGAGGGCCGCCTTGCGGTGGCCATCCTTGGGTCCGAAGGTCTGACGATGCGCCTTTCTCTGCTGTTTGCCGCCGCCGCCCCGCTGATTCTGCTCGCCGCCTGCGCCACGGCGCCGGGGTCCGCGCCCGGCGGTGACGCACCGATGGCGGCCAACGGCTCGTCCTACGGCATGTTCCTGGCCGGCGAGCAGGCGCTGAACAAGGGTCGCAGCGGTGAGGCCGCCCAGTTCTTCGAAAAGGCCCGGGTCGCGACCGGCGACCCGATGATCGGCGAGAAAGCCTTCACCGCGGCCCTGTTGTCCGGCGACATCGCGAAAGCGGCGGCGCTCGCGCCCGGCGATGAGACGGCTTCGGAGTCCACCAAGCGGCTCGGCAAGCTGGTGGTGGCCGTCGAAGCGATGGCCGGCGGCCGCGGCAAGGAGGCTCAGGCGCTCCTGGCCAACAACGCCGTGCCGTTCCCGCACAATTCCGCCGCGGCCCTGCTGGCGCCCTGGGCGGCGGCGCAGGCCGGTGACGTCGAGGCCTCGCTGGTCCGACCGCAGGTGCGCGGCGACCGGCTGGTGGACTATTTCGGACAGCTCGGTCAGGCGGCCCTTTTCGAACGCGCCAAGCGCTACGACGAAGCCGAGACCGACTTCAAGGCCGCCGTTTCGACGGGCGCCCCGACCGAGATGTCGGTGACCAGCTACGGCGGCTTCCTTGAGCGGCGCGGCCGCAAGGTGGACGCGCTCGCGCTCTATGGCGAACAGCTGGCCCGCGAGCCGGACAGCGTGGTGGTCAAGGCCGCCCAGGCCCGCGCCGCCGCCGGCAAGCTGCCGCCCGCCATTCCGACCATCCGCGAGGGCGCGGCCCAGGCCATGCTGGCGCCCGCCGCGACGATGATCGCCGGCAAGCAGACGCAGTATGCGCTGGGCTATCTGCGGATGATCTTGCGGCTCGATCCGCAGAAGGACGACGCCTGGCTGATGGTCGGCGACCTGATGGTCGGGGCCGGCGACACCGAGGCCGCGCGCGCCGCTTACGGCCATCCGAAGCCGGGTTCGCCAGGGTTCTCGACCGGTCAGGCCAAGCTCGCCTGGACCTACCAGAACGCCGACGACAAGGTGACCGCGCTCAGGCTCGCCCGCACCGCCGCGGCGTCCGGTGACGTCGATGCGCGGATCACACTCGCCGACCTGCTGCGCGCCGACGAGCAATATGCCGAGGCGGTGAGCGTGTTCGATAGCCTGATCGCCGAGCAGAAGACGCCCGACTGGCGGCTGCTCTATTCACGCGGCGTGACGCGCGAGCGGCTGAACCGCTGGGACGACGCCCAGGCCGACCTGCGCGCGGCGCTGCTGCAACGGCCGGACGAGCCGGAGCTGCTGAACTACCTCGGCTACAGCTGGATCGACCGGGGCGAGCACCTGGCCGAGGCGCGCGGCATGATCGAAAAGGCCGTGGCCTCCGATCCGCGCTCCGGCGCCATGGTCGATTCGCTGGGCTGGGCCTTCTACCGGATGGGCGATTTCAAGTCCGCCGTCGAGAAGCTGGAGGAGGCCGTCGAGCTCGACGCCGGCGATCCGGAGATCAACAACCATCTGGGCGACGCCTATTGGCGGGTCGGCCGCCGCGACGAGGCGCAGTTCCAGTGGCGGCGCGTGTTGACGCTGAATCCCGACCCGAAGATCAAGCTCAACGCCGAGACGAAGTTGGCCTCGGGCCTGGGTCCCGACGGGCCCGCGCCGAAGCTCGCCGACAAATAGCCGTGGCCCGCGTGGCGTTCGCGCCCGCCAAGGTGAACCTGTTCCTTCATGTAGGCGCGCCGTTGGGCGTTCCGGGGGAGGGCGGTTTCCATCCGATCTGCAGCCTGATGGCCTTCGCCGATCTGGGCGACCGGGTTTCCACCTTCGACGCCGAGGCCTTGGCGCTGCGGGTGGCCGGACCGTTCGCGGCTGGGCTCTCCGCTCAGGACGACAATCTGGTGATGCGCGCGGCCCGCGCCCTGATCGCCGAGGCGCGACGGCCGCTGGCGCCGGTCGGTCTCAGCCTGGAGAAGCACCTGCCGGTGGCGTCCGGCCTCGGCGGCGGCTCCAGCGACGCGGGCGCGGCGCTGCGTCTGCTGCGCGAGACGTTCGACCTGCCCATCAGCGACGTGCGGCTGGAGGCCCTGGCCGCGTCGCTGGGCGCGGACGGCGCGGCCTGTCTCTGGGGGGCTCCGGTGATCGCGCAGGGCCGGGGAGAGCGCCTGTCCGCCGCACCCGGCCTGCCGGTGCTGGATGCGGTGCTGGTCAGCCCGCGCGTGGCGGTCTCGACGGCGGAAGTCTATCGCCGGCTCGACCTGGACGGCCGGTTCGGCGACGTCACGCCACCCGCGGCGCCCGAGGCCTTCGAGGACGCCATCGACCTTGCCGCCTGGCTGACGGGCCAACGTAACGATCTGGAAGCCCCGGCCATCGCGCTCGCGCCGCAGGTCGGCGCGGTGCTGGAGACCCTGGCGAACGAGCCCGAGACCCTGCTGGCCCGCGTCTCGGGCTCGGGCGGAACTTGCTTTGCCCTGTGCGCCGGCGACATCGAGGCCGAAGGCCTGGCCGAGCGTCTGGAAGCCATGGCGCCCGACTGGTGGGTCCGCCGCTGCCGCCTCGGCGGCCCCTGGCCCGATCCGGCCTGACGAGATCTGCCGAGGCCCATGCGGCGGCCAACTCGGTCAGAATAGAATATGGCCACGGATTTCACGGATCTCACGGATGGCCGCAGCGCTTTCCGTGAAATCCGCGGTTCTAGATTCGGGAGCGTCCGCTCCGTGGACTTTACCTGAACCTCCAAACGAAAACGGGGGCCCCGAAGGACCCCCGTTCCGTAGGCTACGCTTACTGAGTTTAGCCGTGCACGATCTCGCCGTGGAGGTTGATATCGAGACCCTCGACCTCGACCTCTTCGGAGACCCGAAGGCCGATCGTGTATTTGATCACCAGCAGGATCACGAAGGTGACGATCCCGCAGTAGGCGAAGGTCGCGCCGACATCGATGAACTGGAGCTTCATCTGCGCCCAGTTGCCGTCGTGGACGCCACCCTTGGCCAGCGAGTTGATCGCGTTGGAAGCGAACACCCCGGTCAGCAGCGCGCCGAGTGCGCCGCCCACCCCGTGCACGCCCCAGGCGTCCAGGGCGTCGTCGTAGCCGAACATCTTCTTCACGTGGACCGCCGAGATGTAGCAGACCACACCGGCGATCACGCCGATGATCAGGGCGTCGCCCGGCGTCACGAAGCCCGAGGCCGGGGTGATGGCCACGAGACCGGCGACGGCGCCGGAGACCATGCCCAGGACCGAGGGTTTCTTGGCGATGATCCACTCGGCGAACATCCAGGCGAGCGCCGCGCCGGCTGTGGCGACCTGGGTCGCCACGGCCGCCATGCCGGCGTTCACGTTGGAGGTGACGGCCGAGCCGGCGTTGAAGCCGAACCAGCCGACCCACAGCAGCGAGGCGCCGATGACGCTGTAGGCCAGGTTGTGCGGAGCCATGTTCTCGGTCCCGAGGCCCTTGCGCTTGCCCAGCATCAGGGCCGCCACCAGGCCCGCGGTGCCGGCGTTCAGGTGAACGACGGTGCCGCCGGCGTAGTCCAGCGCGCCCATGGTCCCGAGCCAGCCGCCGCCCCAGACCCAGTGGGCGATCGGGCAGTAGACCAGCAGCAGCCAGGCGCCCATGAAGGCGAGGAAGGCCGAGAATTTCATCCGGTCAGCCAGCGCGCCGGCGATCAGCGCCGGGGTGATGATCGCGAAGGTCATCTGGAAGAACATGTAGACGGATTCAGGGATGGTGGCGGCCAGCGCGCTGGTCGAGTTCAGGCCCATGGGTCCGAGCAGCAGGTACTTTACCCCGCCGATGAAGGCCTGGTTCTTGCCCCCGTCGGTGAAGGCGATCGAATAGCCGATCACCATCCAAAGCACGGTGATCAGCGCGGTCGCCGCGAAGCTCTGGGCCAGGGTGGCCAGGATATTCTTCTTGCGCACCATGCCCGCATAGAAGAGCGCCAGGCCCGGGATGGTCATCATCAGCACCAGCACCGAGGAGGTGAGCATCCAGGCGGTGTCGCCGGTGTCGATCTTGGGCGGCGTCGGCGCAGCGGCCGGGGCCGCGGCAGCCGGTGCGGCGGCGGCGGGCGCAGCCGCCTCAGGCGCGGGCGTCGCAGCGGGAGCCGCGGCGACCGGCGCGGCCGCGGCCGGCGCGGCGGCGGTTTGGGCGACGGCGGATCCGGCCAGCGGACCCCCGATCACCGCGGCGGCCAGGGCCAGGCCCGCCAGCCTTTTCAATCCGATGAACTTCATTTCAAATGTCCCTTGTTCTTGATCGCTAGAGCGCCGCGGCGCCGGTCTCGCCGGTCCGGATGCGCACGGCGTCCTCGACGTTGAGGACGAAGATCTTGCCGTCGCCGATCTTGCCGGTGGCCGCGGCGGCCTTCACCGCCTCGACCGCCTTGGCGACGGCCGCGTCATCGACCACCGCCTCCAATTTCACCTTGGGCAGGAAATTCACCTGGTACTCAGCACCCCGGTAAATCTCGGTCTGCCCCTTCTGCCGGCCGTAGCCTTTGACTTCCGAAACCGTCAGGCCTTCGACGCCGGCGCCGACAAGCGCTTCGCGCACGTCGTCCAGCTTGAAGGGTTTGACGATCGCCATGATCAGTTTCATCCGCTCGCTCCCGCGCGGTCCTTGAGGCTGGACCGGCCGTCAGTGTTTGAGTTTCCACCGCCACGAATTGTCCCCATCCCGGTCTCGCAACGGCAAATTGACGCTATCGGGCGGCGGCGGGTCATGGCCCGACGCGGTGGATAAGCTGAGCAAGAAGGCGTCGTGCGCCCATTTCGTGGGCGACCCTGGCGTAAAATGCCCGAAATTTGAGCGATTGAGCCGTCCAGCGGGTTCGTTCTAGGGTGCCAGGGTCACTTTCACGACGCCGTGATGTGGCGGCCTGGACGTTGCGACATGTAGACGCCACGAACGGTCGCGATACACAGGCGTTCCGTTCATAGGTTACATCTGTCGTTTGCTGGCTGTTCGCCCTTCCAACTCGAGGACCTGATGCCGATCCATCGTTTGCTGACCGCGGCCGCGGCCGTTTCCCTGATCGCCGGCGCCGCGCTGGCCCAGACTCCTGCAGCCCAAACCCCTGCAGCCCAGACGCCCGCTGCCGCGCCCGCCGCGATGCCGGCCGCCGCGCCGATGGCCGGCTCGAAGCTCGCCCCCAACGGCGACCTGATCACCACGCTGCGCACCAATGCTCAGTTCAGCGTCTTCGTGAAGGCGCTCGACACGGTGAACCTGTCGGCGCTGCTGAAATCCAGCCCGGGCCTGACGGTCTTCGCACCCAACGACACCGCCTTCCCGCAGGCGAAGCTCGACAGCTTGGCCGCCGACAAGGCCGGCCTGCAGAAGATGCTGCTGCACTATGTGATCAACGCCAAGATCGACTCTTCCAAGATCAAGGGCACCCATGGCCCCTGGCCGTCGGGCGCTGGCGACCAGATCGTGCTGGACGGCGTGGGCGAGACCTTCAAGGCCGACAACGCCAACATCGTCCAGGCCGACGTGATGACCTCCAACGGCATCATCCATGTGGTCGACGCCCTGATGATCGCGGGCTCCGTGCCGGCCAAGCTGCCCGATCCGGAACCGGCCGCCGCCGCCGCGCCCGAGCCCGCGACGGCCGCCGCGGCGCCGCCCAAGGCCGCCAAGGCCCCGGCGAAAAAGAAGAAGAAATGAACCTTCACTGGTGTGGGGCTTTCTAATTGCCGACAAGGCAACCGGAGACCCCCGCCATGAAGATCGTCCACATGCTGACCGCCGTCGCCGCGACCGCTCTGATCGGCGGCGCGGCCTGCGCGCAACAGACCACCACGACCACCACCACGACGGCCGTGATGCCGGCGCAGATGCCGGCTCCGGCCGCCACTGGCGCCGCCACCTCGACCTCGGTGACCACGACCGATGCGTCGGGCGCCTCGGTGACCAGCACGCTGACCACCAATGGCCCGGTGGCCGATACGCCGGAGAACCGCGCCAAGTACGGCGCGCCGATGTCCAACGCCGGTAAGCGCACGGCGCCGAAGGGCAACTGATAAAGGTCTTCGTCTGCCCTTCTGGGCGGGTTGAAGCGGAAGTCGGCGGGCCCTATGGTCCGCCGACTTTTTTTGCGCCTGCGAACAGCCCCAAAAGCTAAAGCTCCCATGACGGATAAGCCGCTTTCGTTTCAGGACCTGATCCTGAAGCTGCACGACTATTGGAGCCAGCAGGGCTGTGTGATCCTGCAGCCGCACGATATCGAGGTGGGCGCGGGCACGCTCCACCCCGCCACGGTGCTGCGCGCTTTGGGGCCGAAGCCGTGGCGGGCGGCCTACGTACAGCCCTCGCGGCGCCCGGCGGACGGTCGCTACGGCGAGAACCCCAACCGGCTGCAGCACTACTATCAGTATCAGGTGATCCTGAAGCCGAACCCGGAGAACATGCAGGACCTGTACCTGGGCAGCCTCGCGGCCATCGGCCTGGACCTTCGCCTGCACGACATCCGCTTCGTCGAGGACGACTGGGAAAACCCCACCGTCGGCGCCTGGGGGCTGGGCTGGGAGGTCTGGTGCGACGGCGCCGAGGTCAGCCAATACACCTATTTCCAGCAGGTCGGCGGCCTCGACGTCTGGCCGGTGGCAGGCGAGCTGACCTATGGCCTGGAGCGTCTGGCCATGTACCTGCAGGACGTCGACCACTTCACCAAGCTGGCCTTCAACGATCCGGATGGCCCGGCGCCGATGACCTATGGCGAGGTCTTCCTGGAAAACGAGCGCCAGCAGTCGCAGGCCAATTTCCACGGCTATGACGTCGACATGCTGAAGCGTGAATTCGAAGACATGGAGGCCGAGGTGCCCCGGCTGCTGGCGATGAAGGGGCCGCAGGGTCAGGCCATCGTCCTGCCGGCCTACGACCACGTGCTGAAAGCCAGCCACCTGTTCAACAAGATGGACAGCCGCGGCGCCATCGCCGTCGCCGAACGCCAGAGCTACATCGGCCGCATCCGCGATCTCACCAAGATGTGCGCCGAAGCCTGGGTCGCGAATGAAGGCGGGAACGCGTGAGAACGGTTTCTTCGAGCTTAGCGGGAGCCCTCGGGCTCGCTGCCCTGGTTATTGCCAATACAGCGTCTTCCGAACCTGACCGGGCGGTTTGGTTGCCCCGAAACGACACCAGCATGAAGCCGGCTATCGCCGAGGCCCGCAGAACGCTCCCGCAATTCTGGGCCAAGGTCGACTCGCATCCGAGCGGCTTCAACCAGCCATTGGTGAAGGTGGGTTTTCCCACGCAACACGGTGGCATCGAATTCTTCTGGATGGCCGTGGAAGATCACAGCGCCACCACGGTGCGCGGTATCCTCCTGAATGACCCAGAGGACGTGCCAAGCGTCCGAGCAGGCCAGGAATTCACCCTCCCCACCATCAGGATTGTGGATTGGTCCTACCTCAGGGGCGGCAAGTATTTCGGTCAATTCACGACTCGTATCTTGCTGCGGACCGCTGACGCAAAGAGGCAACGAGAAGAGGGCGGAAGTCTTTCGCCGACGCCTCTTGAGCCGGGCGTTCACTAATGCCGCAACTTCTCCTCGAACTGTTCTCCGAAGAAATCCCCGCGCGGATGCAGGCGAACGCCGCCCGCGATCTGGAACGCATGGCGCGCGAGCGGCTGGCCGCTGAGGGCCTTCTGCCCGAGGCCCTAAAGACCTTCGCGGGGCCCAGGCGCCTGACGCTGGTGGTCGAAGGTCTGGCGGCGGCGCAGGCCGAGCGGCACGAGGAGCGCAAGGGGCCCCGCGTCGGCTCGCCGGACCAGGCCATCGAGGGCTTCCTGCGCTCCACCGGCCTGACCCGCGATCAGCTGACCGAGCGGGACGGGGTCTACTTCGCCCATATCCACAAGGCCGGCCGTCCGACGCCGGACATCGTCGCGGAGATGGTCGACGGCATCGTGCGCAATTTCCCCTGGCCCAAGTCGATGACCTGGGGCCGAGGCACGCTGAAGTGGGTGCGTCCCCTGAAGCGCATCCTCTGTGTGTTCGACGGCGCCATCGTGCCCTTCCAGGTGGATGGCGTCGAAAGCGGCGACTACACCGAGGGCCACCGGTTCATGGGCTCGGCCAAGCCGTTCTGGGCGCGCAATTTCGACGAATACGCCGACGGCCTGGCCGAGCATTTCGTGGTGCTCGATGCCGAGGAACGCAAGGCGCGGATCTTGGACGCGGCGCGCACGCTCTGCTTCGCGCGCAATTTCGAGCTGGTCGAGGACGACGGCCTGCTGGACGAGGTGGCGGGCCTGGCCGAATGGCCGACCCCGATCCTAGGGGACATGGACCCAGATTTCCTCGACCTGCCGCCGGAGGTGATCCGAACCTCCATGCGCACCCACCAGAAGTATTTCGCGGTCCGCGATCCGGCGACCGGCGCGCTGGTCCCGCACTTTGTCACGGTGGCCAATGTCGAGGCGGCTGACGGCGGCAAGACCATCGCGGCCGGCAACGCCAAGGTGCTATCGGCGCGCCTGTCCGACGCCCGGTTCTTCTGGGACGAGGACCAGAAGACCAAGCTGGAAGACCGGCTGGAGAAGCTGAAGGGCGTCACCTTCCACGCCAAGCTCGGCACGCTTTACGAGCGCGTGGAGCGAATCGTGGCGCTCGCGGGCGAACTGGCCGCCTATACCGGCGCGGACAAGGCCAAGGCCCAGCAGGCCGCGCGCCTGTGCAAGGCTGACCTGGTCACCGGCATGGTCGGCGAGTTCCCCGAACTGCAGGGCGTCATGGGCGCCTACTATGCCGAGAAAGAAGGCCTGGATCCGGAGGTCGTCGATGCGATCCGCTGGCACTATAAGCCGCAGGGGCCGACCGACGACGTGCCGGTGCAGGCCGTGGCGGCGACCGTGGCCCTGGCCGACAAGCTGGATACGCTTGTCAGCTTCTTCGCCATCGACGAGAAGCCCACCGGCAGCCGCGACCCGTTCGCGCTTCGTCGCGCCGCGCTGGGCGTGATCCGCATCCTCTTGTCGACAGGCGCGCGTCTGCCGCTCAAGGCCTTCGCGCCTGACGACCTGATCGCCTTCTTCGCCGACCGCCTGAAAGTGCTGCTCCGCGAGCAGGGTGAGCGGCACGACTTGGTGGACGCCGTGTTCGCCCTGGGCGACGACGACCTCGTGCGGATCGTGGCGAAGGTGAATGCGCTGTCCGGCTTCCTCGGAACCGAGGACGGCAAGAACCTGCTGGCCGGCTACAAGCGCGCGGTGAATATCCTCAAGGCCGAGGAGAAGAAGGGCGCGCTGCCCAGCGGCGAGCCTGTGGCCGCCGCGGCCGAGGAGGGCGCGTTGTTCACCGCCGTCGGCCGGATGGAGGCCGAGGTCGGCAAGGCGCTCGAAACGGAAGACTACGAGGCCGCGATGCGGGCGCTGTCGGCGCTGCGCGCGCCGGTCGACGCCTTCTTTGACAAGGTCTTAGTGAACTCCGATGTACCAGCGGCACGCGAGAATCGGCTGCGGCTTCTGCTGAAGGTCCGTGACGCCATGGGGCGCGTCGCGGATTTCGGCCAGGTCACCGGCTAGAATTACGAGGGATATCGATGACGTCCGACGCGAGCCTGCTGACGCGCTGGGTCTATGCCTTTGGCGGCGGGACCGCGGACGGCGACGCCTCGATGAAAGACCTGCTCGGCGGCAAGGGCGCGAACCTGGCCGAGATGTCGTCGCTGGGCCTGCCGGTGCCGCCGGGGTTCACCATCACCACCGAGGCCTGCGTCCACTACTACGCCAATGAGCGGCGCTATCCGGCCGAGCTGGCGGCCCAGGTAGCCGCCGGCCTGAAGATCGTCGAGCAGCAGACCGCCAAGGCGTTCGGCGACGCCGCCAATCCGCTGCTGGTCTCGGTGCGCTCCGGCGCGCGGGCGTCGATGCCCGGGATGATGGACACGGTTCTCAACCTCGGCCTCAACGATCAGACGGTCGAGGGTCTGGCGAAGCTCGCCGGCGACCGGCGCTTCGCCTTCGACAGCTATCGCCGCTTCATCCAGATGTACTCGGCCGTGGTGCTGGGCCTGGATCACCACATGTTCGAGGAAATCCTCGACGAGCATAAGGAACGGCTCGACGTCACGGTCGACACCGCGCTGTCGGCCGACGACTGGGAAGCGGTGGTCGGCGACTACAAGCGCGCCGTCGAGACCGAGCTCGGCGAGGCCTTCCCGCAGGACCCGCAGGCCCAGCTGTGGGGCGCGGTGGGCGCGGTGTTCGCCAGCTGGATGAACGACCGGGCGAAGTTCTATCGCCGCATGCACGACATCCCGGAAAGCTGGGGTACGGCGGTCAACGTCCAGTCGATGGTGTTCGGCAACATGGGCGAGACTTCGGCCACGGGCGTCGCCTTCACGCGCAATCCCTCGACCGGCGAGAACCGGCTCTACGGTGAGTATCTGATCAACGCCCAGGGCGAGGACGTGGTCGCCGGCATACGCACGCCGCAGGCCCTGACCAAGATCGCCCGCGAGGAAATGGGCGAGAAGAAGCCCTCGATGGAAGAGGCGCTGCCCGACGTCTTCGTGCAGTTCAAGGCGGTGGTCGAGAAGCTCGAGACCCACTACCGCGATATGCAGGACATCGAGTTCACGGTCGAAAAAGGCCGGCTCTACATGCTGCAGACCCGCAACGGCAAACGCACGGCCAAGGCCGCGCTGAAGGTCGCGGTGGACCTGGCGTCCGAGGGGCTGATCACCCGGCAAGAGGCCGTGATGCGCGTCGAGCCCGGCTCGCTCGACCAGCTGCTGCACCCGACCATCGATCCGGCGTCGGACCGCCAGGTGATCGCCACCGGCCTGCCGGCCTCGCCGGGCGCGGCCACCGGCAAGATCGTCTTCACCGCCGCCGAGGCCGAGATTCAGGGCGGATCGGCGGGCGCGGTGATCCTGGTGCGCGAGGAGACCTCGCCGGAGGATATCCGCGGCATGGACGCGGCCCGCGGCATCGTCACCGCCCGTGGCGGCATGACCAGCCACGCCGCCGTCGTGGCGCGCGGCATGGGCCGGCCTTGCGTCTCCGGCGCAGGCGAACTGCACATCGACGCCAAGACCGGCGAGATGCGGGCGCGCGGCCGCACCTTCCGGGCCGGCGACATCATCACCATCGACGGCTCGACGGGCGAGGTGCTGACCGGCGAGGTCAAGATGATCGAGCCGGAGCTTTCCGGTGACTTCGCGACCCTGATGCAATGGGCCGATGGCTTCCGCCGCCTGAAGGTCCGCGCCAACGCCGAGACCTCGGTCGACGCCACCACGGCGCGGCAGTTCGGCGCCGAGGGCATCGGCCTTTGCCGCACCGAGCACATGTTCTTCGATCCCACCCGGATTCAGGCCGTGCGCGAGATGATCCTGGCCGACGACGAGGCCGGGCGCCGCACGGCGCTCGCCAAGATCCTGCCGATGCAGCGCGACGACTTCGTCGAGCTGTTCGGGATCATGGAGGGCCTGCCGGTCACCATCCGCCTGCTCGACCCGCCGCTGCACGAGTTCCTGCCGCATTCCGACGAGGATATCGCCACGGTCGCCGCCGCCTCCGGCCTCGACCCGGTGAAGCTGAAGCGCCGGGTGGAGGACCTGCACGAGGTCAATCCGATGCTCGGCCTGCGCGGCTGCCGCCTGGGTGTCAGCTTCCCCGAGATCTACGAGATGCAGGTCCGCGCGATCATCGAGGCCGCCTGCGAAGTCGCCGCCGCCGGCCGGCCGGCGCCGATCCCCGAGATCATTCATCCCCTGGTCGCCAAGGGTGAGGAAATGAAGTTCCTCCGCCAACTCACGGACAGGATTGCCAAACAGGTGATCGCCGAGAAGGGTCTCGACATTCAATACATGGTCGGCACCATGGTCGAGCTGCCGCGCGCGGCGCTGCGCGCCGCCGACCTGGCCCAGAACGCCGAGTTCTTCTCCTTCGGCACCAACGACCTGACCCAGACCACCTTCGGCATCAGTCGCGACGATTCCGGCCGCTTCCTCAACGCCTACATCGACAAGGGCATCTTCGAGAAGGACCCCTTCGTCAGTCTCGACCAGGAGGGCGTCGGCGACCTGATCCGCATCGCCGCCGAGCGCGGCCGCGCGGAGCGCCCGGACGTCAAGCTGGGCATCTGCGGCGAGCACGGCGGCGACCCGGCCTCCATCGCCTTCTGCGAGAGCCTCGGCCTGGATTACGTCAGCTGCTCAGCCTACCGCGTGCCGATCGCCCGCCTGGCCGCCGCCCAGGCCGCGCTCGGCGAGCGGGAGAAGGACCGCTAGGTTTACCGCCCTGTGTTCGCCGTCGCGTCCCGCTGACCCACGATCCAGCTGTCGATCAGGGGGAGGCGGCGGGTCTGGATGTCGGCGTTGTTGCGGATCCGCGAGATCGCCACCTGCACGCCGCCGCGGGCGTCGGGCGGAATGTTCTTCACCGCGAAGTCGGTGAGCTCCTTGACCATCTTCAGGTCGGTCGATCCCTCCGCCACGCGGGGCACGAAGGTCGAGCGGCCCAGGGTGTCGAGGTGCCGGGTGAGCGCCGGCAGATTGTCCACGGTGAACCGCCAGGCGAGCGCCGGATGGGCCTGGGACACCTCGCGCACCAGCCCAGGCGCTAGATTGGTCGGTACCTCGTCGGTGAGGGTGAGCGCCAGGACCTGGGCGGCCAGGGCCTCGTCCTCGACGGCGGCCAGGTCCACGTAGAGGTCGTTGCGCTCCAGCGGGTCCCTGGCGTTGCGGGCCAGCGCGCGCAGGGTCTGGAAGGTCGCCGCGTCCGCCGAGCGCGCCGCGCCGACCAGCACCCAGCGGCGCTCGCCGGGCGCGAGTTTCACCAGATCGCTGGACGCGGCGAAGAAGCGGCGCCGCGCCTCGCCGTTCACTGTCGGGTCGTTGATCTGGCTGAGCGCCAGCAGCAGGGTTTCGCGCAGGACCGCGTCGGTCGGCGGCTCACCCGCTTTGGCGTCGAACCCGATCCGGGCCAGGACCGGTGCGAAGAGCCGCGAGGTCCAGGCGCGGAAGGCGGCGCGCTTGGGGCCGGCGCCATAGTAGCCGTCGATGCCCGCCAGCGTGCGGGCCTGCTCGCGCCAGACCAGGGGATCGGCGTCGGCGGGCAGGGCGGCGGTCAGGCGCAGGTAGTTGGAGATCGGCTGCTCGCCGGCCATCCCGAGCGCCAAGCCGTCGTTGAGCAGGCCGAACTGATCGGCGGCTGACAGCTTGGCGAAATTGTCCACCAGTGGCGCGAAGGCCGGCCGGTCGTAGGTCACGCGGAAATAGCCGCCCTGGCCGGCGTTGACGATCACGGCGGGGCCGGCGGACTGCGGCGAAGTCCGCGAGATCATCCGGGTCTTGGGTGCGGCCTGATCGAGTTCGCGGATCAGCATGGGGGTGCGCCAGGACAGAATCCGGGAGGTCTGGGCCTGCAGGTCCAGCCGGTCCTGGGCCATGGTGACGCCGGCCATCTGGGTGTCGTCGGCGAGCCGCGTCAGGGTCATGGTCGTGCCAGCAGCGCTGGATGCCACATGGATCAGCGGCACCCCAGGTTGGGTGGTGAAGTCGCGCGCCACGACGGAAACCGGCTTGCCCGCCGCTTTGTCGATAGCTCGCCACAGGTCTTCGCTGGTGGCGTTCCCATAGGCATGCTCGGCCAGATAGGCGCGCACGCCGTCCCGCCAGGCGTCGGCCCCGGCGTAGGTCTCGAGCATGCGGATGACCGCCTCGCCCTTCTTGTAGGTGATGGCGTCGAAGGCCTGCTCGGCCTGGGAGACGTTGCTGATCCGCTGCACGATCGGGTGGGACCCGGCGCGCGCGTCCAGCAGCATGGCCTCGTCCTTGTCGCCGAGCGCGGTCAGCAGCGGACGCCACTCGGGGTGGAAGTGATCGGTGGCCTTGGTCGCCATCCAGCTGGCGAACCCCTCATTGAGCCAGAGGTCGTCCCACCAGGCCATGGTGACGAGGTCGCCGGACCACAGATGGGCCATCTCGTGGGCGATGATCCGGTAGACGTCCTGCCGGTCGCCGACGTTGGACAGCTTGGGATCGACAATGACGTTGGTCTGGGAGAACAGGATCGCGCCCCAGTTCTCCATGGAGCCGGAGACATCGCCGGGCGCGGCCACCAGGTCGAGCTTGGGCAGCGGGTACTTGCGGCCGAAATAGTCATTGTAAAAGCGCAGCAGCTGCTCGGCGGTGTCGAGCGCATAGGCGCCGCGTGCTGTCTGGCCGCGCCGGATGACGACGCTGACGGTCGTGCCGTCCACGTCGCGGCTGAGCCGCTCCAGGTCGCCCAGGCCGAAGAACAGCAGGTAGCTGCTCATCTTCGGCGTCGGCTGGAAGCGCACGCGCTTCAGGCCGCCGGGGAGACCCTCGCTGGCCGCCTCCGGCATGTTGGAGACAGCGAGCTGGTCGGCCGGGACCACGGCGGACAAGGTGAAGGTCGCCTTCTTGGCCGGCTCGTCGAGGACCGGCAGGAAGCGGCGGGAATCCGAGGGCTCGAACTGGGTGGTGAGCATCCGGCCGCCGGCATAGTCGACATGGAAGAAGCCGGTGGCGCTGCTGGCGATCCTGCCGGTGTAGTCGATGACCAGCACATGACGGCCAGAGGCGAGCGACCGGCCGGTGGAGAAGGCGACCGTCTGGGTCTTTTCGTCGATGGCGGCGGTGGCCGCGGCCCCGTCGATGGTCACGGCGCCGAACGTCAGGTTGAGGGCGTTCAGCACCAGCCGGTCAGCGCTACGCCTCGCCTCGACCGTCACCGTCACGTGGCCGGAGAAGGTCAGCGCCTTGGCGTCCGGGACGATGGCGAGGTCGTAGGAGACCGGGTCGATGCCGGCCGGCAACTGGGTGGGGATCGCTGGCGCCGCCGCGGCGCCGGACGCCAGGACAAGGGCGGCCAGAAGGCCGAGCGTGGCTCTCAGGCGGCCGCTCACCATGTCCAGGCCTTGGCGCTCTGGCGGCAGCCGCCGTCCTTCCAGCCGGTCCAGCCGCGCCCGCGCACCACGCGACCGGCGGCGGCCCCGGTGGGCTCGCCGGCCTTCAGCACCGCCTGGCCGTTGACCAGCACGTCGCTGACGCCGGTGGCGTACTGCTGGGGCTTCACGAAGGTGGCGTGGTCGGTGACGGTCTTCGGATCGAACACCACCACGTCGGCGTAGTAGCCGGCCTTCAGCTGGCCCCGGTCGTGCAGGCCGAGGTTATGGGCCGGCAGGGCGGACAGCCGCCGTACGGCCTCAGGCAGGGTCAGCGCCTGCTCGTCGCGCGCATACTTGCCAAGCACCCGCACGAAGTTGCCGTAGGCGCGCGGATGGGTGGACGACAGCAGGAACGCGCCCTCCGGCGCCTGGGCGGAGGCGTCGGATCCGAAGCTCATCCAGGGCAGTTTCATCTGCTGGGTGACGTTGGCCTCGTCCATCAGGAAATAGACCACCTGGACGCGGCTGCCGTCGGCGATAATCAGGTCGATGATGGTGTCTTCCGGCGACGTGCCGCGAGCCTTGGCCACCTCGGCCAGCGACTTGCCGGTCAGCGGCTTCAGCGCCGCCGACTTGAAGCCCACAAGCAGCGTGCCCTCGGGTCCGGCCTGAGCGAAGAGGTTCTCCCAGTCCTTGGGATGGGCTTCGTGCATCTCGGCCAGCACCTTGGCGCGGGTGGCGGGGTCCCTCAGCCGCGCGATCCAGGCCTCCGTGCCGCCCGCCTGCACCCAGGTCGGCATCGCCGCATCGAAGCCCGTGGAGCCGGCGGGGTAGGTATACATGTCCGCGGTGATCCGCTGGCCCTTGGCGCGGGCCGCCTCGATATGGGCGATCAACATGTCTTCCTTCGGCCAGTTGTCGCGCCCACCCACCTTCATGTGGAAGATTTCGGCCGGCGCGCCCGATCGCCGGGAAATCTCGATCAGTTCGTCCGCCGCCTCGATCAGCCGGTCGCCTTCCGAGCGCATATGGCTGATGTAGATGCCGCCGCACCGGCCGGCCTCCGTGGTCAAGGCCGCTAGCTCGTCGGTCCTGGCGAAAGTTCCGGGCGCGTAGATCAACGCCGAGCCCACGCCCATGGCGCCGTCCTCCATGGCCCTGCGGACGATCTTGCGCATGTCGGCCAGCTGCGCCGGTGTCGGCTGGACGTCGTCCTCGCCCAGGACATTGACCCGCACCGTGGCCGCGCCGACGAACGAGGCGACATTCATCGACAGGCCGCGCTTGGCCAACGACTCCAGGCCGCCGTCGAGTGTGGTCCAGTCTACCGGGTACTTGATGTCGTGTTGCCGCTGTTCCTCCAGCCGCTGCATCTTGGGGGTCAGCGGGCCGATGGAGCCGCCTTCGCCCATCACCTCGAGCGTCACGCCCTGGCGCAGCTCCGACTGGCCGCGGCCGTCGGCGATCAGGCTGTCCTCGGAGTGGGAAAGCATGTTGATGAAGCCTGGCGCGACCACCTTGCCGTGGGCGTCGATCTCGGCCTTGCCGCGGCCGGGCGCATGCGGGCCGACGTAGGCGATCCGGTCACCCCTGACCGCCACGTCGCCGTGGACCGCCTTGCCGCCCGACCCATCGAGGATTTCGCCGCCACGGATCACGTAATCATAGATGGCGGGCTTGGCCGCTCCGAGCGTCATGGCGGCGGCCATGATCGTCAGCGATGTAGCCCCGAGAGCCGACAAGGCGACCAACTTCATCCGGCGACTCCCTGATTTTGCGGCATAGAGTGGCGCCGATTGGGGCCTGACAAGCCCGGTATTCTCTGGCCACCTGCGCTGTAGAGGAAACGGGGAGGCCGAAATGGCTCAGGGATTCGATCCGGTCGCGGCGACGGCGACGTATCTCGCGACGCTGTCGCCGGCTGCGCACGCCAAGGCGACGGCCTATACCCAAGGCGGACACTGGGTGCTGCTCTGGGGGGCCCTGGTCAGCATCCTGGTGTCCTGGATCGTCATCAGGACCGGCGTGCTGGTGCGCATCCGCGGCGGCGTGGAGGCGAAGAAGGCCCGTCCGTGGCTGGCCGTGGCCGCCGTGGTGGTGGCGGACTCGATCCTTGAGGGCCTTATCGCCATACCTTGGGACAGCTACTCCAACTGGTGGCGCGAGAAGAGCTATGGCCTGACCAGCCGCGCCTTTACGGGCTGGCTGGTCGAGCATCTTCAGAAGATGGCGATCGGGGTCATCGCGGCGCTGATCATCTTTTCGCTGCTCTACCTCCTGGTCCGGCGATTTCCGAAAACCTGGTGGCTCTGGGCCGGCGTTGGCATGGGGTTCGTCTCGCTGATCTTCTTCATCATCGGCATCTTCCTGATCGAGCCCTTGTTCAATTCCTACAAGGTGGCGCCGCCTGGGGCGGTCCGCGAGGAGGTCGTCGCCATGGCCAAGCAGGTTGGCGTGCCCTCCGACAAGATCCTGATCTACGACGGCTCCAAGCAGTCCAACCGCTACACCGCCAACGCCGGCGGCCTGTTCGGCTTTGGCCGGGTGGCGATGAGCGACGTGATGTTCAAGAAGGACGCGGATATCGCCGAGGTGCGTGGCGTCGTCGGCCATGAGATGGGCCACTATGTGCGCAAACACGTGCTGATCGGGGTCATCGAGGCGGCCCTGATGACGCTGGTCGGCCTGTTCTTGGTGGATCGCCTGTTCCCAGCCGCCACGCGGATGCTGGGCGCCAAGGGCGTGACCGGGATCGCCGACCCGGCGGGCCTGCCGGTCATTTCGGTGCTGTTCGCGATCCTCGGCCTGCTGGCGACGCCGCTCAGCAACACCTTCAGCCGATGGGTGGAGTCCGACGCCGACCACTTCTCGGTGGTTCATTTCAATGAGCCGGACGGCCTGGCCAAGGCGCTGGTGAAGACCATTGAGTACCGCGCCGACAGCCCCTCCCAGCTTGAGGAATTCATCTTCTACGACCACCCGAGCGTGCGCGCGCGGGTCCAGGCGATGATGGACTGGAAGGCGGCGCATCCGAAGCCCGGTCCGGCGAGCGTCCAACCCTAAAGCCGCTCGCAAGTCGTCGCACCGTCCCAACCATCACAGTCCAGAAAACGAGACACATCTCATGACCCACCCGATCGCACGCCGATCCCTCGCGCTGCTGGCCGGCCTGGCGCTCGCGCCGGCCGCCCTGGCCGCGCCCGGCCGCAAGTCTGCCGGACCGGCCGCGCCGATGCCTGACTTCACGATTTATCATCTCGAGGGCCGCCGCTCGGAGCGCATCGTGTGGCTGATGGAAGAGCTGGAGATGCCCTACAAGCTGGTGTTCACCCGCGGTGACCTCGGCAAGTCGATGGCCGCGATCCGCGCGCTGAGCCCGGTGGTGCCGATGGCGCCGACCGTGCAATACGGCGACCAGATCCTGGTGGAGTCGGGCGCGATAATCGAGATGGTGCTCAACCGTCACGCGGGCGGACGCCTCCAGCCGGCGCTTACCAGCCGCGACTATCCCAGCCACTTGATGTGGATGCACTATGCCGAAGGCTCGCTGGCGGCCCGGCTGTTCTCGGACTATCGCGCCTGGCTGACCAGCCCGCCAACCGCGCGCTCGCCGCTGGTGGATTCGGAGGCGGTGGTGCAGTTCGCCGAGAACTTCCTGGCCGCCCATCCCTGGTTCGGCGGCGCGGACTTCTCCGGGGCCGACATCATGATGATGTTCCCTCTGAACGTGGCCACCAGCCTGAACATTGTCGACGTCGCCCAGTTTCCCAAGGTCGCGGCCTGGAAGACGAAGATCGAGGCGCGCCCTGCCTACAAGCGGATGCTGGCCAAGGCTCGACCGGACGGGATGATCGGCAACCTGCGCGTCCTGCCCAAGCACGCGCCGGCCGGACCGAGGACGCCCGCTCCGGGGCCGAAGCCGTAGCTCAGCGCTTCCGGACGAACACCGTGCCGGCGGAATAGCCGGCGCCGAAGGAGCAGATCAGGCCGGTCTCGCCTGTGGCGAAGTCGTCGTTGGCGCGGTGGAAGGCGATGATCGAGCCGGCCGACGAGGTGTTGGCGAATTCGTCGAGGATAATCACATTCTCGCCGGGCGCCGGATCGCGGCCTAGCACCTTGCGACCGATCATCTCGTTCATGTTGATGTTCGCCTGGTGCAGCCACAGCCGCTTCAATCCCGTCGGATCGACGCCAAGGTCGTTGGCATGTTCGACGATCATGTCGGCGACCATCGGCACCACCTCGCGGAAGACTTTTCGCCCCTCCTGCACGAACAGCTTGTCGATGGCCCCGATGCCGTCCGGCGCCGCGCGGTTCAGGAAGCCGAAGTTGTTGCGGATGTTGTTGGAGAACTGAGTCTTCAGCCGGGTGCCCAGGATGTCCCAACCGGCGTTCTCGCCGGATTTGGGCGCCTGATCCGCCGCTTCGACAATCACGGCGGTCGCCACGTCGCCGAAGATGAAGTGGCTGTCGCGGTCGCGGAAGTTGAGGTGACCCGAGCAGATCTCCGGATTGACCATCAGAACGGCGCGCGCCGAGCCTGAGGCCACGAAGTCGGCGGCGGTCTTGATGCCGAAGGTTGCGGAGGAACAGGCGACGTTCATGTCGAAGGCGAAGCCCGCGATGCCGAGCGCCTGCTGCACCTCGATGGCCATGGCCGGGTAGGCGCGCTGCATGTTCGAGGCTGCGCAGATCACCGCGTCGATCTCGCTGGCCGGCTTGCCCCAACGGGCGATGGCTTGTTTGGCGGCTTCCACGGCCATCTCGGCCAGGACCGAGATTTCGTCATTGGAACGCTCGGGAATGTTGGGCCGCATGATCTCGGGATCGACGAGGCCGCTCTTGTCGACGACGTAGCGGGCCTTGATGCCGGAAGCCTTCTCGATGAATTCGACGGAGGAGGGCGTCAGCGCCGCGACCTCGCCGGCTTCGATGGCGGCGGCGTTGGTCGCGTTGAAGCGCGCAACATAGGCGTTGAAGGTTTCCACCAGCTCGGCGTTCGAGAGGCTGTTGGGCGGGGTGTAGAGGCCGGTGGCGGCGATCACGGCAGCGGTCAAGGGGGCGTCTCCGACAACGAAGGCTCAGTGATAGCACGCCCGGACGGTCCGCAGGCTAGTGGCCCCGCAACCGCGTGGCTCGCGAGCCACACACGGTGTTCGCCATATCAATAAGGCCGAACTGACAATCCAGGGCCGCGTTTTGAGCCGAACCCCACGCGGGTTGGGCTGTTTTTGTGTACCTGTAAGGATCTATCCAGATGAAGACTCTGATCACCGCCGCTTCGGCCCTGGCCCTCTGCGCTCTCATCCCCGCCGCCGCCCAGGCCCAGAACGCCATGGCTAGCCCGAGCTTCTACGGCACGCTTGGTTATGCGGATTCCAGCACCGACCACCTGAACCTGGGCACGATCCAGGGGCGGGTCGGCGCGCGATTCGGCCAGTACCTGGGTGTGGAAGGCGAACTCGGCTTCGGCGTGACCAACGACAAGACCACCGTCGGTGGCGTCGACGTGAAGGCCAAGATCCAGAACCAGGAGGCGATCTACGCCGTGGGCTTCTTGCCGCTGAACGCGCAGTGGGACCTGCTCGCCCGCATCGGCTACGGCGACACCCGCGCCAAGGCCAAGGCCAGCGCCTTTGGCGTGGCCGACAGCGCGAACGGCAACAGCTGGAACTACGGCGTCGGCGCCCAGTACCACTTCGACGACAAGAACGGCGTCCGCGCCGACTACACGCGCGAGGAATACACCGGCTCCAACTCTGGCACGGCCAATGTCTACGCCGTGTCCTACGTCCGGAAGTTCTAGACCGCAGCCGCATCGGTTGTAGGGGAAGGCCCTCCCTTCGCGGGGAGGGCTTTTTCTTGACCGGACAGGCAGGCGACGGGCAGGTTCCCGGCCGTGAACGCCCTCCTCATCCAATTTGCCGTCTCCGCCGTGGCGGTGGCCCTGATGGTGGCCCTGGCCGCCTGGGGAACCCGCGGCCGGGCCAGACCGGCGCTGGACGAGGCGACCGCGCGGCGCTGGCTGGCCGACGAATTTCCGGGCCGGGCCATCGATGGCCTCTGGCTCGCCAGCGACGGCAAGGGCGCGATCGCGAAGTCGGGTGATGATGCGCTGGTGCTGAGCCGGATGGGCGTCGGCTACGCCGCCCGGAGGGTGGCTTGGGTCAAGGCCGAAGCCGCCACCGTCAAGGACGGCCGCGTCCGCATACCTCTGGCGGATGTCGCCGCGCCGCGCGCGGTGCTGGCCATGGCCGCTTGGCCGCCGAAGGAATTTTCCGCGTGAAGACCATCGATCCCGTCACTCTGGCCACGCCCTTTTTCATCCTGACGGTGATCCTGGAGATCGTGCTCGCCCGCTTCGGCAAGCTGAAGGCGACCTATGAGACGTCGGACACCGCCGTCTCGCTGACCATGGGCCTGATTTCCTCGCTGGCGGGCCTGCTGACCGCCGGCGCCAGCTTCGCGGCGGCCATGTGGATCTACCAGCACCGCCTCTTCACGATCCCCATGACGGCGGTCTGGGCCTGGATCGCGGTCTTCCTGCTGGAGGATCTCACCTACTACTGGTTTCACCGGCTCAGCCACGAGCGGCGGTTCTGGTGGGCGGCGCACGTCAATCACCACTCCTCACAGCACTACAACCTGTCGACGGCGCTGCGGCAGACCTGGACCGGCGGCCTGGCGGGCACCTGGGCGTTGTGGCTTCCCTTGTCGCTGATTGGATTTCCGCCGGCCATGGTGGCGATCCAGAAGGGGGTCAGCCTCGTCTACCAGTACTGGATCCATACCGAGGCGATCCGCCGCCTGCCGAAGCCCTTCGAAGCGGTGCTCAATACGCCCTCGCACCACCGGGTGCACCACGCGCGAAATCCGCGCTACCTCGACAGCAACTACGCCGGCATCCTGATCGTCTGGGACCGGATGTTCGGCACCTTCCAGCCGGAGTTGGACGAGGAAGCCTGCCGCTATGGCCTGGTTCATAATCTGGGCACCTTCAATATCGTCCGCGTGGCCTTCCACGAGTGGATCGGCATCGTCCAGGATATCGTCCGTCAGCCCCGTCACATCCTCGGCTGGCTGTTCGGCCCGCCGGGCTGGAGCCCGGATGGCAGCCGCGACACCAGCGCCAGCCTGAAGGCGCAATGGGCGGCGCGCCAGGGCGCACCGCCCACCGTCCCGGCGAAGGACGCCGTCTAGGCTCGGATGAAAGCCTCGAGGTCTCGGTTGATCTGCGCCATATGCGTCACGAAGAGACCGTGCGGCGCGCTGTCGTAGACCTTCAGTTCAGCGCCGCGGATGCCGGCGGCGGTCGGCCGGCCGGTGATCTCGATGGGCGCTGAGACGTCCTTCGTGCCGTGCATCACCAGAACCGGGCGGTCGATCTTCGCCAGGTCCGGCCGCAGGTCCTTGCCGATCACCGCCCGCATGGTGGCGATCGCCACCGGCGCCGGCGTCGTGAGGAGCTGGTCGCGCAGCCAGGCGACCATCCCCGGTGACGTCTCCGACGTGAAGAACGGCGGGGTATTGTCGTAAACCCACTTGGGGAAGTCGAGAGCCCACTGGGCCATGGTGGCGTCGAAATAGGCCTGCGGCGCTCCATTGGGGTTGTCCGCGGTGTGCAGCAGATAGGGCGTCACCGGGGCGATCAGCACGGCCTTGTGAACTCGCGTGGTTCCGTGGCGGCCCAGGTAGCGCACGACCTCCGCCCCGCCGGCGGAGTGGCCCACCAGAATGACCTCGCGCAGGTCGAGCGTCTCGATGACGCTCTGCAGGTCGTCGGCGAAGGTGTCCATGTCGTAGCCGGTCGCCGGGGCGTCTGAACGGCCGTGACCGCGCCGGTCGAAGGCGATGCAGCGGAAACCGGCCTCGGAGAGGTGGGCGACCTGATAGGCCCACATCTCGCTGGAGAGGGCCCAGGAAGCGGCGAAAACGATCGCCGGGCCTTCGCCCCAGTCGCGGTGGAACAGCCGCGCCCCGTCCTTGGCGCGGATCTCATTGACCCGGCGGGGTGCGGGGCGCGCGGCCACCGCGGCGCTTCCGCCGGCGACGGCGCCAAGGGCGGCCAGGCCGAAGCCCGTGGCGAGGATTTGACGGCGTTGCATGGGGCGATCTCCTTGGTGATGGCGCAAGGATTCCGCATCGAGGTCGTGCTGACGATTACCTCTCAAGTAACGTCAGGTCGATTTCGCCAGATCGGCGTCGACCGCGCGGACGTAGGCCGCGGTCGCCTCGTCAGCCGGGAAGAAGGTCTCCAGCATCAGCTCGGAAAGCGTCACATCGACCGGCGTGCCGAAGACGGTGGTGGTCGAATAAAAGGACAGTGTCCCAGCCGGGCTGCTGAACTGGAACGGCACGGCGATGCCGGTGAAATCGTTGGCGGGTTGCTTCAGCTTGGTTCCCGGCGGGGTCGGATAGGCCAGGACCTCAGCCAGCAGGTCCCGGAGTTTTGGGTTGGCGGTGATCTCGGCGTCGCGGCGCAGGCGCTCGAGCAGATGGGCGCGCCACTCAACGAAATTCACGATCCGCGGCGCCAGGCCCCGCGGATGCAGGCTCAGCCGGATGATGTTGACGGGCGCGGCCTTGAGCTCATCGGCGGCGCTGGCCATCAAGGGCGCGATCATCCGGTTGGCGGCCACCATGTTCCAGTCGCGATCGACGGCCAGCGCCGGAAAGGGTTCGTGACCCTTCAGGATCAGGTCGACGGCGCGTCGGGCGCTGGCCAGAGCCGGGTCGTCCAGGGGCCGTTGCGGGAAGATCGGCGCGAAGCCGGCGGCGACCAGGAGCGCGTTACGCTCGCGAAGCGGCACCTCCAGCCGTTCCGCCAGGCGCAGGACCATCTCGCGGCTGGGCTGGGAACGGCCGGTCTCCATGAAACTCAGGTGCCGTGTGGAGATCTCGGCCTCGCAGGCGAGGTCGAGCTGGCTCATCCGCCGACGCTGACGCCATTCGCGAAGATGGTCGCCGACCGCCGTGACTGTTCCGCTCATGACGCGATGCTAGCGGCCTCGCGGCGCGGATTCCATGACCTCAGAGGTAATGGCTAGTCGCGCAGCAGCGGCAGGCTGAGCCCGGACACCGGCCTCGCGCCCAGGATCTCGCGGCGGAAGCGGTAGAGTTCGGCGGGGCGACCGCCGGTTTCGGCGTCCATGCGCCCGAGGCCCTGGACGAGGTCGGCGCGCTCCAGGGCGCGGCGGAAGTTCTGCTTGTGCAGCGGCACCCCGGCGATGGCTTCCACGGCGCGCTGCAGGGCCGAGAGCGTGAAGGCTTCCGGCATCAGTTCGAAAACCACCGGGCGGTACTTCAGCTTGCCGCGCAGCCGACTGACGGCGGTGGCCAGGATGCGGCGGTGATCGGAGAGCATGGGCTCGCCGAGGGCTGCGGCCAGCGGGGCGGGCAGGGCGGTGGCGGCCTCGCCGCGGTCGCGCGCCGCCTCGCGGGCTAGGCCCGCCTCGTAAAGCAGCTCGTAGCGTTCCAGCACGCGTTCCTCGTTCCAGGGCGAGCCGTCGAGGGCGAAGTGCAGGCGCACGCGGGCCATGCGCTGCGGATCGCCGTCGGCCCAGCGCCAAAGCGCTTCTTCGATCAGGACCATCGCGGGCGGGCGGCCCTCGCGCCAATCCTCGTAGGGGAAGAACCGCGTCCAGGGCCGCCATTCGGAGCCGGGCGCATGGGTGTCGACGGCGGCGGTGGCGAGCGCCAGGTAGCCCACCGAGATCACCCGCGCATGGCCCGGCTGTGCGTTGCCGCTGACCGGACCCATGTCTGCCAGCGGGGCGTCGCGGCCCTTGTCGCCGAAAGTGTAGAGCTGTTCGACGTAGCCCAGGGTGAAGCGGGTCTGCTGGGTGACGAAGGCCCGCATGGCGAGCTCGAAGGTGCGGTGGCCCTGGGGATCGAACGGACCGAAGGGCAGGCCCTCGGCGCTGGCGCCCGGCGGCCGCACCGTCAGGACGACGGCGTCATCCTCCTGGATGGCCACGACCACCGCCGACAGGCCAATGACCACGCGCCCGTCAAGCAGGGGGTTGTCGGAGGGACCGCTCATTCGGTGTCGAAGGCGCCCGCGCCCGAGGTGTAGCCGGCCGCATCCGAGAGCACGTGGAAGCGCTCGATATAGCGCGCCTGGGCCACCGCCGGCGGCTGCGGGTCGATCGTCAGGCGGTAGCCGGGCGGCGGGGCGTCGAAGAAGGCCAGCGACTCCTCATGGCTGAAGCCGGCCAGCTGGGTCGCCTCGAAGAAGGCGCAGGCCCGGTCCGCCTGTTTGATCAACGCCTTTATTTCCGGCGGCGTCGTGGCCGGCAGGCTGAAGCGGACGTGGATCGCATGCTCCAGCCGCTCCTCGAAGTCCTTGTAGTTGACGCCGAGCGCGGCCTTGAACGGTGAGATCATGTCGCCGATCACATATTCGGAGGCGTCGTGCAGCAGGGCGGCCAGTCGCCAGCGCGGCGCCACGCCGGGCTGGATGTGGGCGACGATCTCCTCGACCACCACCGAGTGTTGGGCCACCGAAAAGGCATGCTCGCCGGTGGTCTGGCCGTTCCAGCGGGCGACGCGGGCCAGGCCGTGGGCGATATCCTCGATCTCGATATCCATCGGCGACGGGTCGAGCAGGTCCAGCCGGCGGCCGGACAGCATGCGTTGCCAGGCCCGCGGCTCAGCCCGCGCCCCGCGCAATTCGCCCGCTCGACGCAGCCCTTTCCTCACGAAAGCATTCCCTCCACAGTCAAGTTGTTCGCAAGCGTGCTCGTGACGTGACCCATGGGCTTACAAATATCAATGCGAGCATAGGCGTGCAGGCGTTGAAGTTCACCTCGAAGGAGACGAACCGATGAGCTGGGCCAGGATCATGGCGCCGCTATCCGGCGGCCAGGGCGACGCCGCCGCGGTCGCCGCCGCGGTGATGCTGGCGCGGCCCTTCGAGGCCGAGATGATCGGGGTCTATACCCCCGCCGATGTCGCCGACGTCATGCCCTGGATGGGCGAGGGCTTCCTGGGCGGCGTCCAGGCCACGGCTCTGGAGTCGCTGAAAGAGGCCGCGCAGGTGGGCGAAAAGAGCGCCCGCGCCGCCATGGAGACCACCGACTACGCCAAAAGCCGCTTCATTTCCCTGCAGACGCCCATCTGGGCCGGCCTGTCGGCTGAAAGCCGGCTCTCCGACGTGGTTGTGTTCACCTCCGACCCCGGCCGTGGGCGCGGTCCTCTGTCCGAGGCCTTCCAGCAGATGATGGCCGACGAGCAGCGGCCAGTGCTGATCGCCCGCGAGGGCCTGAAGATCGGCGGCGTTGTGGCGGTAGCGTGGGACGGCGGCAAGGAGGCCAGCCGCGCGGCCCGCCTGGCGTTGCCGCTGCTGGAAAAGGCCGAAAGGGTGGTGATCCTGGCCGCGCCGAAGGCCAGTTCCCGCAGCTTCGACGCCGGGCGGCTGAAATCCTACTATGCCGCGCGCGGCGTAGACGCCGAGGTGGATATCCTGCCGGACAGCGGCGATGCCGCCCCCCTGCTGCTCTACGCCGCCAAGAAGTCCGGGGCCGATGTTCTGGTGGCCGGCGCCTTCGGCCATCCTCGCCTGCAGGAGTTCATCTTCGGTGGCACGACGCGATCGCTTTTGAACTCCGACGCGCCTTCGCTGTTCTTGTCTCATTAGTTTCGAACGAGGACGTCCAATGATCCTGTCGCGCATTGTCATGCGGCTTGCCCGCAACCCTGGCACCGAGTTCGCCGGAGGCGATGACCACCGAGGCTATGCTCTGACCGCCCCGCTCACCGACGATGGCCATCTGGATGAGGCCGCCTATGCCAAGGCGCGCGACGCCTGCACCGTTCGCCGCTTCATGCCGGATGAGGACCCCAGCGACGGCAAGCTCGCCCGCAAGGGCCAGCGCTGGTTCTTCGACTATGACGGCGACGACGTGGGCGAGGATGAGCCCCTCTACCGCCTGGGCGAGCACAGGTTCGCCGTGGGCGAATACGTCACGATAACCGATGAGGACGGTCGGCCCCTGACTTACAAGGTGGTCGAGGTTCAGTCCGCGGGCTGATCGGCCAAGCGGGTCGTTCCGGGCACGCTATCGCCTTGAAAGCCCATGCGAAACGCCGGCGGTCATCGGCCCTCGATGATCAGCGGGTTGTAGAGGACCGAATCCCGCACGTCTTTCTGGTCTTCGCGCGTGCGTTGCGCGAACTCCTGACGCTGAGCGCACACCTGCTTGGGGAAGAGGCTGCCAAGCACAGCCTCCTTGTGGCAGATCACTTCCGTCGGATCGACGACGCGCTTCTTCGGTTTGTCACCGGTGACGGTGACCCCGGAAACCCCATGTGGGGTGGAGGCGGGCGGGGCGGAGGCGTTGGGCGCGGCGGCTGGCGCGGCCTGGGCCAGCACCACGGCCGCGGCGAAAACAACTGCGATCATAGGTCATCCCCGAACAGGCTATGCCGGCAGCTTAGCGTAAGGCGCGGCCTTGTCACCTGCCCTAGGGGAAGGCGTCTGGCCGGTCAGTTACCCTTGAGCGGGTTGAGCAGCGTCGAGTCCTGCAACTGCTTCTGGTCCTCGCGCGTCCGCTCCGCGATTTCCTGGCGCTGGGCGCAGACCTGTTTCGGGAACAGGCTGCCGATCACAGCCTCCTTGTGACAGACCACCTCCGTCGGGTCGGGGGCGTTCTTCTTGGGCTTCTCGCCCTGCACCGTGACGCCGGAGACCTTGTTCGGCGACTTCGACCCGGGGGGTGCGGGCGACGGCGCGGTATCGGGCGCGGATGCGGGCGCGCCTTGCGCCAGCAAGACCATGGCGGCAGCGAACATGGCGGCGATCATCAGGCTTCCCCAGGGTTTTCGCCTATCAGACTATCGAAGGCGGTCGGTTTGTCATCCCCAGTGTCATCATCGGCGGTTCGGCCAGCGCGTTGAGCGCGGGGCTAGACCCCGCCGTTACGGCGCACCAGGCGTTTGACGTCCTCGGAGACATCGCGATGGCGGCCCTCGTGGGCCTTGAACACGGCGACGGTGATCGGACCGGTCTTGGGGCCGGCGGCTTCGTATCCCACCGACTTCCAGCCGTCCTTGAGGTCGTCGCGCGCCAGGATGTAGGTGGCGCGGAAGCCGTCGCGCCGGGACGAAAACGCTTCGCCCCGCAGGCGCACGTCGCGGGACATCCGCACCGTGGCGCCGTTCTCGCCGGCGTCGACGTTGATGCCGCCGACGCTGACATTGGCCTTGTCGTTGTCGGCGTTGATGTGGATGCCCGGCAGGTCGATATGGGCGTGATCGCCATGGTCGCTGCTGCCGCCGATCTCGATCTTGCCGTCGTCGTCAGCGTCTTTCCTGGTCTTGGTGACCGCACCCTTTGCGTCGGCCTCGGCCTCTTGCGCGGCCTTGGCGGCCTGCGAGGTCGCTGTGGCGCTAGCCTGACCCGTGGTGACCTTGGCGCCGGCGTCGGCGGCCTTGGCATCGGCGGCCTTTGCGTCAGCGGGCGCCGCGACTTCGCCTTGAAGCTCCTGCTCGATGGGCGTCAGCGCGGCCTGGTAGCCGGCCGAGACCGCGATCAGCCGCAGCGACACCTGGTCGCCGTCACGGGTGGCGTAGAGGCAGGTCTTTTTGTCCGCCGAGGTGTTGGTCAGCTTGAGCTCGCCCTGATCGTTGGGGCAGTCGAGCGCCACGCGCGCGGCGGGCCGCGTCATCGGCCCGCAGGCCGAAAGGCCGGTGAGCACCAGCCCGCAGGCCGAGAGAAAGAGCAGCGATTTCATGAAAAAAGCTCCAGTCCGTTCAAGCCAGAACGTGACCGGAGCCCTTTCAAAAGGCGAGTGAATTCGACGTAACGCCCGTCAGCGCCAACCAAATGGCCGAAACTACTGCCCGGGACGCGAGCCCGCGCCCTCGCGGCGGGCGAGAAAGGCCAGGCGCTCGAAGAGGTGGACGTCCTGCTCGTTCTTCAGCAAGGCGCCGTGCAGGGGCGGGATCAGCTTCGTGGTGTCTTTTTCCCGCAGCGCGTCGGCATCTATGTCTTCGACCATCAGCAGCTTCAGCCAGTCGAGCAACTCCGACGTCGACGGCTTCTTCTTCAGACCCGGCACCTTGCGCATGTCGTAGAAAATGCGCAGCGCCTCGGCGACCAGCTTCTGTTTGATCCCCGGATAGTGGACCTCGACGATCTCGTTCATCGTCTCGGCTTCGGGGAAGCGGATGTAGTGGAAGAAACAGCGGCGCAGGAAGGCGTCCGGCAGTTCCTTTTCGTTGTTGGAGGTGATCAGCACGATCGGCCGTATCGCCGCCTTGATCGTCTCGTTGGTCTCGTAGACGTAGAATTCCATCCGATCGAGCTCTTGGAGCAGGTCGTTGGGGAATTCGATGTCGGCCTTGTCGATCTCGTCGATCAGCAGGACGGGGCGCACGGGGCTTTCGAACGCTTCCCAGAGCTTGCCCTTCTTGATGTAGTTCTTGACGTCCTTGACGCCGACTTCGCCCAGTTGGCTGTCGCGCAGGCGTGTCACCGCGTCATATTCGTAGAGGCCCTGATGAGCCTTTGTGGTCGACTTGATGTGCCAGGTGATCAGCGGCGCGCCCAGGGCGGCGGCGATCTCGTAGGCGAGAACCGTCTTGCCGGTGCCGGGCTCGCCCTTGATCAGCAGGGGCCGCTCCAGCGCCACCGCGGCGTTGACCGCGACCTTCAGGTCCTCGGTGGCGATGTAGTTTTCCGTGCCTTCGAAACGCTGGCGCATAAAGGGGGTCCCCGCAGCGGGCCTTACGCCCGAGTTCGAACAGTTGTTTGCATCGGCCAGCCTAAAGGCAGACGCGCGCCATGCAAGCGGCTTCAAGCCCCAGGCGCCGCGACCGATAGCCCGCGTTGTGGTGCAGCCAGATTCGGCGCTACTGCTGGCGGCGTGAACCTCGCCATCCTCCAGGCCCGCATGACCTCGACCCGCCTGCCGGGCAAGGTCATGGTGCCGGTGCTGGGCGAGCCGATGATCGGCCGCCAGGTGGAACGGCTGCGCCGCGCCCAGCGCATCGATCGCCTGGTCGTGGCCACCAGCACCGATCCCAGCGACGATCCCCTGGCTGCCTATTGCGAGAGCCTCGACCTGGCCGTCATCCGCGGCCCGCTGGCCGACGTGCTGGAGCGCTTCCGCCTGGCGCTGGCGCCGCACGCCGACGCCACGGCGGTCGTGCGCCTTACGGCCGACTGCCCGCTGGCCGACCCCGCGCTGATCGATCAAGTGATCGCGCACCATCATGAGGTCGGCGCCGACTACACCTCCAACACCCTGGAAACCCGCACCTATCCGCACGGGCTCGATACCGAGGTGATCCGGCCCGACGTGCTGATCCAGGCCGCCGACCGCGCGCGCGATCCCTACGAGCGGGAGCATGTGACGCCCTATATCTACAGGCGGCCGGAGGTCTATCGTCTGGCCGGCGTGGCGCGTCGCCCGTCGCGGGCGACGCTGCGCTGGACGGTGGACCTGCCCCAGGATCTGGCTTTCGTGCGCGACGTCTACGCGCGACTTTATCCCCGCGATCCGACCTTCGACAGCGAGGCGATCGCGGGCCTCGAGGTCAATTCCGCCGAGGCGCCGGCATGAGCGCCGCGCCGCACGTTGCCCTGCGCCCGCTGGCGGACGGTGATCGCGACCGGCTTCTGGCCTGGCGCAACCAGCCGGAGATCGCGCGCTGGATGTACAGCGACCATTCGATCGGGGCGCAAGAACACGCCGGATGGTTCAGGGGCGCGCTGGCCGATGCACGCCGCCGATACTGGGTGATCGAGGCCGACGGTCTGCCGGTTGGGCTGGCCAACCTCTATGACCTGGCGCCAGAACACAGCCGGACGTCCTGGGCCTACTACCTGGCCGACCCGTCGACCCGCGGGCAGGGGATCGGGGCGTTCGTCGAGTACTGGGTGATCGAGCATGTGTTCGGCGAGCTCGGGTTGAACAAGCTCTGGTGCGAGGTGCTGATCGGCAACGAGGGCGTCTGGCGATTGCACGAGGGCTTCGGGTTCCGGCGCGAGGCGCTGTTCCGCCAGCAGGTCCGCAAGGGTGGCGAACTGACCGACGTGGTGGGGCTGGGCCTGCTCAAATCAGACTGGGCGGCCAGCCGCGAAGCCAGCCGCACACGGCTCAACGCCCGGGGCTTCGACCTGCCGGCTTAGTTAGCGGCCCGGATGGCCCGCCGCCGCGGCGAACGCGCCGACAGCCTCGGCCACCTCGCCCATCACCTCGTCCCATTGGCCATAGCCCGGGGGCAGGAAGGTCGTGGTCGAGGGATACCAGGGGGAGGACGTCGTCCCGAGCCGGGTCCAGGCGCCGGGCACCGAGATCAGATAGGTCGGGACCCCGCAGGCCGCGGCGATGTTCAGGGTGGCGTTGGCGAAGCCCACGATCAGATCCATCGCGCAGCAGAGGGCAGCGACCTCGTCGAGGTCCTGCTTCAGGTCGATGCCCGGCGGCGACCAGATTTGGGCTCCGAAGTCGCGCTCGGCGGCCTCCAGCTCCTCGGTGCAGTCGCCGTACTGCAGGTTGACGAAGGTCACACCCTTCTGGGCCAGCACCGGCGCCCAGCCGGCGAAGGGCGAGTAGTATCGGTGGCGCGCATCGGCGGTGATCGCGCTCTTCCAGAGCAGGCCGATCTTCGGGCCGGCCGGCGCCGTCCTCAGCACCTTGCGCCAGTGTGCGACACGCTTGGGGTCGGCCGCCAGGAAGCTCGGGCGCGAAGGGAAGTCCTCTAATGCGCGGCGGAACTCGCGCAGCAGCGAGCCCATCGGCGTCCAGAGGTCCACCGGCGCGCCGCCTTCGAGGAAGGGGATGATGCGGTTCAGCCGCCCATTGACGAGATAGGTCGCATGCTCACCGACCGTGGCCGTCGGGAATGAGCGCTGGAAAAGCGGCACGAGACGCTTTTCCACGGCAAGGGTCAGCTTTCCCTCCGGCCCCAGGCGTTCGAGCACATCGGGCAGGACATTGGCGAACAGGACCTCGTCGCCCAACCCCTGTTCGGCAACCACCAGTAGAGACCTGCCGCGCAGATCGGCCCCAGGCTCCCACCGCGGGCGATCGACCGCATAGGCTGTGCGGCCGGTGAATTGCGGATGGATGCGGGATTCGTACGCATCCCAACCCTCGCCGAGGCGTCCGGCGCACAGCAGCATCGACGAGCGGGCCAGACGGATCATCTGCCGGTCGTCCTCGGCCTTGACGTCGGCCAGCGCGGCGGCGTTTTCCACGAGCGCGGCCTCGGTCTCGCCGAGCATCAGCATCGCGCTGCCGAGATTGTGCCGGGCCTTGGCGAAATCCGGCTTGAGGCGCAGCGCTTCCAGCAGAAACAGCTTGGTGTTCTCGAAGTCGCCCTGGTCGGAGACGATGGTGCCCATGGTGTTCCAGAGCATCGCGTTGGACGGCGTCTTGAGGATCGCCGGTCGCAGGGTCTCGATCGCCTCTTCATGCCGCCCCTGGTCGCGGATTGCGCAGACCAGGTTGTTGGCCGCCTCCGGGTCGTCGGGATAGCGCTCAAGATAGCGGCGGAACAGGTCCTCGGCCTGCGGCTTCATGCCCAGCCTTAGCGCCAGGCGGCCGAGGTCGCAGGCGACGTCCTCGTGCTCCGGAAGCAGCTTCAGCGCGGCCTCGTAGGCGCGCACGGACGTGGCGAGATCGCCGGCGCGCTCCAGGGCGATGCCGAGGAGGTACCAGCCGACGCCGCTGTATTCGTCCTGCTCCAGGGCCTTGATCGCCCAGTCGTAGGCGCTCTTGGCGTCTTCAGCCCGGATCGCGTCGATCGCGCGCTGCAACAGCGGCGCGATCGCCATCGCCTTGAGTTCGGCCATGGCGCCGTTCAGCTTCGCCAGCGCGGCGTTGGAACCAGCCTGGCCGGCAACCTCGGCGGAGAGCCCTTGCGGCGTCGGAGCCGCGATCTGCAGCGCGTGAAGGGATGTGTCTGTGGACTGGGCCGGACGCGGCATGTGACGACGGACTCCGAGAGGACGAAAGACTCCTCGGCGAACATGGCTAACGAGAGCTTAAGGCCCGGCGGGAATGGCGGTCGGCTACGTAGTTACCGCAGCGGTTTTGCCCAGCAAGGGGCCGTTAACTCGCTGGCGTTTAAGTCTGCCGTGCGCAGGTCTCCGCAGAAGGCGACAATGGATCATTCGAATCGCACGTTGGATTCGTACGCGCTGGGATCGGGAGGCGGGGTTTGCCGCTAAAATTGTCGCTGAAGCCGGGTGAGAAATTCGTACTCAACGGCGCCGTCGTTCAGAACGGCGACCGCCGCGGGGTGCTGGTCCTGCAGAACAAGGCCTCGGTCCTGCGGGAAAAGGACATCATGCAGGAGGAGGAGGCGACCACGCCGGCGCGCCGCATCTATTTCCCGGTGATGATGATGTACCTCGATGAGGCTGGCGCACAGCGATACTACGACGAGTTCGTGCGGCGCTTGACCGAGTTCATGAACGTCATCGGCAACCCGGTGGTCCTCACCGAGTGCGTGGAGATCTCGAAAAACTGCATGGAGCGCGAGTACTACAAGGCTCTGATGCGCTGCCGGAAACTTATGGATTACGAAGACGAGAGGCTTGGGCATGTCCCATCAGGCGTACCAAACAGCGGCGACCTGGGCTGAAAGCCCGCGTCAGATGGAATACCGCCTGTTCGCGCAGGTTACGCTTGCGTTGATCGAGGCGGCGAAGTCCGACCCGCACGATATCGCGGCGCGTGTTGACGTGCTCGATTGGAACCGTCGTATCTGGACGGCGCTGCGCGAAGACTGCAGCAGCTCGGAAAACCGCCTGCCAGCGCCCCTGCGCGCCTCGATCATTTCTCTGGCCATCTGGGTGGGCCGGCACACCAGCGCCGTGATCCGGCGCCAAGAGCAGATTGAACCTCTGATCGAGGTCAACCGGATGATCATGCAGGGGCTCGCCCCGGCCTCCGTCGCGACCAGCGCCGCGGCCTGACCGCCGGCGTCGGCCGCAAGGGGTCGCGATAGCTGCGCCCCGCCGTCGCGCTCGGATATTCATCCAGCCCGCGCCGACCAGACCTCCGACTTCGACGCTTCTTGCCGCCCTGCCCGGCAATTTCTGCCGCCCGCCGGCTTGGCCCGGCAGGAATTGCCGGCAAAGAACATGACTAACAGACATTTAACGAAGCTTTTCCAGTAACTTATGGAGTGTCGGCGGGCGGCCCGCGGTGGCCCGAAGCTTGCTCATTAGGTTTCCGAGCAAAACGCTCACGGCTGCCAAAATGACGGCCGAAGACCTGAGAAAAGGACGACCCCATGAGCTTTTCGGTCAATACCAATGCCGGCGCCCTTATCGCGCTCCAAAATCTGAGCGCGACCACGCGCCAACTCTCCACCACTGAAAACCGCATCAACACCGGCCTGAAGATTTCTTCGGCCAAGGACAACGCGGCCGTCTTCGGTATCGCGCAAAACCAGCGCGCCACCTCGAACTCCCTGAACTCGGTCATTGGCTCACTGCAACGCGGTCAATCGACCGTCGACGTGGCGCTTTCGGCCGGCTCCTCGGTTTCGGACCTTCTGCAACAACTGAAGGAGAAGGCTCTGGCGGCGGTTGACGTCACGCTGGACACCACCAGCCGCGCGGCTCTGAACAACGAATTCATCTCGTTGCGCAATCAGATCACGACCGTGACGTCCAACGCCGTGTTCAACGGCGCGAACCTGATCGACAGCGGCGCCACGCAGATCCAGGCTCTGGCCAACGAGTCCGGCAGCCAGGTGATCAGCGTCGCCCACCAGAGCCTCGCTCTCGGCGGTGCGAACGTCACGATCACCGCGGCGGCTTCGATCGGGACCACGGCTGCGGCCTCGATCCAGATCGCGGCTCTGAACACTTCGATCGCCAACGTTTCGAGCGCGCTTGGCAAGCTCGGCACGGGCAGCAAGGCGCTGGGGTCTCACCAGACCTTCATCACCAACCTGCAGAACTCGATCGACGTGGGTATCGGCAACCTGGTGGACGCCGACCTGGCGAAGGAAAGCGCCAATCTCCAGGCGCTGCAGACGAAGCAGCAACTGGGCATTCAAGCGCTCTCGATCGCCAACCAGTCGTCTTCGATCCTCCTCGGCCTCTTCAAGTAGGTGGTCGGCGGCGGCGGGAGGGTTCGCCCTCCCGCCGTCCGATTTTTCCTTCAATGGAGCGTAGGCGCGAGACGCGCTTTCGACAGGAGCGATGGAAAGCAAAGTCACGGCTTTCGCAGCCACGTCCGACCCCACCTTTGGTCAGAAGGCCGCTTCGCAGAGTGCCGACAACCGGACCTCCGCAAGCCGCCCCGTCCAAGGCCCGGATCTCGTGGATATGCGACTGATCATCGAAGAGGACAAAGCCAGCAATTCCTACGTCTACAAGACGGTCAACCGGCTCACAGGCGAGGTGATCCAGCAGCTGCCCCGGGAAACCGTCCTGCAGTTGCGAGAACAGCTCAACTACGAAGCCGGAGACGTGGTCCGCGCCAAGGCTTGATCCTCAAGACGCGCCCTTAAAAAGGTCGCGACACGGCAAACCTTAAGACCGCCCCGGTAGCCCGGCGGCGGCGATCTGCGTTGGCGTTAACCATCTGCCAACCACGATTCCCTAGTTTCAGCCTCGAACGGGCCCCGCGACTCGCAATGGCGACCGGGGGCGACGAGGAGATCCGCCGATGGCGTTGAGCGTACATACCAACGATGCCGCCCTTATCGCGCTGCAGAACCTGAACACCACAGGCGGGCTGCTGCACGAGGTTCAAAACCGCATCAGCACGGGCCTCGCCATCAACGGCGCCAAGGACAATGCCGCGGTCTGGGCCATCGCGCAGGGTCAGCGGGCGGATATCGGCTCGCTCGGCGCCGTCAAGTCCAGTCTCGACCGGGCGACGTCCATCGCCGATGTCGCCTCGGCGGCCGGCGCGACAATCTCCGACCTCCTGGTGCAGATGAAGGCCAATGTGGTGGCCGCGCTGGACCCATCCATCGACACCGCGTCCCGCAACGCCCTGGACTCCGCCTACAAGTCCGAGCTCCGCCAGATCACCTCCATCGTGCAGAACGCGACCTTCGACGGCGCGAATCTGCTGAGCGGCGCCGTTTCGCAGATCAAATTCATCGCCAATGCCGATGCCACCGGCTTCATCACCCTGACGAGCCAGAACCTCTCGCTCGGGGGCGCGATCGTCACCGTGCCGGCGGCTTCGTCGATCACCAGCGTCGCCGCCGCCAGTGTCGCGCTGGCCCAGCTCTCGGCCTCGATCCTGAACACCAACCAGGCGCTCGGCAACCTTGGGTCGCAGTCCAAGGAAATCAGCAATCACAACCTCTTCGTCCAGAAATTGTCCGATCAGCTCACCACCGGCATCGGCAATCTGGTGGACGCCGATCTGGCCCGCGAAAGCGCCCGCCTGCAGGCCCTGCAGGTGCAGCAGCAGCTCGGCACCCAGGCCCTTTCGATCGCCAACCAAGCGCCGCAGATCATCCTGTCGCTGTTCAAATAGCGGTGCCTATCCGGGCGTAGCGGGCACCTGAAATGATGCGGCGCCCTAGTCCTCGCCTGACCGGTTTTTGCAATAATTTCCGCACACTTCGCGGTGGCGCTTAACAGAACCTAAGCTGTTTTGGCCGCAGGGTAGGACTGCGGAGCTTTGTCCGTCGGAAGGCCATCATGCAGATTGGCGATCAGAGCTACGTGCTGGGGCTGTTCAACACCGGGTCGAGTTCCGGGTCGAACACCGACAGCAACGGCTTCATCAGCATGGACCTCTCCGGCCTGGCGACGGCAAGCTCAAGCGCGACCTCGGGGTCGAGCGCCACCCGGCGGATCGCGCCGACGCCGCCCTGGAACGCCAGCGAAACCCCCACGCAGGCCAACGCGAAGGTACAGGGCGCTCTGGCTGGTCAGGCGTTCATCAACGAAGACGCTGCAAAGCTTGATTTGCCCGGTGCATCAACCGACTACAAGAAAATGTTCGCGCTCTATCAGGGCCTGTCCACCCTGATGGATATCGCCAATCACGCGTCGAAGGGCCTCTCGCCGCAGGATCAGGCGCAGCTATCAAAAACCTTCGATAGCGGTCTTCGGCAGGTCACCAAATATATCGACAGCAGCACGTTCGCGAAGCTGCGCCTGGCCGAGGGCGAGAACGATACGACCGACACCGCCAAGCTGGCGATCGCCAAGCCCGCGACGACCTATTTCACCCCGCCGTTGGCGACCTCGCAGATCACCGATGTGCCGGCGTTCGCCGGTGCGGTGAAGTTCAACATCGGCGTGACCCTGAACCACGCGACCACCAATGTGGCGATCGATCTCAACGACCTGGGCGCGCAGCCCCGCAGCCTCGCGAACGTCATTACCTATATCAATTCGCAGCTGGCGTCGGCCGGGGTGCAGACCCGGGTCGCCAGCAACCGGATTCCCGGGGCCGCCGCGACCACCGGCACAGGCGGCGTGAAGCTACCGGCGACTCCGGATCAGTACGCGTTGAAGATCAACATCGGGACCAGCGAGACGATCAATTTCAGCGCGCCCCAGACCGCCGGCGCGGTCTATGTCGGTCAGACCGTCGGCGACCCGAATCCCGACGGCAAGCTCACGACCAAGGACTCCACCACCCGCAGCCAGATCGTGAAGTTCCAGACCGACACCACCAACGTCGCCGCGCCGCCGCAGATCGCGACCCAGCCGAATTTCGTCGACGGACGGACCTTCGCCTACAATCTGGATACCGGCGTAGGCACGGTGCACGCCATGCAGACCGGCGCCGACGGCTCGGTCTACATGCTGGCCGACGTAACCCGTTCGGTCGAGGGCCAGGGGGTCAAGGGGACCCAGGACGTCGCCCTGATGAAGTACGATTCCGCCGGCCACCTGATCTACACCCGCACCCTCGGCGCCTCGAACAGCGCCTCGGGCCTGGGGCTCGCGGTCTCGGCTGACGGACAGGTCGCGATTGTCGGCGCCGTCACCGGCACGCTCAACGGCGCGGTCAACGGGCCTCTCAATTCCACGCCCTCCGGCCCGGCCCCTCAGAGCGACAGCTTCGTCACCCTGTATGACGCGAGCGGCAACGAGACCTGGACCGCGCGCCGCGGCGCGACCCTGCAGGACCAGGCGAGCCAGGTGGCTTTCAGCGCCGACGGCAAGACAGTCTATGTCGCCGGCCAGGCGCAGGGCTCCCTGCCGGGCAGTCCCGTGGCCCCGGCCGGCGGCTACGACGGCTATATCGCGGCGTTCCAGACGTCGGCGGCCGGGACGCCGCAGGCCACCTTCACCCAGTCCTTCGGGACCGCTGGCCAGGATACGCCCCGAGGCCTCGTGGTCGATGGCAATGCGTTGATTACCGCCAGCGTCGAGGACGGACACGCAGTGCTCCGCAACTACGATATTTCGTCGGGGACGCCCGTGCTGTCGGCGACCCGCGACCTGGGCGATCTGCAAGGCGGCAATATCACCGGCCTGGCCTTGAACGGCGGCCAGCTGGTGATCGCCGGCACCACCACCAATGGCGCGCTCGCCGCCGGGACCATTACCAGTGCGGCGTCCGGCGGTTCGGACGCCTTCGCGGCGCAGATCGCCGAGAACCTTTCCGCCAGCGGTACTGACGCCATCGCCTATTACGGCGGGACCGGCAGCGACCGGGCGACCGCGCTGGCGGTTTCCGGGGGGCAGGTGTGGATTGCGGGCCAGGCGGGCACGGACCTTCCGGGGCAGGCTCCGGTCGGGATCAAGGACGGCTTCCTCGCTCAGCTGGACATTGCGACGGGCGCCGTGATCACCTCGGAGCGCTTTACCGGGAGGGCGGGCCTGGCGGCGCCGACGGCCATCGCGGTCGACACCACCGGCGCCAGCGTCCTCGACCGCCTCGGCCTGCCGAAGGGCGTGCTTGGCGTGGACACTTCCAAGCAGCTGACAGCTCAGAGCACCCTGCGCGCGGGCGAGCAATTCACCGTCGGATCGGCCACCGGCCCGTCCACAACCATCACCATCGCCGCCAACGAGACCCTCGACACCCTGGCGGTAAAGATCCAGCGCGCCAGCGGCTCGCAGGCCACGGCCACCGTCTCGAACATTGGTGGTCAGTATCAACTCAAGATCGTCCCGGCCTACGGGTCTTCCGTCGTGAAATTCGGCGCCGGGCCGGAGGGTAAGAACGCGCTGACGACGCTGGGGATTCCCGAAGGCGTCCTGTCGAAGACCACCACGACCAAGGGCGTGACCAAGCAGACCGATGGCGGCAGCAAGATCTATGGCCTGAACCTGTCGAGCACCCTGAATATCGACGACGCCGCGCAGATCAGTCACGTCAAGGCGGTCGTCCTGGCGTCGATGGGGGTGGTCCGCCGGGCCTATCAGGACCTGGTCATCGCCGCGACGCCTCAGACCGGGGCCGCCAAGGCGGCCAACGGCAAGCCCGCCGGCACGGTCCCGCAATACCTCACCAATGAGCTGGCCAACCTGACCGCGGGCCTGCAGCGCCTGACCGGTGGCAAAAGCGGCAGCGCCTTCAACATCAGCACCAAAGCCTGACCGCCATGCTTCGCCGCTACTGCGGACGCGGCCTTGAATCGGGCGGCGCCGGGGTTTAGCGAAGGCCATGGATTTCCTGAAGGATCGCCGGACCGTGCTGGTGCTGGCCGGCGCCGCGGTCGCGTTGCTGGCCGGCCTGGCGATCGCCTGGGCGCTGGTGTCGCAGCATCGTGGCGAGACGGCCGCGCCGTCACCGGCCTCGCGCGCCGGCCTGGTGATCGATACCCGCGACGCGCCAAACGGGCGCATGGACCCCACCAAGCCGCTCCGCTGCTTCGTCGCCGGCCAGCCGGTGGGCGAGATGACCCTGGCCGACTGCGCCAAACGCAACGGGGTGGCCACCGACGCCCTCGACGTGGGCCTGGACCAGACCGGCGCGCTGGCCGCCGCCGATCAGGCCGCCATGGTGACGCCCCTGCCGCCGACAGCGAAGCCGGCAGCGGAAGAACCGGCGCCCCAGCCGCAACAGGGCGCGGCGGCTTCTGTCGCCAGTGGGCCGCCCGACATCTGCCTGCGCTATGCGGGTGGCCAGTGGCGTCGGCTGACGCCGGACATGCCTCTGAACGCCTGCGTCCAGGCGCTGTTCGCCGGGCGCTGCGAGCGGGCCGGGGACGCCGCCTACGGACGCTGGGGCCAGCAGACGCTGCGTCTGGTGCCGGGCCGGGTGGAGATCTCGAGCGACAACCGCAGTTTCCGCCCCTTGATGGACCAGCCCGGCTGTCCGCCGCCGGCGAACTGACCCTCATCGAGGGGGCCCCCGGCTGACGGCTCGCGCATCGCGTTTGACTTGTGTAAGATTTAGCGATGACCCGCCCGATCCCACGCACCGCCACCCTTCTCGCCACGCTCGTCCTGGGCGTCACGCTCACCGCCTGCCAGGCGCGCACCGAGCCGCCGGGCGATGTGGGAGTCTGCTACAACGTCGTGCCCCAGAAGGGCGGAAAGCTAAAGTATTTCAAGCTCGTGAATACCACGAGTCTGGAGTCTTGCGCGGCCAACCTGGAGGCCATGCGCCTGAAATTCCTGCGCATGGGTGGCAATCAGCAGGAGCTCTACGGCGCCTTCCAGGCCAACTTCCTGTTCCTGGTGCCGGAGGGCGTCCAGACTTCCCAGAGTCTGGAGGGGCCTCGCTACACCGCCCTCGTGCGCACCGGCGACGGGCGGCTGGCGATCCCCGGCGCCATGCCGGCGCAACGCTGAGGGCCCCACGCCAAGCCGCCGCGACGAATGCCTGTGGACGGTTCCCCTCAAACATGAACGAAACAAGAACAAAGTCCTTGCTCAAGCGTTAATGGCCCGCTAGCGTGGTTCCACGGTTTTGGAATGGGGCGCATCGCCCGCAACCACGGAAGCTTGGGACATCGACATGGCGGGCAGCGTCAACAAGGTCATTCTGGTGGGCAATCTCGGGGCCGATCCCGAAATCCGCTCGCTAACCTCCGGCGATCGGGTGGCGAACCTGCGGATCGCGACGTCGGAAAACTGGCGTGACCGCACCTCGGGCGAGCGCAAGGAAAAGACCGAGTGGCACCGGGTCGTGGTGTTCAACGAGAACATCGTGAAGGTCTGCGAGCAGTATCTGCGCAAGGGCGCCAAGGTCTATGTCGAGGGCGCGATCCAGACGCGCAAATGGTCCGACCAGTCGGGCGTGGAGAAATACTCCACGGAGATCGTGCTGCAGAAGTTCCGCGGCGAGCTGACCATGCTCGACGGCCGTGGCGACAACGCCGAGGCGGGCGAAGGCGGCGGCTACAACGGCGGCTTCTCGTCGGGCCCGCGGGCTCAGACCAGCGCCGCGCCGCGCGAGGATTTCTCCGCCGACCTGGACGACGAAATCCCGTTCTAAGGCTTAGACGAGGTTCAGCGAGACCTTGGCCAGGTCGCCGCGCCAGACCCGCTTGGCCTGGGCCATCGCCTTCCGGGCGGCGGCGTCGTGGCCCTGTGCGGCCTCGGCCTCTGAGAGCACCTTGAGGGCCAGCGCGTCGTCGGGCCAGTCCTTGAGGCTGGCCTGGGCTTCGCGGACCGCGTCCTGCGGCTTGCCGGCGGCAAGGTCGGCGGCGGCGAGGCTGCGGCGGACCGGATACCACCAGGGCGGCGGATCGAAATTCTTGGCCACCGGATAGGTCTTTTCCTGCCGCGTTGTGGCGGCGGCGAACAGCTCGACGGCCCTGGCGGGCTGGTGGTCCAGCAGGGCCGCGCGGCCGTGCAGCACGCCGGTGGCGATGTCGGCGATGCTGACACTGCCGGGATCACCGGCCTTGGAGGCCTCGGCGCTGAGGGTCGCGATCGCCGCCGCCTCGGCATTGACCGCAGCGACATCGCCCCGCGTGGCGAAGGCCTCGCCACGGGCGTAGTGGCGGTAGATCTTCACCATCCGCGTGTCGCCGGGCTGTTCGGTGAGCGCGAGCGCCTTGGCGGGCTGATAGCGGCCATAGGCCACCAGGCTCTTGGCGATGGCCGTGGCGCGGCGGTCCGGCGCACTCTCGACGCGGGTCAGGCCGGTCGGAAGCGCCACGGGCGTCTTGTCCCCGACCGGGAAGGCCACCTCGGCGTGGTCGGCGTACTTCAGCGCCAGCCGGCCGTCACCCGCCATCAGGGCGCCGGCAAGGCCGAAGGTGTAGTTGTGGAGATAGTACATCTGGGCGCTGAGCGGGCCCGGATAGGCCAACCGCTTTTCGGTGTCGGCGTCGACTTTCAAGGCCGCGGCATCGACCACGGCCACCTGCTCGTACTGGCCGACGTGCATCAGGGTGTGGGCCGCCATGTGCACCAGGTGGCTGGCGCCAGGCGCCAGGCCCGCGAGCTTCTCGGCGTAGGGCAGGGCGTCGGCCGGCCGGCCCACGAACTCGGTGGCGTGAATATAGTAGTGGATGGCGGCGGTGTCGTTCGGACGGCGGGCCAGCACGCCCTTGATCAGTGCGATGGCCCGCGCGTTGTTCTCCGCGTTGCCGCCCCGGCCCGGCAGCATCAGGGCCTGGGCCGCCTCGTTGGCGATCTCGTCGTCGGCCGGATAGCGGGCGGCCAGGCTGTCCATGGCCTTGGCGTAGAGGGTGTCGCGGTCCGCCTTGTCCCTGTCGAAGCGGACCAGCAGGGCCTCGGTCAGGGCGGCGGCGCGGGTGTCGCCCGGCTTGACCAGCTTGACCGCGCGCTGGGCGTGGGTGAGCGCCAGCGCCGTCTGGTCGGCGGTGACGCCGTAGTTCAGTGTCGGCCCCAGCGACAGGGCCACGCCCCGCTCGCAGAGCGCACAGTTGGGGTCGAGCGCCGCGGCCTTGGCGAAGGCGGCGATCGCCTCGTTGTGGTTGAAGGCGTGATAGAGGTTGAGGCCCTCATCGTACCAGGCCTGGGCCTCGCGGTTGGCGGTGTCGGCGGGCGAGGCGCCGTTGCCGACGCCGGCCAGCATCACTGCGCCGGCCGCCGTGGGCGTCGCATTCCGCTCAGCGCCGCAGATGTAGCCGACGCCCAGCGCCGTGGCGTCCGCGCCGACCACGCCGGGTACCGCCAGCAGAAGGGCGGCGATAGCGGCGGCGGCTTTCATGGCGGTGGCTCCACGCGAACTCTGACGGCGGAGCGTCGGGCGTTTTTGCGGCCTCGGCAAGAGCGTCGCGCCGTTAAATCGACAAGTCCTAGGCGCTAAGCACCGGCGGCTTGAACTGGCCGGTGGGCGAGCCGGTGAAGACCTCGTAGCCGGTCTCGGTGACGCCGATGGAATGCTCGCACTGGGCGGACAGCGATTTGTCGCGGGTCACCGCCGTCCAACCGTCGGCCAGCAGCTTCACCTGGTGTTTGCCCAGGTTCACCATCGGCTCGATGGTGAAGAACATGCCGGGACGCAAGAGCTCGCCCGTGCCGCGCTGGCCGAAGTGCAGGATGTTGGGTGCATCGTGGAACACCTTGCCCAGGCCGTGGCCGCAGAAGTCGCGGACCACCGAGCAACGCATGGACTCGACGTACTGCTGGATCGCCCAGCCGATGTCGCCGGTGCGCGCGCCGGGCTTGACCGCGTCGAGGCCGCGCTGGATCGCCTCATAGGTCACGTCGATCAGGCGCTTGGCGCGCGGGGCCACGGGGCCCACGCCATACATGCGCGATGTATCGCCGTGCCAGCCATCGACGATGACGGTGACGTCGATGTTGGCGATGTCGCCCTCACGCAACACCCGCTCGCCGGGAATGCCGTGGCAGACCACGTGGTTGGCGCTGATGCAGACCGTCTTGGTATAGCCGCGATAGCCCAGGCAGGCCGGGATCGCGCCGTGGTCGAGGATGAACTCGCGGGCCAGCGTGTCTAGATGGTCGGTGACGACGCCGGGCGCGACATGCGGGCCCAGCATATCCAGGCATTCGGCAGCCAGCTTGCCGGCGACACGCATGCCCTCGAAGTCGGCGGCCGAGTGGATCTTGATCTGGCCGGTGCGGTAGTCGGCGTCGATCCGGTCAAGAGAGGAAATGTCGGTCATGGCTCAGGCGTTCGCGGCTGGGGACAGGCCCTTAAGTCGCAACGATACCACGAAAATTCAACCAGGGCTTCACCGCTGCCGCCGTGACCGGGCCTAGCGCCGCTGGCGGCTGTTGCTCCAGACGACCTGCGCCACGCCGACCGCAGCCAGCAACACGCCCCAGGCCACCCAGCGCTTGTCGCCGACCATGAACCCGACCCGGAAGGCCAGATCGAGGCCCTGGAGGATCCACACCCCGCCGATCGCGACCATGAACACCCCCAAAAGGCTGGAGACGATCCGCATGACGATATTGAAGAGGTTGTTCACGATCGATCTCCCCGAGGGTTCACCCATCCTGCGCCCAACCGGAGATCTTGCGCCAGCCCTGCCGGCCACGCCGCGAGGTTCGCGCCGATCCAGGGGACGGGTTTTGCGATTCGGACGGCTTCGGCGCTGATCTCGCAGGCATGGGCCAGCACCTCCACGCCGCGGGCGGCCGCTTCGGTCAGGCCCCTGGCGTAGGCCGGGTCGAGGTCAGCACAGGCGGAAAAGGCATCGCAGTCGGTGCGCTGGATCACGAACAGCATCACGGCGCGCTCGCCGGCCTCGACCATGGCGGTGAGTTCGCGCAGGTGCTTCAGCGAGCGGGCCGCCACGCAATCGGGGAATTCCGCCAGGGTCCCGGATCGGCGCAGGTGGCAGTTCTTCACCTCCAGCCAGCATCGCGGCCGCTCCGGCGCTTCCAGCAGGAAGTCCACGCGCGAATTGGTCCCATACTTCACCTCGCGGCGGTGGGTGGCGTAGCCGGTAAGTTCGGGGAAATGGTCGGCGGCTAGGGCCTCTGCCACCAGCCGGTTGGGGTGCATGGTGTTGATGCCGACCAGGCCCCCGTCGGCCTCCACCAGTTCCAGGGTGTAGGCGAGCTTGCGTTTCGGGTTGTCGGAGCGGGAGACCCAAGCCCGCAGGCCCGGCGTGTTCAGGCCCAGCATGGCGCCCGGGTTCGGGCAGTGGGCGGTGATCTCGGCGCCGTCATCCAGCGCGACGTCGGCGAAGAAGCGTTTGTAGCGGCTGACCAGGACGCCGCGGGCGAGAGGCGAGGGGAATTGCATGTCACCAGCCGAATACACCGGTAACGCCGGGGCCGCGCCCAGGAAAAAGCCCCGGCTTTCACCGGGGCTTTTGGGATCTTGAAGTCTCGCCCCGTGAAGTGGCTTAGGCGGTCACGGTCGCCGGGCGGCGGGTGCGGCGCATGACTGCGCCCAGGCCGCCGAAGCCCAGCAGCATCATCGCCCAAGAGGCTGGCTCCGGCACGCCGCCCGCAGTGGTCACGGCGGCGAGGAACGGCTGTCCCTGGACGAAGTCTACGTTGGTCGAGCTGAAGCCGATGGAGGTCAGTGTCCCGCCCAGGGCGGAAATGTCATAGCGGTAGACGTCGTAGCGGTTGCCGCCGTCATAGTCCTGGGTGGCGAAGACGCCGGTCGCCACGTTGTTGAAGACGCCGTTGAAGTGGTCGCGGACGTTGACGCCCTCGATCAGGTCGAACGACACCTGGGCGGCCCCCGCGCCGAAGAAGGTGAGGTTGCCGATATTGGATCCGGCGGAGCCGAACCCCGAGTTGACGATCACGTAGGCGATGTTCACGCCGCTTTCGTTGTCGGCGATCGAGACCGAGGAGCCGTTGCCCAGCTGGATGATGCCGGCGCCGTCTGTGCCGATAGGCGCCAGGTTGAAGCCGATGCCGCCGATCGTGACCTGACCTACTGGATAATCCGCGCCGGAGGTGTAGCCGTGGATGTCGGTATTCACGTAGGGGCTGAGGTCGATCTGCCCGGCGCTGGCGGCGGAGGCGAGCGACAGGGTGGCCAGAGCGCCGAGTGCAAGGGCGTTGAAGGCTCGAAGGAACATCGGGAAGCTCTCCGCGAATTCGGGTTGCATTGACCCTAGGTTATGGAATGACGGAAGGAAACAGCTCGCAACCGATAGGGGAATAGTCAGGTTGTCGCCCTGCGGACCTCGCGGCGTCCGCGCCCAGGAAAAAACCGCGGCTTTCACTGCGGCTTCTCACATCCGCCGTCCTCGGCTGTAAGGCGCTCAGGCGCCCAGGACCGCCGCGCGGCGGCGGCTGCGCAGGACAGCGCCCAGGCCGCCGAAGCCCACCATCATCAGGGCCCAGGACGCCGGTTCCGGCACGCCGGCGGTAGTGACCGAGACCTTGTCCAGGGCGGGACCGTAGGGGTTGTTCTCATTGGAGGCGAAGCTCAGCGTGGTCGAGGCGCCGGTAGCGGTGAAGCTGTAGCTGTATTGCGTCCAGCCCATGTTGGCGCGGGTGTTGCCGCCGGCCACCACGAAGAGGTTGGTCTGGTTCAGGCCACCCGTGGCCGAGGTCACTTCCGAGCGGACGCCCAGGCCGCCGTCCGGGTTGCCGGCCAGGAAGAAGTCCACGAGGTAGGCTTGGCCCAGGACCGTATCGAAGGTCTGTTCGACACCGCCGGCGCTGAGCGCGGAGAGGTCGAGGCTGTAGGCGCCGTCGGCGGCGTTCCAGTAGGTGTTGATATAGTCGATCCCGCCGCCGGTGACGGTCCAGCCGGTGATGGCGGTCGACCCGGCGGCCAGGGTCGCGAAATTGCCCACCGCGCCCGGCGCGAAGGACGACTGCTCGAAGCTGCCGTTCTGGAAGGCGCCGGCGTTGGCCGAGGCCGCACAGGTGCAGGCCGCGACGCAGGTTGCGGCCAGAAGCGTGTTTTTGATCGTACGCAGCGTCATTGGGTCTACCCCGTCGAGAGGCGCCGCAACCCATCTCGGGCGGCTCGCCAGTTGTCGTTAACTTTTACGCCGCCAACGCGCCGGCCAAAGCGGATTCTCCTTGCGGGGGAATACGCGGATCGGCCAGGGAGACATCGCCCGAGGGGCGCGTCGTGATTGTGCGACCTTGCGCCGCGTACAACGGGCTCTGGGAGCGATCGAATGACCGGATCTTCGGCCAAGCGTGTCACCGCCGCGGTGCTGATCATCGGCGACGAAATCCTGTCGGGGCGGACGCAGGACACCAACCTGCGCGACATCGCCAAGTACCTGGGCGTCCACGGCGTGGACCTGGCCGAGGCGCGGACGGTGTCGGACGTGCACGAAGAGATCGTGGGCGCCTTGGACGCGCTGCGCGGCCGCTACGACTATGTGATCACCACCGGCGGGATCGGGCCGACGCATGACGACATCACCGCCGACGCGGTGGCCGCTGCGTTCGGGGTGGAGCTCTATGAGCACCCGGAAATCATCGCCCTGTTGGCGGCCCGGCCGGGCCTGGAGCTGAACGCGGCGCGCCGGCGGATGGCTCGCGTGCCGGTGGGCGGCGAGCTGGTCAGGAACGCGGTGCAGGGGCCGCCCGGCTTCACCATCGGCAATGTGTTCGTGCTGGCCGGCGTGCCGTCGATCATGCGCGGCATGCTGGAGGATGTCGGCCCGCGGCTGAAGGGCGGCGCGGTCACCATCGCCCGCACGGTCCGCGTCGAGGGCACGGGCGAGGGCGTTATCGCCGCGCCCCTGGAGCGTGTCGCCAAGGCGCACCCGGACATGTCGCTCGGCAGCTATCCGTTCTTCGGGCCGGAAGGCTATGGGTCGAACCTGGTGCTGCGCGGCCGCGATCCGGCCGAGCTGGAAGCGACGATCGCCGAACTGATCGCCGCGCTGGCCGCCGAGGGTGTGGAGAACGTGCGCGAAATCGCCGCGAACCCGTGATCAGACGGCGTTTGTATGGCGGCCTCGGCTCCGCTATGCGTTTCTTATGCCCTGGCTGTTGCGGAGTGACCCTGTGATCCTGAGTGCTTTGATTGTAGCGAGCGTGATGCTGGCTGATGTAACTCCGGCAGCGGCAGCGTCTCCCGCCACGGCGCCGGTGGCCGCCGCCATGCCGGCTGAGAAACCCCCCGAAGGCCGCCTGGTCTGTCGCAGCGAAGCCGTGGTGGGTACGCTGATGACCAAGAAGACCTGCTATCGCGTCGCGCCGCGCCCGACGACCGACGCCAAGGCCCCGGATCCCAAGGGCCCTGAAGCGAAGGCTGGGGAGGCCAAGGTCGGGGCCGCCAAGCCGGTGGCCGCCGCCAGCAACTGATCGGCTGGCGGCCCTAGAACCGCGGCGCAATTCAGCGAACGCGTCACGCGAGTTAAGGGCCTTTTTGCCTTTGGGCGCGATAACCGTTGCATTGGCGTGCCCACGCCGCCGCCACCCCGCCGGGTTCAGGAGGCCGTTTTGGCCGAGACCTATCGCAGTATGCGCGCGCTTGAGCGCACGGCGTCGACCAGCCGTGTGCTCAATCTGGCGGCGCTGGCGGTAAAACACGCGGACAATCCGGAGCACGCGGCGAAGCCGCTGTTCGTGGCGCCGGCGCTGAACGCCGCGGTGATCCTGAAGCACCGGTTGCGCGCCAACGAGATCGCCACGGTCTCTACCCGCAACCGCACGGCCACCAAGCTGATCGTGCCTTTCGAACGGTCGGACCTGAGCCTCGGCGGCCGGTCGCTGTTCGTCGGCGACCGAGGCTGGATGGAGAGCCTGCAGGAGCTGGCCGGCACCTCCTATGAACTCGGCCGCGACGCCGGCGTGCTGGAGGCGCTGGACGAACTGCCCTCGCTCGATCCCTTCCTGCTGCGCGAACACATGAAGCGGCGTGGCTTCGAGGTGTCCGAGACCCACTTCGAGATATCCCAGGGCGATCTGGAAATGATGCAGGCCTTCGTCGGCAGTGAAATCGCCAAGCTGATCGACCTTGCCTACAAGGGGCGGTCCAGCAACGACGCCAACACATCGCGCCTAGTGCAGGCGCTGCTGTCCAGCCGCAACGACGAGCGGCTCGAGCCGCTGAGGCTGACGCTGCGCCTGGAGGGCGAGAGCTATCGCGAGGGCATCTTCGCCTGGAAGGGCTTCCTCTACTACAAGTGGGTGCTGAACAGCCTCTGGCCGAAGCTGCGCGAGGTGATGGTCGAGCTGATGCAGGTGAAGATCGTCGGCCCCCGCGACTATGAGCTTGAAGCCCTGGTGCGCGGCATGAAGGTCAAGCTGCAGGACAGCATCGAGCGGCAGGTGAAGTCGGTGGCCGACTATCTGCGGATCTATGACGGGGTGTTCGAGGAACTGACTCGCGACGGCAACGCCACGGCCTTCCGCGACTTCCTGCTGAAGTCGCCGGAGATGCTGGTGGCGCTGGGCGAGGGCACGGGGGTCGTCAGCCACATTGCCTCGTTCTGGAGGTTCCGCTTCCCGAAGGGCAAACCGCTGGAGGCCAATGTCGCCGAGCTGCTCGACATGCTGCAGGACTTCGAAGCCGGCCTCAGCACCGACACCCCGGCGCTCGCCGCCTAAGGCGCCGGCGGGCGCGCGCTCGGCGCGCAGGTCCGCGATATTCGCCTGAGACGCGAACGCTTCTCACACCGGGTGCAAGCCGTTGCGGCGCCGCGGGCGTCGCGCAACCTGCGGGCTCATTCCTTCGGAAGGGTCAGCAGATGTCCGGCAATCGCCTTCGACTTTTCGCGGCCGCGGCCGCGGCGGCCATGACGGCCGTGGGCCTGTTCTGCGCCGGGGCGGCCAACGCCAGCGGCGTCGGTGGCGCCGCGAACTTCGCACCCAACTACACCTTCGCCGACGGCGCCAAGGGCTTCAAGCTGACCAGCCATGGCGGGCCGATCAATCCGGGCGTCCTGGTGGGCTTCAACCCGCAGCCCGATCCGCCCGGCATCGGCGACGATGGCCTGCTGATCGCCCTGCTCAACCCGGGCGATCCCAAGCTGATCAGCCCCTCGACGGGCGGCGCGTTCAGCTTTCGCCTGGCGTTGCAGGGGTTCGGCGATGGATCGGTGATCCCGTTGCCGGACGCACCGAACAGCGATGGTTTCACCAGTCTCCGGTTCCTGTCAGGCCTCCATGCGATCTCGATCAGCCTGCAGTTCGGGCCGAACCAGGTCGATCAGGGGAGCTGGAAAGGGTTCAACCCGCAGCCGGACCCGCCGGGCGACGTCCTGGCCGGCCAATTCAATTTCACCACCATGGCGGACCCGTTCATGGCCTTCGAGATCAGTATCGACGGCCAGCCGCTGACCTTTGCCATGGATGACACCGGCGCTGGCGTGCCGGAACCGGCGACCTGGGGGCTGATGCTGCTGGGCTTCGGCGGCCTGGGCGCGGCGCTCCGCGCGCGGCGGCGCACGCCGGCGCTCGCCTGACCCGCCGAGCTATCGACCGCCAAACCCGCGTCGGCTAAGCCTGTCCGACCGATGGGGACTTGGCGGAACTGGTAGACGCAAGCGACTTAAAAGCAAAAACCAAAAAATAAATACGATAAAAAGGTCAACACTTACAATTCAGTAGACCGAAACTTGAATTTCTGATACTCTTACACATGTCTTACACACTTTCCCAAGGGAGGTCAGACATGCAGTCAGAGAAGCACGCGCTCATGGACGGCCGCCTGCACGTCTATCGACGGGAGAACAGTCGTTTCTGGCAATGCTCGACGTACCTCGGTCGTCGCAATCATCGTGAAAGCACCAAGGAAGAAAGCCTCGCTCTCGCCAAGGAGTTTGCCCGCGACTGGTACATGGAGCGCTACGCTGAGGAGCGCCGCCGCCGTCGCGGTCTTCCCTTGTTCTCAACCTTGGACGCGAACGCGGCCAACGAGGATGTCGCCGACCGGCGACGCAAGCCTCGCCCAACCGGGCCAACCTTCCGTGAAGCGGCTGACGCCTTCACCAAGGAAACCACGGTCATCACCGAGGGGGAGCGCAGCGACCGCTACATGACCCAGAAGGACACCCATATCCGGGTGCACCTAATGCCCTTCTTCGGTGAGAAGGCACTTTCGGAAATCAACGCCGGCCTTATCCAGGATTATCGGGTCCACCGGGCCACCTCCCGGAAGGACAGCAAAACGGGCGCGGTGAAGCGGCCGTCGCGCAGCACCCTTCACCAGGAAATGGTCACCCTTCGTCAGATCCTCAAAACAGCTAACCGGAAGGGCTGGCTTGCCGCCCTGCCGGACATGTCGGCTCCCTACAAGAAATCCGGCAAAATCAGTCACCGGGCCTGGTTCTCTCCGGCCGAGTACAAGCAGCTCTACGAGGCATCGCGCGAACGCGCGAAGAACCCCAAGAAGGAGCGCTGGCGGACGGCAGGCGAGAACCTTCATGACTACATTCTCTTCGCGGTGAACACCGGGCTTCGCCCCGACGAAGCCCTCCGCGTCGAGTTTCGAGATGTCGACATCGTCACCGATGAATCGACAGGCGAACGCATCCTCGAAATCGCGGTGCGCGGGAAGCGCGGCACCGGTTACTGCAAAAGCATGCCTGGGGCAGTGCAGCCCTTCAAACGCCTCAAGGAGCGGAACAAGGGGCAGCCCACAGACAGGCTCTTCCCATCCTTCCAACGGGAGCTGTTCAACACCCTTCTTGCCGAACTTGATTTGCGGACGGACCGCGAGGGCCAGCGCCGCACCGCTTACAGCTTACGGCACACCTACATCTGCATGCGGTTGATGGAAGGTGCGGATATCTATCAGATCGCCAAGAACTGCCGAACCAGTGTTGAAATGATCGAGAACTTCTACGCGTCTCATATCAAGAACACACTTGATGCATCGGCCATCAATGTTCGGAAGCCGAAGAGATCACCTTCAAAAATCAAGGATGAGGAAAATCCAAAACCTCAAACTCGGGCCAAGAGCCGCAAATCGCGCTTGGCCTAACCAGATCGTCAGACTATAGATGCGACGGCTTTGCGGGCGTGGCGGAACTGGTAGACGCAACGGACTTAGCCAAACTTGAGTGCGCTCGGGGAAACCCGAGACGTAGAACTGCTCAAATTCGGGGAACCCTGAGATGGCAATCCCGAGCCAAGCCCCTTGCGGGGAAGGTGTAGAGACTAGACGGGCAGCACCTACACGCCGAGCTATCGGCGCACGGTGAAGGGATAGTCCAGACCACGAACGCGCTATGCGCGGCGGCGAAAGCCGAAGTGGTATGAAAATCCGTCGGGGGTAACCCCATGCCGGTTCGATTCCGGCCGCCCGCACCACCCCAGCGCCAAAAATCCGGCGGCGACGCTACGTGCGTCGCCGTAAGGCGCTGACGAACTTCGCAAGTGCCGCGAAGAGCGCCGCCGCTGCGGTGATCAGGGCCGTGATGTCAGTGCATGTCATAAGTCCTCCTCTGTTGCCCGCGCGCACATTGCGCGACGGATGAGGAACTCCCGCCGACCCGCTTGCAGGTCAGGACCAGGCTGCGCCAGCACCGCGCCGCGGGCGATGCTGCAGGAGCATCCGAAGCAAGACGCCTTGCCTGATTTGCTGGGTAGGCACCCTCACTCAGCCGATCGCCAGTGTGAGAGCGAAGCGGAGGAATTTTACGTGCCTGATCTGGGCCGAATTCGCCTGGCTGGCCTTGGTAAGAGCCACACAGCGGACTTCGTATTTGCGCGAACCTGGAGCCTCGCGCGTCGGGTTCAACGAGAGTTTTTCCCCTGGCTCCGCCATTCCTCGCGAACGCTATCGCTCCAAAATTCACGTACCGCCTGACGGCGTGATCCCGCCGCGCCATCGGCTCCTGACGGTGCGCATACGAGGCCGCGCGGTGCGGCTTCCAAACAAAGGAGGCACAGATGGCCAATATCGGAACCTTCACTCGCGACGGCGACAAACTCGTCGGCGCGATCACCACTCTGGCGCTGAAGTCGAAGGTGACCTTTCAGCCGCTCAACAAGACCAAGCCGATGATGCCGGACTACCGGCTCTATGCGGCAGGCGCTGAGATTGGCGCAGCCTGGGCGAAGACCAGCGACAACGAGAGGCCATACCTGTCCGTCAAGCTGGACGACCCAAGCTTCGGAGGTGCGATCTACTGCCGGCTGATCGAGCTGGAGAACGGCAAGCATCAACTCCTGTGGAGTCGCTGACAGCCAGCGGGGCGGCCCAGCCGCCCCGTCATTCTCGCGAACGAAAGATGGCGACGCTCCGAGAAGCGCCGCCATTGAATCGAAGCGAACATGGATTTGGCGGTCCCCGCTCTAACGGCGGGGTTGATAGTCGATCCGCTGCTTGATGGTGAACCAGGCCCAGCGGCAAACCGTCGAAATGGCCCATCCTCCAATGAGGATCACGCCAATGGCGCCGATCATGGAGCCGGCCTCGCCGAAGTGCTGGGTAATGATGAATGAGAACAGGAAGCCGATGACGGCCCACGTGCCCTTGTCGGGGGCCTTCAGCTCTTGATGGTTCATAGCTCAGTCTCCTTCTGAGTGCGTCGCGTCCGAATGGGCGCAAGCGCGGGTGAAGCCAGTTGGCGGGACGCCATTACCGGCCGAAATCGAGTTCCTGGACATGCTCGGGATCGCCCTTCGTCCGCGCCTGGTCCTGCTCGGACCAGCGGCTTTCGAAGGGGTCTTTTGGTTTGTCGGCCTGCTTCTCTTCGGTACGTTCCGTCCAAATCGAAGTGTCGTCGGAGCGGCTCTGCAGGTTGGCCGGACGCCCAGACCACCCTTCGAGGATCAGAACATTGAAGAGGTCGTCGCGCGCCTCAGTGATCTGATCGCGAAAGAACTCGCCGATGGCACTCTGTTGGCGATCAGGCTTGGGAATGTGTTCGGGCTTGTCCCAGGCCGTTTCGCCGTGGTGTCGAGGTTTAGCCATTCACTTTTCCTTCTCTCGCTAGAGCTTCAGAAGCGGCCGGCAATAGTCCGGCAGGGAGGCGTAGGCCTCGTCCGCCGAGGGCGCAGGCAGCGGCCGTTCAACCGCCTGCGTCACAATCCAATCCTTGGTGACAGCGCGCTTCTTGCGGCGGTGGAAAAGCAGGCGCGCAGCCAGGGCCAGCACCCACACGACGACCGCGAGAGCCGCGATGGCGCGGGCCGGCGACTGCGGATCGGCAAAAGCCGGCCCGAGTTTCAGCCAGGCGAAGAAGAGCGCGGCCGCGACCACCAGCGAGCCGATGAACTGCAACGTGCGCAGAACAGGCCGACCAGGCTGATAGTCGGGATCGAGTGCGTTCCACTCGCGCAGCCAGGCGCGATAGCGCGACGCCGTTTCGTAGCATTGGTGGAGCCAGCCGCAGTAGATGAACGTGATGACGCCGACCCAGATCGGGGCGTTGCCGATCACGACCTCGAAGCCGAAGAATCCCCCGAAGAGAGCGAGGGGGATCGTCACGACCGGATAGCCGACGATGAGCGTTTGAGTGCTGGGGCGCCTCATTGTTGAAAGCTCGCGTAAAGCCAGGGGCGGCCGGTCAGGTCGAACCGGCGGCCAGCCTGGAACCAGACGGCGCTGACGATGCCGCCGTTGGCGGGGCCGCCGGTCAGAAGAGAGCGGCTGAATTCAGCAGGCTCGATCTCGTAGTCCATCGCCTCGCTGTAGCCGCCGCTGGTGCTTTGGCCGCTGTTGACGCCACGGTTGCGGCCGCTGCTATCGCCGCCGCCGCTGTTGCTGCTCCAGTTGACGGACGACGACCCGCCGCCACGACCGTCGCTGGTATAGCCCCCGCCGGAGCTGGTTCCCCAGCTCGTGCTTTCGCCCATGTTGAGGCCGGAAGAGCGACCGAAGCTTTCGCTCTCGCTGAAGCTCGCGCGGCGCTGGATCGCACGGCCCACCGTGTCCGCGGCGAAGCGGTTCGTTTCCGGGCAGGAGTTGTTGCAGAAGATCTTCGTCCCCGACTGCGCGAGCAGCGCGTCGGCCTGGTGCTTGGCGTTGTCGCCGCCGATGGTGGCGATAACGCTGGGGATCGACTGCGTCAGGCAGACCGTGGCGCACCGCGACGAACGCGACAGCGACATGAACTCGCGGTCGAACGTGTTGAAGAAGGTCTGCGCCTCGTCGACGAAGATGGCGACGGGCCGCAGCTGGAATTGCTCGGGCAGGCCGTTGCGGGACAGCAGCGCGCGCTGCGTCGCGAACTTGATGATCTGTTGCGCGATGATGCCGTCCTCGTTCCATTCGAGGGCGGACATATCGAGGACGATGATCGCGCCGAGCATCGTCAGCTCGGGCACGAAGGTCGTGTCCTCGCAGAAGAGGCGCTTCAGCCGGCCATGAGTGAAGCGGTCGAGCGACGTCGAGAGCGTGCTCGTGATGCTCGTGCGCAACTTGTTATCAAGCTGCGCGAACTCGTTCTGCCAGTAGCTGGCGATCCGGCCGAAGCCGTCATCATCGAGTGGCACCGACGGTTCGGTCCGGGCCTGGTGCATCACCTGGTACATGAAGGAAGAAGCGCGCCACGCTTCATCGACGAGCTGCGCCGCGCTCGCCGGGGCGGTCTGGATGAAGCGGATGATTTCGCTGATCCGCACCGAGCCGAAGGCGGCGTAGAGGATCGGCACCGTCATGCGCAGGAGTTGGCGGAAGGAGTTTTCCCAGAACGCCTCGCCCGTACGGCCGCCATTCGGCACGGCGGCCCGCACGATCTCGAGGATGCGCATCAGGGATTCGACGACCGTGTTGATGCCAGCGATACCTTGGCGGGCCAGCTCGTGTTCGATCAGGTTGAAGCCGCTGCGGCCATCAACTCGGATCACCGACGACTGGCGGTTGGCGGAGTACGCATCTTCCAGGCACGCCGTGACTTCGTCGGGCTTGGTGACCAGCACCAACGCCCCGAAGCCGGCGCGGAACATAGCGCGGCGCAGCGTTTTGCCTGGGCCGCTGGTCTTACCGCTGCCAATGCCGCCGAGGACGAGCACGTTCTCGCACGCATCACGGATGCGGAAGGCGTCGCTGGGCGACAGCCACAGCAGCGTATCGTCGAGCGAACCCGACCAGACGCTGCGGGCGCGCGAAACCAGTTGGGCCATAGCTGGACCCTCCGTTCGATGCGGATTAGATGTTGGGCGACGCCATTGCGCCGTCGGTGGAAGCGGCAATTTCCGTCTGGGTGCCCCGTCTGCAGCCGGGGGCCAGACCGCCGATCAGTCGCCTAAGTCTGGTGCTGATCGACCTCGCCCACTTCCGCATACGCGGCAGAGGCGAGGCCCAGGACGAACGCGGAAACCGCGCTCGCCATGGCCAGGCCCGTCCCGAGGGCTTCGCACGTGAAGCCGCAGGTCAGGCAGAAGTCGATGTCGCGAACGAGACCACGTTCGCGTTTCCACATCGCGCCGTCGCAGTTGGGGCAGCGGAACACCATCGCGCAACTAGCCTTCGTACTCGTTGATGCCGGCCGCCGCGCCAGCCACCGCGCCGGCGACGAGCACGACCAGGCCCAGGGCCGGCCCGACGCCCGGGATGCGGGAGGCGAGCTTCGCCGGGCCGTGAGCGGTTTTGAAGCCGTGGAGGGCTTTCAGCCCCACGAAGGCGGCGTGCTTAACGCCGGGGTGCATCTTGTCGGTCATTTCAGTTCTCCTGCCCGCCAATTGGGCCGCCCGTGATTGGGCAAGCGGAGAGATGCGCCGCGTTCAGACGCGAGTTTAGGGAAACAGGCGGAATCAGGCGGAAACGAAGATGCGAAGCTAGTTAGCGGTGGCGTGGGCGCGGTGCGCCCGCGAGGGCCTTGTCGACGCGGTCCTGCATATCATCGGTGTAAGCTGCGTAGAGGTTCTCGATGTCCTCACCCTTCAGACCCATAAGCTTGCAAAATTTCTCCATCCGCTCGTCGGTTTCGGGATCATAACGGAGCACAAAAGTCAGTCTGCAGGCTTGATCGTGGCCCCGGGCATCTTCATCAGTACCAATCGATGCCTCGGCATCTCCGGGCTTAAGCCCGCAACGCTTTGCAAGTTCGGCAACTCCAAATAATACCGAAATCTCCGCGCTAGAAATGCTCATAAAACTCCAAAAATCACAGTATCACTTGCGAATACTGATATAATCTTCTCAAATATTCAAGAATATTGTGTCGTATTCGCAGGCTCCGAATCTGCAAAAGGCGGCGACCGATGCCGAATGGCCCGAACGTTGAAGCGCACCCTTCGTCCTATTCTCGGGATTTGACCTTCGGCGAGCTGCTGGATTGGCACTTGAATTGGGGAACCCGGCCCAATTGCAGCACGACGAAAGCGAATACGCCCTGGATCATGGAGTCCTTTGCGAGCCTTGTTCACGAACCGGGTTTCGCTGCAGGCGACGCTGCTAGGAGCCTTCGGAATTGGAGAAAGCCAGGCGGGCTTCCGAAGGCGGCACTGTCCGATCGCATCGTTCGGATCTTTGCGGAGCTGTTCGGCGACGACCCGAACCTCCTTACGTGGAAGGAGGACCTCGAACGTGCGCTATCGAGGGAGCGCGCACTAGAGCGAGATCGGCGCCGTCAGAAAGCGGTCATAAGGGCGAAAAAGAGAGAGGCGGCCGCTACCTCGCTGGGGCGTCGTGCTCGACTACCGTTGCCTACGAGCCAATTTGTCGGTCGGTCGGTGGAAGTCGAGGACCTCGCGCAGGTGCTCGCAACACCGTGCGCGGCCATACTCGTCCAGGGCGGACCAGGCATTGGCAAAACCGAACTAACCAAGGCGGTGGCGAACCATCATTCCGTCGCCGCGCGCTTCGGCGAACGTCGCTGGTTCATCGCGCTGGAAACAGCAATGACGGCGGATGCTATGCGCGAAGCCATCATCCGCGGCATCGGAGGCGATCCAGCGGGTGGCATGGCCGCCGCACTGGCTAGTCTTGATACGAAGCCAAGCCTACTCGTCCTCGATAATCTTGAAACGCCTTGGGAGCCGGCAGACCAGCGAGGCACAACCGAAGCGACGCTAAGCGAACTTGCCCAAACCCCAGGCCTTTCGCTCCTCGCCTCATTTCGGGGACGTGAATGGGTGAAGGAGCCCGGCTGGACATCATACTATGTCGAGCCGCTACCCCACATTGAGAGCGAGAAATTGTTCGCTCAGGTCGCTGGCGGGTGGGTGCTGAGCGATCAACATTTGCAGCAATTTCTCGACGCGCTGGGGGGCATCCCTCTTGCGATTCAGCTTGTCGCCCGACGCGCTCACGGCCGCACAGCCCTGGAGCCACTCTGGCGCGAATGGGGTCGCATCGGAGTTGAGTTCGCCACCAATCCGGCGTTCGAGCCCGGCCCGCAGACATCGCTGGCCCGCTCGATACGGCTCTCAATCCAGTCGAGCCGAATTTCCACACCTGCCATGCGTCTGTTCAGCCTACTCGGTGCTCTTCCGCAGGGGCTTTCAAGGGACAGTGTTGAAGCACTTCTAGGTGAGCACGCGTTCGCCGCCGAAGAGCGGCTCTTGAACCTTGGCCTAGCGGTGGAGCGCAACACGCGCATCGACCTGCTGCCGCCCATCCGTGACTTCGCGACGCGCTACCGTAAGACCACGGAAACCGACGCACTCGACGTAACCAACCACTTCGTCGCTCTGACAAAGGAATTGGGCGAAGGGATTATGCAAAAGGGCGACAGTGATGCGGCGGTTCGCGTGGAGCAGGACTTTCGAAACGTCGAGAGTGTGATCCGGGGAGAATTACTTGCGAAGCGGCGCGCCCCTTTCTTGGCGGTAGCTGACACGATCTATCAGGTCGCGATATTACGCGGGATTTCTACGACCATCTTCAAAGAAGTAGCTGAGAGCGGAAGGGCCGGTGCCGACCCTGAAACCCAATCAAAATGTCTCTATCTGGATGCTCAGCTCGCATTTTATCGAGGCGATCCAGACACCGCCTGGACTGCCTATGAGGAGGCTCTCTCCTTCTACCGACAGATCGGCGACCGGAAGGGGCAAGGCCTTTGTATCCACGCGTTAGGAAACGTGGCCAGGGCACGGTTAGAGGCCGAGGAGGCGACGAGCGCCTATCGCGAGTCTCTGGAACTCTTTCGCGAGATAGACTTCCTGATCGGTGAATCGACCTGCCTAATGCGACTTGGAGAGCTGGCACTTGATCGTGCTGACTACGATGAGGCGACCAGCTTCTTCCATGAGGCACTGACGCTGAGTCAAAAGTCAGATGCCTACCTCAGCGAAGCGGGCTGTATCCGCCACCTCGGACAGATCGCCCTTGAGCAGGGAGACCTTGATGCGGCTCAAAAAGCCTTTGAGTCAGCGTGCGCGATTTTTGTGAGGGTCGGCCTCACGTGGGGCCACGCCAATTGCATCAAAGGATTAGGCGACGTGGCGCGTGCGCGCTTTCGCTATGACGTTGCTCGCAATCTGTACGAACAGGCGCTCGCGCTAGCCCGACAGGCTTCCGTCCTCTCGGAAGAGGCGATCTGTCTCGAAGCTTTAGGCGACCTTGAACTAATCGCGCTCAGCCCAGAGAGCGCGAAAGCGTACTATGAGAAAGCCTTGCCACTCTATCAGCGCGCGAAGGAATTACGGGCAGAACGGGCTTGTGCCGAGAAGCTCCGTAATCTGAGCTCTGCCTAAGCGCCGGGTCGAATGATCTCGATTCGCTCGATCATCGTGTCGACACCCGGCACGGGGGCTGGCCAAATCCGTTTCGAGTATTGCTGGATGTAGGTCGCGAGCTGGCGGGTTAGCGCCAGGCGCAGCGGTTCGAGGTTCCGGCCGGTCAGCACGACAATGCTGTCCGGCAGCATGAGCTTCAGCTCGTTCGTGCCGGTGAAACCGATCTGCATGAGCAGGCGGTAGAAGAACACCACCCCATCGGCGACGTCCGTCCCGTCAACCCAGCTGCGGATTTCGCAGCTCTGGTTGACCGTGCCAGAGGGGATGAAGCCATAGGCCTTGTAGAGGCCGGGGGGCGTATTCTCAGTGGCTGCTTCGAGCGCCATTGCGGCGACCGGATCAGCGCGCCCGCCGAAGGCCTGGCTCTGCACGACACGTTCCGTGAAGCGCGGACGCGCCTCCGGCCGTCTTCCAAACACCTGGTCGAAGTCATCGCTCATAGTCGGCCTCTGGTGTTGGCGGTTCTTTGCGGAACTGAGCGGTGAAGCTCTCCGCCATCTCAGATAGGCGCATTACGAAATCCGCCAACTTGGCCGGGTCGCGCTGCTGGTAATGCTGGGCCTCCTTAAAGAGGTCGGCCCGCTTCTTGATCGACACCCATTGGGTGACGCGGTCGCGCACGTAGTTGTATGCGCGCTCGATGTGACGGGCGATGCCCAGGCTGATCTGAGGGATGCGGTGGATGCCCTGCGCTTCAAGCGTCCGATGGTCGATGCGGGCCTCCGAGCCCGCGTCGGCGAGCGCCGCGTTTGCGTGTTCGGCCCACTCACGGCGCCACACATTCACGTTGCGGAGTGCCTCCGCTGCATCGAGCGCTTCCTTGTCCTCGGGAAGCTCTGTGTCGTTGAAACGCTTGCGCGCCTCGGCCACGAGGCGCGCGATATTTTCAGGCTCGTTCCAGTCCCGATCCTTGGTCGCCGCGAAGCCCGTCGGCGTCGCAGGATCGAGCCGACGCAGGGTGAGGAGAACATGCGCGTGCGGTTGCTCGCGCCCGTCCGCGGCGTCAGGCACATGCACCGAAAAGTCGGCGACCATGCCCTTGCTCACGAACTCCCCCTGCACGAATTCGCGGACCAGGCTGATGCGCTGATCGGGGGTGAGTTCGCGGGGGAGGGTGAGTTCTATCTCGCGACAGAGCTGCGCATCCTGCCGCTTCTCGGATTTCTCCACCATGTTCCAAAGTGTCTGCCGGTCGAACACCCATGCCGGCGCGTCAGGACCCGGCGCGAGGATCTCGGTATGGACGACGTCGGGTTTGTCGAAGCTGAACCACCGGCCCTGGGAATCGTCGTAGAGGCGTTGACCTGAGCGATATGCGGCAGCGGCCACTGCTGATCTGCGGGTAGCTCCGCCCTCCCTCGCAGCACGGCCGAGAGAGCGGGAATGCACCTTTAGTCTGAGGTGGTAGACCGCCATTACAACCGCCCTTTCACCTTTTCAGATGTGAACGAGAACAGAAGAAAACCAGTATGTGTGCACTTATACATCGCTGGCGCGACGTGCTCACTAAGTGTTCTCGTTTTGGTTGCGTTTCCGATCCACACAATCTGAGTGTGAGTCTTGTCAGCAACAGTTCGGGCGGTCGTCAGGGGGCTCCGTGCCGCCCCCGTTTCACCCCCGCAGCCAGCGTTTAGGCGGGCTTCCAACGCTGGAGCAGGACGCCGTCCCGCACCCTGGTCAGAGAGTTCAGCGCACGCCCCGACACCCTCGCGCTCATGGCAGTCTTCATACGTTGCAATGTATGGAACGACTGCGCCGGCTTTCGTGAGTTAGGCAGAAGCCGGGAGGGGAAGGCCTTCCCCTGCGGTCGAGCCATCCAGGCTCGCCCGACCCCTTCCAGCGGGGACACCCCGCAACGCCCCGAGGCTAAGACGTCGCTCAACGACTACGCGCCGAAGGCACAGCGCGTCCAAGCCGGCAGCTATCCCTGCCCACGACCAGGCCCATACATCTCGATGTATGGCGTCAGCCTTCGATCGTCAGTCCGCGAATGCCATCGAGCAGCACTCGGGTCGCTTTGCAATCGTCCTCATTGTAGTCGAGGATTCGGGCCTTTACCGCCGGGTCGCGCTCCCGCACCCAGCGGTCAAACCATTCGATGGAAGCGGCCCCGGAGGGGTTCGAATCTCGCCATGAAAAGCCGAGATACTTCGCCAGGGTCTTGATCGAATGGTCGTGCGTTGGCCACTCCGTCGCCTTCGTTACCACGTCGTTATAGAGGTCGATGGCGCGCTGGGCATCGAACAGCTTTTCGATGTCCTGCGCCGAGCAAACGTCCGGATAGCGCGCCCGAAGCTTCCGGTAGAGCGTCCGCTCGTATTTCGAATAGTACCAGATTGTCGCCGATGGCTCGCTGTTGAGGTAGGCGACCGACCTGGCGAAGGCATCGCATTCCGACTCGGCGGTCTCGTCGTCGGTGAAGAAGGCGATGAAGCGCTCGTTGGCGCTATCGCCGCCGCGCCTTTCCACGATCCCGTGCAGGTAGGTGAAGTCCCTCAGCGGATCGACTTCGATGTCGAAGAAGAACTCGACCTCGGAAAACGGCAGGGCAATCGGAGCCTTCAGGTACGGCGTGGCGAGCGGATCGGTAAGCAGTTTCGCCCGTGCCTGAAACGTCGCGAGCCGCTCGGCTCCGACACCCTTGAAGATGGGTTTGCCCTTCACGAGAAAGTCGGAGAGGTCGCTCGACGCGAGCGCCGCGACTGTCGGCACACTGGCCTCCATCGCATCGCGTACGGTGCGCCCAAGCATGGGAATGAGCGTCAAATCGTCGGCTTCTTTTAGAGCCGTTGAGCAGGCGGAATACCAATGGCAGAGCTTGCAGGAACTGGCTGAAGCGCCCTTCAGAGTCAGGGTCTCATCGGCGATGGCGCGGGCGGTAGCGAGATGGGATTGGTATTCGTCCCACAACGTGTCGGCCATCCGGACGCCACGCGGCATCTCAAGATGGTAGACGACCTCCTCGCCAGCGACGTCGAGGATGATCCCGTATCGCCCGGCAGAGAGTTCCAGGCGCTCCAACACGTCCACATAGAGCGCGAGCTGCACCGCGTAATGCAGTTTCGGCTTCCCATCGCCATCGTCGCTGCCTTCTTCTCCACGGCCTGATTTGATGTCGACCGGCACATAGGCGGACCCGACCCTGCGCAGGAGATCGGGCACGCCGAGCAAGCCATCGGCCGAGATACGGCCTCCGTAGATCAGAGGCTCGCCGCGTCGCATTGCATCCAGAGTGAGCTGCTCTCTTGCACCAGCGTCCTCGCCGGAGAGATCGAGCAACGTCATGTCACCGCCTGAGACTACCTCACGCTCGTACAGTGCGCCTCGCTCCCAAAGCATTTGAACGAACGGGCTCACCTCGCTGCGATCTTTGGGATCGCCGAACAGGTCAAGCTCTACCCGCTTAGGGCACTGAACGAGGTCGTAGAGCAGCGATGCTGTGATCGGTGGCGCCATCAACAACTTATAGTAGACTTTAGGTTGCGATGATAAGGAGATCGTATGGCCAAGAGAGCGCGAAAGGTTCGGCAATCATTGCCGGAACACTTCATCTTTGAAATCACCGATTTCGCTCCGAAATACACGTTCGGAGTGAATCACTTTCGATACCGGGATGAGCCCTGGTGGGAACACATCGAGGTTGAGGTGGCGACTGCCTGCATCTTCCCTCCAAAAGTCGCCGGAAGGCCGGCGCTGTTCAAACTCGTGGGCCAGCGGGACGTGTGGACGCCCTTTGAGTGGCAGCAGGACAAGAACTGGCGGCCACTCTGCGTGGGCGTGCTCGAATTGCCGCCTTCGGGTGGACGGTTCTACGCATCCATCCCCAACGACAGCATGACGCCGCTGAGCGCCGCACTGGCGCAGGGCTTGTTTCGGTATGCCCTTCTCTACGGCCCGCCTCTGTCACGGGGGAAGAGCCCCTGCCAGTCGATTGACTTCAAACAGTCTGTCGATCTGGAGGACTACTAAAGCTGCTCACTAGCCCGAGGTTCGGATCTGAATTCCGGCGGGCTCGGCTCAAAATCTCTGCGCACGAACACGGCTGACCGGCGGAACCATGCCCGCCCGTGCCGGCCCGGCAACGCGGCTCGCTTCCGCACCTGCGGCTTGTGCAGCTCCGCCCCGCCACGCGGCTCGGCCAAGGCCGCGGCGTTTGCCGGTCCGCCTGCTACGGGCGGGCGACCTGGCTCCGTCAGCCGCGCAATCGCGCGCGGCTCAAAAGGGAGCCGAACCATGTACCAGAAGCAGTCATCTCACGAACGGCCGAAGAGCGATCTCTACGCCGACGTTACCAACCAGATCGTCGCCGCCATCGAAGCTGGAGCAGCGACCTACAGCCTTCCCTGGCAGAGCGTGCCGGGCATGCCGAAGAACGTCGCCAGCAATCGCAGCTATCGCGGGATCAACACCGTTCTTCTCTGGCTGATCGGAAATTCGAAGGGGTTCACCACCCCCTACTGGGCAACCTTCAAGCAGTGGCGAGAGCTGGGCCACCCTGTCCGCGCCGGCGAAAAGTCCGCCACCGTGGTCTTCTGGAAGCAACTCGGTGAACGAGGCTCAGATGCCCCCGAAACCGCCGTGGAGGGGGAAGCCAGCGATGGCCACCGCCCAATCCTGGCCCGCGCCTACCACGTCTTCAACGCCGCGCAGGTCGAGGGTTTTACGCCGCCGAGCGTTTCGATCCTGTCCGACAATGAGCGTGATGCCAGGGCCGAAGCCTTCTTCACCGGCCTGCCGATCGAGGTCCACCATGAGGGCAGCCAGGCCTTCTATCGACCCAGCACCGACACCGTGCACCTGCCGCCATTCGGTCTCTTCAAGGACGCAAACGCTTACTACGCCACGCGTGGTCACGAGTGCGTCCATGCCACCGGCGCAAAGGCTCGGCTTGACCGTGATCTGACCGGCCGCTTCGGCTCGGAATCCTACGCTGTTGAGGAACTCGTCGCCGAGTTGGGTGCGGCATTTCTCTGTGCCGACCTCGGCCTATCCTCAGAGCCTCGCTTGGACCATGCTGGCTATATCGAATCCTGGCTCAAGGTGCTGAAGGGCGACACTCGCGCCATCTTCACCGCCGCCGGCAAGGCGCAGACCGCCGTGGATTGGCTTCACGCTCAACAGGGGGCCACTCCATGAAGGCCGGCGTTCTGTATTGCCTGTGTGCGGAGCCAACTTTCGATTGGCGAAGTGTCGAAGCCGTCGCTACAGTATCGGCGTAAATTGAATAGCGGTAAGTTTCACTAGGAATAGGTCCTGTTGAATAACGGCCGTTGAAAAACCTAATGACGAGCAATCGGCAGGATGATTACCGACTATCATTCGAAATATATTTCGAACGACCTAGTTCGAAGGCGCTCTTCGGATAGCAGCGACAAGCTGGCCGTCGCTGTAGCGGGTGCGCAGGTCGATATGAACCCGCACCAGGTTGATGCGGCGCTTTTTGCGTTTGCCTCACCTCTATCAAAGGGCGCGCTGCTCGCGGATGAGGTCGGCCTCGGGAAGACGATTGAGGCCGGGCTGGTTATTTCGCAGCGATGGGCCGAGAGAAAGCGGCGGATTCTCATTATCGCCCCGTCCAATCTCCGCAAGCAGTGGCACCAGGAGTTGAACGAGAAGTTCTTCATCCCGTGCACGATCCTAGAATCGAAGTCCTACAACGCGGACATCAAGGCGGGAAACTTCCGGCCGTTTGAGCAGCCGGACAGCATTGTCATTTGCTCCTACCAATTTGCTCGTAACAAGGCGGCGGATGTGCACGCCACGCCGTGGGACTTGGTCGTAATTGACGAGGCCCACCGGCTTCGCAACGTCTACAAGCCCTCCAACATCATCGCCAATACGCTGAAGGGCGCATTGGCTGAGCGCAATAAGCTCCTTCTGACTGCCACCCCGTTGCAGAATTCCCTCCTGGAGCTTTACGGGCTCATCAGCTTCATCGACGAACATACATTCGGCGACCTCAAGAGCTTCCGCGAGCAGTTCTCGAACACGTCGCAGGAGCGCACGTTTCAGATTTTGAAGGAGCGCCTCAAGCCCATCTGTCACCGCACATTGCGACGCCAGGTGACGGCCTACGTGCCCTACACCAAGCGCCACGCCATTCTTGAGAAGTTCGATCCCGACGAGGCTGAGGACAGGCTCTACAATCTCGTTACCGCGTACCTGCAGCGCGACAATCTTCAGGCGCTTCCGCCTAGCCAGCGATCACTGATGACGCTCGTGCTGCGGAAGCTCCTGGCCTCATCCACATTTGCGATTGCCGGCGCACTATCGTCGATCTCCAACCGCCTTCAAAAGCGCCTCGACCAAAGCAAGCCTGCTCCGCTGATCGAAGAATTGGATGAGGACTACGAGGCGCTCGATGAGACGGCCGAAGAGTGGTCGGACGACGAGAACGAGCCGCTTACCGAGGCGGACCAGCGCGCGCTTGAGTTGGAAATCATAGAGCTGCAAGAGTTCGCTGCGCTCGCGACCTCCATCGAGCAGAACGCCAAAGGACGGGCGCTGCTAAAGGCGCTTGAGGTTGGCTTCGCAAAAGCGCGCGAATTCGGCGCGGACGAGAAGGCAATCATCTTCACGGAGTCGCGTCGTACCCAATCCTATTTGCTCCGCGTCCTAGCGGACAGCCCGTTCGCCGATCACATCGTTCTGTTCAACGGTTCAAACACCGACGACCAATCCAAAGCTATCTACCAGGCGTGGTTGGCGCGTCACGTCGGCTCGGATCGTGTCACGGGATCAAAGACCGCGGACATGCGGTCTGCGTTGGTCGACTATTTCCGTGAGCAGGGCAAAATCATGATTGCCACGGAGGCTGGCGCAGAGGGGATCAACCTCCAGTTCTGCGCGATGGTCGTGAATTACGACCTTCCCTGGAACCCGCAAAGGATCGAGCAACGCATCGGTCGCTGCCATCGCTACGGCCAAAAGCACGACGTGGTTGTGGTCAATTTCCTCAATCAGAAGAACGAAGCCGACCAGCGGGTCTACGAACTTCTCTCGGAGAAATTCCAACTGTTCGAAGGCGTTTTTGGCGCAAGCGATGAGGTGTTGGGCGCTATCGAGTCTGGTGTTGATTTTGAGAAACGCATCGCGGGGATCTATCAGCAATGCCGGCAGACGGGCGAAATTCGCGCTGCCTTTGACCAACTCCAGCAAGAGCTGACCCTCGAAATAAACGAGGCGATGACCCACGCTCGCCGGAAGCTGTTGGAGAATTTCGACGACGAGGTGCGGGAGAAACTGAAGGTCCGCAACGCGGACACGAATCTCCATCTCAACCAGTTTGAGCAGCAGCTAATGCGGCTTGCCAAACATGAGTTGGACGGTGTGGCCGAGTTTGTCGACACCTCGTCCTTCCGGCTCAATGCGTTGCCGGATTGGGTCGACAAAACGAAGGTTCCAACAGGCCTCTACGAGCTGCCCCGGCGCACTGGCGAGGCTCATCTCTTCCGCGTCAATCACCCCCTCGGGGAAGCCATTGTCTCCCGCGCTCGCGCACGTGAGCTGCCCACTGTCGAAATCGAGTTCGACTATGCGCATCACGAGGGCCGCATCTCGCAGGTGGAGCCACTCGTCGGACAAGCGGGCTGGTTGACTGCATCGCTCCTGTCCGTCGATGCGCTCGGCCAGAGCGAAGACCACCTCCTGCTGTCTGGTGTGACAGACGGCGGCATGTCGCTAAGCAACGAGGTATCCTCCAGGCTCATGACCGTTGGCGGGATGGTCGCGGCGGAAGCGTCCCTGCCTGACGCCGCGTCGTTGACCCTCACCGAAGCCTTGTCCGCTCAGCAGGCCGACATTCGTCGGAATATCTCCGAGCGCAATGCGCGCTTCTTCGAGGCCGAGGCTGACAAGCTCGACGGTTGGTCTGACGACTTGAAGGTTGGGCTGGAGCGGGAGCTGAAAGAACTCGACCGTCAGATCAAGGAAGCTCGCCGCGCGGCAACCGTTGCCCTGACACTCGAAGAGAAACTGGCGGGTCAGCGGGCCGTCAAGGCGCTTGAGGCCGAGCGCTCGACGAAGCGCCGTTCACTGTTTGATGCGCAGGACAAGATTGACGAGCAAAGATCTGCACTAATCGCTCAGATTGAAGGTAAGCTTGAGCAGAAGATCGACCTTCAGCCGCTCTTCACAATCAGGTGGAGGCTCAAATGAGCGACAGTGGCAGTCCTTCCGATAAGCTCGCGGCAATCACGGTGGATCGCTTGATCCAGTCGGGCCTGCTGCGCGCAGACAAGCGCGATGCACTCATCGCGAAGCTCGCCGGTGGCTCCATGAAGGGTGAAGACTGGAAGAGTGAAATCGACCTCGCGTCGATGAAAGCGAGCAAGTCATGACTGCTCCCGCGACCTTGAAATCCCTAAAGCTGACAGCCTTTCGCGGGTCTGCCGCGACGTTCAATCTCGACTTCGAGAAGGGCAAGAAGCTCACGCTTATTTACGGCGAGAACGGCACCGGCAAGACGACCATCTGCGACGCATTCGAGTTTCTCGCGTCTGACAAGGTCGGCTCGATTGAAGACCGAGGCATGGGTAAGGGGCTGGACAAGTTCTGGCCCACCGCTGGAAAGCCCGCTTCCGCAGTGCACGTAGAGTTGGAAACCAGCGCTGCCAAATGCACCGGCAAGATCGTCAACAAGAAGGTGTCCGTTTCACCGGAGACGGCGCGACCGCGCATCGAACTGCTACGCCAGCGCCAAATTCTGGAACTGATCCAAGCCCAACCGGCGGCGCGCTACGAAAAGATAAAGCGCTTCATCGACATCGAAGCAATCGAGCGCTCCGAGGAGACGCTTCGGCAGCTCGGAAAATCGCTCGCAACCGAGAAACAACAGGCCCAGGACGCCGAGAACGAAAACCTGGCAGCCTTGCAGGGCTTCTACGAAGCGGCAGGCAAACCCGCCAGCCTCAACCCTGTCACATGGGCAAAGCAGAAGCTTGCAGAGCCCGTGGCAGATTTGGCCGCCGACATCGCAGCGATCGGTAAACTGCGGACGACGTTTGAAGCCCTCAAGCCGTTTCCAGAGAAGTTTGCGACTGGTCAGGCCGCAGTCGTTGCCGCGAAGGGGTCTCTAGCGGCGGCAGAAAAAGCTTTGACCGACGCAATCGCGGTGGCGACCGAGGGCGCTGGGGAGGCGCTGGCCGTTCTTGAGACCGGCCGCGAGTATCTGCACGCGCATCCAGACGCCGCCGAATGCCCACTCTGCGGCAGCGAAGAGAACATGGCTGGCTTGGCGGATTCAATCGGAGAGCGGCTCAAGAATCTCGCGTCCCTCAAAACCGCCGACGCGACCAAGAAGACCGCCCAGGCTGCGCTAGGCAGCGCAGAAGGCGCGGCAACGAGGACCGAGGCGGACTATCTGAAGGCAGCTGCTGCATTTGCTACTGCCCAGACGGCGCATACCTGGAAGGCTGAAGTCAAACTCCCGCCCGCGCAGCAAGCCGATCCTGCCAAGCTCACCGAATGGCTAGCGGACAACGCCGATGTCGCGGCGTCTTGGCCCGCGGTCGAAGCCTCCTGGCACGAAGAATCGAAATTCATCGCGGCCTTGAAGAGCGCCGCTGAACGCTACGAGTCCAATGTCACTCGCCGCAAGGATCTCGCGGCGTTGACGCCCAAGGTCGACCTCGCTCTGACGCAGTGCATGGAGGAACGCCAGAAGTTCACGGACGGCATCATTTCGGAAATAGCCCAGGACGTGGGCAAGCTCTATGAGGCCGTTCACCCAGGCGAGGGCTTGGACGCGATTGCGCTCCCACTCGATCCTGCCAAGCGCGCCTCAATGGAGTTGATGGCCAAGTTCGCCGGCCAGGATGCGCCGCCGCAGGCCTATTTCAGCCAATCTCATTTGGATACGCTAGGCCTCTGCGTGTTCCTGGCGTTGGCCGCGCGCGACCGGCCGGATGACACGGTACTGATTTTGGACGACGTGCTGGGCAGCGTAGACGAGCCGCATGTCGAGCGCGTGATCGGCATGGTCTACGAGGTGAGCAGCAAGTTCCGCCATACCATCGTAACCACCCACTATCGCCCATGGCGGGAGCGCTTCCGCTGGGGGACGTTGAAGCCAGACCAGCCCTGCCAGTTCGTTGAGCTGACGAAATGGGGCATTGACCATGGACTTCGTCTCACCAGCTCGTTGCCTGAGATCGACCGTCTCAAATTGCTTCTCAACGCTTCGCCCGTTGATCCGCAGGCGATTTGCAGCAAGGCGGGAGTGATCCTCGAGGCGGCGCTGGACTACCTCACCCAAAAATATGAATGCGCGGTCCCCCGTCGCCACGGCGCGGCCTACACTTTGGGCGATCTGCTGCCCGCCATAAGTGGCAAGCTGCGGGACGCGCTAAAGGTGGAAATTCGGGACGGCATCGCCGACCCTGCGGCCCCGCCATCGAACACAATCGCGCTAAAACCAATCCTGGATGAGCTGGCGAAAATTGGCCAAGCGCGAAATATCTTTGGTGCTCACTTCAAGGAAATCTCGTTCGAACTTCTGGACAGCGATGCGGTGGGTTTTGCCAAGCAAGTTGAGCAGTTGGTCGATGCACTGATCCATCCGCTTCACGGGTGGCCGAACAACGACAAATCCGGCAGCTACTGGCGCAACAGCGCCGATTCACGCCGTCTGCATCCACTCAAGAAACCTAGCTAGGCCGCGTATGAGTAAGAAACAGAAACTCGAACTGACATGGGTAGGTAAGAGCAATCGCCCTCGCCTGGAGCCGCGCATTCTCATCGAGGATGTCGAGAAGAGCTTCCACGCCGCTGCACGCCTCTCTCCCGATGACATATTCGACAATGTGCTGATCCACGGGGACAATCTGCTCGCACTTAAAGCGTTGGAAGCAGACTACGCCGGGAAGGTGAAGTGCATTTATATCGACCCGCCCTACAATACCGGAAGTGCGTTTGAGCACTATGACGATGGCCTTGAGCATTCGGTTTGGCTATCATTGATGAGGGATCGGATGGAGCTCTTGAAGCGCCTTCTTTCCCCGGACGGGCTATTTTTCGTACAGATCGATGACAATGAAGTCGCTTATTTGACTGTATTGTTGGACGAAATATTTGGGCGTAGTAACCGTCTAAATATTATTGCTGTAAAAATGAGCGAGGCAACCGGCGTGAAGATGGCCCACGCCGAGAAACGTATGCCCAAGCAGAAGGAATATATACTCGTCTATAAAGGTGACGGCTCACCAAAAGTGCGGCCCATCAGAATTCCGCGAGAAACATGGAACGACGAATATAAAGAAGTTTTGGTGGGCATCGAAGAGGATAATTTAGAAATCCTCAAGGGGATGCTCGATGCCGAAGAGTCGGAAAATCGCGCAGTTGCTGAGGCCAATAGGCTTTTATCTGAAGTAAAAATTGTATCGCTGTCGAGTTTTTTCCGAGACAACAGTATAGCTTCCGGTGATCGTGACACTTGGAAATGGCAAAATGCTTGGCGAATTGTGCAGGCTGTCGGCGCAGGAAGCCTAAAGGAGCGCGCACTCAACGCACGCACAGACAATGAAATTAGCGCTGTTTTATCGGCCCGCCGCAAGTTGTCCGTCTTCAAAACGAACTTCGATCACACGAGCCGAGATCCAAGAATTAGGCTTCTATTTGCCGATAAGTATCTCACCTACAATCCAGGTGACTTTTGGACTGACATAAAGACGGCAGGCGGTGTTGGCGAAGAAGGCGGCGTTGCATTCCCAAAAGGGAAAAAGCCCGAAGCTCTTTTGCAACGCGTGATCGAGATGTGCACCGATCCAGGAGACCTGGTGCTCGACTCGTTTGCGGGATCGGGGACCACAGGCGCGGTAGCCCAAAAGCTGGGCCGCCGTTGGATCATGGTCGAGCTTGGCGATCATTGCACCAGTCACATTGTGCCACGACTAACGAAAGTGATCGGCGGTGCCGATCAGGGCGGTATCAGCAAGGCTGTCGATTGGAAGGGTGGCGGCGGATTCCGCTACTACGAGCTGGCGCCATCACTCTTGGAAATGGACAAGTGGGGTCGCGAGGTTATCTCGAAGGATTATAATTCGTCGATGCTGGCGCAGGCTTTGTGCAAGCTGGAGGGATTCATCTACGAGCCCAGCCTCGACGTGTATTGGCAACAGGGACATTCGTCTGAGCGAGACTTCCTCTATGTCACTACACAATCGCTTGGACCCGAGGAACTCGCAGCGCTTAGCGAAGACGTCGGCGAAGGTCGCTCGCTTTTGATTCTTTGTTCGGCGTTCCGGGGCAATGCTGAACTCTGGCCCAACCTGACGCTACGCAAGATACCCAACCATATCCGCGCTCGCTGCGAATGGGGTCATGACGACTACAGCTTGAACGTCGCCAACCTTCCGCAGGCAGAAGCGCCCATAGTCGCTGCGGGGCCTCCAGATTTGTTCGATGACGGGGATGCACAATGAGCAACTTTCGTCATGTGAACGCCATCGCTAGCCGCTTGAGTCTGCGTCCGCCTCAGCGGCGCAGCCTCGAAATTCTGGACCGCGTGACCGAGATCGTATCGCCGGCCAAGGCTGGCGACCTGGCTGCCGCGCTCGACATAATCAAGAGCGAGTTCCCTGGGGTTCAGGACTTCGAACGCGACTTCCCGTCGCTCTGTTTCGCGCTGGCGACAGGCGTCGGGAAGACGCGGCTCATGGGGGCGTTCATCGCCTACCTGAAGCTCGCGCACGGCATCGACAACTTCTTCGTCCTGGCGCCCAACCTGACCATCTATAACAAGCTGATCGCCGACTTCACGCCGAACACGTCCAAGTACGTTTTCAAGGGTATCTCGGAGTTCGCCATTTCGCCGCCCGTTCTGACGACCGGCGAAACCTACGAGCGCCAGATTGCATCGGGCGGCCAGCTCTTCCCAACCACCATCAACATTTTCAACATTGCGAAGATCTCGTCGGAAGTGCGCGGGGGGCGTTCGCCGCGCATCCGCTCCTTCCGTGAAGAGATCGGCGAGAGCTACTTCGACTATCTCGCGAGCTTGCCGGACTTGGTCCTGTTGATGGACGAATCGCACCGCTACCGCGCCACGGCGGGAATGCGAGCCATCAACGAATTGAAGCCGGTTCTGGGCCTCGAACTTACCGCCACCCCGTTCGTCGAAAGCCCGCGTGGCCCGGTGGCTTTTCGTAACGTCATTTTCGACTACCCGCTCGCCCGCGCCATGGAAGACGGGTTCGTCAAAGAGCCCGCCGTCGTCACCCGCAAAGACTTCAATCCGGCGGGCAAGTCGCCCGACGCTGTTCAGCTTATGAAGCTGGAGGACGGCGTTCGCTTGCACGAGAGCGTCAAGGTCGATCTTGAGACCTACGCCCGTGAGAACGGTGAGCGGATCGTCAAGCCGTTCGTCCTCGTGATCGCCCGCGACACGACCCATGCAGCCGAGCTGACGGCGCTGATTCAGTCCGATGCGTTTTTCGAGGGCCGCTACGCCGCCAAAGTTATCCAGGTGGATTCAAGCGTGAAGGAGGAGGAGACGGTCGAAAAGCTGCTGACCGTTGAGCAGAACGACAACCCCGTTGAGATCGTCATCCACGTCAACATGCTGAAAGAGGGGTGGGACGTAACCAACCTCTACACGATCATCCCGCTGCGCGCCGCCAATGCCCGAACGCTCATCGAGCAAAGTATCGGCCGAGGGCTGCGCCTTCCCTATGGCAAGCGAACAGGCGTGACCTCTGTCGACCGGCTCAACATTGTCGCGCATGACCGGTTTCAGGAAATCGTGGACGAGGCGAACAACCCGAATTCGCCGATCCGCCTGAAGCAGTTGGTGCTCGACGCCGGCGACTTTGAACGCAAGACAGTGACGGTCGTCGCCGCGCCCACGATCCTTGGCAGCCTGGGCCTTCAAACAGCTCAGAGCGAAGGCGGCGCGGAGGTTGCCGGTCCAGCACCAGCGCCGGCCTTTGCCGATCCAGAAGACCTCCGCGTCGCCCGCCTGGCGTATGACGCCTTCCGCAAACTGGCGCGCGAGCCCGACAAGGTTCCGAGCGTCTCCTACCTCTCGCGCCCGGACGTGCAGGAGCAAGTCGTTCGCGAGGTGCAAGCCCAGTATCAGCCTGCCCAGTTGGAATTGGAGGGCCTCGCCAAACCGATGCCCGACATGGCGGCCGTCATCGCCGCTACCGCAAAACTCATGGTCGAACGCACGATCGACATCCCCCGCATCACGGTCATGCCAAAAGGGGAGGTCAAGGCAGGGTTTAAGTCGTTTACTCTCGACCTTGCGGGGATGCGCTACCCAGCGCCCAGCGCTGAACTTTGGGCCAAGCACCTGCGCACCGACCAGGTTGACGTCATCGGACTATCCCAAAGCAGTCTCGTGGAGCGACGGCTGGAGGACTACGTCGTCAGCGGCCTCATCGACTTCCCCGACATCGCCTACGACGACCACGCCGATTTGCTCTACGAGCTGGCCGGACAGGTAGTCAGCCACCTGCTCGGCTATCTCCCGGAGAGTGAAGTCGGCCAAGTGCTGGCGCTGCACCAGCGGGAAATCGCTCGCGCCGTGCACGCCCAGATGCAGGACCATTTCTGGAAAGACGACACCGTGGAGTATCACCACGAGGTCAGGCAGGGCTTCACGGAACTACGTGAGAGCGCCTACACAGCGCTCCGTGAAGCTCCCTTGGACTATCGGGTCGCGCCGGCCGACAAGAGCAACATGGCGCGCTACCTGTTCGGTGGCTTCGCGAAGTGCCTTTCGACCGTGACCAAGTTCCAATCGGATTCGGAACGCAAACTGTCTGTCATCTTGGAGCGGGAGTCGCTCAAATGGATGCGTCCTGCGAAGGGGCAGTTTCAGATGTTCTATCGCAGCGGCAACGACCACCTCGAATATCAGCCGGACTTTGTCGCTGAAACCGAAGATCGCATCCTGATGCTGGAGCCAAAAATGGCGACGCAGATGCAGGACAAGGACGTTCTGGCTAAGCGAGATGTCGCCATCCAATGGTGCGGTTGGGCGTCAGAGCACGCGAGATCCTATGGCGGGAAGCCATGGCAATATGCCCTGATCCCCCACGACGCGATTGCCGAGAACATGACCCTCGACTTCCTGCTCAAGCAGTATTCCTAGCCCGCCAATTGTCAGCGGCCCAAGACAACTCGGGCTGTCTCGGCGATTGGGATGCGAAGGAAACGTCCCCGTCGTTGTCGGCATTGCCCAAGGCCATGAAGTTGGTCTTCAGGTCGCTCCGGTCACTCACGTCTTCTATTGGTGAGCAGGTCTGGCACAGGCCCGGCAACGGTCAACCCAGCTCGCTTCCTTCGCCTTCGGCTTCGTGCAGCTCCGCTCCCTGCGGGCACGCTTCGCGCGGGGTGTGACCGCCGCCTCGATGGCCCGCGCCAAGGGCTCCCCATGAAGCCGCGGAATGGTCCGTGGCAACTTGGAAGGAGAACCACCATGGCCCAGCATCAATCACAACCGGGGCTTCCCGAACCCACACCCGCTGCCCGGCTCAACCGGGTGCGCACGCTCAATGACACGCTGCGCATGTCAGGAACATCGGCTCTCGGCCAGTGGATGCTCACCGATGGGGTCCAGGCCCTCGGAGCGGACTTCGTGGCCCAGGCGGTCTGCGCGGTGCGCGGGTTCAATGACTTCACCGCCAGCAACGACCCTTACGGCGAGCATGATTTCGGCTCGCTCAATCTTGGCGGCGAAACCCTCTTCTGGAAGATCGACTACTATGACCCGTCGCTGTCGCACGGTTCCGAGGACCCGTCGGACCCCGCCCTGACGCACCGCGTCCTCACCGTCATGCTCGCCTCAGAATACTGAGGCGAGCCATGAAAAGGGAACGCCATATCGTCAGCAGCGCCATCGACTGGCAGGGCATAGCCCTGTCAGTCTCCTACGAGGCCGAGTGGTTCGGGACCGGTGGGTGCATCGCCCATCTGCAAGTTGAGACCACCCAACGAACGCCGCTGCCGATCACGAGGACCGGCTACCGTTCGCACTTCGTGCCGCTGGGCGAGGTCGAGGCCGCCGGTGGGCCGGTAGCCTATGTTTGTGCCTGGCTGGAGGAGGAAGCGTCGAGCGAGGAATGGCGCAGTCATATGGAGGCAGCGCGGCAAGGCTCGCTCTTCTAGTCAAATGACACGGACTTCGGCTGCAAGGCGCTGCGGGAACGGTTTGGCTCGCAGCGGGGGGCCATCTCAGAATCTCATTCACCCGGCGACAGACCAGTGCGCGGCATCATCCAGGGAAGGGTGGACCGGGCCCGCCGGCCGTCAACCCAGCTGCGCTTCCTACGCGCTTCGCGCTCCGTGCAGCTTGCTCCCTTCGGGCTCGCTTCGCTCGAGGTGGACTGCCGGCTCAATGGCCCAATCCCAGGGCTCCCCATGAAGCCGCGGGATGGTCTCGCGGTGGAATGAGGAGCTTCCACATGACCTCTCATAGCTCAGCAGAAGGCTTCACCGCCTGGCAGCGGTGCATCAGCACAGAGGCGCTGGTCTGGAATGAAATCACCATTCTGGTGAGCTACGAGGCGGACTGGCTTGGCTTGGCATCCGGAGGATTTCAGGACGCCTGTTCTCACCTTGAGCTTCAGGTGCTGCACCCGCCGGGCGCTCCAATTCCTTTGGGGGAAAACGGCTACTGGTCCGAGTTCCTTGAGCCCGGAGACGCCGAGGAAGCTGGCGGCCCCGTGATGCTCACGTCAGCGCTGCTGAACGAGTTTTCGGATCGCCTGTCTTGGCGCGTGGCGTGGGCGCGCTGGGAGCAGCGCGACCTGTACGGCTGACAGGGAGGGCGCGGCCGTCGCCGCGCCCCTAAAGGATTGTGGAAGGATTGCGCGCTAGGCTTGCGTCGAGCTACGGGATCGGTGAGACCTAGTCGGCGACCGCACGCGGACGTGGGGCGACCCATCCACAGCGGAGCAAGCCCCAAAACTTACACATTCTCTTACACATAAAGTCGAGCAAAAGACATTTTCGGTTGCAATATCAGGAACTTACGTTTTCCTGAACCGACTTAAAATCGCTCGGAGTAATCCGTCCGGGTTCGACTCCCGGAGTCCCCACCAGCCTTCGCGCCTGCGGCGCTTCGGCCTGGCAAGCCCGCCAACGCGAAGGCTGTCGCGCCACAGCCCGCA
>JANYET010000009.1 GCA_025359785.1 Alphaproteobacteria bacterium | reverse complement strand
GGCGCGCGCGCCGGCCGCCCGGTCGCGGGCCACCCAGACAGGGTAGTCGCGCGCCAGCATCAGGGGCTCGTCGCCCACGTCGGCGCTGGTATGGGCCGCCGGATCGACCCGGACCGGACCCTCAAGCCGTCCGCCATAGCCGCGCGACAGCAGGTGGACGTCCACGCCGCGCGCCGCCAGCCGCTCGGCGAGCGCCCGGACCACCGGCGTCTTGCCCGCGCCGCCGACGGTGAGGTTGCCGACGCAGATCACCGGCACGCCCGGATCGACGGGGACGGTCCGGGCGATCCGCCGCGCTGTCACCGCCGCCCAGATCCAGGAGACCGGGGTCAGCAGCATCCGCGACACCGGCATGCCGCCGCGCCGGGCGCTGATATCGCGGGTGTACCACCAGCGGGGTGTCGAGAGCTTCATGCGGGCAGCAGGGGCTCGATGAGCGTCATCGCCGAGGCCAGCGCCGCACCCTGGCGTCCGGCATAGGCGCCGGCCGCTTCGCCAATCCGGCGCGCGATGACCGGGTTGGCGAGCAGGCCCTGGATGTGGCGGGCGAGCGCCGTCGTGTCGGCGGCCTCGATGACCGCGGCCTCCGCGAACATCTCGGCGTAGATCTCGCGGGCGTTGAAGACGTGCGGCCCAGTGATCAACGCCGCCTCCAGACGTGCGGCCTCCAGCGGATTGTGGCCGCCGACGCCTGGCACGAAGCTGCCGCCCATCACCACGGCGTCGGCCACGCTATAGAAGGCGCCGAGCTCGCCCAGGGTGTCGGCGACATAGGCGGTGGTTGCCGGGCTCAGAGGCTCGCCGGCCGCGCGGCGGGCGACGGTAAAGCCCATGGCGGCGACGTCGTTGGCGACCTGCGGGCCGCGGTCCGGGTGGCGCGGGGCGAGGATCAGCACGGCCGTTGGGCCATCGGCGGTGGCCCTGCGGAAGGCGTCGGCGATCAGCGGCTCTTCGCCCGGATGGGTGCTGGCGGCGAGCACCGCCTTGCGACCCGCGAGGCCGGCGCGCAGGGCCGCGACGGTCGCCGCGTCCACGGGCGGCGCGTCGCCCAGCAGCTTGAGGTTCAGATCAGAGCCGACGTCGCCCCCGAGCCCTCGCAGCCGCGCCGCCGTTGCGGCATCCTGAGGCAGGATCAGGTCGAAGGCGTCCAGCAGGTCCCGCGCTGTCGCCGGGACACGGCGCCAGCCCACCGCGCTCGCCTCGGTCATCCGCGCCGAAAGCAGCGCCAGCCGCACGCCGCGAGTCTTGGCCGCGACGATCAGGTTCGGCCACAGCTCGCTCTCGACGAACAGCGCCGCGCCCGGCCGCCAGTGGTCAAGGAAGCGGGCCGCCACGCCCGGCGTGTCCACCGGCGCGAACTGGTGGATCACGCCCGCCGGCAGCCGCTGCGCCAGCACCTGCGCCGAGGTGACCGTGCCGGAGGTGACGAGGATATTGATATCCGAGCGGCTGGCCTTCAGCGCCGCGATCAGCGGCAGCAGCGACAGGCTCTCGCCGACGCTCACCCCATGCAGCCAGACCAGCGGCCCCTCCGGCCGTGGCGTCGTCGCGCGCCCGAGCCGTTCGGCGAGGCGGCTCGCATCTTCCTTGCCCGCCCGCGCGCGGCGGCGCAGCAGGCTGGGCGCCAGCGGCTCCAGAAGGCTGGTCGCCGTGGCGTAGAGCGCCAGCGGCAGGGTGTTCGGAACTCGGCTCACACCACGCCTGCTGGCGCGAGCCGGCAGGCATTCTCGCTGTCGGTCTCCACCTGCAGGGTCGAGTGGCCGATGTTGAAGCGCGTGGAGAGCGCCTCGCAGGTGGCATGCAGGAACTGGTCGGCGTCGTCGTTTGCGGGTCGGATCACATGGGCGGTCAGCGCCGTCTCGGTCGTGCTCATGGCCCAGATGTGCAGGTCGTGGATCTCTTCGACGCCCGGCTGGGCGCCGAGCCAGGCGCGGACCTCGGCGACGTCGATCTCACGCGGCGCGCCGTCGAGGGCGAGGTTCACCGAGTCGCGCAACAGGCCCCAGGTGCCGGCCACGATCACCACGGCGATGCCGAGGCTCAGCACCGGGTCGATCCACTGCAGGCCGGTGAGCGCGATGATGCCCGCGCCGATCACCACGACGAGCGAGATGACCGCGTCGCTGGCCATGTGCAGGAAGGCGCCGCGGACGTTGATGTCGTCCTGGCTGCCGCGCATGAACAGCAAGGCCGTCCCGCCGTTGATCAGGATGCCGACGCCGGCGGTGATCATCACCGCGGTGGTGGCGACCGCGCCCGGCTGGGTCAGGCGGTGGATGGATTCCGACACGATCCCGCCGATCGCCAGCAACAGGAAGACCGCATTGCCCAGCGAGGCCAGGATGGTGCCCTTGCGCAGGCCATAGGTCCGCCGGCTGGTGGGCGCGCGCCGGGCCAGCACGGTGGCGCCCCACGCCATCAGTAGGGCCAGCACATCGGAGAGGTTGTGGCCGGCGTCGGCCAGTAGCGCCATCGAGCCCGACCAGAAGCCTGCGCCAACCTCGATCAGCACGAAGGCGGCGTTCAGCGTCACCCCGATCGCGAAGGCGCGGCCCATGTCGGTGGGGACGTGATGGTGGTGGTGGCCGTGGCTGTGGCCATGGCCGTGCCTGTGGGCCCCATGCTTGTTGGCCCCGTGCTTGTGGGCCCCATGCTTGTGGGCCCCGGGGTCGTGATCATGCGCGTCGCCATGATCGTGGTGATCATGGTCGTGGTGATCGTGGTGGTCGTGCGCCTTGGCCATGGGCTTATGTCTCACCGTGCGCGGACTGGATCAATGCGGCTTAAGGCGCGCTGCGTCCGACCAGCATCTCTGCCCGCCGGGTGATCGCGGAGAGGCGGGCTGACCAATCAGCGATCAGCGCGCCCACCTGGGCCTCATCGGCGTCGGCAGGGACGTAGAGCGGGCCGTCCCAGACGACAGCGCCGCGGCCGAACGGGGCGGCGAACATCACCTTGTCCCAGGTGTCGAACTGCTTCGCCGGGTTGGCCGCGATGCCCATCAGGAACACCGGCTGGCCGGATCGGCGGGCGATCTGCAGGGCGCCAGGCGCGATGATTTCGTTGGGGCCGCGCGGCCCATCGGGCGTGACGACCAGCGCGCCGCCTTCGGACACGTGGTGGATCGCCTCGCGGAAGGCTGCGACCGCCTGGCGGGCCTTGGCGGTGTCCCCCGGCTTGGCGGTGGAAATGCGGATGCCGGGAAAGCCCGCCATCTCCAGCGCCGTGGCGATGAACTGGCCGTCGGAGGAGGGCGAGATCAGCGCCTTGGTTTTCTTGCGCCACCACTGCGGCGCGGTCGCCAGGCACAGCGGGATGCGGCCGTGCCAGAACAGCGCCACTGCGCCGGCCTCGCCCGCCAGCACCGGTTCGACGCAGGCCAGATTCTCGTGCGTCCAGCGCACGGTCTTCAGGATCAGGCGGATATAGGTCCCGAGCAGCCAGCCCAGGAAGGCCTGGACCCCGTCGCTGCGCAGCCACGCCTTCAAGCCGCCGGCTCCGGGGCGTCAGCCTCGAAATCCAGGTCCTGGGTCTTGGCGAGCCGCGCATAGAGGCCGCGCTTGCGGATCAGGCTGGCGTGGTCGCCAGTCTCCACGATGCGGCCCTTGTCGATCACATAGATTCGGTCGGCGCCGCGAACGGTGGACAGGCGGTGGGCGATCAGGATCGTCGCGCGGCCGGCCATCAGCCGCTTCAGCGCCGCCTGCACCTGGGCCTCGCTCTCGGTGTCGAGCGCGCTGGTGGCCTCGTCGAGCAGCAGGATCGGCGCGTCCTTCAGGAAGGCGCGGGCAATGGCGATCCGCTGGCGCTGGCCGCCGGAAAGCCGGGCGCCGGCTTCGCCCACCGAGGTGTCATAGCCCTGCGGCAGGGCCAGGATGAACTCGTGGGCCGCGGCCTCCCGGGCCGCCTGCTCGATCTGCGCCGGGGTGGCGTCGGGGCGCGCATAGGCGATGTTGGCGCGGATGGTGTCGTCGAACAGAAACGGCTCCTGGGTCACCAACGCGATGCGGTCGCGCAGCGAGGCCAGCGTCACGGAGCGGACGTCATGGCCGTCGATGCTCACCCGGCCGGCGGTGGCGTCATAGAAGCGCGGGATCAGGTTCAGGATGGTGGTCTTGCCGCCGCCGGAGGGACCGACCAGGGCCACCGTCTCGCCGCGCCGGGCCTCGAAACACACGTCGCAAAGCGTCGGCGCGCCCTGCGGCCCATAGGCGAAGTCCACGTGGTCGAAGCGGATCGTCGCCTGACCGATGGGCAGGGGTTTCGCGCCCGGCGCCTCGCGCACCTCGGCCTCGATGTCCAGCGCCGCGAACAGCCGGCTCGCCGCCGACATGCCCTCGGCGAACACGGTCTGCAGGTTGGCCAGCTGGCGCAGCGACTGCGACGCCAGGCCGAGCGCCCCCACGAAGGCGATGAACGCGCCGGGGGTCATGTGGCCGTGCATCGAGCGCCAGCCCACATAGGCGATGATCGCCGCGGTGATCAGCGTCATCAGCAGTTCCGTGGCCGGCGCGGCATAGGCCCGCGCATTGGCCCCCTTGATCAGGTGCGCCTGTCGGCGGCCGACCACCTCGGCGACGCGCGACTCCTCATAGGCCTCGCGGCCCTCGATCTTCACCACGCGCACGCCGTCGAGACTTTCCATGATGGCGCTGGAAAGCGCCGACGTTTCGGTCATCGCGCCACGCGCGGCCTTGCTGGTGAGCCTGGAAAACCGCCGCATGATCCAGGTGGCCGGCGGCGCCGCGGCCAGGACGACGAGCGCCAGGGTGTAGTCGGTGCTGATCATCACCACCCCCGCGCCAATCACCTGCAGCAGGTTCTGGGTGTAGTTGACCACCCCGGAGGTTGCGGCCTCGCGAATCAGGCCGGCGTCGTAGAGCACCGAAGAGACGTAGGCCCCGGAGTGTTCCCTCTGCAGCCGCGCCAGGTCGGCCCGCACCAGCCTGCCGAACAGCTGGACCTGGATGTCGCCCACCACCGCGTTGCCAATGCGGTTGATCAGTGAGGCCTGGATGACCTGCGCCACCGTCCGGCCGATGGCGTAGGCGGCGAGCGTCAGGGGTATGACGATCAGGTCCCGCGCCTTGTGCGACACCATCAGTTCGTCGGTGGCGGGCTTCAGCAGGTGAATCAGCTGGGTGCTGCAGTAGGCCACGCCGATCGCCGCCAGCAGGGCGGTCACCCAGCCCTTCCATCGCGGGGCCAAATAGACCCGGGACACCCGAGCGATCAGGGCGCGGGCGGAAAGCTCTGGCGGGGCGCGCTCGCTCATGGAACCTGGGGTCGTCCGATGCGGGGTTGAAGTCAAGACGGGCGCCCGGGACGACGCGGGCTCGCCGCCCTTTGCCCGCGCGGCTTTCGCCGAAGCGGCGGAACCCTTACGTAGGGCGCGATGAGCCTCGCGCCAACCAAGCCCGAATTCGATCTCGCCACGCCGGTCGGGCGGTTCAAGACCTATGCGGACTACCTCTGGAACGACCACGCCTACCTGCGGCTGGGATTCCAGAACGCCCACTGGATTTCAGACGAACTGGTGCGCACCAACCAGCCCTGGCCGCATCAGTTCGCCGCCTGGAAGGACCGGGGCGTCAAGACCATCGTCAATCTGCGCGGCGGGTTCGACGCGAGCTTCCACGCGCTGGAAAAGGACGCCTGCCGCCGGCTGGGCCTGGAACTGGTCGACTTCACGATCACCTCGCGCGAGGTTCCCAGCCGCGACCGGGTGCTGGGCGCCAAGCGGCTCTATGAGACGCTGACCTATCCGGCGCTGATCCACTGCAAGTCCGGCGCGGACCGGGCCGGGATCATGAGCGTCTTCTACATGCACTTCCGCAAGGGCCTGCCGATCCGCGAGGCCCTGGATCAGCTGAACCTGCGCTATCTGCACGTCAAACAGGGCAAGACCGGTGTGCTGGACTACGTCTTCGAACGCTATCTTGCGCAGGGCGAGCCCGCCGGGTTGTCGTTCCTCGAATGGGTCGAGAGCCCGATGTACGACCCCGCCGGCATGAAGGCCGACTTCCGCGCCGGCATGCTGGGGTCGGTCCTGACGGAGAAGCTGCTGCGCCGCGAATAGATCGCCCTCCTGACCTAAACGATCGTCATGGCCGGGCTTGTCCCGGCCACCCAGAAACGCCGGCGGCCGCAGGACGCGAACGGCGACGGGGCGCGTAATCCGGTCGATCTCAGTGCGTCTGGATGGCCGGGACAAGCCCGGCCATGACGAGCAGGAGGGGAGGCCCTAATGCTCGTGATCGTGGTCGTCTGACTCGGGGTCGAGCAGCTTGTGGGCGTGGATGATGAAATAGCGCATGAGCGCGTTGTCGACCGTCTGCTGGGCCTTGCCGCGCCAGGCGGCCAGCGCCTGCCGGTAGTTGGGGTAGGCGCCCACCAGATCGACCTTGCTCAGGTCCTTGAACTCGGCGTGACCTTCCAGCGACTTCAGTTCGCCGCCGATCACCAGATGAAGAAGTTGCTTGTCAGCCATGGTCTCGCAACGCCTGAAACGACTTTGTGGCGCAGCCGATAGGCCCAGACAGCCCTCGGGTCTAGAGGCCGGCGATCGCCAGGGCGTCGATCAGGATCGAAGGCGCGTTGAACGATCCGCGGATCTCCAGGTCGGAGCCCGGGATCAACCGCGTGTAGATATCGATCAGGTTGCCGGCCACGGTGATCTCGTTGACCGGATAGGCGATCTCGCCGCCCTCGAACCAGAATCCGGAGCAGCCCACCGACCAGTCGCCGGTGTTGCCGTTGAGCGAAGGCCCGAACATCGAGGTGACCAACAGGCCCGCGCCCGCGTTGGCCATCAGCTCGGCCTGGGTGCGGGCGCCCGGCTGCAGGGTCAGGTTGGACGGCCCCACGCCCGGCGGACCGGCGAGGCCGCGCGACGCATGGCCGGTGGTCTTGAGGCCGAGTTGGCGGGCCGATGAGGTGTTGAGGAGCCAGGTGGTCAGCACCCCGTCGTCGATCAGGCTCACGGGGCCATTGGCCACACCCTCGTCATCGAAGGGCGAGGAGCCCAGGCCGCGAAGCCGGTGCGGATCGTCGGTGATGCGGATGCCCTTGGCGAACACCGGCTGGCCCAGCTTGTCCTTCAGGAACGAGGTGCCACGCGCGATCGAGGGGCCGGAGATGGCGCCGATCAGGGGGCCGATCAGGGACGCCGCCAGCCGGTTTTCGAAGATCACCGGCGCGGTGGTGGATTGGATCTTGCGTGCGCCGAGCCGGCCCGCGGCGCGACGGCCGGCCTCGGCGCCGATGTCGGCGGCGTCGGGAAGGTCGGTCTGCCAGCGGACGGCGCGGCCATCGTAGCCGGTTTCCATGCCGCCCTCGTCGCCGGCGATGGCCGAGGCGCCCAGCGAGAAGGACGAGGCGCGGTGCAGGCCGGAGAAGCCGGCGCTGGTCAGCATCCGCCACTGGCCTGCGGACCAGGACGCCGAGCCGCCATCGGAGTTGGTCACCTTGGGCACCGCCCGGGCGGCGGCCTCGGCGATGCGCGCCTTGGCTTCGAGCGCTTCCGGCAGGGGCTCGGCCGGATCGTAGAGGTCGAGGTCGGCGAGCGGCCCGCGGGCCAGGCGATCGGGGTCGGCCAATCCCGCGTAGGGGTCTTCGGGCGCGAGCCTCGCCATGGCGACACATCGGGCGACCAGCTTGGCGCGGGCCTCGGCGCTGATGTCGGACCCGGAGACCGACGCCTGCCGCTGGCCGATGAACACCCGCAGACCCAGGTCGCGGCTCTCCTCGCGCTCCACTTCCTCCAGTTCGCCGTTGCGCACGGTGATAGAAAGGGCGCGGCGCTCGGCGCTCACGGCCTCGGCCGCATCGGCCCCGGCGGCCAGGGCGGCGGCGACCACGTCGTTCAGCAGGTTTTCGTCCATGCGGGGGATATGGCCGAGCGGCTCGGCCCATACAAGCCAGACCGGCACAAGCTGAAGGTCTGCTGTTAGGCTAGGGGATCGCGTAGAAGATCAGCGCCACGCCGCCCAGGATGTAGGCGAGCCAGGTGGCGATCACGCCCGCCGACCTCAGCACCGACGATCCGCCGTGGCGCGAAAGGCCGATGGCGTGGGCCACGCGGCCCACGAACAGCGTCAGACCCATGGCGTGCACCACCATGGGCGCGGCGCCGGCCATGGCCAGCACCGCGATGGCGATCAGGCCGGCCGGCACATATTCGGTGGCATTGCCGAAGGCGCGCACGGCCTGCGTCAGCGCCGGGATGTTGTCGTCGCCCAGGACAACGCCGTGGTTGCGCCGCTGGCGCACCACCAGCACCGACAGCACCAGCAACAGGATCAGGTGCAGCCCGACCCACAGGGCGGCGGCATGGCCGGAAGGCGTTGCGTCCATGGCGTTCTTCTCTAACGGCCCCGATCAGCCGCGCAGTTGCGCGCGCTTCGCCCAATCCTGCAAGACATGCGCATTCCGCTAGGTCATGCCACCGGCTTGCCGTCGCCCGGCAGGCCCAGGCGCGACCACATCTCAGTGACCGCCTCCACCGTCGCGTCGTCCATCGCCAGCTTGCGGCCCCACTCGCGATGGGTCTCCGGCGACCATTTGTCGGTGGCGTCGAGGCCGATCTTCGAGCCCAGGCCCGACTCCGGCGAGGCAAAGTCCAGATAGTCGATCGGCGTGTTCTCGATCACCGTGATGTCGCGGGCCGGGTCCATGCGGGTCGAGAGCGCCCACATGACGTCCTTCCAGTTCCGCGCGTCGATGTCGTCGTCCACGACGATCACCCACTTGGTGTACATGAACTGCCGAAGGTAGCTCCAGACGCCCATCATCACGCGCTTGGCGTGGCCGGCGTAGGCCTTCTTCATCGAAACCACGGCGATCCGGTAGGAGCAGCCCTCCGGCGGCAGCCAGAAGTCGACGATTTCCGGGAACTGCTGGCGCAACAGCGGGATGAACACCTCGTTCAGCGCCTCGCCGAGCACGCTGGGCTCGTCCGGCGGCCGGCCGGTGAAGGTGGTCAGGTAGATCGGGTCCTTGCGCATGGTGATCGCGCTGACCTGGAAGATCGGGAACTTCTCGACAGAGTTGTAATAGCCGGTGTGGTCGCCGTAGGGGCCCTCGTCGGCGTAGTCGTCCAGCAGGACGTGGCCCTCGATGACGATCTCGGCGTTGGCCGGCACCATCAGGGGAACGGTCTTGGCCGCGACCAGCTCGACCTTGGCGCCACGCATCAGCCCGGCGAACTGGTACTCCGACAGCGTGTCGGGCACCGGTGTCACGGCGGCCAGGATGGTCCCGGGGTCCGCGCCGATCACCGCGCAGGCGGGCAGGGGTTCGCGCTTGCCCTCGGCTTTCCAGCGCCGATGGTGCTGGGCGCCGCCACGGTGGGCGAGCCAGCGCATGACCGTCTTGTCTGGCCCCAGCACCTGCATGCGGTAGATGCCGAGGTTGTAGTCGTCCTCGCGGTCCCGCGAGGGGCCCTTGGTGACCACCAGCGGCCAGGTGATCAGCGGCGCGGGCTCGCCGGGCCAGCAGGTCTGGATCGGCAGCTTGTTGAGATCGATCTGGTCGCCAGTCCAGACGACCTCCTGCACCGGCGCCTTTTTCACCGTCGCCGGGCGCATGGCCATCACCGTCCTGGCGAGCGGCAGCATGTCCCAGGCGTCCTTCAGCCCGCGCGGCGGCTCTGGCGCGCGCAGGAAGGCCAGCAGCTCGCCGACTTCGCGCAGGTCCGCCGCCGTGGTCCGCTCGCGGCCCTCCAGCGTCACGCCCATCGCCACGCGCTTGACCGTGCCGAACAGGTTCACCAGGCACGGCATCGCAGAGCGTTCGCCGTCGGCGCGGATGACGTTTTCAAACAGCACCGCCGGCCCGCCGGTGGCCAGCAGGCGCCGGTGAATCTCGGTCATCTCCAGCACGGTGGAGACGGGCTCGGTGACGCGGATCAGTTCGCCCGCCGCCTCCAGCTTGCCCATGAACTCGCGCATCGACTTGTAGGCCATGCCTCTCCCTAAGGTTCCGGGGCTCCCCTGTCACGCTTCAGGGGGCTAGGATCGCGGTTGGAACTGCCGCCCGAAGAGAACGCTAAACAGATCTTCGAGCCATTCCGCGCGTCGATCGAAGACGAATTCCAGGAGTCCAAACGCCATGAAAACCCTCGTCCTTGCCGCCACCGCCGCGCTGCTGATCGCCGGCGTGGCCTGCGCCGCCGACAAGCCCATCGCGCCCGAGCCCGCCAAGGCAGTGGACGCCGCCAGCTTTTTCGCCGGTCGCTGGTATGAGATCGGGCGCACGCCGATGTCGCTGACCGACGGCTGCGTCGCCGGCTACACCGACTACTTGAGGAACGGCGCCGCGCTTACCGAGCGTGACGGCTGCCGCGACAAGACCCCGACCGGCAAGGAAAAGGTGATCGCCGGCCCCCTGAAGATTCTCAATCCCGGCCAGAACACCAAGGTGCATGTGAGCTACCGGCTGTTTGGCTTCGTGCCCGTCGGGCGGGACTACTGGATGCTCGACCATGGCGAGGGCTGGTTCATCCAGGCGACGCCCGACCTGAAGATGATCAACCTCTACACCCGCGAGGCCCACCCCTCCGCCGCCCGCATCGCCGAGCTGACCGCGCGCACCAAGGCGCTGGGCTACGACACCGCCAAGCTGGAATTCCCGGAGATGGCCCCCGCGAACTAGGCCGAGCGGCTCGCCTGAAGGATTTCGTCCGTCACTTCTTCGACCTCCTGCAGCAGGAAGACCAGTTCGCCGGCCGCGTCGGTCAGCGGTGAGGTGGTGGGGCGCCAATAGCGTTCGCGAAACGCCCCATCCGAATCCTGCACGTCGTAGCGCAGCAGCGCCATGGTGTCCGGCTGGCCGGTGGCGGCGACCTTGCGCAGCGACATGAAAAAATTATGCAGGCCGTCGGCGGCCAGATCGTCGGGGTTTTCGGGAAACCGGTCGAACAACGACCGACCGACGATCTCGCGATGGCTGAGGCCCGTCGAGGCGCAATAGGTCGCGTTGACGTCGACAAAGACCAGGCCCGGCGCCGGATCGATCAGCGAGGCAAGCTTCGGCGACCGGCCATAGGTCTCCCGGAACTCGGCGATCAGGCGTGCACGGACAGGGTCGTCATCGACGCGCGGGGTCCGCCCGCCTGGCCTCAGGACGCCGGCCTCCATGGCGTCCAGCAGGGACATTTCCCGCTCGACGGCAGCCAGGATGCCGCGAATGCGACCCCGGTCCTCCTCGCTCGCCGCGGTCGCCAGGCGACGGGCCAGCAGCTTGATATTTTCCTGAAGGACGAAACGCTGCACGCAGACTCCGACATGGCTCTCGCGGGCGCCGCGACTCGACCCTAAGGCGAGTGGAATCGACGGTGCTCGACCATAGGACGTTGTGCGCGCGCCACCGCCTCAGCCGCAAGGGCTCCAGGCGGTCAAGATGTCGCGGCGGCTTCCCAGGCCTTGATCGCGGTCTTTTTGGCGATCTTGCGGAAGCGGCGTTCCAGGAAGTTGCGGAACGAGCCTGGATGCAGGCTCTCGATCCGCGCCAGCACGCACGGATAGTCCTTGTAGTGGGCAGTGAAGTGGAACGTCGCGGGCTCGGCCTCCATCAGCATCTCCCGCTCGTCGTGGCTCACCTCCATGAGCACCATGGACTGGTCGTCCCGGCGCAGGCGGGTGAAGAACTTGCCGTTCAGCTTGTAGGCGGGCGAGCCGTAGCTCATGCCCTTCTCGACGCCGGGAAAGGCCATGGCGATGGCGTCGATCTCTGCGGGCGTCATGTTGTTTGCATCTTGGGGGGCTCCGCCTGGGTCGCTGTGCCCATCCTGCGCGACTGGGCCGAGGCGTCAATCAGCAGCGCGAGCCGTTTGGCCTGGGTTCCCGGCGTCTTGGCGTCGAGGATCCGGTGGATGGCAAGCTTGCGGTATCCCGGCGGCTGGGCCTGGAAGAAGGCCCAGGCCGAGACGTCGGCCTGGAATTCGCGCGTCTGGTCGGGGCTGAGGTCGGTGGCGGGGCGCTCGTAGGAATAGACCCCGGTGCGATGCTTGCCGGCGTCGTGCGCCGCCTGGCCGGCCGGCGCGATCCGCCCCTCGGCCGTCAACTCGGCGAAGCGCTTGAGGTTCACCGCGCTCCAGATGCCGCCCGACTTTCGGGGCGTGAAGCGGATGCGGTAAGCCTCATCGTCGACCCGATGCCGCACCCCGTCGATCCAGCCAAAGCTCAGCGCCTCGTCCACGCTTTGCGGCCAGGTGATCGAGGCCCTGCCGGACGCCAGCTTCCAGAAGCCCACGGACAGTTCGCTCGCTGTGGCGTGATGCGTCTCCAGCCACGCGCGCCAGTCGGCGGGGGTTTCGAAGAAGGTGGGCCCGCTCATCAGTAGGCGAGCGCCGCGCCGTCCTTGCGCATTTCGGTGGCGGCGGCGTAGCGGCCGGGGTGGCGCTGAATCGCTTCATAGCCGCCATAGACGCCGGGGCTTGGGCCAAGCCTCCAGCCCATGTCGGCCAACGCCTTCTGAGTAGCGGCCGGGACGCCGGTCTCCAGGTTCAGCGTGCCCAGCACGTCCAGCGCCTCGCCGGTCGGCTCGTGGCCGCCGTCGTGGTGCCAGCGCGGGCTGTCGCCGGCTTCCTGCAGCCCCAGGTCGAAGTCGACGATGTTGGAAACGATCTGCGCCTGGCCCTGCGGCTGCATGTCGCCGCCCATGACGCCGAAGCTCATCAGGGGCTGGCCGTCGCGGGTCGCGAAGCCTGGGATAATCGTCTGGAAGGGCCGCTTGCCGGGCGCGTAGAGGTTCGGGTGGCCGTCGGTGAGCGCGAACATCTCGCCGCGGTTCTGGAACATGAAGCCCAGGCCATCGGGCATCAGGCCCGAGCCCATGCCGCGATAGTTGGACTGGATCTGGCTGACCATCATCCCGTCCTGGTCGGCGACGGTGAAATAGGTGGTGTCGCCGTGGCTGGGCGCCTGGCCGGGATAGACCGGGTTCAGAATCCTGTCCGGTCGGATCAGCCGCGCGCGTTCCCTGGCGTAGTCTTTCGTCAGCAGCCAGTCGGTCGGCTGCTTGTAGAAGGTCGGGTCGGCATAGAACCGGGCGCGGTCCTCGAACGCCAGCCGCTTGGCCTCCACCGAATGGTGGATCGCGGCGGCCGACTGGAAGCCCATGCCGCGCAGGTCGAACTGTTCCATGATGTTCAACGCTTGCAGGGTGACCAGGCCCTGGCTGTTGGGCGGCAGGCCCCAGACGTCGGTTCCGCGGTAGTTGACGGTGCGCGGCTCCACCCATTCGGTGTGGTGGGCGGCCAGATCCGCCTTGGTCATCCAGCCGCCGATGCGCTTGAAATAGGCCTCGATACGATCGGCGATCTCGCCCTCATAGAAGGCGCGCCCGCCGCCCTCGGCGATCAGGCGATAGGTCTTGGCCAGCAGCGGATTGCGGAAGATTTCGCCCTCGCGCGGGGTCTTGCCGTCCTTCACCCAGACGCTGTTGAAATTCTCGATTTCCTCGATGTGGCTTTCGGGCTTGGAGAAGGTCCGCTGCGAGCCGCCGACGTAATAGGCCACGTTCTGGACGATCGGCGCGCCTTCCTCGGCGTGGCGGATGGCCGGTTGGAAGAGGTCCTTCCACGGCAGCTTCCCGAACTTGCCGTGCAGCGTCCACCAGGCGTCGACCGCGCCTGGCACGCTGACCGAGACCGCGCCGAAGGAATTGATCAGACCCTTGGCGCCGGCCCGCTTGCGCTGTTCGGCGAGGCTCAGGCTCTTGGGACTGCGGCCGGAGCCGTTCAGGCCCAGCACTTTCTTCTGCGCCGGGTCCCACATCAGCACGAAGCAGTCCCCGCCGACTCCGCAAGAGATCGGCTCGCCGAACCCCAGCACCGCATTGGCCGCGATCGCCGCGTCTACCGCCGAGCCGCCGGCCTTCAGCATCTCGATGGCCGCCAGCGTCGCCAGCGGGTGCGCCGTGGCCGCCGCGCCATGGATGCCCCAGGCCGCGCTGCGCGACGCCCAGGTCGCCCCGTCGATCCGGTCGCCGCCCCGCACGTCCGGCCGGTCCCGGTTCGGGTTCTCCTGGCGGCTGGTGGCGAAGGCGCGGCCGGCCAGCGCGGCGGCGGGCACGGCGGCGATGAAGTTCCGGCGGTTCATGGGCGAGTTGGGCTCCGTGGGATCAGGCGGAGCATTGATAGCAGAGGCGCGGACGCTGGCGAGAGGCAGCCGTGGCCTCGGGATGTCTGAAGATCAACGCCGCGCTCTTCTGCCGGAACGGGCTCCCCCACGGCGCCTAGACTTCCCGATATCAATGGATTCCGACGGCCAGTCCGCGATTCGTCGCCCGTTCTCAGACTTAACGTTAAGGAATGAAAATCCCCGGGATTTCCGGCCGGATATCATGGAATGCCTATGTCCGATGATCGCTAATCGATGATTCTATGCTTAATATTCCCCTAAGAATTGAATTGAGTTGCTGAATGCTGAACGCTCTGTTTCTTGCAGTCGGAGATCGATGAGAGGGCATTTCGCCAACGACGTCGGTCCTGTTGGGATTGTTCTGATTATGAAGCGTTTTCTTCTCTGCGGCGTCGCCGCGCTCTCGCTGGCCACCGTTGCGGCGCCGGCGCTCGCCGGTAATGTCGCCATCGTTCAGGGCAGCTTCTACACCCCGAACCTCTACAATTCGCTGGTCGCCGCCGGCGAAACCGTGACGGAGATCAGCTCCTACACCGCCGCCAGCCTCGCCGGCTTCGACGCGGTCATCCACTACGGCAACTCCTTCACCGACACGACGGCGCTGGATACCTATGTGAACGGCGGCGGTCGGCTGATCCTGACCCCCTGGTCGGGCTTGAATTATTCGCTGCCGGCTGACCTGCAAGTGTTCGACAACGGCGGCAATGCGATCTTCAGCACCTCGAACCCGGGCATGACGGTCCTGGCCGCCGGTGATCCGCTGCTCGCCGGCGTAACCCTGCCGGGCGCCGGCACGGTCGATGTCGGTTACATCGGCAGCATCGGCTTTTTCGCCGGCGCGACCCAAGTCGCCAACTACAATGATGGCACGGCCTTCCTGGGTCACAAGAACGTCGGCGCCGGCGAAGTGTTCGGCATCAATCTGCACCTGATCACCAGCGACACCGCCTTTCAGGTCGCCGACACCCCGTGGGCCACCCAGATCGTGGTCAACGCCATTGGCGGCACGGGCGGCGCGGTGCCTGAACCGGCCAGCTGGGCTCTGATGATCGGCGGCTTCGGCATGGCCGGCGCGGCGCTTCGCCGTCGCCGCGCGGTGGCGGTCGCCGCCTAACCCGACCCTTCAGTTCCGCGTAAGTCAGCGCCGCCGGTCCCAGGACCGGCGGCGTTTTCTTTGCGCCATTGCCAGGGCGGGCGGAAAGGCGCCATCACTTCGCCAAACAGGGGGATGGCTCATGAGTTTCGGCATAATCAACCCGCGGACCGGCGCGGTCTTGGCGGCCGTGCTGGCGCTGGGGATCGGCGGGCAGGTCGCAGCGGCGCCCAAGGGCGTGGTCGATCCGAAGGTTTCCTCGATCGTCCGCGCCGATCCGACCGCGCTGGGGTTCGATCCGGCCAAGCTGGCGGTGGCCAGCGCCGGGCTGAAGGCCGATGTGGCGGCGGGCAAGATCGCCGGCGCCTATCTGATGATCGGCCGGCACGGCAAGGTCGCCTATCAGGAAGGCTTCGGCGTCCAGGGTCCTGGCCAGTCGGCGCCGATGACCGACGAGACCATTTTCCGCGTCTTCTCGATGTCCAAGCCGATCGTCTCCGTGACGGCCATGACCCTGGTGGAAGAGGGCAAGCTGGACCTCGACGCGCCGGTCTCGAAATACCTGCCGGAATACGCCAACCTGGTGGTCTGGCAGCCGGACGGCACGACCAAGCCCGCGACCCGGCCGATGCTGGTGCGCAACCTGATGAGCCATACCTCGGGGCTGATCTACGGCTTCATCCAGCCGACGACGCCGATCTCCAAGGCCTGGGCGGCGGGCGGCGAGAACAACGATCAGGTGACCACGCGCGGGTACGCCCGGGTGATCGCCAAACTGCCGCTGCGCTCTGAGCCCGGGACCGCCTGGTACTACTCGCGGTCCACCGACGTGCTCGGCGCCGTCGTGGAGGCGGCCGGCGGCAAGCCGTTGGACGTTCTGGTCAAGGAACGGGTGACCGGTCCGCTCGGCATGACCGACACCGGCTTTTCCCAGCCGGAGGCCCAGCGCAAACGCTTCGCCGAGCCCGCCAAGGGTGATCCGAGCGTCTACTACGACTATGCCAAGAAGCCCTCGCTGCTCTCCGGCGGCGGCGGCATCTCCTCGACCGCCGAGGACTATCTGCGCTTCGTCCTGATGTTGGAGGGCGGCGGCCAGTACAAGGGCGTCCGCATCCTGAAGACAGAGACCCTGATGCGCATGCGCCAGGACGAGACGACGCCGCAGATGCGCAAGGCAGGCCTGTTCTTCCCAGGCGCCGGCATGGGCTTTGGCCTGGGCTTTTCCCTGGTGCTCGACGACACGCTGCAGCGGCCGGGCAATGGCACGTTCAGCTGGTGGGGCATCGCCGGGACGGAGTTCTGGGTGGACCCGAAGAACGACCTCTTCATGGTCTTCATGGTCCAGACCCGCGAGCTGGCCATGGACTACCAGCGCAAGAACCGCACCTGGATCTACGACGCGCTGGTGAAACCCTGACGTGCGCGCGGCGGGTCTTGATCGAGCCCCGCCGCGCTAGAGGCTACTCCGCCCCGGTCTTGGCCTTGCCCGTCGCGGCTTCCTGTTCCTGGCGGCGCGCGCCGGCCAGGATGGCGGGGAGCGCATAGTTGCCCTCGTGGCAGGCGTACTCGTAGACGATCCCCTTCAGGGGCGCGAAATTGTACTCGCCGCCCCAGGGCTTGTCCCAGGTGTCGGGGTCTTCGATCTGGAACTGATAGTTGACCCGAGTGGGCGTGACGCGGGTGAAGCGCTCGGTGACTTTCAGGTGCTTCCACGACCCCATGAAGGCGTCGCTCTCCCGGAAGTTGGTGGTCTCCACCACCAGGGTATTGCCCTCGAAATGGCCGATGGAGTCGCCCATGAACGGCCGCACGCTCTCGGGGATGTGGCCGCCCTTCAGCCGGACGATCCGCGTGTCGTGAATCATCTCGACCTGGATCACCACCGAGTCCGGCGTCTGCATGATGTAGTAGTCGTTGTTGTAGTAGCCGTTGGACAACATCGGCGGGGTTGAATTGCGCCCGAAGCCCATGATGCAGCGCTCGCCGAGCGCCCGGTTCTCGTAGCTGTCATAGACGTCGCGGTAGCGGCCGAAGGCTGGCGCGGCGCCGGGCTTGCGGGCCGGAGGCAGGCCGTTCGGCGTCGTCAGGATGGAGGAGCGGTACTCGCCGTTCACCACCATCATGTGGGCGCCCGGATCGATCCAGAAGGTGTTGTACCCGCCCACGTCGCCGCCGGCCGCGGCGAAGTCCGGCCGGATCTTCACCAGCTTGGCCTCAGCCGAATTCGGGTCCGTGACGGCGCCCGGCCCCTTTTTCTGGTCTGTCGGCGCGTCGGCCGCGGCCAGGGCGTCGGAGAACGCCTTTTCCAGTTCCCGGGCCTCGGTCGGCGCGACGACGAGCTTATCGGTGAGTTTCGCATTGCGCATCAGCGGAGTCATGGTCGCGTTGGACCAGTAGCCGGATATGTCCGGCTGGCCGAAGGCGTTCTTTGGCGCGGCCCAGCCTGGCGGCGCGACGGTCGGGTCGGCTGCGGGCGCCTTCGCGGGCGCGGCCTGGGCCGCCAACGCGAAGCCAGCGGTGGCAAGGGCCGCGCCGAGCGTGAGAATAGGGATACGTCGCATGGGGTCAGGCTCCCGATGGATTCTTGGTTATGATCCTGGGTGGATCATATCACTGTACGCGCGGGACGCACGAAAAACCGCTGATCGCCCGCGACGCCTTGAGTTTCCGCGCCATACCCTGATCCTGGCGGCATGTTCGATTTCCTGATCATCGGCTCCGGCATCGCCGGTGCGGGCGCGGCCTATGAGCTCGCGGATGGCGCGCGGGTGCTGCTGCTCGAGCGGGAAGACGCCCACGGCCACCACACCACGGGGCGCTCGGCGGCGCTCTATTCGGAGGCCTATGGCAATGCGGTGATCCGCGGCCTGACGCGGGCCAGCCGCCCGTTCTTCGAGGCGCCGCCGCCGGGTTTCGCGGCCCATGCGCTGCTGACGCCCAGGGGCTGTCTTTACGTCGGGCGGCCGGATCAGGCCCAGGCTTTGGCGGCGCTGCTGGCGGCGGAGCCCGATGCGCTGGCGCCGCTTACCCGCGAGGCCGTGCTGGCGCTCGTGCCGGCGCTTCGGCCCGACTACGTGGGCTCAGGCCTGCTGGAGGCCGGCGCCATGGACGCCGATGTCGAGGCGCTGCACCAGGGCTTCCTGCGCGGCGCGCGGGCGCGGGGCGCGCAGGTGCGGCTGAGCGCGGAGGTCCTGGCGATCGTCCACGGCGCGGGGGCGTTTGCGGTGCGCCTGGCCTCCGGCGAGACCGTCGAGGCCGCCGTTGTGGTCAATGCCGCCGGCGCCTGGGCCGACCGGGTCGCGGCGCTGGCGGATGTGCGGCCGGTGGGCCTGCAGCCGATGCGGCGGACGGCGGTGATCGTCGAGGCGCCGGATGGGCTCGACGTGCGCGGCTGGCCCATGGTCATCGACGCTGACGAGGCGTTCTACTTCAAGCCCGATGCCGGCCGCCTCTTGGCCTCGCCGGCCGACGAGACGCCGAGCGAGCCGTGCGACGCCTGGGCCGACGACATGGACGTCGCCGTCTGCATCGACCGCATCCAGGCTGCGGCCGACCTTCCCGTGCGCCGGGTGGTGCGGTCCTGGGCAGGCCTGCGCAGCTTCGTCGCCGACCGCTCGCCGGTGATCGGCTTCGACGATCGGGTTCCGGGCTTCTTCTGGCTGGCCGGCCAGGGCGGTTATGGCGTCCAGACCGCGCCCGCCGCCGCGCGCGCGGCGGCGGCCCTGGCGCGGCGTCAGGCGATCCCCGCCGACATCGTTGCACAGGGCGTGACCGCCGAGCATCTCTCGCCCGCCCGCCTCAGGTAGGCCTTGTTGCGGTCGTTCTTGCGCGCCACCTTGGACCGATGCGTTTCGAAGCCCCCGTCGCTATCGCCCTGACCCTGGCCGCCGGCCTCCTCAGCGGGAGCGCGCGCGCTGCGCCGCCCTCAACCCCGCCCTCAACACCGCCGGTGACCACGCCGGTGACCCCGTCGCCCAATGTCGTGGCGCCGATCACGGTCTACCCACGGACGGATGCGCCGAAGATCGTGAAGTCCTATCCGGCCGCCGGCCAGGCCATGCCGGCCGGCGTGCTGGTGATGAGCGTCACCTTCGACCAGCCGATGCTGAAGACCGGCTTCGACGTCAGCCCGGCGAGCGGCGGCGAGGCGCCCCCCTGCCTGAAGACCCCGCGGCTGCTCGACGACAACAGAACCTTCGTCCTGCTCTGCACCACCGCGCCGCACAAAGCCTATGTGATGGGCTTCAACGCCCATCCGCAGGGCGGTTTCGAGAACGTCGCCGAGCATCGCGCGGAGCCCGCGACGCTCGCCTTCAGCACCACCGACGGCAACGGCCCCAACACCCTGCGCGAAGCCATGAAGGCCGCGGGCCTGCGGGACATCGACATGCCGATCCAGGACTCGCCCGAGCGGGCCGCCGCAAAGCCCAAGCCCTGATCGAATGCCCACACTCTGGCGGTGGTGATCCGGGCTCCTTACATTTCCGTCGTCAGGGAGGACATTCGATGACCACGTTACGGTCCAAGAGCGGGTTGCAGTCCAAGATGGGGTTGCGGTCCAAGATCACCGCCGCGCTGGGCATAGCGCTGGCGTTCAACATGCTCTGCGCCCAGCCGGCCGACGCCCGCCGGGGCGGCAGCTTCGGCAGCCGCGGCGCCCGCACCTATTCACAGCCCCGCTCCACCTCAACCTCGCCAGGCTATGTGCCGCCGGTGCAGCGTTCGATGTCCGCGCCGGGCGCCGCGCCCGGCGGCGCGTTCGCGCCCCGCCCCGGCATGCCGGGCTATGCCGGCTATCAGCCCGGGTTCGCCAACCGCGGGTTCAGCGGTGGTGGCTTCCTTGGCGGGCTGGTGGCCGGCGGGCTGATCGGCGGCCTGATGGGCCACGGCTTTGGCGGTGGCGGCTGGGGCGGCGGCGGCTTTGGGGGCGGCGGCTTCGGCGGCGGTCTGCTGACCATCATCCTCCAGCTGGTCATCCTGGGCTTCATCATCTCGCTGGTGAGCCGCTTCTTCTTCCGGCGTCGCGCCGCCCAGGGCCAGGCCTTCGAGGCGCAACCGGTGTTTGGCGGCCCGATGGGCTTTGGCGGCGGCGGTGGCGGCGGGTTTGGCGCAGCGCCCGCCGCGGCGCCCTACGTGCCCACCACGGGTCCGGCCTGGGAAATCCCGATCACGCCGCAGGATCAGTCGACCTTCGAGATTCTCCTGAAGGAAATCCAGGACGCCTTCGGCCGGGAGGACTACGCGGCTCTACGCGAGCGCTGCACGCCCGAGATCGTGTCCTACCTGTCCGAGGAGCTCAGCGAGAACGCGACGCACGGACGCCGCAACGAGGTGACCGGCACGACCCTGCTGCAGGCCGACGTCGGCGAAGCCTGGCGCGAGGGCGACACCGACTATGCGACCGCCGCCATGCGCTATGAGAGCATCGACCTGATGCGCGACCGGACCAGCGGCGCGGTCCTGACCGGCGACCCGAACCGGCCCAGCCAGACCACTGAGCTCTGGACCTTCGCCCGCCATATCGGCGGCGCCTGGAAGCTCTCGGCGATCCAGGAGGCCAACTAGGGTGTTTCCCGGCTGACCTGGGTCAGCCGATCCGGAAGAGCAGCCAAGCCAAGACGCCTATGCGCCCCGTTTTGGGTGGGTCTCGGGCGCGAATGACCGGGACGCCGGCTCCGCGGCTGAGCGCAGGGGGACCGTCAGGGTGAAGCGCGCGCCGCCGTCGTTGGTGGCGGCCAGCGTGCCTCGCAGCTGCCGCGCGATGGCCTGCAGGATGCTCATGCCGAGCCCGTTCGAGCGGTCGACGGTGAAGCCCGGGGCCAGGCCTTCGCCCGCATCGGCGACACTGATCTCCAGCTGCTCGCCCCGCCGGTGGCAGGTGATGGAAAGCGGCCCACCCTCGCCCCAGGGATAGGCGTGCTTGGCGGCGTTCATGGCCAGTTCGTTGACCGCGATGGCCAGTTGCTGGGCGGTCTCGGCCTCGACGATCGCCGGCTCGGCGTCCACCGAACAGTCCAGGCCCGTGGCTTCGCCGATCAGCCGGGCGAACTCCCGCAGGAAGGGGTCGAGGTCGATGCCGCCAGCCTGATGCCGGGTGGCGAGGAAGCGATGGATCTGGCCCACCGCCGACAGCCGCTCGGCGGTCTCGATCAGGGCGGTGCGCGCCCGCGGGTCGCCCACCCGGATGTGCTCGAAGATCAGGAAGTCGGCCGCCAGTTGCAGGCTGTTGGCCAGCCGGTGATCCAGCTCGCGGTCCTGCTCCTGACGACTGGCGGGCCGGGCCGCGGCGGCCGCGGACGCGGCGGCTGTGGCCAGGGCGCGGTCGGATTCGGGTTCTTTCGCTGGGGTCACGCCAGCCTCCGGATTGAGCGGGCCCCCGAACAATCGCAGGCCATCAACGCCCCGAAAAGGTGACGGCGCGATGAAGAACCACGGTTAACCGGCGTTAAGACCCGAGGTCATTTCGCGGCGCTGGATCGCGGGCGTCAGATCGGGTCTTCCAGCGACCGGGCGAGCGGCGTGAACAGCTTCGGCCCGGTCTCGGTCATCCGCCAGCAGTCCTCCAGCCGGATGCCGAACTCGCCGGGGATATAGATCCCGGGCTCATCGGAGAAGCACATGCCGCGCGCCAGCGGGGTCGCATCGCCATGCACCAGATAGGGCGGCTCGTGGCCGTCCAGCCCGATGCCGTGGCCGGTGCGGTGCGACAGGCCCGGAAGATGGTAGCCGGGACCCCAGCCTTCCTTTTCGTAGTAGGCGCGAACGGCGTCGTCGATGGCGCCCACCGGGCTGCCTGGCCGGGCGGTGGCCAGCGCGATCTCCTGGCCGCGCTTCACCGTGTTCCAGACCTTGCGCTGTTTCGCCGTGGGCTGGCCCATGACCCAGGTGCGCGAGATGTCGGACTGGTAGCCGTGCACCGTGCAGCCCACGTCCATCAGGATGACCGAGCCCTCGCGCAGCGCCTGTTTCTGGTGGCTGCCGTGCGGATAGGCGCTGGCCTCATTGATCAGCACCAGCCCGAATTCCGGCGCGCCGCCGAGCGCCACGGTGGCCGCCGTCATCAGCTCGCCGATCTCGCCCGGGCTCATGCCCACGCGGACGCCGGCGTGGACGTGGCGCAGCGCCGCCAGCGTCACGTCATTGGCGCTCTGCATCAGGGCCAGTTCGGCCGGCGACTTGATCAGGCGCACGGCCTTCACCAGGGCGTCGCCAGAGACCACCTTCAGCGCCGGATTGGCCGCGCGCACCCCGTCAACGAGGAACAGGCGCGTGGTGGATTCGAAGGTGATGGCGCCGGCTGTCACGCCACGGTCCTTCAGCGCGCCGACGATGGTGGCGAAGGGGTTCTCGTGCTCGTCCCAGGGCCGCACCTCGCCGCCGACCGCCAGGGTCTCGCGGACCGAGGGTTCCTCGAAGGCGGGTGTCACCGTGATGATGTCGCCCCGGGCCGGGATCACCGAGGCGGTGGTGCGCTCGGACCGGCGCCACTGGATGCCGGTGAAATAGTCCAGGCTCGACCCCGACTCGATGATCATCGCGCCGACCTTGCCGTCGACCATCAGCCGCTGCAGCCTGGCGATGCGGGCGCGGCGCTCCTCGACGGCGATCGGCTTGGCGCCGCCGGTCATCGAGACGAGGCCGGCGGGCGCGGCGATTCCGGCGCGCGGCAGGCTGGCGGCGGCGAGGCCCGCGGCGGCGGTCAGGAAGGCGCGACGGCGCATGGGCGGATCTCTCAGGGTTTGCAAGCTAGGGTTTGGTGGCGGCGACCTGGGGCGGTGTCTCGGCCGGGGCTACGAGGTTGAGGATTTTCAGCGCGTCGTCGATGGGGATGAAGAAGTTGATGCCGACCGGCGCGCCGTTGATCATCTGGCCCGAGGCGGTCAGGCCGATCACCTTGCCGGTCTCGTCCAGCAGCGGCCCGCCCGACGAGCCGTGGTTCACCATCACGTCGCTCTGGATGTAGCTCAGGCCTTGCTGGCTGCGCAGCGCCGAGACGATGCCCTTGCTCATGGTGTTCTGGAATCGGTCGCCCAGCGGCGAGCCGATGGCGTAGACGGTCTCGCCCTGCTGGGCCGGGCTGTGACGCAGGCCGAGCGCGGCGCGCCCGCCGGGGTCGGTCTTGATCAGCGCCACGTCGCGGCGCGGATCGGTGCGCAGCACCTGGCCCACGCTCTCCGATCCGTCCGACCACTTGACCTTCACCACGCCCTGCGCGCCGACCACGTGGTGATTGGTCAGCAGATAGCCGTCGTCGGAGATCAGGAAGCCTGAGCCGGAGCCTTCGGCGGTGAACACCACGGCGACCGAGGCCGCGGCCTGCGCGATGCCCGGCTTGGCATGGCCGGCGACCAGGGCGACGGGACCCAGCAGGGTGGGCGAGGGGCCCGGCATGGCGGTCCCCGGCGTGGCGATCGCCTTGCGGAAGCTGTCGGAGGCGATGAAGCGCCGCGCGTTGTCGCGGAACGCCTCGTCGATCAGCCGCTCCGGATCGCCCTGCAGGCCGCGGGCGCCGGCGTCGAAGCCGCTGGCCACGTCGCCTTGCGCCACCACCCGGCGGTCCAGGACGGACAGCACTTCCCAGTGGGCGGTCATCACCACCGCGCCCTCCCAGCGGCCGGCGCCCAGCAGCAGGTTGCAGCTCTTGCAGAACCGGCCCTGCATCTCGGTGATCTTCACCGCCGCCAGCAGGTCGGGCATGCTCGGCGCCTCCTGGCCGAACAGCCCGCCCGCGGCCGTGCCGCCGGATCCGCCGGCCTGCTTCAGCTCATCGTCGAAGATCGCCGCGAAGGCGTTGGGCTTCACGGCCTTCTGGCCGTCCTGCCAGCTCAGCAGCTTGTCGTCGGCATAGACATCGTTGTTGCGCACGAACGCCCACGGCTCGGGCTTCAGCTCGATCAGCAGGCGGGCGAACCGAACCGTGCGCACCGCGCCGGTCAGCGGTTTGACCGCGGCGGGCGGCGGCGCCTTGAGGTTCTTCAGGCGGTTCTCGTCGGCCGCGCGCGCCACGCCGCACCCGGCGGCCAGCACCACCGCCGCCATCGTCAGCGCAGAGACCAAAGCCCGCATCGTCCGCCCCCGGCCCAACCCTGTTTTCACGTTACGCCTGGATGTCGGGATTGGCAGCAGTTCTCTCCACAGAGGCGAGGGTTCGCAGCCCTAGAGGCCTTTCGCCAGGAGCGCGATGATCTGGCGCTTAAGGAGCGCCCGGGCGCTTTCGATCAAGTGCCTCGATCAAATTGTCACCCCTCGCTGAACACTCCCAATTCATTCCCCGCCGGGTCCGTGAAGTGGAACCGCCGGCCGCCGGGGAAGCTGAAGATGGCCCTCGTGATCACCCCGCCGGCGGCCTCGACCTTGGTCTGCATGGCTTCCAGATCGTGGGCGTAGAGAATGACCAGGGGCTTGGCGATGACTTGGTCGGCTTCCAGCCCGGCGCCGTAGAAGCCGCCGTCCAGGCCCTCGGTCATAGAGGCATAGTCGGGGCCGTAGTCGGTGAAGCCCCAGCCGAAGGCCTGGGCGTAGAAGGCTTTCGTCTCTGGCAGATCGCCGCCGCCGGGGAACTCCACATAGTCGATCTTGCCGTCTTCGCGCATGTCGGACCCTTCAGAGTTGCCGGTTTGTTCCAGGCTATATCGACGATCTTCGGGAGTCGAGTCGCCCGCTCAGCCCGCCAACAGCAGGGCGCCGACGGTGATCAGCGCCGCGCAGGCGCCGCGGCGGATGGTGAAGCGCTCCTTCAGGAACAGCACGCCGAGGATCGCGGCGAACAGGATCGAGGTCTCGCGCAGGCCGGAGACCTTGGCCATGGGCGCCAGCGACAAGGCCCAGACGACGACCGTATAGGCGACGAGGCCGAGGACGCCGCCGCCCAGCGCCTTGAAGGTCTCGGCGTCGGCGCGGAGCGGTGGGAAGCGGCGGCGCAGCGCCAGATAGATCAGCGGCATGGGCGCGCCCTGTGCCAGCGTCATCCAGGCGACGTAGGACAGGGGGTGGCCGGAGAGCCTGACGCCGACGCCGTCGGTCACCATGTAGCCCGCGACGAAGCCGCCGGTGGCCAGCGCCGCGAGCGTCGAACGCAGGTCCGGCCGGTCCTTGCCGAGGCTCAGGGCGACGATGCCGCCGCTGACCAGCCCCAGGCCCACGATCGCCTGCGGTCCCAGCCGCTCGCCCGCGAACACCGCCGCGCCCAGGGCCACCAGCAGGGGCGCCGCGCCCCGCGCGATGGGATAGATCTGGCCCAGCTCGCCCTGTTCGTAGGCGCGCGCCAGGAACAGGCAGTAGCCGATCTGCAGCGTCGCCGAGAGGGCCGCGTAGGGCCAGCTGGCCGGCGCCGGGAGCGGCAGGAAGAGCGTCGCGATGGCCGCCGCGCTCGCGCCCACCGCGCACATCAGGGTGATCGACCACAGGCGGTCCAGGCCGCTGCGCAGCAGGGCGTTCCAACTCGCGTGCAGCAGGGCCGCGCCCAGCACCAGGGACAGCACCAGGGGCGGGACGCCGGCGCCGGGCGTCATGGCATGGCCCAGACGCAGGTCTTCTTCACCGCCATGTCCTCCAGCTCCCGCGTCGTCGGCACCTGATACTCCGCAAGCTTGGTCAGGCCGCTGCGCGGGAAGTAGCTGCGTCCCGGGTCGCCGATCAGCACGACGGCGCCGCGGGCCTTGGCCTCGGCCAGCCAGGCGAGCACGCGCTCGGCCAGCGGTTTCTCGTAGCAGATGTCGCCGGCCAGGATCACCTGCGCCCAGGCCGGCGCCGGGGCGTCGAGCAGGTTCTGCGCGGTGAAGGCGCAGGCGACGCCGTTGGCCTGGGCGTTGAGCGCCACGGCCGCCTCGCCATAGGCGTCGATGTCGGCGCAGAGGACGTCGCGCGCGCCGGCCAGCATCGCGGCGATCCCCACCAGGCCGGAGCCCGCGGCGAAGTCGATGACCCGCTGGCCGGTGACGATCCGCGGATTGTCGATCAGGTAGCGCGCCAGCGCCTGGCCGCCGGCCCAGGCGAACGCCCAGAAGGGCGGCGGCAGGCCGATCGCCTCCAGCGCCTCTTCGGTCAGCTTCCAGATCGGCGTGATCTCGTCGGCCAGATACAGCTGGATCTCAGGGGTATGCGGCGGCCGCTGCAGCCGGGTGTTGGCGACGATGAAGTCGCGGCGGCCGGCGAGGGTGGCGGGGATCATGCCTCCCTGTCGCCGGGGCGGCCGGCGTGGTCAATGGCGCCGCCTCTGGCATCGGGCATGGAAACGCCGCCGGAGTAGCCCCCGGCGGCGCGCCACAGTCGGTCTGGATCGGGCTCAGGCGGCCGCGAGGCTGGACCTCCGCCGCGCCCGCAGAGCCGCGCCCAGACCGCCAAAGCCGATCAGCATCAGCGCCCAGCTCGAAGGCTCCGGCACGGCGGCGGCGCTGAATAGCGTGTACAAGATCCCCGAGCCGTCCACGGTGGCCGTTTGCGGCAGGACGTTGATCGTGAAGGACGATGTCACCGAATTGAAGGTGATCGGCCCGTTGTCCGGCGGGAAGAAGGCCACGCTGGCCGCGACCTGACTGGAAGTGCTGGAGCTGCCCGTGCCAACCAGGCCCGGGTTCCCGTCCAGGAAGAAGCTGGTCGTGATGTTCGAGGTCCCGGTGTTGATCTGCGGGAAGGCGCCGCCGAACAGATAGAAGCCGAAGGTCGTGAGCTGTTGCGAAGCCGGGATCGTGAACGCCTGATCCAGGTTGATGGTCGCATTGATCGTGTCGCCTTCATGGATATCGAACGCGTTCAGCGCGCTGAGCCCGGAGAGCGACAGGAACCACTGGTCATAGTGGGTGGCCCCGATGGTCTGGTTCGAGAAGGACCCTTGGGAAACGACGCCGGTCAGGGTGAGGTCGAAGTTGGCCGCCGATGCGCCGCCGGCGCACAGCGCCATGGCCGACGCCGCCAGCAGCAGGCTCTTGGCGAAACGCTTGGTCATCATCGTTCAGTCCTCACACTCACAGACGCGCCCAGCGGACAGCCGGGTCTTTGCGCCTATGACCGTAGAGGCCCGTTCACGACGGCGCATGGCTCATATGAGCCATATAGGGCGGCGTCGGCGCCCCTCGAATCCGGGGGGTGTAAGCCTTAGAGCAGGCCCGCGGCGGCCATCCGTGCGACAGCCTGGGCGCGGTTGACCGCGCCCAGCTTCTTGCGGCCGTTGTCCACGTGCCAGCGGGCGGTGGCCTCGGAGACGCCGAGGATCACCGAGATTTCCCAGTCTGACTTGCCCTGGGCGACCCAGCTCAGGGCGTCGAGTTCCCGGGGCGTCAGGCCGATGGCGTCGATCTCCGGCGGCTCGGCCAGCATCATCAGCCGCTCGGTCAGCATCAGCCCGCCCAGCTGGATCGCCTCGACGTCGGCGCTCGGCAGGTCGGCGCGCTCGAACCCCAGATGCAGCGAGGCGATGGTGCGGCCAGCGCCGTAGGAGGTGGCGCACAGCGCCTCGCCGATCTGGGCCTCGCCCATGGCGTCCCAATAGTCGCCGAAGGTGCGCTGCTCGCGCGGCGCGAAGTCGCTGAACCGGTAACGGGTCCGCACGCTGCGGATGGCGTCCAGCAGGGGATTGCACTGGAAACAGACGTAGTCGAAGGCCGAACTGCCCGCCCAGTCCGTGGGCGCGAAGCGGGCGACCACGCCGCCGGCCGCCCAGTGGGTCTCGCTGGTCAGCGGCCGCTGCGGACGGCGATAGACCCGGGTCTGCTGATAGGTGGCGCCCAGCCGCTGCGTGGCCGCGAAGAACGCCGCGCTCGCCGCCTCGGCGGTCGGCGCCGCGAAGGCGGTTTCGGCAAGGGCCATGGCGCGCGCGAGCACTGGCGTCGTCTTTCTCAACTCAAGAACCAACGGTGTCACCCCGCGCGGGGGCCTGACAAGGGAATACCCCTCACAGGTGCAAGGCTCGTGCCGGTGGCCGCTTGCCGGGCGGCCGCGATCATCGATGATGGGCCGCCCTCAGTTGGAGACGCCAGATGAGAAAACCACCGGTCCAGAAACGGGCGGTCCAGAAACGGGCGGGTCAGGACAAGGCCGGTCGCAAGGCGAAGGCCGCCCCCGTCCAGGCTTCCGGGGCCTGCGTCTGCGGCGCCGTGCGGATCGAGATCGACGTGCCGGCGCGCTGGGCCTGGCACGATCATTCACAGCGTAGCCGCCACGCCCAGGGGGCCGCCTACGCCACCTATGTCGGCAGCTACAGGAGCCGCTTCCGGGTCTTGGAGGGCGCCGAGCATCTGACCCGCTACGAGGACGCCGAGGCCGGGACCACGCGCAGCTTCTGCGCCCGCTGCGGCACGCCGATGCTGTATGAGCGCGCCGGCTCGCACACCATGGTCAACCTGCCCCGCGCGGTGTTCTCGGAGCGCACCGGCCGCGAGGCCCGCTACCACATGAACCTCGCCGAACAGGCCGACTGGACCTGGGCGGGCGAAAAGCTCGTTCCGCTCAAGGGCTATCCCGGCGTTCTGTGGGAACCGCCCCGCAAGAAGCAGCCCGCGCGGATCGTCGATGCGATGTTCGAACCCTAACCCTTGGGCTCGGTCACCGCCGGCGCGGTGGTGAAGGGCGTGATGCCGAAGTGCGGGTAGACCTCGCTGGGGTAGTAGATGGCGCCATCCTTGACGACCATCGCGATGGTCTTGATCGCCTTCAGGTCCTTGGTCGGATCGCCCGGGATCAGGAAGAAGTCGGCGAGCTTGCCCTTCTCGATGGAGCCCATGGTCTGGTCCTGGCCGGTGTATTTCGCCGAGTCATAGGTGGCGCGCTTGACGATCTCGGCCGGGGTGAAGCCGGCCCGCTGATAGAGCTCCAGCTCGCGGTGATAGGTGAACGAGCCCCCGGTGTCGGTGCCGAAGACGATGAAGACGCCGCGGTCGTGCAGCAGCTTGGTGGTGCGGATGATCTGCTCGAAGGCCTCGCGGTAGGCCTTGTCGTCGCCGGGCGCAGAGGTGTCGATCCAGGCCTTCATCGCCCCGCGCTTCACCCCGATCGGCATGTGGTCGATATAATCGAGGGCGCCGGGCGGCGCCTGGCCGTCGCGGTTCTGGGTGAGCTGTTCGTGGATGCCGAGCGTCGGATCGATGGCCTTGTGGCCATCGACCATCATCTGAATGGTGTGCTGCACCTTGGGGCTTGAGAGGTCGAGGCCCGGCAGGCGCTTCAGCGCGGTCAGGCGGAACAGCGTCCGGGTGTCCTCGCCGGGCGTCATCACCCAGCCCAGCATGAACTGGTTGATGTGGGTCATCTCGTCGTAGCCCGCGGCGATCATGTCGTCGGCGGTGGAGAAGGCCGGGACGTGGCCCGCCACCCGCATGCCCAGGCTGTGGGCCTCCTTGACCATGGCCGGGACCCAGGCCGGGTTCATCGAGTTGTAGATCTTGATCTGCCAGTAGCCGCGCGCGCCGTACCAGCGCACCGCGTCGATCGCCGCGGCCTGACTGTCGACGACGATGCCGTTGTTGGCGGAGTAGGGGCTCTTACCCTCGATGAAGCCCGAGCGGATGACGTGCGGGCCGCCGATCTCGCCGCTATCCATCCGCTGGATCAGGCCGTCGAGCACGGCGTTGTCGTTGCCCATGTCGCGCACCGTGGTGATGCCCGCGATCAGGTTGAGCAGCGCGCCGTCCTGGCCGATATGGGCGTGCATCTCGTACATCCCGGCGACCAGGGTCCCGCCGGCGCCGTCGATCGTCACCTCGCCAGGCGTGGCCGGGCTATCGAGCGGTTCGACCGCGGCGATCTGTTTGCCGCGCATGACCACGCAGACCGGCCCGGTCAGCGCCGAAGTCCTGGGGTCGAACAGACGGACGTTCTTGATCCGCACGGGGCCGGCGTAGCGGTGGGCGACGGCCTTTTCCATGTCCACGAAGCGCTTGGCCGACCAGTCGGCGGCGAGCTTGCGCAGGCGCACTTCCTCGCCCTCGTAGCCCTTGCGAACGATGATCGAGCTGGCGTCGACGTCGGCGAACAACTCGCCCTTGGCATCGAGCAGCAGGGTGGTCGGCGTGAGATCGATACCCAGCAGGTCGTAGCGGGTGACCGACACCGGTCCACCGGCCCCCTGGACGCTCAGGGTCTCCCCCTTCTCCAGGCGCAGCACGCCGCCGGGCAGGGCGGCCATGGTCATGTTGGGCGCTTTCAGCAGCGCCTTGGCGATGATCCCGTCGCCCCACGGGCTGCCGGCCTGGGCCACATAGAGGCCGGGCTTGGCCACGGCGGCCTGGCCCTTGCCGGTGGAGTCCAGCCAGTCGGCCTTGCCGCCAGCCTGATGGAAGGTCTCGCTGACCTTCGAGCCGAAGGTCGTGGCGCCGGTGATCTTCCAGTCGACCGGCAGGCCCTCGGCGTTGGACCTGATCACCTCGGCGTCGGTGGGGCCGCGGCCATTGTTCTTGATGTCGAAGTCGATGGTCGTGGTGTCGCCGGTGGTGGTGGCGATCAGGTGGCCTACGTTCTTGCCGCCAGAGATGACGGTGAAGCTCGCGGTGGCGGTGGCGGTGGCGGTGGCGGTGGCGGTGGCGGCGCAGGCCAGGGCGGGGACGGCCAGCAGGGCGGCTGCGGCGGCGGAGGCGAGGGCGAAGGTTTTCAGCATGGCGGGATTTAGATCACCGCGTCCGGTGAGCCGCAACGGCGCCGCTTGGAAATATCGCCGGTTTTTCGGCCCCCGGTTGTCAAAGCCGGCCCCCTTCGCCTAGCTTGGGCGCACAATTTTTCGGGGGATATCGACGTGCTGAGGAAAGTCTTGTTGGCGGGCGCCGCGATCTCGCTGGTCGCCAATGTGGCCCTGGCCCAACCGCCGGCCGGTGACAAGCCGATGGTCAGGCCCGGCGCCGCCGTGTCCGACGGCAGAAAGCCCGATGTCGCCGCCAGCGCCGATCCCAGCGCCGGCCTGCTGTTCAAACCCGAGGCGGTGAAGTCAGAGGGCGTGGTCACGGTCGGCGGCCAGGCCATCGCCTACAACGCCGTGGCCGGGACGATCATCGTCCACCCGCGCGGCTGGGATGACGCGGCGCGCCGCGAAACCGGGGCAACGCCTGGCGCCAATCTGGGCGCGGGCGCGAACCCCGAGGCCGAGGCCTCGATGTTCTATGTGGCCTATTTCAAGAAGGGCGCGCCCGCCGCCGACCGGCCGATCACCTTCATCTACAACGGTGGTCCCGGGTCCTCGACGATGTGGCTGCATCTTGGCGCTTTTGGACCCCGCCGCATCGTCACCGCCGACAACGGCGAGCACACGCCGGCCGCGCCCTATGCGCTGGTCAACTATGCGTCCTCGCTGATGGATGTCAGCGACATGGTGTTCATCGACGCGCCGGGCGCGGGCTTTTCCCGCATCGCCGGCCGCGACAAGGAAAAGGCTTTCTGGGGCGTCGACGAGGACGCCGCGGCCTTCACCTCCTTCATCACCGCCTTCCTGTCGCAGTACGGTCGCTGGAACAGCCCGAAGTACCTGTTCGGCGAAAGCTACGGCACGCCGCGCTCGGCGGTGCTGATCAACAACCTGGAGACCGGTGAAAGCGTCGACTTCAACGGCGTGATCCTGCTGTCGCAGATCCTCAATTTCGCGCTCAGCGTCGACGGCGCGGAGAACAACCCGGGCAGCGACCAGGCCTATATCACCGCCATGCCGACCTATGCGGCGACCGCCTGGTTCCGCAACCTGGTGCCCAACAAGCCGGCGACGCTGGAGGCCTATCTGAAGGAGGTGCAGGACTTCGCCCTGGGCGACTACGCGGTGGCCCTGCAGAAGGGCGCCGACCTCGATCCCGCCGCGAAGCGCGCGGTCGCCGCCCGGTACGCCAAGTATACCGGCCTGCCGGTGGACTACGTCCTGCGCGCCGACCTGCGGGTCACCGGCGGCATGTACGAAAAGGAGCTGCAGGTCGCATCCGGCATGACCACCGGTCGCCTGGACACCCGCTTCCAGGGCCCGGACATGGACCCTCTGGCCAAGGAAGCCGCCTACGACCCGCAGTCGGCGGCGCTGTCGTCAGCCTATGTGTCCGGCTTCAACGACTATGCCCGGCGCACCCTGGGCTATGGCGAAGGCAAGGTGTTCAAGCCGAGCGTCAACGTCTTCCGGTTCTGGAACAACAACCACGTGCCGCCGGGCCGCGGCTTCGGCGCGCCGCGCGCGATGCTGAATGTGATGCCCGACCTCGCCTCGGCCATGAAGTACAACCCGGGCCTGAAGGTCATGCTGCTGGGCGGCTACTACGACTTGGCGACCCCCTATTTCGAGGGCTACTATGAGATGAAGCACCTGCCGATCCCGGACGCGCTGCAGGCCAACATCTCGTACCACTACTACCAATCCGGCCACATGGTTTATGCCCATGAGGCGTCGCTGAAGGCCCTGCACGACGACGTCGCGGCCTTCATCGCCAAGAACGCCCGGCGCTAGCGCAATAGGATCAGGCCGCGTGCTCGCCCCACACGTCGGAGGCCTCGAGGGCTTCGTAGAAGTAGCTCACCGGCGCCTCGAGCACCCGGGCGATGGCCCAGAGCTGCGAGGCTGACAGGCTGCAGAGGCCGCTCTCGTACTTGTGGACCTGCTGGAAGGTGACGCCGCAGGCGCGGGCGAGGTCCTGCAGGGTCAGCTCCTTCATCCGCCGGCGATGGCGAATGGCGCGGCCCAGGCGTTCCTGCACATACCGGGTGGCCGCGGCATTGATGCTCACCTGCCGCAGGCGCGGGGGCGCGGCGCGGTCGGGGTTGAGGTCGGAGTAGATCGTCTGAGCTTCCATGACCCGAACCTAGGGTCGATCGACCACGACGCGCAGTTGCATCGCCATGCACGAAGTTGCAGGCCGTTCGGCCAATCCGCCGACGCCGGCGTTGGCAGGGCCCGGGTTTGGCGCTATCTTAGCAGTGTCAACATGAGGGGCGGACGATGAGCGGTGAAACGGTGCTGGTGACCGGCGGATCGGGCTACATCGGCGGATGGTGCGTGGCCGGCCTGCTGCAGCAGGGCTATGTGGTGCGCACCACGGTCCGCGACCTCGCCAAGGAGGCCGCCGTCCGGGCCGCCCTGAGCAAGATCACCGACCCCGGCAATCGCCTGAGCTTCCATGCCGCCAACCTCACCGCCGACGCCGGCTGGGACGAGGCCGTCGCAGGCTGTGACTACGTCCTGCACGTGGCCTCGCCGCTGGGCGTCGCCGATCCAAAGGACCCGAACGACCTGATCGTCCCGGCCCGCGAGGGCGCCAAGCGGGCGGTTTCCGCGGCGATCAGGGCGGGCGTCAAGCGCGTGGTCCTGACCTCCTCGGTCGCGGCCACCAGCAAGGGCGTCGCCGGCTCCTGGGCCAGCGACGAGACCCACTGGACCGACCCCGCCGCGCCGAAGGTCAGCGCCTATGCGCAATCGAAGACGCTGGCCGAACGGGCGGCCTGGGACCTGATCAATTCCTCGGATGGCAAGACCACGATGGCGACGGTGAACCCGGCCCTGGTGCTGGGGCCGGTGACCAGCCGCGACTTTTCGGAATCCGTGCAGGTGGTCGAGCGGCTGCTGTCCGGCCGGGTGCCCGGTATCCCGCGGCTGGGCTTCAACATCGTCGACGTGCGCGACGTGGCCAGCCTGCACATCGCGGCCATGACCGATCCGAAGGCGGCCGGCGAGCGGTTCATCGCGGCGGGCCAATATGCCTGGATGGGCGAGATCGCCGACATCCTGCGCGCGCGCCTGGGCGACAAGGCCGCCAAGGTCCCGACCCGCAAGGTCCCGGACTTCGTGATCCGGCTGGCGGGCCTATTCGACAAGGACCTGGGCTCGGTCGCTCCCAGCCTCGGCCACCGGCACGACAATTCCTCGGAAAAGGCTCAGCGGATGCTGGGCTGGAAGCCTCGGCCGATCGAGCAGACGGTGGTCGACTGCGCCGAGAGCCTGATCGCCGTCGGAGCGGTCTGAGGCGGTGAAGCTGGCGCGCGAGCCCGATGCCGTCCTGCTCCGCCTGCGGACATCCTGCCTGGCCTTGCCGGAGACCGACGAGATCGTCTCGCATGGCATCCCGGCCTTCCGGGTGGCCGGAAAGATGTTCGCCTATTTTCGGCACAACCATCACGGCGACGAAACGACCGCTGTCTGTGTGAAGACGACCGGCCGCGACGAGCAGGAAATGCTGATGGAGGCCGACCCCGACCTGTTCACCTGGCCCGCCTACATCGGCCCCTCCGGCTGGATCGCCATGAGCCTGGCGGCCGACGAACTTGACTGGGACCATGTGGAAGCCCGCCTGTTGAGCAGTTGGCGGCTGGCGGCGCCCAAGCGGCTCGCGGGCATCTGAGCGCGTTCCCATCGGCGCCGGCAACTGACTTGATGACAGTGGGAACGGGACCGTCATAAGTCACAGCTCAATTCGGGGGACGGGCATGCGGATACTGGGCGCGTTGTTGGTGTCGGCCGCCGTCCTGGCGGCGGGCTGGAGCGCGCAGGCGCAGGGCCAGCACCAGCCGCAGGAGGCCAACGGCTACACGCGCTATGAGCTGCTGGCGCCGGGCTCGGCCAAGTTCCGCATCCTCTATGACATCACCGCGATCCGCCCCGGCGCGACCGCCTTCTTCAACCCGATCCGCAAGGGTTCGGTGGCGTCGGACGAAAAGGTCACCGACCTGGCCACCGGCCAGCCGCTGAAGTTCGCCCAGGTGTCCGGCGAGAGCGCCAAGACGACCGGCCTGCCGGACGCCGACCCGGCCAGCGACTACATCCGCGTCGAGCTTGCCCGTCCCGTGCCGGCCGATGGCGGCGAGGCCCGGATGCTGATCGAAAAGACCTACGAGGATCCCAAGAGCTACCGCCTCGAGGGCCAGGACATCGTCTTCGACCGCGGCCTCGGCATCAAGAAGAACGCCGTGGTCCTGCCCAAGGGCTATGTCCTGGTCAGCTGCAACTACCCCTCACAGGTGACGCAGGAGGCCGACGGTCGCCTGCGCGTCAGCTTTTTCAACGTGACACCGGGCGAGGCGCCCCTGAAGCTTCGGGCGTCACCGGCGACGCTGTCGGCCACGGCCAGCAGCGTGACGGGCAAGTTCGGCGAGCGGGCGAAGCAGACCCGCGACATCGTCTATTTCCTGCAGGCCCCCGAGACCCACGCCTTCGACCTCTACCATGACTACACCGAGGAAAAGGCCGGGACCTCGCGCTACATCAATGTGGTCCGCACCGGCTCGGTGGCGACCAATCCCAGCGCCAGGAACCTCGACACCGGAGAGACCATTCCGGCTGTCCATCTGAAGGGCGCGGAGATCACCAAGGCGGGGATCGAGGACCACGAACTGGGCAAGGTCACGCCCGAAAGCGAGATCGTGGTCTTCAACTTCAAGCCGCTGAACGCCGGCCAGTCGATCCGCCTGCGGATGAGCGAGACCTACACCGACCCCGGCCGTTACAGGCTGGTCGGCGACGAGCTGGTCTTCGACCGCACCTTCGGCCGGGCCAATAACGCCGTGGTCCTGCCCAAGGGCTGGATGCTGACCAACTCGAGCGCGCCGGTGGTGGTCTCCCGCACCGAGGACGGCCGCATCCGCCTGGACTTCAACAACCCGCGGCCCGACGAGATCGAGGCGCTGTTCACCGCCAAGCGGGTGGCGCCTTAGCCCATCGCGCGGGCCAGGTGGGTGGCCGGCGATTCGGGCGCCGCCGGAGCGGTCTGGGCGATGGGCTGCGCCCGACCCGTCAGGTGGCGGTGGCCGATCACGGCGATGGCGCCGGCGAGCAGGCCCAGGGTGATGGAGAGCATGGCCTCCGCGTAGCCCGGCGCCAGCATGATCAGGGTCGCCGGGGGCCGCTTGTTGGCGATGCCGATACACATGTCGAGCACGCCATAGGCCGCGCCGAATAGCCCGATCAACGGACCGCCGGCCGCGAGGGCCGAAAGGAAGGTGAGGCCGCCGACCGGCCGACCCCTCTGGGTGGCGAAGCCGCGGACATAGACGAACGCCGCATAGGCTATCGCGACGATCAGGCCCACGAAGATCAGCATGATAAGGGGCTTTGCGTGGGTCACGACGCCGCCGATCGCCAAGCGGTATTCGGGCGCCACCAGGGTCACCGCCGTGTCCGGCGGCGAAACTCCATCAGCGGCGAGGGCCGGAGCTCCCATGAGCGTTCCGGCTGCGGCGATACTCGTCCAGCGAACGAGACGGGTCAGTTTCGACATCGGCGTTTCTCCAAATGACATTCGTAATCTATTTGGAGACTACATCTGTAATACCGAGAGTCAAGCCGGCGCCCTTGTTGCAGCCCTCGCCTCGAACGCGAGCCATCGTGGCTCGATTTGGGACGGGATGCCGCCATGCGCCTTCAGACGAAACTCCTGGCTTCAGCCATCGCCATCGCAACCCTGGCCAGCGCGGCGACCGCCCAGGCTTCGGTTGTTTTCAGCTATCCTGGCGCGACCATCGAGTTCGCCACCGACAATATAGCCACCGCGAGCTTCAATGCGGCCGCCGGTGCGGGCCTGGCCTCGTTCATCATCGACGGTTACGCCAGCCTCGACGGCCAGAACTTCTACGAAGACGATTTCACGCTCACCCTGAACGGCGTCGACATCCTGTCGGGGACCTTCAACCTGGGCGGCGGCGGCAACGACGTGGTGTTCTTCGCGCCCGTCGGTTCCAGCATCGTCAACAACTCCGGCAACCTGACCAACATCACCTGGGCCGGTGGACAGGTTATGGTCTCGGCGCCCCTGGCGCTGCAGGCCGGCGTCAATACCCTGAGCTTCAAATACGTCAGCCTGACCGACGGCCATGCCGGGTTCCAAGGAACGGGCGACGAAGGCTGGGGCCTTGAGAACATCCAGGTCACCGATAGCGCCGGCGGCGTTCCGGAACCGGCGAGCTGGGCCCTGATGATGGTGGGCTTCGGCGGCCTGGGCGCGATGCTGCGCCGTCAGCGCAGCCAGCGCCTGCAGCTGGCGCCGATCCGCGTCTAAGCGGCGGCTGGCCTCGCCGTGGCGACCCTGAGCATGCTGAGATAGCCCGGCGCCGTCAGCATGCCGGGCAGCACGCCCTTGGCCGCGAGCAGGCGGTGCGCGCGGGGCAGATTGTAGCAGGGCACATGCATGAACATGTGGTGCTCGCAGTGGTAGTTCACGAAATAGGGCGCGATCACCGCCCGCTCGATCCAGTTGGCGCTGGTGGTGCGCGCGTGGCGTAGCGGGTCGGGCTCGTCCTTGGCGACGCAGGCGTGCTCGGCGATGTTGCGCAGCCGGCTGATCATCGGCAGCCAGGTCGCCTGTGGAACCAGCCACAGCACCGGCCACACCCACCACAGGCCAAAGGGCGCGGTCACGGCCACCGTCACCACCATGCCGGCCAGGAACCGGCGGCGGCCCCAGATCGCGGCCTTGACCAGCGGCCAGAGCGGCTCGTCCGGCTTGCGGTGGACGATGCGGCTCACCAGCCCCGACCAGCGCTGCTTCCAATAGGTCTGGCCGGTCAGGTCGCGGGCGATCTTGCGCCGCAGCGAGGTGCGGGTGATCGGGAAGGGTGCGGAGAGCACCAGGTCGGGGTCCTCCGCCTGCTGGGCGTACTTGTGGTGCTGCAGGTGGTAGTTCCGGTAGTCGATCAGGCCGCCGGTGGTCAGGTGATTGCCGACCCAGTCGTTGATCGCCAGGTCCGGGTGCAGGGCTGCGTGCGCGGCGTCATGCATCAGGATCGAGACGCCCAGTTGCCGGCCGCCGATGATCATGATCGCCAGCGGGATGGTCACCGGCTTCAGCCACCACGGCGAGACCACCGCCATGGCCATGGCGAGGCCGATCACCACCCAGGCGTGGGCCAGCAGCGCCAGCCCCTTCCACCGCGAACGGCGCGCCAGCGGCGCCCATTCCTGGGGTTCGAAATAGGCTTTCGGATCGATGCGCGCGGCGACGGCCATGAGGGGATTGTACGCGATCCTGCGATGCAGGGGGAGCGCCTAGTAAGGCAGGATCCCCCCTAATAGGGCAGGATCCAACGCGCGCCGGCTATGATGGCGATCACCAGGATCAGGCCCGACCAGCCATTGGACTTGAAGAGCCGCAACGCCAACGCGCCGTCGTCGACGCGCACCTTGCGGGCCTGCGAGATGAGCTGCACCCCATAGGCGATCAGGCCGATGAAGAAATATGAGCCGAGCATCGCGGCCGCGCCCATGCCGATCAGCAGCGCCAGGCTTGTCAGATAGAAGCCCAGGATGGCTAGCGGGGCGGTGGCGCCCAGCCTGCGCGCCGAGGACTTCACCCCGGCCAGCGCGTCGTCCTCCAGGTCCTGGATCGCGTAGATGGTGTCGTAGCCCAGGGTCCAGAAGACGCCCGACGCATAGAGCAGGATCGCGGGCCAGGTCAGTGCGCTGTCAGCCAGCGCCCGCATCAGGAGCCGGATGTTGGCGGTCTCGATCACATAGGGCGCCATGCCCCGCCACAGCTCGGGACCCGCGCCGGTCGCCGCCGCGAATCCCAGCAGCGCGCCCCAGTTGAAGGTCAGGCCCAGCCAGGCCTGCGGCCACCAGGTGATCCGCTTCATGAACGGGTAGGCGGCCACCAGCATGAGCGACGCCGCGCCCAGCAGCACCGCGGTCGGCGGTAGGGTGATCAAAAGGCCGAACGCGATCGCGCAGCAGACGATCACGAACATCCAGGCCTGCCTGACGCTGATCTGGCCGGCCGGGATCGGCCGCAGGGCGGTTCGCGCCACCTTTGCGTCGATGTCGCGGTCGACGATGTCGTTG
>JANYET010000047.1 GCA_025359785.1 Alphaproteobacteria bacterium | reverse complement strand
CTGCCAGCGCAGCGACGGCGTCGCACTCGAGCGCTCCGCCTGCGCCGTCGATACGCCGAAGACGAAGCTGAAAGTCGAAGGCTACACGCCGCCGGCGGAAGTGATTGCGGCTTGCGAAGCGATTATGCGCGAAGCGGGCATCGATGTCGGCGGCATCGAATACATGATCGACGACCGCGACGGTCGGCCCAAGTTCTACGACCTCAACGCCATGTCGAACTTCGTCGCCAGGCCGCTCGAAATCCTCGGCTGGGACCCGCACGACAAGCTGGTGGACTACCTGCTGCCGCTGATCGCCGCGCAACAGCAGGCGGCCGCCTGATGCGCTACGGATTCTGGACCCCGGTCTTCGGCGGCTGGCTCCGCAATGTTCCCGACGAGCACATGGCGGCGACCTGGGCCTACACCAAGCGCCTCTGCCAGCGGGCCGAACAGATCGGCTACGACCTGACGCTGGTCGCCGAGCTCAATCTCAACGACATCAAGGGGACCGATCAGCCGGCGCTGGACGCCTGGTCCACGGCCGCCGCGCTGGCCGCCGTCACCGACAAGCTGGAGCTGATGGTGGCCGTCCGGCCGAACTTCCACCACCCGGCGCTGCTGGCGAAACAGGCCGCCAACATCGACAACATCTCGGGCGGCCGCCTGGCGCTCAACGTCGTCTCCTCCTGGTGGGCCGAGGAAGCCACCAGCTATGGCCTGCCGTTCGACCAGCATGACGATCGATACGGCCGCACCTCGGAATGGCTGGACGTGGTCGACGGCCTGTGGCGCGAGCCGAAGTTCACCCACGAGGGCGCCCGCTATCAGCTCAAGGACGCCATCTGCGAGCCCAAGCCGGTGCGCAAACCGGTGGTCTACGCCGGTGGCGAGTCCGAGGCGGCCAAGACCCTGATCGCCAACCAGTGCGACGCCTATGTCATGCACGGCGATACGGTGGAGGTGATCGCCGAGAAGATCGCCGACATGCGCCACAGGCGCGCAAGCGTCGGCAAACCGCCCATGACCTACGGCATGGCCGCCTACGCCATCGTCCGCGACAGCGAGGACGAGGCCCGCGAAGAGGTCGCCCGGATCACCACGCTCGACCCCAACGCGCCGGGCTTCGGCAACTACGACCAGTGGCTCTCCGGCACACAGCTCGAGCGCGAGATGAAGATCGCCGAATACTCCGTCTCCAACCGCGGCCTACGCCCCAACCTCGTCGGCACGGCAGCGCAGATCCGCGAACGGATCGCGGCGTATGAGGCCGCCGGCCTCGACCTCCTGCTCCTGCAGATGAGCCCGCAGTACGAAGAGATGGAGCGGTTCGCGGAGGCGGTGATCAACTGAATTCAAGCTTCGATAGTAGCTATCCGGCTCAAACCGTGATCGGGATTGGCGACATCCGTCAGATCGCTCCGATCTGGCCTATGCGGCTCAGGTGCGCGTGGTCGATAGGCGCCGTCAGGTCCGCGGCGACGCAGGCGGCGCGGACGAATTGCAGGAACGTCGCCGCCTGCCGTTCGAGAAGCTCGGAAAACGCCGGCGAGAATACGATCCGGTCCGGCCCGTCGGGCGAAAACAGGCCCGCCGCCTCACCATCCGCCAGCATGCGGCTCACATGCGGCCGCGATATGCCGAAGTTCGCCGCCAGCTTGCGCCGCGATACGTGCGCGCCTTCTAGGAACTGGGTGCGCGGTTCGGTCTGGACGCAGATGAAGTGCAGCATCACGCCACCGCCGAAGTCTCGGACTCGAAAGACGTCCGTGTCGCTGGCGCTGTAGTTGATCAGGTCGCGCCGCTGAAGCGCCAGAGTCGCGAACGTGAGGAAGAATGCGCTCAGCCGCGCGTCGTCGTCCACGATATCCAGCAGCGCGCCGAACTCAGGGTAGAAGGGCGCCCAGGCAGCAATATTGACCCGCACCAGCCGGCGAATCCGCTCGCGCAAGGCGTCGGCGAGGACGAGTCGGCGCGCGGTCCAGGTCTCCGGTCCCGGCGCGACGCTGATCTCGCCGGCCGCCTCGGCGCGCCGGATGAAGTCGACCACGCCACCGCGGCTGGCGGCCTGTTGAATTTCGGCCGCCTTGATCAGCTCCCGCGCCGTGACGCCCATGTGCCGCGCGTCCAGGGCCAGCAACGTCAGGAACAGCGCCCGCCGGCCGCGGTGCCGCCAGAGTTGCAGTCCGAACGCGTCGGCTTGCAGGACGCTTTCCAGCGCCGTCGCGGCGATCGCCCCGATCGCCCGGCGAAAATCCGGCCCCTCCCGCAACGCCAGCAAGGCGTCCGGCGTCAGGAGCGCGAGGGCCCGCGCCCAGGGATCATCGCTCAACATCACGCCATCTACCGGGTTCGGGACGTCCCTTATAGACGGGCATCCCGTAGCGCGGATCGGTTTCTGCGCCGGTCCGTCGAAAATGTGCAGGCAGAATAAAGCCAGCCAGGCTCAAATCTCTTCATCTTGAGCTCGATGGCCATGATTGAGCTTATCGGCGCATGAACGGGATATTCGGCACGAGTCGAAGTTCAATCTCGTGTCAAAAAGGGAATACGTTGTGAACAGAGTAGATATTGCCGCCGCCATTGTGTTGCTTTCACTTTCTTGGGCAGGTCAGGCCGCAGCCGGCTCGGTCATTGTCCAAGGGAATACAGGTGGCGTGGCGCTGCTGAACGCTGTCGCCGGGGCGACCTACCAGATCACCGCCACTGGGGTCGTCAATCTCGCGGTGGGCCAGGGTGACTACGACGTTGATCCCAACGGCATCATCGTCTCGCCGATCGCCACAAACAGCGCCTCCTATGCCTTCTTCTCCAGCTTCGGAAATCCGGTCGTCGGCGGTTTCACGACCGATCCGTTTTCGTTCTCGCCTGACGTCTCCCCGGTCCCCGGCGGGAGATATGGCGTCCTCACCGGCAAATGGTCGACGGGCGGCGGCTGGTTCGTGATTGGCGCCAACGAAAAGGTCGTTGTGCCGACCTCGGGCGCCAAGCTGTTGTTGTCGGTCAACGACAGCAACTACCTGGACAATGCGGGCTTCTTCACCGCCACGATCACCGCGGTGCCGGAACCGGCGACCTGGGCGCTGATGCTGATGGGTTTCGGCGGCCTGGGCGCAGTCCTGCGCAGTCGCCGCAATGGCGCCGTCTTGGCGGCCACCTGAATCTCGGCGCAGGCGCGAAATAAAGAAGGGCCGCCTCCGGGCGGCCTTTCGGCCTCGCGGGTATTGGGGCACGCACCGCTTCCATCGGAAGCAGGAAGCAGGGACACGCACCACTTTCGCCAAAGTGAGGACAATGCGACTTTCGGCGAACCGCGACTGCTGAGGCCGTGAGCCCCGGCCGGCGTCACGGAAGTCGTACGTGTCCGACTAGCAGGCCAGTCGGTTCAGGTCAGTCGCCAACCCTGCGCCAGCCGACCGCCAGGCCGTTCTCGACTTCCATGCCAATGCCGACAGCGCTGGCCTTGCCTTCGGTGATCCACGATACCTTGTAGGCGTCCCCGGTCTTCTCGATCAGCAAGTCGTACTCATCGGAAAACTCGCCGTTATCGAGGAAATAGCGGACGTGGTAGCGGCCGGCGAAGCCCTCCCTGGGCCCTCCGGTGGCGATCCCCGGCCCGCTGGACTTGCCGCCATACATCCACCGGGCGTTGAGAACGCCCGGTGGATAGCTCTTGGTATAGAGCACGAACCCGACATTCCCGACGGCTGGCGCATCGGCCGCGACGGCGGCTGACGAAAAGCCTGACGCGAGCAGCAGGCCCGCCAGTGACGCTCCGATGAGATGTGACCTGAGCATGCCGCCGCCTGTCCTTCCGCGTGGAATCCGAGGCGCACGGTAGCGGAAAAACGCGGATACCGACGACTTGCTAGCCGCGCGTTCATTGCGTATATACGCGTGATGACATGGAGGCTTCGATGACCACTGTCGATAGCAAAATCTTTCGCAGCGGCAACAGCGAGGCTGTCCGGTTACCCAAAGAGGTGGCCTTCGGCCGCGATGTCGAGGTGACCGTGGTGCGCTCCGGCGACGTGCTGACGATCTATCCAAAACAGCCGCCTATGGCCAAACTCGTTGAGGAACTGAGGCGCCTTCCAAAGCCCAGCAGCATCGAGGTTCGCGAAGTCGATCTTCCAGAACGGCCCGGCCTCTAGGGCTTGACCTTCCTGCTCGACACCAACGTCGTCATCCGCCTGCGCGACGGGGACGAAGACATCGAGAGGCGGGTCGCGGCCCTTCCCACGTCCGCCGTTCTCTCCGTCGTGACCCGCGTTGAATTGGAAGGTGGCGTTCATCAAGATCGGTCCGACGCGATCGATCGCCGCCTCAGACTTGATCGGATCCTGCGCCGTATGCCGGTCCTCGACTTCGGCGCCGCCGAAGCCGACGCCTATCGAGCCATCGTCGAAACCGCTGGCTTTTCGCGCCGCAAACTTCTCGACCGGATGATCGCCGCTCAAGCGTTGGTCCACCGCACCACCCTGGTCACGCAGAATCCCGCCGACTTCCAGGACATCCCCGGTCTCGATCTACTGACGTGGTGACGTCGCCGTCCGGCGGTTGATGTCGCGATGACCGGCGCGAGGGGATGGACCGCATCGCCGCAGCGGTGATCAACTCGGCCCGGGCCGATCCGAGGGTGGAAGACATGTCGATCGTCGAGGCGGGCGCGCGGGGCGGGGCGATTGCGGTGCTGTCGCTGCTGGCCGCCCTGATCTGGTGGCACGGGCGCGGGGTCCGGGGCGCGTGGCTGGCCGCGCTGTTCGCCGCTGGCCTGGCCGCGACCCTTGTCGGCTATGCCCCCGCCGTCGCCATGGACCACGCGCTGTGGCTGGCGCCTCTGCGGGTCCTGGCGTTCGGCAATCCTGCGGTCTTCTGGGCGCTGGCGAGGGTCTTCTTTGCGGATGACGCCAGGCCATCGTGGCCGCCGGCCGCCGCATGGGCGGCCCTGCTCGTGCTGGGGTTCTGGGCGGTCTTTGCCGCAACCGGGCCGCGGCCGTTCCTGCCCCTGAATCTGTTGTCGCTCGTCTGCCTGGGTCTTGGACTCTGGCCGACGGTGGCCGGGCGCGCGGGAGACCTGGTGGAAGCCCGCCGGCGGCTGCGGCTGGCCATTGTCGGAGGCGTGGGCCTGTCGGTCGGGGCCGTCATCCTGTCCTCCACGGTGCTCCGGGGCGGCGCGGACTATCCCCTGTTCGCTCTCGTGAACGCGCTCGGCGCCCTGGCGCTCAGTCTCGCCTTCGCCGGCACCCTGCTGTCGTTCACCGCCGACGCGATCTTCGAGCCACAGAGCGCGCGCCGGCGAGCGGCGCCGGCCGACGATGCGCGCGACGCCGCCCTGATGACCGCGCTGCGCCGGGAGATGGAGGAGAACCGCGCCTATCGGGAGGACGCGCTGAGCATCGCCGCCCTCGCCGTGCGTCTGGCGATCCCCGAACACCGCCTGCGCCGCCTGATCAACCAGCGGCTCGGTCACCGCAACTTCGCGGCCTTCGTCAACGGCTACCGGCTGGACGAGGCCATGAGCTGGCTGTCCGACGCCTCACAGGCCGAGGCGTCGATCCTGACCCTCGCGCTCGACAGCGGGTTCCAGTCAGTCGGGCCCTTCAACCGCGCGTTCCGGGCTCGCACCGGCCTGACCCCCAGCGAATTCCGCCGCAACCATCTGGCGCGCGACGGAGACTGAGCCGGCGAATCCGGAATCGGCTGGCCGTTTTTCAAATCCGGCGCGAACGGCAAGCCCTCGCGGCCTCCTCTGCGGAGATATTTCCCAGATGAGGACTCCACGATCACAAACACCTTCCACGCCGCGATCCTGGCGCTCGCCTTCGCCGCCGCCAGCCCCGCCGCGACCGCTGCGGCCATCCCACCGGCCAATCCGATTGACCTGGGCGCAGCCGCCGTCATGCGCCTGCCCGCCCCGCCCGTGCAGCGCTACCGGGCCCGCGACGGTGCGCAACTGGCCTATCGGAGCTTCACGGTCGAGGCCGCCAGCCCGCCGGTGGTGGCGATCCTGCTGCATGGTTCAGGCGGCTCCAGCCTGAACATGACCGTGCTGGGCGAGACCCTCGCCAGGGCGGGTGTTCCGGCCCTGGCCCCGGACGCGCGCGGCCAGGGACTGTCCGGCCGCCGGGGCGACATCGACTATATCGGCCAGTTGGACGACGACCTCGCCGACTTCGTCACGGCGGCGCGCAAAGCCTACCCGGACGCCCGGTTCGTGCTGGTCGGCCACTCGGCCGGCGGCGGCTTCGCCCTGCGGGTCGCTGGCGGGCCGCAGGGCCGGCTGTTCAGCCGTTTCGTGCTGCTGTCGCCGGTCCTCGGACGTCTTGCGCCTACCAACCGCCCCGACGCCGGCTGGGCGAAGCCGAAGCTCGCCCGGATCGCCGTGATCTCCGCCCTCAACGGGGTTGGCATCACCCGCTTCAACGGCGCCACGGCCATCGACTTCAACCTTCCGCCAGGCGCCGAGGCGCTCGGCCTGACCCGGGCATGGTCCTACCGCATGATGATCAACTACGATCCGCGCGGCGTGACGCAGCTTGCCGGCCGCCCGGCCTATCGGCGCGACGCGGCCAGGGCGGCGGCTCCCATCGCCGTGATCGCCGGCGCCGCCGACGAGCAGTTCTTCGCCGAACGCTATGCCGCGGCCTTCGCGGGCCTGCCCGCGCCGGTCATGGTCGAGCTGGTGTCTGGCGTCAGCCACATGGGCGTGGTCAGCGACCCACGCGCCACGCCGCTGATCGTCGCCGCGGTAAAGGCCGGCGGCTGAGCTTGCCTACCGGCTCTTCAGCAGGTCCCTGATCTCGGTCAGCAGGGTCTCGCTGGGGGTGGGGCCAGGCGGCGCCGAGGGCGCGGCGGCTTCCTCGCGCTTCAGGCTGTTCACCGCCTTGACGATCAGAAAGATCACGAAGGCCACGATCAGGAAGTTGATCAGGGTGTTGACGAAGGCCCCGTAGCCGATCGCCACCTCGGCGGTCTTGGCCGCCAGGTCGGCCGGCTTCAGGACGTATTTCAGCTGCGCGAAGTCGAGGCCGCCGGTGGCCAGGCCGATCGGCGGCATGATCACCTGCTCGACCAGGCTCTTCACCACCGCGCCGAACGCCGCGCCGATGATCACCCCGACCGCCAGATCGACGACGTTGCCTCGCGCGATGAATTCTCTGAATTCCTTGAACATTTTCCTACCCCTTGCCTATTGCAGGCGTTCAAGCTGTGCGCTGCGGGGGGCGGCGTCAATGCGAGGCGCGCGCCTCGGGCGCCGGGCGGCCGCCCAAGCCAGGGCGGCATCGAGCCGACCCGCACCTTCAGGGCCCGGATCTAGCGGCGCGGATCTAGGGCCGCGCTGGCAGGATCGGCAGCTTCGGGCGCGGCGCCGCGGCTGGGGCGTTGGCGAGCCGTTCGACATTGGCTTGGTAGCCTTCCAGCACCTGCCGGCTCAGCGCGAGCCGCGCCTCGGCGTTCGGCCGCGCGCTGGCGCTCAGCGACGGCAACTCGGCCTCCGCGGCGCGCACCTGGATCAGCTCACCCTTCAGCCGCCGCGCGTTCTCTTTCCGCAGGCCCTCAAAGAAGGCGTCGTTGACCCGCCGGGTCTGATCGACCTGGTCGTAGAGCGCCACCTGGGCGGCCTTCAGCGACCGGCGCGCGGCCGCCAGGTCGGAGGCGGGCCGCTGGCCGTCTTCCACCGCGGCGCGCACCGCGCTGTAGGTCACGGCCTGCCGGGCGGCCTGTCGCTGGAGAAAGATCGTCATCCCGAGATCGCTGCCCGCCGGCCCGGCCCGGGCGGCCGGCGCGGCGAGGATCAGCGCGGCCGCGATCAGCGCCAGGCCGATGAAAGCCGCGAGCCGGCTCGTCAAACGTCGTTCGGTCTCGCCCATGGGCGGAACATGGGGCGGAACGCGGCGAAGTCCATCCCTGGCGCGCCGGCCAGGGGCGGCCTCAGATCCGCTTTGCCGTCCCTGCCCGGAACAGCAGCGCCATCAGCCCCAGGAACGGCAGCACCGACAGCAGGTCGGCATGCATCCCGCCGAAGAACGGGTTCGCCGCCTCCATCAGCTTGGTGATGTCGCGGTCGAAGCCGCCCAGCACGCCGGCCGAGAACGCGATGCCGATGCCCGCGATGGCGCCGCCGGCGATGTAGCCGGAGGCCATCAGCACGCCGGGGCTGCGGTCGGACTCGGCGGCCAGCTCAGCCTCGGACCGCGTCTCGGCCAAGTCCGGATTGCCACCCTGGTTGCGGCTCCGGCTGCGGCGGTCCACCAGCCAGCGCACCGCGCCGCCAATGAAGATCGGCAGGGACGATGAGATCGGCAGATAGACGCCCACCGCGAACGCCAGCGACGGGATCGCGCACATCTCCAGCACGATGGCGATCATCACCCCCAGCAGGACCAGCGCCCAGGGCAGCTGCTGATTGAGGATGCCCTTGATGATGTAGCTCATCAGCGTGGCCTTCGGCGCGTCGAACTTGGTGACCGAGGTGCCGTCGGGCCGGACTTTCACATGCCCGTTGATGCCCGGATCGACCAGATAGGCGGCCGTGCCATCGGCGCGAACCAGATAGCGCGTGGCCGCGCCGCCGGAGGCGTCGGGCTTCTGCCAGACGTGATAGACGGCTCCGTCCTGGACGTGCTGCGAGCCCTTCAGCGGCTCGCTGGGCAGGGCGGCGGCCGCCGCCGGGGTCATCACCGGCGCCGCCGAGGCCTGCGGCACATAGACCGTGGCGGCCTGGTTGAGCGCCAGCAGGATCGGCCCCAAGGCGATCGCCGAGGCAAACGCGCCCACCAGGATCGCCAGCTGCTGTGACCTGGGCGTCGCGCCGACCAGGAAGCCTGTCTTGAGGTCCTGTGAGGTCGTCCCGCCGTTTGAGGCCGCGATGCAGACGATGCCGCCCACCGACAGCGCGGTCACGTAATAGGTCGGTCCGGTCCAACCCAGCACCAGGAAGATCAGGCAGGTCAGCAGCAGCGTCGCCACGGTCATGCCGCTGATCGGATTGGAGGACGAGCCCAGCTCACCGGTCAGCCGCGACGACACCGTCACGAACAGGAAGCCGAACAGCACGATCAGCAGCGCGCCGGCGATATTCATGCGCAGCGAGTGGGCCAGCAGGATCGCGCCCACCAGCCCCACGATGCCCAGCGCCACCCATTTCAGCGAGATGTCGCGGTCGGTGCGGGGAACTTCGACGGCGGCGCCGGTCGGGTCGCGCCTGACGCTGAAATCGGCCAGGCCCCCCTTCAGCCCGCGCCAGATGGTCGGCATGGCGCGCGCCAGGCTGATCAGGCCGCCGGCGGTCACCGCGCCCGCGCCGATATAGAGGATGTAGGCCGAGCGGATCTCGCCCGGCGACATGGCGCTGATCAGGCCCTTGCCCGGCGGGATGATCACGCTGGCCGCCGCGCCGAAGAACTGGATGGCCGGGATCAGCACCATGTAGGCCAGCACCCCGCCGGCGGCCATGGTGGCGGCGATCCGCGGGCCGATGATGTAGCCGACGCCCAGCAGCTCCGGCGAGATCTCGGCGGCCAGCGAGGCCTTGGCCAACGGCGCCCCGAACACCGCCTCCGGCGTGTCCTTCCACAGTTTGAAGACCCCTTCGCCCAGCTTGTAGATCAGGCCCAGGCCAAAGCCCGCGACGATGGTCTTGGCCCCGCGCGCCACCTCGGCCTCGCTCTGGGCCCCGGCCGCGTCCTCGCCGATCTCGTGTTCCTCGCGGGTCGCACCGGCCTTCAACACCTCGGCGCAGGCCGTGCCCTCGGGATATTTCAGGATGCCGTGCTGCTCGACGATCAGCGCGCGGCGCAGCGGGATCATCATCAGGATACCCAAGAGGCCGCCCAGGATCGCCACCAGCATCACCCGGGCGATCTCCATGTCGAAGCCCAGGATCATGATCGCCGGCATGGTGACGCCGAGGCCAAAGGCGATGCTCTCGCCCGCCGAGCCCGCCGTCTGGACGATATTATTTTGCAGAATGGAGGCCTTGGCGATGCCCAGGCGCTGCAACAGTCGGAACAGCGTGATCGAGATCACCGCCACCGGGATCGAGGCCGAGACCGTCAGGCCGACCTTCAGCACCAGGTAGAGCGACGAGGCGCCGAACACCACGCCCAGCAGCGCGCCGGTGATCAGGTGGAAAAAGGTCAGTTCCGGGAGGATCACGCCCGCTGGGATAAACGGCCGGAAGGCGGGTTTCGCGGCAGGCTTCAGGCTGGTGTCGGTCACGCGGTTCTCCCCAAACGCAGCTGACTAGAGCATCGCGCGGCGCGAACCGCTAGCCGGTCTGTGGTTCCGGTTTCGGCCTGCCGCGGCGCGCCAGCCGTTCGGCCCAGGGCGATAGGCCGTTGAGCGCAAAGCCCGCCGGGGCGTAGGGCGTGTGCAGCAGGCTCAGGCCCACCGTGGTTGCGGCCGAGAGCAGGAAGATCCCCAAGCCCACGGCATCCACCAAGGCGTCATTCCGCTCCGGGGCCGGCGCATGGCGGCTTACCTTCCAGGATGAGAACGCCATGCCCGCGAGGTTCGCCGCGTAGAGCCAGATGGCCGGCGCCAGCGAGGCGTAGCGCCCAAGCACCAGGGTCGAGAACGGCACGAAGGTCACCAGCAACAGGTTCATCAGCGACCAGGTCACGTATTGCCGGCTGACGGGCAGGTGACCCGCCCGGCCGCCGATCATCTCGCGCCAACGCGCGCCCAGCACGACGAAGCTCAGCGCGTAGGGCCAGATCTTCGGCATCAGGCTGCTGATCACCGCCAGCAGTTCGGCGTCGGTGTGCGGATCGACCCCGTCCGGAATGCGGATTTCCAGCACCAGCAGGGTCATGGCGACCCCGTAGATGCCGTCGGACAGAGCCTCAAGGCGGTGGCGCGGAAACATCGCGGCAGTCTGCGACGCTTCGCCCGCCACCGCCAAGCGCCGCTAGCCCCCGTGCTGCAGTTTCCCGCCGGGCGCCGCGACCATCAGCTTGACGATCGCCTCGGTGATGTGGGGTTCGAGCCCCTCGGTGTGGCCCTTGTCCAGGCGCTCCACGTCGGCGACGACGCGCCCGCCCTGGCACTTGGGATAGACCCAGATGTGGGCGCTGCCGGGCCGCGCCTTCATGCCCCACACCTTGTAGCCCTGGCGCGCGTAGTCCCAGACATAACCGGGTGCGGTGTCGCCGACATCCTTCTCCTCCACGCGAGCCGAACAGCCGAGCGCGTCGGCCAGCGGCGACGTGGCGGGCAGGCTGACGATCTCATGCTCGCCGGTCTCGAAGATATGGCTGAACTGGCAGGCCGGCAGCGGCGGCGCGGTCATCGACGCGGGCATCGCGCGCGGGTCCGGCGGCGAGCCGTCGGCCTTCGGCGGCCCGAAGCGGGGGTTGATCTCGGCGCGCCCGATCCGGCCGCCGGACAGGCTGAGCAGGCCGTCGACCTTGTCCTTGAAGAAGTCGGTGCAGACGATCCGGTGGCTGGTCGCCCCGCCCTGGCTGTGGCCGGCCAGCCAGAACGACTTGATGTTCTGCTTGCCGAAGGCGTCAAAGACCGCGGTGGCGATATTCTGCAGGTGCGCGTCGTCGGCGTCGGACACCCAGACGCGGACGCCCGGCTGGCCGGGAACCCGCACCGGCGAGGTCGCCGCGGTCGGCGTCGCCACCACCAGCTTGTACTTGTCCTTGTAGTCGAAGGCCGGGAAGTAGTGCCGCTCCCACTGGCCGATCGAACCCGCGCCGTGGATGTTGAGAATGAAAACCAGCTTGTCGCCGAGTTTGAGGTCACAGGGGTAGTCGAGCCAGAACTTCCGTCCGGTCTTGGGGTCCGTCGCATTGCCCGGATCGCCGAGCAGCGCCGAGCAAGCCTCGCCGTTGCAGTGCGCCGGCGGCGGGCTCTTGCAGGTCACGCCCAGCACGTCCTTGGCGCTCGCCGTTCCCGCCGCGCCCAGCGCCGCCAAGGCCGCGAAGCCAGCCGCGATTGTCGATCTCATCGTCCAGGTCATTGCCGTCCCTCCCATCCCGCGCCCATGCTGGCGTCGTGGAGCGTTGAACCTAGCGCATGCCCGACCGCCCGGCCAACGTCGGCGGCGAACAACGGAGGAGATGATCATGGCGCCCATTCCAAAGCGCGGAACCGTGGCCGTCACGGGGGCCGCGGGCTTCTTGGGCGGCTGGACGGTGCGACTGCTGCTCGACAAGGGCTACCGGGTCCGGGCCTGCGTCCGCAATGTCGAGGACGCCGCGCGCACCGACTTCCTGAAGGCCCTGCCCGCCTATGCGTCCGGCCGTCTCACCCTGCATGGCGCCGACCTCGACCAGCCGGGATGTTTCGACGAAATCTTCAAGGGCTGCCATGGCTTGGCCCACATCAGCCACGTCAGCGGCTACACCGACATCGACTACATCCAGCGCACCTGCGACCACATCATCGCGTCCGTGAACGGCTCGGGCAGCGTCACCCGCGTGGTGGTAACCTCCTCCATCGCCGCCATCATTTCCGAAATGGACCTGCAGGAGATCGTCCGCCGGCCGGTCTTCTACGAGGACCGCTACCCCGACGAGATGAACCCCAAGCGGACGCCGGAGCGCGGCCAGGGCTATTCGATGGCCAAGCTGATCGCCGAGCGCGCCTTCTCCGACGCGGCCATCGCCAGCGGCCCGGGAAGCGCGGCCTGGGACGCCATCACCTGCTGCCCCGGCGACAACGTCGGCCCCATCCAGTCGGCGCACCAGAAGGACATGGGCCCCTGGCAGCACAACATCGAGACCATGCTGCTGGGCGACTACCGTCAGAACGACGTCTACCGCCCCTGGATGACCGTCGATGTGCGTGACGACGCGCTTTGCCACATCGGCCTGCTGGAAAGCACCGAGGTGAAGAACGGCGAGCGCTACATCGCCTGGTCCTGCGACA
>JANYET010000044.1 GCA_025359785.1 Alphaproteobacteria bacterium | reverse complement strand
CTCCGGCACGGTGCGGCTGTCCTCCATGCCCCGGTCGAGGGCGCCGGAGGCTGACGCCCGTTCGAGGATGCTGGCCAGGATCTCGTCGAAGGCGGTGAAGAGACCGTTTTGATCCTCAATCCGCAGCGCCAGCAGACGATTGAGGAAGGTGTTCATCGCCGGCATGTCGTCGGACTTCTTGAGATTGCCGTCGGTATCGAGCAGCTTCAGCCCGGTCTTGGTCTCGAACGTCTCGCGGCTCATGGCCTCGACCGATCCGAAATGCAGGGCCACGAAGAAGGCCTGCAGAGCGCGGTGCGCCCACGGGCTCTCCAGGTTGTCCTCTGGCCGAAACAGCCCGTTGCCCGCCGAGCGACGCTCACCGCGGGTCAGGGCGCCCAGACTGTCGAGCCGCCGCGCGATGGTGCTGAGGAACCGCTTCTCCCCGTGGATGTCGGTCGTCACCGGCCGGAACAGCGGCGCATGGGCCTGGTTGGTCCGGTGCGAGCGACCAAGGCCCTGAATGGCGCCGTCGGCGCGCCAGCCGGGTTCGACCAGGTAGTGGGCTCGCCGCTGCTGGTTCGCCGCACCAAGATCGGCGTGGTAGCTACGCCCGGTGCCGCCGGCGTCGGAGAACACCAACACCCGCTTCTTGCCGGACATGAAGGCGTCGGTCTCAGCCTTGGCCGCCGAGGCGCCGCGACGCTCGACGACACGCCGGCCGCCACGCAACACGACCCGGCGAGCCCGGCCGGTGATCTCGGCCACGGCATCAGTTCCCAGCGTGTCGAGAACCGCGTCCAGCACCCCGCAAACGGCCGGAAGGCACGCGAGGTGGGTTACGAGTTCTTCGCGCAGCCGCAGCGCCTCCTGGCTGGCGACCGGCACGCCATCGACCATGACCGGGATCATGGTGACATTGCCCTCCTCGTCCTCGATCGCCTGCATGGCGGTGACCGGGAAAGCCCCCATCAGATAGTCGAGCACCTGGTCTTTCGGCGTCATGTCGATCGTCAGGTTGTTCCACTCCTCCGGCGGAATCTCGGCCAGCCGGCGCTCCATCACCGCCTCGTTGGTCGAGACGATCTGCACCACGGAAGAGCGGCCCTGCGCCAGATCGGTCCGGATCGCGGCAATCAGGGTCGGGGCCTTGAGGCCCGCGAGCAGGTGCCCGAAGAACCGCAGCTTCGCGCCCTCGAAGGCCGAGAGCACCGCTGAAGCCGCCTGACCATTGGTCGCCTTGCCATCCTCGGTGAGGCCAACCGCCTCCAGGGCCGCCCTCAAATTCTGATGGATCAGCTGGTAGGCATCGGCCCAGGCGTTCCATATCTCGATGTCCTGCGCCGCGAGGGGGTGGCGCAACGCCTCGTACTCGACGCCGTCGAAGGACAGGGAGCGGGCGATGTAGAGCCCGAGCGCCTTCAGTTCGCGCGCGATCAGCTCCATCACCGCCACGCCGCCCTTGTCGACGGCTTCCATGAAGGCGTCGCGGGTGTTGAACGGCGCCTCCGGCCCGCCCCAGAGCCCAAGCCGCGCGGCATAGGCGAGGTTCTCCGGCGTCGTCGCGCCGGTCGCCGACACGTAGAGGATCCGGGCGCCGGGCAGGCGGTTCTGCAACGCCAGGCCGGCCATGCCCTGCTGCGAGGCCTTCTTCGGCCCGCGCGCGCCCTTGCCGCCACCGGCGGCATTGGCCATCGCGTGCGCCTCGTCAAAGACGATCACACCGTCGAAGTCCGCGCCCAGCCAGCTGACGATCTGATCGAGCCGCGACGGGCGATCTCCCCGGGCTGGCTGACGCAAAGTCGCGTAGGTGGTGAAGAGGATGCCGCGATCCAGGCGGATGGCGTCGGCCTGCTTCCAGGCGCTCTGCGGGGTGATGTCGGAGCCGGCGCCGCCGATGGCGTTCCAGTCGCGGCGAGCGTCCTCAAGCAGGGCGTCGTTCCGCGAGAACCACACGGCCCGCACCCGGCCTTGGGCCATGTTGTCGGCGATGACCCCGGCGATCTGACGGCCCTTACCGCAGCCTGTGCCGTCGCCGAGGAAGAAGCCGCGCCGAAACTGCACCGCGCCCTGGGCGCCCTCGGCCACCAGGTGGACCAGATGGGCGGCCTCGCCCAGCACCCAGGCGCCTGGCAGGCTGCTGGCATGAGCTTCGCCGGCATAGATGATGGTCTCCATCTGGGCGTCGGAGACCAAGCCCTGCTCGACGATCCCGGCCGGCAACACCGGGCGATAGCTCGGGGCGGGCGGTGAGACCGAGGCCATCGGCCCGGATTCCACGAGCGGGGAGGGGTGCGACCGCGCCTGCGCCAGATCGACCCGCCCGAGCGCGTAGGCCTGATAGAGGCCGACGTCGTGGCCTTCGCCGGACCAGTCCTTCACCGCATAGGCGACCGGCGCCGTGGTCGCCAGGAACCCCAGCCGTGACGAGGGCGTCGCCAGCGCCCGGGCCCGCGGGGTCAGGAAGGCGACGTTGGAGACGGCTCGGAACTGGCGAGGCTGAGCCGTGGGGCGAGGCGCGACGCCCGCCGCCAGACGGGCGGCGTCGGCCAGGGTCTCGCAAGCCTGAACCGGGCAGGGGGAGGGGACGCTCCCCTCGGCGCGGTCGATCACCAGAAGCCCGGTCTCGACCGAGGTTCCGTGCTTGGCGTAGGCCCGTTGCGGGAACACCAGCATCGCGATGAGGTGCCCACGGCGGCCGAGGGCCTGCATCGCGCCGGCGTCCTCGAAGAGCCGGGTCGGCACGATCGCCGAGAGCCTGCCGCCTTCGGCCAGGCAATCGAGCGCGGCGTGCAGATGGCCCTCCAGCTGCTGAAACGGCGGGTTGGCGATGACGGCGTGGAAGCTGCCGGAACCTGGCAGAATGTCCTTCAACAGGACCGCGTCGTGGCGGGTGCGCGAGGCTCCCGGAAACAGCCCGTCCAAAATCTCAGCCCGACCGGGGGCCAGTTCGTTGAGGTCGAGCACCGCGCCGCACGCCTCGGCGACGATGGCGAGGAGCCCTGTACCGGCCGAAGGCTCAAGCACCCGGTCGCCTGGACGGATCTGGGCGGCGGCGACGGCCAGGGCGCTAAGCTCCGGCGGCGTGGAGAACTGATCGAGCGCCACCTGCTCTTCGCTGCGCCGCGTGTGGGTCAGGGTCAGCTCGGTGACGCTGGCCAGCAGGGCGACGATTTCGGCGGGCGCGTCCTCGAGCCGGCTGATCTGCGGCGCCAGGCGGCGTAGCTGCAACACCACGGCGGCTTCCATGGCGTCGTAGGCATCGCGCCAGCACCAGGCGCCGTCGGCGTCCGAGCCGCCGAAGGACATGGTCATCACCCCCGCCACCAGCTTTCGGTCGAGCGCCCGCGAGCGGTTGAGATGGGGAACCATGGCCCGCGCGGCGGCCAGGATGTTGGCGGCCTTATCAGCGGCGGAACCAGAAACCTGCGCCTGGGCGAAGAGCGGAAGGAAGGCGTTCATGGGGAAGCGTCCAGATCACCTGCGGCGGAGGGCTCCTCCCTCCCGTCCCGTCAGGCTCACCTGACGCCTCCCTCCCTCCATCCTTTGGCCGGGCAGGTGATCGTCAGCGAAGGGTCCGGCCCAACGCTCCCGCCTGAGCGCATTCGAGCACTCTCAGGCGAATTTTCTCGTAAAGCTTCGACGGAAGATGGCCATAGGCGATCTCGCCGCCGGGGTTGGGGGCGAGGTCGAAACCCGGCCAAGCAAACTCGTTGACCTCATCGACAACAACCCAAGACTTCGCATCATCGAGGCCCAGATGCTGCTTCACGCGGGGTGGAAGTTCCACAACCTGCGTGTCCGCGTCGGGTCCGGAGTGGGTGATCGGCGCGACAACGACCATGGTCAGGCCATCGCTCGCGCGGCGATGCGACAGGACAATCGCGCAGGGCCTGGGATAGCGAGCATTGTCGCGCCCCAGGTCGTGTTCCCGTTTCCAGAGGTAGTTGAAGCGAATGACGAGGCCAGCTTCCGGATCAGGGATAGCCACGCAATCCTACTCGTCCATCAGGTCATTGAGATGGTCGTGTCGAGGATCCATCCGCGCCGCGCCCAGGGCCGCAATCGTTTCGGCGGGCAGTTCGTGAGTCCAAAAAGCTCGGGTCGCCAAGCTCTTGAGCCGCATGTATTCATCGTAGTCGTGCTTGGACATCAGGACTTCGGTGACGCGGCTATGATGGGTCACCGCGACTGGCTCACGTTGGGCGGCCTGGCGGTATTGTGAAAAGCGCTTGGCGACCTCAGTCGCGGGAACTTCAAGCATAGCGGCCTCCTGAGCCCGTAAAATACGGATTTTCCGCACTATTGCAAGCCTAAACATCGAACACGAGCGTTTTCTGCCCATGCGCGTGTTGCAGCCAAGACAGCGAAAAGCCCCGGCGGCTGGCGCCGACGGGGCTCTCTGTTCAGGGCGCTGCTCAGCCGATCAGGCCGCCAGTTGTCCCTCCGAGGGCTGGGTCGTTTCCGGCGCGTCGGAGGGCTCTTCGTCAGGCGCCGGCTCCTCGGCCTCGGCCTCCAGGGAAGCGTGGCTCTCCCAAGACAGGGCCGAGGGCGCCCATTGGCGTTCTGCGGCGGCCTGCGCCACGAAGCAGACCAGCTCGTCCTTCTTCAGGGTCCGCGCCCGTTCGTCCGAAGCATCCATCTCCTCAAGCAACGCCATCAGCTGCTTCTTGGAGTGAACCGCCAGGTAACCTGCGTCCGGCGTCCAGTGGCCGGCGATGTCGGACCCGCAAAGTTCGGCGATCTCGGCCGCCTCCGCACGGGCGGCGTGACGGATCAAGCTGGTGCGCGCTTCGCGGACATCGAGCGAGATGGCCACCAGCTCGGCCAGCAGCGCCATCTTCTCCCCGTGCGCCAGGCCCTCGATCCAGGCAATCGGCCGAAGGCCGGAGGTCTTGTAGGCCTCGCGGCGCGCCTCCAGTCTGGCCCGCACCTCACCGTCGAGGGCCGGAATGGCCGGGGTCTGGCCACGGCGATAACCGCTCGCCGAGACCGTCACCGCCGACGCTTCCGCCGAAGCCCCGCCGTGCAGCGCCAGATGCTTGAAGAGCTGAGCCAGGAGGGCGGTCAGCGCGACGCTGGGGTTGTCGGCCAAGTCGCGGATCAGGCCGCGCGTGGCGACATCGGTGCGGGTCTCGTGGAAGACGTGACTGGCGCCTTCCACATCGACGTCGGCCTTGGGAAACTCAACGTCGGGCTGGCTGCGCCCATAGCCCCCGTCGAGACCCCCGCCTTCGCCGGTCTCCGTCTCCTTGTCGGCTTCGTCCTGGGCGATCACCGGATTGGAGAAGAAGCTGGCGGCGATGCCGACCTCGGCATCCGGAGACAGGATCACGGCTCCAATCGTGCCGCCTTCGAGCGAGGCGGCGGCGAGCTGCCGCTCGGCTTGCAGCAAAGCCAACAGGCCCGCCATCTCGTCAGCGGCCAGATCCGCGCCCGCCAGGGCTTCGTGCGCCGCCCTGACAACCTGCTGGGCTTCCTTGTAGGTCGCTCGGGCGGTCTCGCTCATCCCGGCGACGTGGACGTAGGGCAGGTTGAAGAAGCCGTCGGGCGCGCGGTAGCCGCGGCTCTGGCCGATGAACACGAACAGCCCTTCGGCCTGCAACGCGGTCACCAGCGGCTCCGTGCGCTGGCGCCACAGCTCGGTCAGCGTATCGGGGTCCAACAGAACGTCGGGAAGTTCGCCGAACAGGTCGGATTCGACCCGCCCGCCGATCGCCGCGTAGCGCTGCGGGCCCACCAAGGCGAAACGCGGATCGTTGACGTCGGTGCGGCCCCGCTCAACGCGGGCGGCAAGCTGATAGTCCTGCAGATAGCCATCGAGGGCGGTCTGGGCGATATCGGCCTGCTCGTCCGCATCGGTGATCCGGGCCAGCTGACGGGCCTGTTTCAGGGTGATCTTGCCCAGACGCAGGGCCTTCAACGCCTTGGCGTGCAGCCCGGCCAGGGCCGACAGGCGCTTGATCTCCAGCTCGTCATAGCCGAGTGCGCCGGCGATGGCGGTGGTGTCCATCTTCGACTTGCGCAACTTGCCGATGGCGACGATCACGTCAGCGATGTGAACGGGCGTGCGCTCAGCGGCCGTGAGGATGGTGGCCGCGGCCTGACTTTCGCGGGTGGAGAACACCTCGCACTTCACCGGCCAGTCCGGCGCGATCCGGCCGGCGTCCAGGAGCTTGCGGAGCGCCAGCAGCCGGCGGCGGCCGTCCAGCACCATGAAGGGCCGCTCCTTCCTGGCGCCGGGTCGCACGCACAGGGGCACGACAACGTCAGCCTTGAAGATGGTTTCGGCCAACCGATCGATCTCGTCGTCGGCCGGCTCCTTGGCGCGAAGGTTCTCCGGCGCGATCTCAAGGTCGCACAGGGGCACGAACTG
>JANYET010000040.1 GCA_025359785.1 Alphaproteobacteria bacterium | reverse complement strand
CGGCCGTTCCGGCGCCGCTCTCGATCACCACCGAGAACCCGGCGACGATCAGCTTCTTCACCGTCTCGGGGACGGCGGCGACCCGGGTCTCGCCAGCGCGGCGTTCGGTGGTGACGGCTATGACGGCCATGCGCCTGTTTCCCCCAAGTCAATATTGGCCGGACCATACGGGGGGCAGCGTGAGCTTGTCCAGCTATGGACGGGACGGATTCGAACGTTTGTTTGAATCACACAGACGACATCGGGCGCGCCGAGGATTCGACGCGCCCGATAGATCTGTCAGGAGAGCGCGCGGCCAGCGCGCGCCAACCGCTCTAGTGGTCGGCGGCGGGCTTTTCGCGCAGGAAGACGACGCCCAGGCCGAACATGACCACGGCGCTGATGAAGCCCGCCAGGAAGCCCGCCGGAGTGCAGAACCACAGGACCAGCAGCAGCAGCATGGAGGCGATCGACAGCGAGCCCCACTTGGTCAGGCCGTTGAACAGGTTGAACGTGGAGACCTGCTCGGAAATGTCCATGTCGCCGCGGTGATATTCGGAAGCCATAGAAGGGCGTCTCTCAGACTGGGGAGGAGATGGAAGAGGGCCGACCTACACCGTCGGCCGCGATGGCTCAAGCGCGCCTTATGTCTCAGCCCGGCCAGCGGGCCAAAAGGCCGCGCAACGCCGCGATAAGCGCCAGGGGCTGATCGACCATGATGTGGTGGGCCGAATCGGGGATGGCGATTTCCAGCATGTCCCTGGGCAGGGGCGAGGGCCGGTCGTCGCTGATGCGCGACTTCACCACCGAGCGGTCGCCATAGATGTGCACCAGGGGCACGGTCACCTTGGGCGGGCCTTCGGCGGTCATGCCCATCATCACCGTGCGGTCGAGCTTGTTCCACATGGCCGGGTCGAACCGCCAGGTCCAGCCTTCGCCGCCGCCATCCGGCAGCGGCGCGCGCTTGAGCGAGCGGCGGGCGATGAAGTCGGCGATAAACAGGTTGCCGGCCACCTGCGGCGGCATGAAGCGGAAGCGGGCCAGCGCCGCCTCTTCGGTCGGATAGACCCGGGCGGCGCGGTCGCCGGTGGGGATGTTGCGCACCTGCTGTTCCATCATGCGCTTGGCTTCCGGCGAGTTGGGCGGCGGGCCGCCGAAGCCGGTGTCCACCAGCACCGCGGCGCGCATGCGCGTCTCGTCGGCGTCGGAGCGGAACGACTGGCCGCGATCGAGATCTTCCTCGTAGACGACGCCGGTGCGGTCCCCCGAGACGTGCGCGGTGGAGTGGAAGACGAGGCACTTCAGGTGCGATGCCGCCCGGGAAAACTCGAGGATTTCGGCCGCGCCGACCACGTTGATCGTGTGGGCGGTGCGGCGGTCGACGGCGCTCGATCCGACGTGCGCGAGGTGATGGACGCGGTCGACCTCGCGCGCGAGCTGCCGGAACTCGGCGCCGGAGAGGCCGAGGTCCATCGCGTGCGGCGTGCCTTCGAGAAAGACCACGCGGGCCCGCTGCTCGGCCGAGAGCGAGAGCTCCGGCGCGGGTGCGTCGAGCGGCGTTTCCAGGGCTTCCGGAGGCTCCGGCGTCTTCAGCGTGTAGACGAGAGAGCGCGGCTCGGTGGTGATGATCTGCTCGATCATCCGGCGCGCAGGGAGGGAGGGATAGCCCGTGACGAGGAGGACGCTGTCGTAGCCCGGGCGCGGCATGACGGGGAGCTTAGCCCAACCTGCGGCGAACGGCGCCACGCATCGCCGCGCGGGCGATCAGCGTCATGCCGTCCCGACCGAACCTGGTTTTCAGGGCTTTCGCTCGCCGCCAGCGTGCGTGTACGCGCAGGGCTTGCCGTCGCTCCCCGCCTCGACGAGCCCGTGGGCCGCGTCGAGCGTGAGGCTCGCCGGGAACTGCGTCTTCGCGGGGCCGTTGCCCGTCTTGCTCACCGTGAGCGTCACGATGTCTTTCTGGGTCTTGTAGCTGCCAGAGCGGTTGATGATCCCCGACCACACGCACGTCGTCCCTTTGGGACAGGG
>JANYET010000071.1 GCA_025359785.1 Alphaproteobacteria bacterium | reverse complement strand
CCGGGAATCGGATTGCCGTGTGGGCACGTCGTCGGTGAACCGAGCACACGGTCCATGGCCGCTTCCACTTTGTCACTCATCACATGCTCCCAGCGGCCGGCTTCGTGATGCGCCTCCGCCCATGGCAACCCGAGCATGTCGGTGAGGAAACGCTCTGCGAGACGGTGGCGGCGAACGGTCTGTTGGGCGAGTCGCATACCGGATTCCGTCAAACGGATCTGACCGTCGTTCTGGACGATCAGATGCTCCGTCTCGAGACGACGGATCATCTCCGAGACGGCGGGACGACTGATCTGCAGGCGTTCGACGATGCGCGCCTGGATCACGTCGACGGAATCTTCGTGCAGTTCGAAGATGCACTCGCAGTATTCCTCGAAAGCAGGGTGATGCTCGCCTGGAGTGGGCATGGCGCAACCCTACCCCTTGCGGACGGGGTTCGTTCCCGCTCGCACTGGCGGACGGTGGGGCGCGCCCGCCTGGGACCACTCGGCTCGTATCTGGCCGGCGCCGCACTCCTACAGTGAGCCGATGGACTTGCTCGAAGCTGATATCGATCCGCACGAAGCCGGGTTCGACCCGTCACGCCTGCAGCGTCTGGATGACCATTTCGGTCGCTACGTCGACGACGGGAGGCTCGCAGGGTGGCAGTTGGCGTTGACCCGTGGCGGCAAGCTCGTGCATTCCGCCGGCAGGGGTCATCGGGACGTGGCAAGCGGTACAGCGGTCACTCCGGACACGATCTGGCGCATCTATTCGATGACCAAGCCGATCACCTCGGTGGCGCTGATGCAGCTCTACGAACGGGGCTATTTCCAACTCAACGATCCAGTCAGCCGTTACGTCCCGTCCTGGAAGACCCATCGCGTCTGGGTCAGCGGCGAAGGCGCGGACATGCAGACCGAGGCGCCCACGCGGCCGGTGTCGTTCCGTGACGTGCTCAGCCACATGGCCGGCCTGACCTACGGCGGCGGCCTGCCGGGCGTTGGTATCCAGCACCCCATCGACAGGATCTGCCGCGAGCTCAAGATCCGCTCGGCCGGCTCCACCGACACCATGCAGGAATTCCTCGACAAGCTGTCGCAGGTGCCGCTGCGCTATCAGCCCGGCCAGGCCTGGATGTATTCGCTAGCGACCGATGTCTGCGGCGCCCTCGTGGAGGTGATCTCCGGCGTCCCCCTCGCCCAATATCTGCAGGACAATATCTTCGCGCCGCTGGGCATGAAGGACACCGCCTTCTTCGTGGCCCCCGACAAAGTCGACCGGTTCGCCGCCAACTATCAGCGCGGGCCCGACAAGACGCTCAAACTGATCGATGACCCGGCCACCAGCGCCTTCACCCGCGAACCCGGTTTCAAGTCCGGCGGCGGCGGGCTGACCGGCACATCCGCCGACTACATGCGCTTCTGCGAGATGCTGCGCCGGGGCGGTGAACTCGATGGCGCGCGCATTCTCGGGCCTCGCACCCTCGAGGTCATGCACATGAACCACCTGCCGGACGGCAAGGATCTGACCCAGGTCGCCATCGGCGGCTTCTCGGAGACCGCCAACGAGGGCGTCGGCTTCGGCCTGGGCTTCGCCTCGACCATGGGCCAGGTGCAGACCGGCACGCTAGGGACCGGCGACTACTACTGGGGCGGGGCCGCCTCGACGATCTTCTGGGTCGATCCGAAGGAGGACCTCTCGGTGGTCTTCATGACCCAGCTGATGCCGTCCGGCACGTTCAACTTCCGGGGCCAGCTGAAGAGCATCGTCTATTCGTCGATTTTCGACTGACCGCTCATGTCACCCTGCTGACAGACAGCTGTCAGCAGGGGGCCTGTAGGACTGTCCCGCAACCTGGGGACAGCACCATGAACGCCATCGCGATGATCCACGACGGACGCCGGGATTTCGACTTCTTCTACGGGGACTGGCGGGTGCGCCACGCCATGCTGAAGCGCCGCGGCGCAGGGGCGGCCGAGTGGACTGAGTTCACCGGCACAGCGGCGTGCCGCAGCCTGATGGGCGGCCTCTGCAACGTCGAAGAGGCGGACATGCCGGACCGCGGCGTCCAAGGCGTGGCCTTCCGCACCTTCGACATCGCCCATCGCATCTGGTCGATCCACTGGGTCTCCAGCGCCGACGGCCTGATGACCGAACCGGTGCACGGCCGCTTCGAGAACGGCGAGGGCCATTTCTATGGCGTCGACGTCGACGATGGCCGCCCTGTGAAGGTGGCGTTCCATTGGAAAGACATCACCGCTGGCTCGGCGCAATGGTCACAGGCCTTCTCCTACGACGATGGCCGCACCTGGGAGACCAACTGGATCATGAACTTCACCCGCGCCGGGCGGCTCGGCGATTGAGCTTCCCGCCGCCGAAGGCTACTGAACCGCCATGCCCATCGCCCAGACCGACCTTGAGACCATCCTTCGCGAAGGGTTCCCAGACGCCGAGATCGCGATTGAGGACCTGGCGGGCGACGGTGACCACTACAAGGCCCGCATCGTCTCGACCGCCTTCGCGGGCCTGCCGCGCGTGCGCCAGCACCAACTGGTCTACGCCGCGCTCAAGGGCAGGATGGGCGGCGAACTGCACGCGCTGGCGCTGGAGACGTCCGCGCCAGCTTGACCCGGCGGGTCCGCCTCCCTAGCTCTTGGGCCACAGACTCCGCGCCGAAGGGCCATCCAATGACCGAGATCACCACCGCCTCCCCGATCGCCAGCCCCGTCCGGGACTTCATCGCCGGCGCCGTCGCCGACCATCCGGTCGTGCTGTTCATGAAGGGCGTGCCGGAACAGCCGCAGTGCGGCTTCTCCGCGGTCTGCGTGCAGATCCTCGACCACCTGGGCGCCGACTTCGTGGGCGTCAACGTCCTGCAGAACGACGAGCTGCGGCAGGGTATCAAGGACTTCTCCGACTGGCCGACCATCCCTCAGCTCTATGTGAAGGGCGAGTTCGTCGGCGGTTCCGACATCGTCCGCGAGATGTTCCAGTCGGGCGAACTGAAGACCCTGCTGGCCGAGAAGGGCCTGCTGGAGACCTAGCTTTGCGCGTGCGCAAGGCGTCACGGCAAACATGAGCCGCCTGCTAGAACCGCCCGAGGGCCGCAAGGTCTTCACGCTGCGGTTCGAGCCCACCGCCGCCGATATCGACGAAAACGGCCACGTCAACAACGTGGTCTACCTGCGCTGGGCGCAAGACCTGGGCGTCGCCCATTGGCGCAGCCTCGCACCGCCCGACGCGCTCGCGACGTGGGCCTGGGTGGCGCTGCGCCATGAGATCGACTACCGCCGCGCTCTGATGCCCGGTGAGATCGGCCACGGCCGCACCTGGGTCTCCGACGCCGCCGAGGGGCCCCGCTTCAACCGCTATATCCGCATCGACGCCGCCCCTGATGGCGATGGGGACGGCGCCATGTGCGCCCAGGTCGTCACCACCTGGGTGCTGATCGAACAGGCGACGGGCAGGCCCAAGCGCGTGCCGCCCTGGATGCTGGAGATGTTCGCCTGACTCTCATGGTCGTCCTGGCCGGGCTTGTCCCGGCCATCCATAGACGCCGGCGTCTCAGGACCAGCCACATGGCAGCCGCCGCGCTCTTTTCGGCTAGGCCTGTGTGTCTGGATGACCGGGACAAGCCCGGTCATGACGAGCGGAAGGGAGGGTTTAGGATCCCAACTTGAGCTTCCGATTGAAGAATTCCAGCGTCGCTTCCGTTCGGTGCTTCAGCGGCTTCGCGGTCCAGCCCGTGCGGTGGCGCAGGCCTGGGTAGGTCATCATCTCGAAGGGGATGGCGAGCTGTTGGAGCCGATAGATCACCCGCGTCGAGTTCTCGAAAATCACATTGTCGTCCGCCATGCCGTGGATCAGCAGCAGCGATCCCGGCCGCATGTTGGCCAGTCGCGCGGTGACCTGTGAGGCCCGATAGCCCTCGGCGTTGTCGGCGGGCGTGCCCATGTAGCGCTCGGTATAGGCGGTGTCGTAGAGCGTCCAGTCGCTCACCGGCGCGCCGGCCACGCCTGCGGCGAACGGCGACTTGGGCACGGTCAGCAGCATCAGCGTCATGTAGCCGCCGTTGGAATAGCCGGTGACCCCGATACGGGCTGCGTCCACGAAAGCCAGCGACTTCAGATAGGCCGCGCCTGCTAGCTGGTCCTCGACGTCCGGCCCTCCCGTCCTGCGGTCGAACGCGGTCTTGAACGCCACGGACCGGTTCGGCGTCCCACGGTTATCGATCGAGAACAGGATGTAGCCGGCGTCCAGCAGCAGCTGGTCGGCCGGGCTCGCCCACCTCTTCTCCACCAGGGCGCCCGCCGGGCCGCCATAGACCTGCACGATGACCGGGTAGCGCGTCTTCGGATCGAAGCCGAACGGCGTGCGCATCGACCAGTGCAGCGTCTGGCCGTCGGAGGCCCTGATCGTCCCGAAGTCCGGCGCCCGCAGGTGGTCGGCGTAAGGCTGGAAGGGATGCCCCACGGCAAGCGGGTTCTCCTCGATCCAGCGCACGAGCGTCCCGTCGGCCTTGTAGAGGCCGGTGCGCGGCGGTGTGTTGGGGTCGGAATAGGAGCCCGCGAAGGCCCCGCCCGCCTTGGCAACGTCGGCGCTCCACCAGCCACCGGCCGACGTCAGCGCCCTCGGCTCGGCGGGCTTGGCCCAGGAGACCTCATAGAGCCGGCGCTCGATCGGCGTGTCCTTGCTGGCGGCGAAGATCGCGACCTGCCGTGGCTCGTCGATGCCGGCCAGTTCCGAGACGGGCCAATCGCCGTGGGTGACCTGCCGCACCAGCTTCCCATCGGCGGCGTAGAGGTAGAGGTGCTTGTTCCCGTCCCGCTCCGACGACCAGAGGAAACCACCGCCCTTCAGAGGCTTCATGTCCTCGCTGAGCGGGACCCAGTGCGGACTGGTCTCGCTGAGGATCACCCGGGACGCGGCCGTCACCGGATCGACGGCCAGCAGGTCCAGCCGCTTCTGGTCGCGCGTCAGCCGCTGGACATAGAGCGTCTTGCCGTCGCGCGACCAGTCGGTGCGGGCCAGGTAGATGTCGCTGTCGCCGCCCAGGTCGACCTTCACCCGCGCGCCTGTCGCCACGTCGGCCACATAGAGCTGGACCACGGCATTCGGGCGCCCGACGCGGGGATAGCGCTGGTGAACCACCGTGCCGCCCTCGGCGCCGATATCCACCCGGTCGATCACATCCACGCCGGATTGGTCCACGTGAGCGAGCGCGATCTTCGTCTCGTCGGGCGACCACCAATAGCCGGTGAAGCGATGCAGCTCCTCCTGGGCGATGAACTCCGCGGTCCCCCAGCTCTTCAGCTCCGAGCCGCCCGTCGTCAGCGCCCGCTCCGAACCGCCGGCGAGCGGCATCAGATAAAGATTGTCGTCGCGCACGTAGGAGACGAAACCGCCCTTGGGCGAGATCTTGCCGTCGACCTCATCGCCCGGCGTCTTGGTCAGCTGCCGCGTCTGGCCGCTCGCGCGGTCGTAGAGCCACAGGTCGCCCTGCACCGGGGCCAGGATGAACTTGCCCTCGTCGTCCCAATGGTACTCGACGATGCCGTGGGTCTTGAACCCCAGCCGTTCGCGGCGGCTCTTCTCGGCCTCCGACAGCGCATGCCCGGCCGGCGAAAGCGCCCGGCCATCAATCAGCATGTGGGCGGCGCCACCCTTCACGTCGGCGATCCACAGGTCCGTCACATCGACGTCGTCAGCCTTGGCTTTCAGATAGGTCACCGCCGAGCCGTCAGGCGACAGCGCCACGCCGCGGGCCTGTGGCCCGGAAAGGTCGGGGCTGGAAAACACCCGCTCCGGCGTGAGCACGGCGGCTTGGGCCCCCAAGGAGGGCGCGGAACTAAGCGACATGGAGGCGACAACCGCGGCTAGGACGAGTTTCATGGGTACCCCGGACAGGTTCGCGCCGACCACACCGGAAAGCCCGCGTCTTGCCAAGACCCGTCAGGCGCCGGGCCCGGTCCAGGCGGTCAGCGGGTTCAGCAGCATGACCGGCGTGCGGGCCGAAAGGCCCAGCTCCTCCCAGGTAAAAACCAGCTCGGTCTTGCCCTGGGCGAAGGGTTTGCACGCGTCCACCCGCTTGCGTCCGAACGCCAGGGTCACGGCCTCGCCGCGCCGCTCGACGAAGAAGGCGAAGTCTGATTTGGCAGTGCAGCCGTTCGACGAGACCTGGATGGTCAGAGCGTCCCGCCCCGCCTGCACCCCATAGAGCGCCTCCAGCTCGCTCAGCGCGCGCGGCGCCACCGGCGGCGCGGCCACCGTCGCGCAGCCGCCGAGCGCCATCGCGGCCAGGAGGAAGTATCGCCGATCCATCCCGGCCACTCCGCCACACAAGCGCGCAAATCAAAAGGCCCCGGATCGCTCCGGGGCCCTCGAAGGTCTGGTCGTCTCTCGCGCTCTTAGGACGCGTAGAATTCGATGACGAGGTTGGGTTCCATCTTCACCGGATAGGGCACTTCGGCCAGTTCCGGGATGCGGACGAAGGTGGCGGACATCGCCTTGCCGTCCATCTGGACGTACTCCGGCGTGTCGCGCTCCGGCGACTGCAGGGCTTCCAGCACCAGCGCCATGTTGCGCGAGCGCTCACGCACCGAGACCACGTCGCCCGGCTTCACACGGTAGGACGGGATGTTCACCCGCTTGCCGTTCACCAGCACGTGGCCGTGGTTGACGAACTGACGCGCCGCGAACGGGGTCGGCACGAACTTGGCGCGATAGACCACCGCGTCCAGGCGGCTCTCCAGCAGGCCCACCAGGTTCTCGGCGGTGTTGCCCTTGCGGCGCGCGGCCTCTTCGTAGGTCTTGCTGAACTGCTTCTCGGTCAGGTTGCCGTAATAGCCCTTCAGCTTCTGCTTGGCGCGCAGTTGCAGGCCGAAGTCGGAGACCTTCTGCTTGCGGCGCTGACCATGCTGGCCGGGGCCGTAGGCGCGCTTGTTGATCGGGGACTTCGGGCGGCCCCAGATGTTTTCGCCCATCCGGCGGTCGAGTTTGTACTTGGCGCTATGGCGCTTGGACATATGGTTCTCTTCTTCGACCCGAGCCGGCGCTTTCGAAGATGAAAGCGCGATCGCAACGGCGGCTATCGCGTCAACCCGTCATAAATCCACGACCTCGGGCAAGCCCGTGGCGTGGAAGGCGGCGTGTATGCCCACCGACCCCTCCGGAGTCAAGGTAGACGGGCCCGGGCCAAGTCAGACGGCGACCAGCGCTGGCGACCGCCAGCGGCCGTCGAGCAGTTCGAACTTCGGCAGGTAGTTGCGCAGGCTGATCGAGAACGGGCCGCTGGCCGGCGCCGGCAGCCAGTTGGACCGCTTGTCGCCGCCGGGGTCGGCGCGGCCGATCCAGATGTCCAACGAGCCGTCGGCGTTGGTCTTCAGGCCCGGCGTGCGGTCGCCGATCGAATAGCGGTCCATGGCGTTCGGCGTCAGGAAGAACTGCCCGTCCGGGGTCGCCTCATACATCGTCAGCGACCAGAAAGAGTTGACCGGGGGCCGCTGGCCAGCCGCGAAGGTCAGCCGGTAATTTCCGTTCAGCGGCGTGCCGGCGCCCTTGTCGCCGATCGGGCGCAGATAGGTGGCTTCCGGCGGGGTCAGCGCCGCCAGGCCGCCCAACGCAACGCCCGCGCGGAACAGGTAGTCCTGGCCGAAGTAGCCGATGTTGCCACGCGGGTAGTTCCAGCCCTGGACGATATTGGCCGCGTTGCCGCGCACGATGCTGGGGATCGCGTCGGCCACCCCGGCCTCGATCTCCTGGACCGCCGCGGCGTCGAACCTGGCGGGATCGAATCCGCCGCCTGGGTTCAGTCCCAGCATCGCCATCCGTTTGAGGGCGACGCCGTCCACGGCCGGCGGCGGATCGGAGATCAGCAGTTGCTGCACCGAGGCGAAATACTCCCGCCAGGGCGATTTGCGGGTCGCATAGGCCGGCGGCGGCGTACCCGCCGGCCCGTGCAGGGTCAGCCCGTCCTGCACCTTGTGGCAGGCGTCCAGGTCGGCGGGGCCATCGTTCAGGATGCGGCCCAGGCACCAGCCGTGCGGCGTCGACAGGCGCACGACATTGGGTCCCTGCCCCGGCTGCCCCGGTCCCACGATGGTGTAGCGCCCGCCGCCGTTTCCGGTCGTGCGCGTGCCCAGGATCACGTCGTTGTCGGAATACATGTTCATCAGCGCCACGGAGATGTAGCGGTCGCCGGTCGGTGGAATGGTCAGCGTCACCGGACCCTTGGTCAGGTCCAGCCAGGCGTTGTTGTAGAGCGTGTCGTTGTTGGGCGAGGTGATCGTCCGGTTCGCCGGTCCGGCCAGGTTCCGGGTCGGCCTGAACTGGTTGATCCCGGCCGGTTGGCCACCGGTATCGCCGCGTAGCATCCGCGCCCGCGCCTGAGCCATCTCGATAAGCGGCAGGCCATAGATATAGGCCTCGCGCGCCGCGCCGCGCAGATCGCCGGCCGCGGCGAAGGCCCTGGCCGCCGGGACCAGGCTGATCACTCCGGCCACCGCCAGCAACTCGCGTCGATTCATTCCGAAGATCTCCCCAGCTTTGCGGCGACGTTGGGCTTCGCGGCCTGGACCGGCAAGTCAGGCGCAGCCGCTTTCCGGCAGGCGGTATTGCCCGAGACCGCTCAGGGCGTCTCGCCGCCGGTGCGCCGGCTCAGCAGGCGTGCGGCGTCCTGCGCCTCGCCCCACCACAGCTTGACCATCTCACCCGCCGCGCCGGCCTTCGCCAGCGTCACGCCCTGCCCGGCCCACAGCGACATCAGCTCCGGATCGCCGGCCTTGTCGGCGGCGGCGCGCAGCGCCTGGGTCAGGCGGTTCTGCACGGGATAGGCCGGAACATCCTCCTGAACGCTGCGCATCTCGCGCACGAAGCGGTTCTCGAGCCCGCGGGCATAGCGTCCGGAGAAGGCGCGGGTCAGCCGCGTGGCGTCGGCCGGCGCCGCGCGGATCGCCGCCTGCCACGTGCGCCCGTTGATCGCCTCGTCGGCCAACAGGAAGGCCGAGCCCATCTGCACCGCGCTGGCCCCAAGGGCGAGCGCGGCGGCGACCCCGCGTCCATCCATGATCCCGCCTGCCGCGATCACCGGCAGGTCGACGGCGTCCAGCACCGTGGCGACCAGGGCCAGGGTCCCCACCGACGAGGCCTCGATGTCCGCCAGGAAATAGGCGTGGTGGCCGCCGGCCTCGAAGCCCTGGGCGCAGATCCCGTCCGCGCCGACCCTGGCCCAGGCGAGCGCCTCGGCGACCGTATTGGCCGTGCCGACCACATAGCTGCCGGCCGCATGCAGGGCGTCGACCTGAGCCGGCGTCAGGATCGAGAAGCTGAACGAGGCGACCGGCGGCGCGGCGCGGGTCAGCGCCTCCAGCTGGGCGTTGAAGTCCTGCGCAAAGCGGTTGGGGTGGTCGGGAACCGCCAGCCCAAGCTCGGCGTACCAGGGCGCCAACCGCGCCAGCGCCGCATCCACCGCCGCGGGTTCCGGGCTGGCCGGCCGGGCCATCAATAGGTTCACGCCGAACGGCGCGTCGGTCCGCGTCCGGATCTGGTCGATCAGCGGTCCCAGTTCGTCCGGCGCGACGCCCGCCGCCGCCAGCGAACCCAGGCCGCCCGCCTCGCTGACCGCCACGGCCATGGCGTCAAACGACGCGCCGGCCATGGGCGCCTGCAGGATCGGGATCGGCAGGCGCTCCAGCAGGGCGCGGAAGCTCACCCCTCGCCCTCCGCCTTGGCTGCGGACGCCTTTTGGGCCTTCTGCGTCGCCAGCTTCGCCAGCACCCGGCCACGCCCTCGCGAGAGCGCCGTCACCACGCCCCGGAAGGTCCGCACCTCCTGATCGGAAAAACTCGCCCGGCCGAGCGCCGAGCGCAGGTTCTGCACCATCGAGGGCCGCTTCTCCGGCGGGTGGAAGAAGCCGGCCTCGTCCAGCTCCCGCTCGAAATGCTCGTAGAGGCCCAGCATCGCGGCCCCATCCGCTGGCGGCGGTCCGTTGCGGAAGGCCTGCGGCGCCTCGGCCGCCTGGGTCATCCGCCACTCATAGGCGTTGATGGCCACCGCCTGGGCGAGGTTCAGCGACTTGAAGCGGTCGTCGACCGGCAACGTCACCACCGCCTGGCAGAGCGCGATGTCGGCGGTCTCCAGCCCGGCCCGCTCACCCCCGAACATCAGGCCGACCTTCAGGCCCTCGCGCGTGGCCGCGGCCAGGGTCTCGGCCGCCGTGCGCGGCGTCAGCACCGGCAGTTGCAGCTCCCGGGGCCGCGCGGTCGTCGCATAGACCAGGTTGAGGTCGGCCAGCGCGTCCTCCACCCGCTCGAATACGCGGGCGGCGTTCAGTGGCCAGTCGGCGCCCGACGCCGAGGCCCAGGCCCGCTCGTTGGGCCAGCCGTCCCGGGGATTGACCAGCCGAAGCTCCAGGAGCCCAAAGTTCGCCATCACCCGGGCGGCCGCGCCAATGTTCTCTCCGAGCTGTGGCGCGTTCAGGATAATGACAGGTGCGGCAGGAGAGGCTTCAGCCATGACGCGGTTACAATCGCTTGGGACGCCGAGCGCAAGCCCTGCCCCAAAAGACATGGGCCGGCGGGGGCTGCTCGTCGGGGCCGCGAGCCTGGGCCTCGCCGCCTGCCAGAAGAGCCAGCCGCTGACCGCGTCGCGCACGCCCCGGCTGGACATGAAGGGCCTGGAGGCCGGCGTCGCCGCGCTCGCCGCCCGCGCCGCGCCAGGCGTCCTCGGCTTCGGCCTGATGAACCTGGAGAGTGGCGAGTCCTGGGTCCGCCTGGGCGACCGGCGCTTTCCGATGATGAGCGTTTTCAAACTGCCGCTGGGCGCGGCCGTGCTCTCCGAGGTCGACGCCGGCCGGCTGAACCCCGCCGAGACCGTGACCCTGGAGGCTGAGGACTTGTCGCCGCCGCTTTCGCCCATCGCCGACGCCTGGCCGGCGCGCGCGGCCTACACGCTCGACGAGCTGTTGATCGCCGCCGTCAGCAACAGCGACAACACCGCCGCCGACGTTCTGATGGCCAGGATCGGCGGCCCCGGCGCGGTGACGGCCTGGCTGGACGCCAAGAAGCTCGAGGATATCCGTATCGATCGCTACGAGCGCGAAATCCAGCCGGCGATGTCGGGAATGGCATCGTTCCGCCCGGCCTGGAAGGGTGAAGCCGCCTTCGCCGCCGCCGAGGCCACCGTATCGGCGGAGCGCCGGCGCGCCGCTATGCTCGCCTATATGGCCGACCCGCAGGACACCGCCACGCCCATCGGCATGCTGACCTTCCTTCGGAAGCTCGATGGCGGCGAGCTGATCTCGGCGGGCTCAACCCGGCGACTGTTGACCATCATGGCGGGCTCGCCGCGGGGCAACGACCGCATCAAGGCTGGCCTGCCCAAGGGGTCGCGCTTCGCCCACAAGCCGGGAACGGGAACCGACCAAGGCCTCAGCGCCGCCTACAACGATGTCGGCATCTTCACTCTGCCTGACCGGCGCAGCTACGCCATCGCCGCCTTCCTGAGCGGCTCGACGGCCGACGAAAAAGCCCGCGCGGCCCTGTTCGCCGAGCTTGGCCACCTGGCCGGCCACAGCGTCGGCTAGACGCGGGAGGCGCCTCGCGGCCCACGAGCCTTTGCGTCCGCCCCGACGACCGCTATACGGCCTCAAACCCAGTTTCGCGCGGAGCGCCTGCCCCTCATGGCAAAGATCAAAGTCGCCAATCCGGTCGTCGACATCGACGGCGACGAGATGACCCGGATCATCTGGCAGTGGATCAAGGACAAGCTGATCTTCCCCTTCCTCGACATCGAGCTCGACTACTACGACCTGGGGATGGAGCACCGCGACGCCACCGACGACAAGGTGACGATCGACGCGGCCGAGGCGATCAAGACACACGGCGTGGGCGTTAAGTGCGCCACCATCACGCCGGACGAGGCCCGCGTGAAGGAATTCGGCCTCAAGCAGATGTGGAAATCGCCCAACGGCACGATCCGCAACATCCTGGGCGGCGTCGTTTTCCGCGAGCCGATCATCTGCAAGAACGTGCCGCGGCTGGTGCCCGGCTGGACCCAGCCGATCATCATCGGCCGCCACGCCTATGGCGACCAGTACCGCGCCACCGACTTCCGGGTTCCGGGCCCCGGCAAGATGACCCTCACCTGGGTCGGCGAAAACGGCGACAAGATCGAGCGCGAGGTGTTCAACTACACCGGCGCCGGCGTGGCGCTGGCCATGTACAACCTCGACGATTCGATCCGCGACTTCGCCCACGCCTCGTTCGGCTATGCGCTGGCGCGGAAGTACCCGCTGTACCTGTCGACCAAGAACACCATCCTCAAGGCCTATGACGGGCGCTTCAAGGACATCTTCCAGGAGGTCTATGACGCGGCCTATGTCGACCAGTTCAAGGCTGCGGGCCTGACCTACGAGCACCGGCTGATCGACGACATGGTGGCCGCCGCCATGAAGTGGTCGGGCGGCTACGTCTGGGCCTGCAAGAACTACGACGGCGACGTGCAGTCCGACACGGTGGCCCAGGGCTTCGGCTCGCTGGGCCTGATGACCTCGGTGCTGATCACCCCGGACGGCAAGACCATGGAGGCCGAGGCCGCGCACGGCACCGTCACCCGCCACTTCCGCCAGCATCAGAAGGGCGAGGCCACCTCGACCAACTCGATCGCCTCGATCTTCGCCTGGACGCAAGGCCTGAAGCACCGCGCCAAGCTCGACAACACGCCCGAGCTCACCCACTTCGCCGACACGCTGGAGAAGGTCTGCGTCTCGACGGTGGAGAGCGGCTCTATGACCAAGGACCTGGCGCTGCTGGTCGGCGACACGCAAGGCTGGCTGACCACCGAGGGCTTCATCGATAAGGTGGCCGCGAACCTGGAAAAGGCGCTCGCCGCCTAGCGCATTTCGTTCTTGTTTCGTTCCCTTCTTCGGTTAGGGTAAGCGTCCTAACGGGCGAGGAACGGACATGACGATCGGCTACATCACCCTGGGCGCGCCGGATGTTGAGGCGGCCCTTCCCTTCTATGACGCGGTGCTGGGCGCCGTGGGGTATGCGCGCGGGCCGCTGGACGGCGGCTGGGCCTTCTACGGCAAGGATGATGCGCCAGGCATCGGCATCTGCAAGCCGCACGACGGCCAGGCCGCGCGCGGCGGCAACGGCGTCATGATCGCCTTCAAGGCCGACAGCTTCGACCAGGTGAAGGCCGCCTATGACGCGGCGCTGGCCAACGGCGGGACCGACGAGGGCGCCCCGGGCTTCCGGCCGGCCGAGGCCACCAGCGGCTTCTACGGCGCCTACTTCCGCGACGCCGCCGGCAACAAGCTCTGCGCCTTCACGCAGACCTGACCTAACCCTCGGTCAGCGCAGCCTTGATGGCGGCGAGACCTTCGGCGGCCAAGGTTCCGTCGGGGGCGCCGCCCTGGGCGAAGTCGGGACGGCCGCCGGCCCCCTGGCCACCCATCGCCAGCACCGCGGCCTTGGTCAGGTCGACAGCGTTGAACCGGGTCTGGGCCGCGCCGGTGACGGCCACGGCGACCGCAGCCTTGCCGTCGGCCGAGCTCACCAGGGCGATGACGCCGTCGGGAACCTGTTTCTTGTATTCCTCGGCAATGGGCCGCAGATCCTTGCCGCCGACGCCCTCCAGGATGCGGGCCAGGACCTGGACGCCGCCGATCTCTTCGGGGCCAGCCGCCCCTGCCGCGCCGCGACCGCCGCCGCCGCCGCCACCCATGGCGAGCTGGCGCCGGGCGTCGCCGAGGTCCTTTTCCAGTTGCCGGCGTTGGGTCTCCAGCGTGGCGATGCGGGCCGGCACCTCGGCGACCGGAACCTTGAACTGGTCGGCCAGCCCCTTGGCGACCGCGGCCTGATCGAGAAGATAGCGGCGGGCGGACTCGCCTGTCAGGGCCTCGATGCGGCGCACGCCGGCGGCCACGCCCTGCTCCTGGACGATCTTGAACAGCGCGATGTCGCCGGTGCGGGCCACATGGGTGCCGCCGCAGAGTTCCACCGAATAGGCGCCCGCCTTTTCGGAATTCGGGCCCGCCAGAGATTCGCCCAGGGTCAGGACGCGGACGCTGTCGCCATATTTCTCGCCGAACAGCGCCATGGCGCCGGCCGCCATCGCCTCCTTCGGCGCCATCAGCTTGGTCTCTGCCGGCAGGTTCTGGCGAACCACGGCGTTCACCTCCGCCTCGATCCGGTCGATCTCCTTGGGCGTGACCGGCGCGCCATGGCTGAAGTCGAAGCGGATACGCTCGCCGTCGACCATCTGGCCCTTCTGGGTCACATGCGCGCCCAGCACATTGCGCAGGGCGGCATGCAGCAGGTGGGCCGCGGAGTGGTTGGACCGCGTCTGGGCGCGGCGCTCGGGATCCACCGCCAGGCGCACCCGGTCGCCGGCTGAAAGCGCGCCCTCGAGGATTTCCAGGTCATGGACGAAGAGGTCACCAGCCTGCTTCTGCACGTCGCTGACGCGGGCCCGTCCGGCGCCGCCGTCAGCCATGGCCCATTCGACCTCGCCCTGGTCGCCGGCCTGGCCGCCGCTCTCGGCGTAGAAGGGCGTGCGGTCGAACACCGCCTGCACCGTCGCGCCGGTGACCGCGCCGTCGATCTCGCGGCCGTCTTCGACGAGGGCCAGCACTTCGGCGGTGACCTCGGTCTCTTCGTAGCCCACGAACGCGTCGGGGCTCAGACGGTCGCCGATCCGGTCGCGGATCGCGAACCATTCGCCGGCCGCGGCCACCTGGCCCGACCCGGTCCAGGCCTCGCGGGCCATCTCCTTCTGGCGCGCCATGGCCGCGTCGAAGCCCGGCAGGTCGACGGTCAGCCCCTTGGCCCGCACCGCGTCCTGGGTCAGGTCGAGCGGGAAGCCAAAGGTGTCGTAGAGCTTGAAGGCCGTCTCGCCGGACAGCACATCGCCGGCGTTCAGACCGGCCGTGGCCTCGTCCAGCAGGCTCATGCCGCGGCCCAGCGTGCGGCGGAAGCGTTCCTCCTCCTGGCGCAGGGTGTCGATGATCGCGGGCTCCGCGCGCTTCAGCTCGGGATAGGCCTCGCCCATCTGTTCGACCAGGGTGGGCGCGAGCCGGTGCATCAGCGGGTCGGCCGCGCCCAGCAGATGGGCGTGGCGCATGGCGCGGCGCATGATCCGGCGCAGCACATAGCCGCGACCCTCGTTGGACGGCGTCACCCCGTCGGCGATCAGGAAGCTCGACGAGCGCAGGTGGTCGGCGATCACCCGGTGCGACGGGCCATTGGACGCGCCGCCGCTTCCGGCGACCAGGTCACGGCTGGCGGCGATCAGGGTGCGGAACAGGTCGATCTCGTAGTTGTCGTGCACCCCTTGCAGCACCGCGGCGATCCGCTCCAGGCCCATGCCGGTGTCGATGGAGGGCTTGGGGAGCGCGACCCGCTCGCCGCCGGCCCGCTGGTCGTATTGCATGAAGACCAGGTTCCAGATCTCCACGAACCGGTCGCCGTCCTCATCCGGGCTGCCGGGCGGGCCACCGGCGATATGATCGCCGTGGTCGTAGAAGATTTCCGAACACGGCCCGCAAGGACCGGTGTCACCCATCGACCAGAAGTTGTCGGAGGTCGCGATGGGGATGATCCGCCCATCGGGAAGGCCGGCGATCTTCTTCCACAGGACCGGGGCCTCTTGGTCCTCGGCATAGACGGTGACCAGCAGCTTGTCGGCCGGGAGCCCGAACTCCTTGGTCAGCAGGTCCCAGGCGTATTCGATCGCGCCTTCCTTGAAGTAGTCGCCGAACGAGAAATTCCCCAGCATCTCGAAAAACGTGTGGTGGCGCGCGGTGTAGCCGACGTTGTCGAGGTCGTTGTGCTTGCCGCCGGCGCGGACCGACTTTTGCGACGAGGCCGCCCGGGGCCAGGGCGCGGCTTCCGCGCCGGTAAAATAGTTCTTGAACGGCACCATGCCGGCGTTGACGAACAGCAGGGTCGGATCGTTCTGCGGCACCAGCGGCGCCGAGGCGATGACCGCGTGATCGTTCCGCTGGAAGTAGTCCAGAAAGTGGCTGCGGATCTGGTTCAGGCTCTGCATGGGACGACTTCGGGACCTTGGCGCTACGACATCGACAGAGACGAGGGTTCGGGTCCCCCGTCGGTGATCTGGGAATGGCTCGACCGTTTACGAAACTAGGCGGTGAGCGCCAAAGGAAAAGCACGCGCCGTCTTTCCTGGAAGGCCGCCTCTCCTGGAAGGCTGTCTCTCCTGGACGGGAGGGCGTCCAGAGGAAAAGGACGCCTCTGTTCTCGAAGATGAGAAGGGCGTCCAAAGGAAAAGGACGCCTCTGTTCTCGAAGATAAGAAGGGCGTCCAAAGGAAAAGGACGCCCGGGCGCGAACCCGGACGTCCTTACTCTGAAGTCGGGCGCCCGCGTGGGGTGGCGCCGCGGGCCGGTTGGCGGGGATGCCCGCGGCAGCCGTGGGAGCCCGTCAGGAGAGCCTATTCGTCTTCCGGCTCGGAGGGGCCGACCAGCAGTTCTTCCTCGATCACCGCCTTGGCGCCGCGGACCGCCTTTTCGATATCGTCGGCCATGTCCGGATTGGCTTTCAGGAAGTCGCGGACGTTGTCGCGGCCCTGGCCGATGCGCTGGCTGGAATAGGAGAACCAGGAGCCGGACTTCTCGATGATCCCGGCCTTGACGCCCAGGTCGATGATCTCGCCCAGCTTGGAGATGCCCTGGCCGTACATGATGTCGAACTCGACCTCGCGGAATGGCGGGGCGACCTTGTTCTTGACCACCTTCACACGGACGTTGTTGCCGATGATCTCGTCGGCCCGCTTCACCGAGCCGGTGCGGCGGATATCGAGGCGCACCGAGGCGTAAAACTTCAGCGCATTACCGCCCGTCGTGGTCTCGGGCGAGCCGTACATCACGCCGATCTTCATGCGGATCTGGTTGATGAAGATCACCAGGGTCTGGGTCTTGGAGATCGAGCCGGTGAGCTTGCGCAGCGCCTGGCTCATCAACCGGGCTTGAAGGCCCGGAAGGCTGTCGCCCATCTCGCCTTCGATTTCCGCCCGCGGGGTCAGCGCCGCGACCGAGTCGATGACGATGATGTCCACCGCGCCCGAGCGGACCAGGGTGTCGGTGATCTCCAGGGCCTGTTCGCCGGTGTCCGGCTGCGAGACCAGCAGCTCGTCCAGGTTGACGCCCAGCTTGTGGGCATAGGAGGGGTCGAGCGCATGTTCGGCGTCGATGAAGGCCGCCGTGCCGCCCGCCTTCTGGACCTCGGCCACCACATGCAACGCCAGCGTCGTCTTGCCGGAGCTTTCCGGCCCGTAGATCTCGACGATCCGCCCCTTGGGCAGGCCGCCGATACCCAGCGCCATGTCCAGGCCCAGCGAGCCCGTCGACACGCTCTCGATCTCGACGATCTTGCCCTTGTCGCCCAGCTTCATCACCGAGCCCTTGCCAAAGGCTCGATCGATCTGGGTCAGCGCCGCTTCCAGAGCGCGCTGCTTGTCACCGTCTTCACGTGCCACGAGTTTCAACGCCGTCGCCATTGGTCCAGACCTTCCCTATCCCACGATTCCGCCAACCGGGCCGTCTAAGCACCGGCAGGACTCACCTGTACGTGGTTTGTTCTATGTTCGCAAGATGTTCTCTTTTGGGAGTGAAGGGGATCGGGCCAGGGCTCGGCTCAGCCGAAAATCAAGCACCGCGGCTCACCGCCGTTGCGCCGTAAACCCACCCGAGCCGCGCCACTGTCAGCTGACGAACGGCAGACGGGCCACGGGCGTCTCTCCTCGCTGGTAGATAACCACGCCCTCCTTGATCGTCGTCAGCACGTTCACGTCCTTGATCCGCATGGGGTCGATCCGGGTGGGGTCAGCGTCCAGGATCACCAGATCGGCGTATTTTCCCGGCGTGATCGAGCCCTTGATCCTCTCATCGAAGTGCTGCCAGGCAGGCCAGAGGGTCAGCGCTTCCAAGGCGGTCTCCGGCGATAGTCGCTGATCGGGACCGAGCACCTGACCCGAGCGTGTGACGCGGTTCACCGCGCTCCACCAGACATGCATCGCCGAGGGCGGCACGACCGGAGCGTCGGTGTGCAGGCTGAAATCGACGCCGAGCTTCCTGGCCGCGGCGGTCGGGCTGATGAAGGCCGCCCGATCCGGTCCCAGCGTCTCATTCCGGTGCCAGTCGCCCCAATAGAAGGTGTGCTCGGCGAAGAAGGTCGGAAAGACTCCAAGGCGGCGGTAGGCCGCGAGTTGATCGGCGCGGGTCACCTGCGAATGGACGATCACCGGGCGCGTGGCGCGGGCGTCGGGATGGGCCGCATAGGCCTTCGCGATCGCCGCAAGCACCATGTCGATGCAGGCGTCGCCGTTGCAATGGGTCTGAACCTGCCAGCCTCGCCCCAGGAAGCGATCGTACCAGCCGTCCAGTTCATCGCCGGACAGGATCGGATATCCACGATAGTCCGCGCCCTCCCCCGCTGGGGGATGCAGATAGGGCTTCGTGAGGTAGGCGGTCTTGCCCTGGGGTGACCCGTCCTCGACGATCTTCACGCCGGCGAACTTCAGGTGATTTACGTAGGGGCCGCCGATCACGACGCCGCGATGGGCGACCCAGTCGTCGACCAGAGTCCACTTAGGATAGGCCGCGACGTCCAGCCTGAGAGCGCCGGCTCGGCTGGCGGCCTGAAGCAGTCCGAGAACCGCGGGACTGGAGGTCTGGCCGTCCTGAGCCGTCGTGTAGCCCTGACTGGCGTAGTAGGTCTGAACCTCGTCAAGGGCCTTGGCCGCCTCGGCTGGGGACGGCGCGGGCAGCGCTGCCAGCGCCAGGCCAACCGCCTGTTCGTCCAGCGCTCCATCGAGCTGGCCGGCGGCGTCATGCCCCAAGCGGCCGCCTTTGGGATCGGGCGACGAAGCGTCGAGGCCGAGCCTTTTGAGCGCCGCGTGGTTGCAGCGCGCCAGATGGCCCGAAACATGGACGACGCATACCGGTCTGTCGGCCGATACAGCGTCCAGTTCGGCGATGTTCGGATGCCTTCGTTCCGACATCAGCGAGTCGTCATAGCCAACGCCGATGACCATCCGATCGGCTGGCGCGGAGGAGGCGGCGAGGACGGCCCGCATCACGCGCTGCAGCTCGGCGATGGACCCGGTTGTGCCAACCGGGGATGGCGACAGGTCCGCGAGCCGCCAGATCCCGGCGAGGTCGCCGATGTGGCTGTGTCCATCCACGAAGCCGGGCGTCATCGTCTTGCCGGTCAGATCCACCACTCGGGTATGCGGGCCGCGCAGGCGAGCGATTGCGGAATCGCGGCCGACGGCCAGGATGCGCCCACCACGCACCGCGACCGCCTCGGCCCGCGGGTGCGCCACGTCGGCGGTCAGGACGGAGGCGTGCAGATAGATGACCTCTGGCTCCGCGCCAGCGGCGCAGGCGCCAAGCGCCGAAAGCGCCCAGGCGGTCGCCGCGAAAAGGCCCCTCGCCACTATGTTCATGCTTTAGCGCCCGCCGGGATTGCCCCATCAGCCAAACGCGGGGACACGGCAACCCTTTCGCGACAACAGTAACTTCGTTTAGAAGACCCACAAGCCTCCAGACGACAATGCGGCAGGCGGGAAACGAACTCATGTCGGTCTACATCTACGACGCCGTTCGTTCGCCGCGCGGCAAGGGGCGGCCTGGCGGGTCGCTGGCCGGCGTCGCCCCGGCGCAGCTGGTCGTGCAGCTGGTCCGGGCGCTTGAGCGGCGGCTGGGCGAGGCCGCGATCCGGGCGGCCGACCACCTGTCCCTCGGCTGCGTCACCCAGGTCGGGGTGCAGGGCGGGCACGTGGCGCTGTCGGCGCGAATTCAGGCGGGCCTGCCCGACAGCGTCGCCTGCCTGACGCTCAACAATTTCTGTGTCTCCGGCCTCAGCGCGCTCGCCGACGCCGCGCGCCGCGTGGAGTCAGGCCAGGCTGAACTGGCCCTGGCCGGCGGGGTCGAGAGCATGTCCCAGGTCGGGTTTCTCAGCGACGCGGCGGACTACTATGCCGACATGAGCCTGGCCGCGACGATGGGCTGGGCCCCGGTCGGGGTGGCCGCCGATCTGCTGGCCACCCGCGAGGGGCTGGAGCGGCCGGCGTTGGACGCCGCGGTGCTGACCTCGCATACCCGCGCCGCCGAGGCCTGGCGGCGCGGACACTACGACAACCGGGTCATTCCGATCGTCGGGGAGGATGGCGAGGTGGCCCTGGCCCACGATGAAAACATCCGCGACTTCGGCGACGGATCGAGCCTTGCCCGGTTGGGGCCGGTGTTCGCGGCGGCCGGCGCCCAGGGCTTTGACGACATCGTGCTGGCCCGCACGCCGCCGCTGACCGAGGTGCGCCACGTCCACACGGTGGCCCACTGCCCGCCGATCTCCGACGGCGCCGCCCTGTTGCTGGTTGGCAGCGCCGAGGCCGGCCGCCGACACGGCTTACGGCCGCTGGCGCGGATCCGCGCGATCGCCGAAGCCGCCGATGACCACGTGATGCAGCTGACGGCCGGCTACCGCGCGATGACCCAGGCGCTGGCGCGCGCCGGACTGTCGCTGGACGCGATCGGGGCCATCGAGTTCATGGAGGCGTTCGCCGCCGTGCCGGTGCTGTTCGAGCGGGACTTCGCCCCCGACATGTCGCGGGTCAATCCGAATGGCGGCCACCTGGCGATGGGTCACCCGATGGGCGCGACCGGCGCGATCCTGGCGACCAGCCTGCTGGACGACATGGCCCAGTTGAACGCCGAGACCGGGCTGGTGGTCGCGACAGGCGGCGTCGGGGTCGGCGCCGCGATGGTCTTCGAACGCGCCGGCTAGGGCCAGATCGCCCTGGGTCGTCGCGCCCGGGTCTTCGCGCCTGGGTCTTCGCGCCTAGTTCTTCGCGCCGGGATCGACGCTCGGGGCGACCCCCATCTCGCGCAGCAGCGTCGCGCGGTCATAGTATTCCCGCCACTCCCGCACCTTGCCGCCTCGGATATCCAGAACCCCGACCACGGGGGTCGAGCCGGCATGGCCGTTGTAGACGAAGCGGTCGGTCCGCTCGATGAACACCAGCCCGTCGATGACGCCCATGTGGGCGACGTCGAGGACCACGCCGCCGGGCGCACCCTTTCCGAGGGCCGACACCCGCTGATAGATCGCCGCGCGGCCCACCACCGGCTCGATCATCATTGACCGCAGCACCCCGTCCGGCGTGAACAGGTCGGCGACCTTGCGCCAGTCTGCCACCTTCCAGGCGGCGACCATTTCGCGGGCCACGGCGAGCTTCGCGGCGTCGCCCTTTGGCGCGGCCTGCGCCGGCGCCCCGGCCGCGGCGAGCAAGACAGCCGCCACCAGAGCGTTCAAGATCATTCTCATCGGCATCCTCCGATCGCGTCGGCCTTAGTCGCTTGCACAACAAGACCATGGTGCTAGGTTCAACGCAAGGGCGGCGCATCGGGTCGCCAGAGAGTCCGAGATGGAGACCTCCGATGAAGTTCGAGCGCCTGCCGCCGGTCAAGACGTCGCTGCGGCCCAGCAACCATCCCTATCTGAACGGCGCGTGGACGCCGCTGCATGAAGAGGTGGACGCCACCGACCTGGACGTGATCGAGGGCAAGATCCCCACCGACATCGACGGGATCTATGTGCGCAACACGGAGAACCCGGTCCAGCAGCCGCTCGGCCGCTACCACCCCTTCGACGGGGACGGCATGGTGCATGTGATCAGCTTCAAGGACGGCCACGCCGACTACCGCAACCGCTTCGTCCGCACCCGCGGTTTCGAGGCCGAGCAGGAAGCCGGCCAGTCCCTCTGGGGCGGACTGATGGACGGCCCCGAGGTCTCCCTGCGGCCGGGGTTCGGCGCCCATGGCGGGCTGAAGGACGCCTCGTCCACCGACGTGGTGGTCCACGCCGGCAAGATCGTCTCGACCTTCTATCAGTGCGGCGAAGCCTACTGGCTGGACCCGGACACCCTGGAGCAGGGCGGCGTGGCCAGCTGGGCCCCGCTCGACGGCGTCTCGGCCCACACCAAGGTCGATGAGTCCACCGGCGAGCTGCTGTTCTTCAACTACTCGAAGCACGCCCCCTACATGCACTATGGCGTCGTCGATCGGACCGGCAAGCTGGTCCACTACGTGCCTGTGCCGCTGCCCGGCCCGCGCCTGCCGCACGACATGACCTTTACGGCCAACTATTCGATCCTCAACGACCTGCCGGTGTTCTGGGACGCCGAACTGCTCAAGCGCAACGTGCACGCGGTGCGCGAGCACCGGGGCATGCCGTCGCGCTTCGCGGTGATCCCGCGCCATGGCGAGACCCGCGACATCCAGTGGTTCGAGGCCGACCCGACCTACATCCTGCATTTCCTCAACGCCTACGAGGAAGGCGATGAGATCGTCATGGACGGCTACTTCCAGGAGAAGCCGACGCCGCGCCCCCTGGCCGAGGCGCCCGACGGCTACCAGCACATGATGGCCTTCGTGGACGAGCACAGCTTCATGCCCAAGCTGCACCGCTGGCGCTTCAACCTGAAGACCGGCGAGACCCACGAACACCACATGGACGACCGCGTCCTGGAGTTCGGGACGTTCAACCAGCGCTATGCCGGAAAGCCCTATCGCTACGCCTATTCGACGCGCACCAAGCCCGGCTGGTTCCTGTTCAACGGCTACGTCAAGCACGACCTGCAGACCGGCGAGTCCTGGGAACTCAACCTGCCCGAGGGCCGCTACGCCAGCGAGTCGCCCTTCGTCCCGCGCATCGACGCCAAGGACGAGGACGACGGCTATCTGGTCAGCTTCATCATCGATGAGAACAACCAGACCTCGGAATGCATCCTGGTGGACTGCAAGCGCTTCGCCGATGGCCCCGTCGTGCGGATCGCCCTGCCTCACAAGATTTCCAGCGGCACGCACAGTGTCTGGGCCGACCGGGCGTTCATCCGCGACGGCAAGCTCGACCTCTAGAATTTCAGCCCCGTTCGTCAGTCCCAGTTCTTCAGGCCCAGTTCTTCAGGCAAAGAAACGATTCATGGAAATCAAGGACAGCGTCGCCCTGGTCACCGGCGGCAATCGGGGGATCGGCGAGGCCTTCGTCCGAGCCTTCCTGGCGGCCGGCGCGGCCAAGGTCTACGTGGGCGCCCGAGATCCCGCCAACGCCCGGCGCCTGGTCGACGAGGGCCAGGGCAAGGTGGTCGCCGTGACGCTCGACGTCTCGAAGCCCGAGCAGATCGAGGCGGCCGCGGCCCAGTGCCAGGACGTCTCCATCCTGGTCAACAACGCCGGTCAGTTCGCCATGCAGACCTTGATGACGGCGCCGGACCTTTCGGCGGCCCGGTCCGAGATGGAGACCAACTATTTCGGTCCCCTGGCGATGTGCCGGGCCTTCGCGCCGATCCTCGGCCGGCACAAGGAGAGCGCCATCGCCAATGTGCTTTCGGCCGGCGGCATTGTCGCGGTGCCCGGCATGGGCGGCTACAGCCCCTCGAAGTTCGCCGGGCGCGCCATGACCACCTGCGTCCGCGCCGAGCTCGCCCTGCAGAACACCTCGGTCACGGCGCTGATCGTCGGCTCGGTCGACACCCGCATGGCCAGCCACGTCGAGGGCTTCAAGGAAACCCCGGCGACCATCGCCGAGGCGGGCCTGAAGGCGATCCGCAAGGGCGCCGACGAGGTCGATACCGACTACATGGCCGTGGACGTGCGGGCGAACCTGGCTCGCGATCCCAAGGCCCTCGAGATCGCCATGCGCCGCTCGCTGCTTGGCGAGCGCGTGACCACCGGACGCTGAGGACGCACGCCATGACCAGCCAGGACTACATCGCTTTCGCCCGGAAATTCGTCGGCGCGATCCAGAGCGGCGACACCGACACGGTGCGCGGCTGCTACCACCCCGACGCCAAGCTCTGGCACAACAGCGACGGCATCGAGCAGACCGTCGATCAGAACATGAAGGTGCTGGACTGGTTCATCCGCGCCCTGCCCGACCGCAACTACCGGGTCACGCGGCTTGAGGCCCTGCCGGACGGCTTCGTGCAACAACATGTGCTGGAGGCGACCCTGCCGGACGGGACCAAATGGGCGATGGACGCCTGCGTTGTGGTCCGCATGGAGAACGGCGTCATCACCCGCCTGGATGAGTACCTGGACTCCGCCAAGTCGGCCCTGCTGCGCAGCTTCGGGCGTTAGCCCTCGACGCGGGGGGCATAGAGCACATCGTCCGGCGCCTTGCCGCCGCGCAGCAGCGTCAGCGGATCGCCGATCGCGCCGCGCGCCCAGGTCTCGGCGATCGGCTGCTCCCGGTTCCACTCCCATCGCAACTGACGCCTGGCGATGCGCCACGCGCCATCCCGCCGTTCGAACCGGTCGATCGCCCGCGCCAGGGTCAGGGTCTCGAACGGCGGCTCGGCGGCCGGATAGCGGGCGAAGGACAGGTAGTAGCACTCCGAAACCGCGGCTGAGGCGCCCTGCAGTTCGATCAGGATATTGGTCACCGTGTGGGTCATCAGCCGTCCGCCATGCAGGGCCGGAAGGATGGCCGCGATGTAGTCCACGGCCGGGCCAAGAAACGTTCCGCCGTGATCCTCGACCGCGTCGGCGTGGTAGCAGGCCCTGAGGAGCGCCTCGTCGCCGCGATCGACCGCGCGGCTGTAACTGAGGATGACCTCGGTGATCGCCTGCTTGTCGAGCAGGGCGCGAAGCTCGCCCGCGGCGATTTGGGGTTCGCTCATCGCCTCAGCGGGTCTTGCTGTCGAAGTCCTCGACCAGGCCCATGGCCTTCAGCAGATGCGCCCGGTCGTAGTATTCCCGCCAGATCTTTATCTGCGCGCCCTCGAACTCCAGCACACCGACCACCGGAGCCGAGCCGGCCTTCCCGCGGATCACGAACTCGTCGGTGCGCTCCATGTAGAGGATGCCGTCGACCACCCCCATGTGGTGAATGTTGAGCGTTATGGACTCCAGCCCGTCGCCCAGGCCGGAGACCCGCTTGTAGACCGCCTCGCGCCCCACGACCGGGTCGACCATCATCGAATGCAGAACCCCGTCCGGCGTGAACATGTCCGCCACCTTGCGCCAGTCCAGCATCCGCCAAGCCTCAGCCATCTCCCGGCCGACGGCGATCTTCTGTTCGTTTGAAAGCGTCGCTGACATCGGCCCAGACCTCCTGTGATTGATGCGTCGCTTCGGGAGAACGCGCGTCCCTAGAATTAACTTGCATAACAGTACCAACCGTTGGCAAGTTCTTTCTCAAGGACGCGAATCCAACGGTCCAAGCGGTGGCTCGATCCGTCGTACCGCCGCGGCCGGGTTCTCCGCAAGGAGTGACTTGCTTGACGAGACCATAAATTGGCTTCTATTCTTCAATACGACGATAGACCAAAAAACGGGACGGGGGACGACGCGAAGCGGACAATTTCAAATCAATATTGCTTTCGCGGCAACCCTTCGCGCCAGTTCTTCGGCTGATCGCCTTGTTTTAGGGGGTATCTCAGGGTTTTCCGATTGTGAATATTGGTGTCCGACAGCTTAGAGCCGCCACTGACCAAGAACACTACCCGCGCACGCGGGAAAGCAACAAAGGTTTGGACGACCTGCCTGGTCGATCTGAACCATGGGGAGAAGCAAATGAACTTGAAGAACACCACGTCCGTCATCGCCCTGCTCGTGGGCGCGGCGATGGCTATGCCAGCGCTGGCCGCGGGCGCCGCGGGCGGCAGCGCCACCCAGCTCGAGGAACTGATCGTCACCGCTGAGAAGCGCGCCGAGAACGTCCAGAAGACGCCGATGTCGATCACCGCCGTGTCGGGCGCAAGCCTCGTCAAGGACCGGGTTCTGACCCTGGAAGACCTCGGTCATAACCTCACCGGCATCTCCTTCACCGCGAACTCGCCTCAGGCCAACGAGATCAACATCCGCGGCGTGGTCAACACCCGTCTCACCTCGCCCACCGCCGACCAGTCGGTCTCGACCTTCGTCGACGATGTCTATGTGAGCCGCTCGGGAAATCTGAATTCCGCCTTCTACGACGTGTCCCGGATCGAGGTGGTTCGCGGACCGCAGGGCGTGCTGCTCGGCAAGAACGTCGCCGGCGGCGCCGTCAACATCATCAGCAACGCACCGTCCTTCGATCCGTCCGGCCGTGTCACCCTCTCGCTCGGCAACTACGATCTGCGCCAGTCGCAGGGGTATCTCACCGGCGCGCTGACCGACACCCTCGCCGGCCGCCTGTCGTTCCAGACCATCAATCACTCGGGCTACGCCAAGGATCTGCTGCACAACACCGACCTGGAAAACCTGAACTCCGTCCAGGTCCGGGCGCAACTGCTGTACAAGCCGGCGAACTCCGACCTGCGCGCCACCCTGAACGTCGACTACGCCAAGGACAGCAACGACGGCGTCAACCGGGTCGGCATTAAGAGCCCGACCCTGCCGGCCGGCCCCAACATCTGGTCAGGCACGCGCAGCCTGATCGCGGCGCTGCGTCCCGGCGGCCTGAGCATCCGGGAGAGCTTTCCGGTCTGGCCGCAGTTCCAGGGTGACATCGCCCCGACGCCGCAGGGCGCGCGGCACGAGACCTACGATGTGATCGCCAAGATCGAGAAGGACGTCACGCCCAACATCCGGTTCACGAGCATTACCGGCTATCGCGACAACCGCGCCTTCACGCTTTACGACCAGACCGGCCTTGGCCCGACGAACGGTTTCAACCTGACCGGCGCGCAGCTGGCCTCGGTGGGCTCTTCGTTGCTGTTCGCCGAGCCGGTGAACTTCGTCGAGCAGGTCCACCAGTTTTCCGAGGAAGTTCGCCTGACCTCGACGGACACCTCGAGCCGTTTCGACTGGATCGTCGGCGCCTACTACCTCAAGAGCAAGGTGCACCAGTTCAACCGGTTCTGGGGTGAATCGCTCGTCCTGCCGACGCTGTCCGGGGAGTCCCATTGGGACGACTACGGGCACAACCAGGACCTCGCGGCCTTCGCCCAGATTGGCTACAAGATCACCGACAACCTCAAGCTGGAAGTCGGCGCCCGCTATACCACCGACAAGAAGGGCGGCACCCAGCAGGGCATCATCGTCGCCACGGGGGACAAGTTCCACCCCGCCGACACGGCTCCGCTCACCCCGCTGACCGCCAACTTCATCACCCCCTACGGCGCGAGCTGGAGCAAGCTGACCCCGCAGGCGATCCTGCGATGGACGCCGACCGACGACATGATGATCTACGGCACGGTGTCCGAGGGCTTCAAAGGCGGCGGCTTCCAGAACGACGCCTCCAAGGCTGTCGCGGCGGCGACGGCGTACAATCCAGAGACGGTCACCAACTACGAAGCCGGCTACAAGGCCGAGTTCCTTGACCACACGGTTCGCTGGAACACCGCTGCGTTCTACATGAAATACAAGCAGCTGCAGGTTCAGCAGACGCTTGCGTCATGCCTTTGCAACGTGATCAGCAACGCTCCCGGCGCGACCATCAAAGGCGTCGAGACCGATCTGCAATATGCGCCCAACGCCTGGTTCCACGCCTGGGCGAGCGGCAGCTATGTCCATGGCCGGTACGACACCTTCGTGTTCAACGGCGTCGATAACTCGGGCCACCTGATGCAACGGACCCCCGAATGGCAGGCCGCTGTCGGTGCGGAAGTCACCACCGACGCGGGCTCCTGGAAGGACGCGCTGGTTGGCCGGCTGAGCTACCGCTGGCAGGGCAAAATGCCCTGGGCGCCGGAGAACACCTCCTGGGAGAAGGCCTACGGGACTCTCGATGGGCGGATTACCCTGACCGGCCCGGGCAAGGGCTGGAGCGTCTCGATTTTCGGCAAGAACCTCACCGACCAGGTCTATCGCACCAACATCATCGTCTTCTTCAATGACGAGATGTCCTCCTTCGCCGCGCCGCGCACCTTCGGCATGGAAGTCTCGGCGCCGTTCTAGGTCCAAAGACCCGGCCGGGCGGATGCGCCCGGCCGGGTCTATACTTGAAGGTGGCCGGGCGACGAGTAGGCCGGCCGGGTCTATGCTTGAAGGTGGCCGGACGACGGACCGTCCGGCCATTGCGCTTTCAGAAGGAACCGTCGCCATGGGCCGCTGCTACGGAATCCTGCGTCAGGTCATCGAGGCCTGGCAGGCGAAGGACATCGACGGCGTCCTGTCGCACATGGCTGACGATATCGTCTGGCACTATGCCGTCGCCGTCCTGCCGCCTGTGCGGGGCAAGGCCGCGGCGCGCAAGCTGCTGGGGCGCTTTCAGGCCGACATGCACGCCATCCAGTGGCGCATATTCGCCCACGCCGAGGCCGGCGACCGACTGTTTGTCGAAGGCGTCGACGAGTACCGGACCGCCGACGGCCGCCGCGTCGCCACACCCTATGCCGGCGTTCTGGAGTTCCGCGGCGACCTGATCACCAGCTGGCGCGACTACGTTGATCTCAGCGTCGCCACCGAGCAGAAGGCCGGCGCGCCGCTGTCGCCCCAGGTCGAGAGCCTGCTGGACCGACCGCTGGCCGAATGAAAGCCAAACCCATGTCGCTTGACCGCCGCACGCTGATCACCACCGCCGCCGCCGGCGCTCTCGCCGCCGCGCCCGCCCTGTCCAAGGAGACGTCGATGCCGCGCCTATTCCCCGTTCTCCAGGCGATCATCGCGGCCTGGCGCAAGCAGGATGTCGAGGGCGTCCTGGTCCATGTCACCGACGATATTGTGTGGCGCAACAGCTCCGGTTTCGCACCGGCGATTCACGGCAAGGCGGCGATGCGCACGGCCTTGCAGGGCATGGCGCCGGTGATCAAGACCAACGCCTGGCGGATATTCGACTACGCCGAATCGCAGGACCGCCTGTTCATGGAAGGCGTCGATGAGTTCTGGCTCCACACGGGCGAGCACGTGGCGATCCCCTATGCCGGCTCCCTCGAATTCCGTGGCCTGCTGGTGCATGAGTGGCGCGAATATTTCGATGGCAGGATCAGCGCGTCGATGAAGGCCGGCGCGCCGATGACGGACGAGCTCAAGGCCATGCTCTCCCGGCCGGTCGCCAAGTAGTCTGAAGTACCGGCTCTGACGTTCGCCCTCGCCATGGAGCGATCTCAGCGTGAGTTCCCGATAGAAAACGCCGGCTAGCCGGCGGCCACGCCGGAGGGCGTCACGTCGAAGGCGGACACCTCGTCGCCGCACTGGTCGCAGGTGATCTTCGGGGCCAGCGGCTGGCCGCAGCCGCGATGATAGGTGATCAGCGGAGCCCCCCGCTCCCCGGCCAGCCATCGGTCGCCCCACTGGTTCAGTTCGGCGATCAGGGGATAGAGGTCGCGGCCCTCGTCCGTCAGCCGGTATTCCCAGCGATCCGGCCGCTGCTGGTAGAGCTCGCGCCGCAGCACCCCGATCTCCACCAGGCGCGACAGGCGGTCCGACAGGATGTTGGGGGCCACGTTCAACGCGTTCTGCATATCGTTGAACCGCCGGTGGCCGAGAAACGCCGCGGCGATCACATGCGACGTCCAACGGTCGCCGAGCACCTGGAAGGCCCGGTCGAGCATCGGATTGCCGTTGTTGAGCGCGCCGGCCGGGACGATGGAGCGCCTCTGGGCCCGTGGCAGTTGCGCCGGCTCGAACCCGGCGCCGGGCCCCGCCTCGACGTAGACGTCGCGAGGACTGACGAGCTCGCCGCAATGGCCGCAGCGAAACTCGGGCGTGAAGTCCTTGCCACACTTGTGTTTGATGCGATGGGCCGGATTGGCCGGATCGTAGAACCAGCGCTTTTCCCAGCGGATGATCATCAGGGCCAGGCTGTAGAGATCCAGTCCCATCTCGGAGAGATGATATTCCTCCCGGATCGGACGCTCCTGGTAGCGGACCTTCTCCAGGATGCCGACGGCCTGAAGGCGGCGCAGCCGATCGATCAGCAGGCTGCGCGCCAGGCCGATCCCGCTCTGGAACTCGTCGAACCGGCGCACGCGCTGGAACGCCAGATAGAGGATCATCAGACTCCAGCGGTCGCCCAGGATGTTGAGCGCCCGAGTGGCCGAATTGATCTGCACCAACTGAGGGACGGCCGCCGTTTCCGGGGAACTGGTTTGGCTGGATTGCGCCATGTCGCCTCTGACTTCGGGAGCGGGCGACCCTTCTGTCCCCCCTTGAGCTTGTCAAGGTCCGGCCGAAGCCGCCGTCAGCCGACTTGCGCGGCCTCGGCGTATTCGACGGCCAGATCATCGACGATGTCCGCCAGCGGTTGGATGGCGCGCACCGCGCCGACCCCATGGCCGGCGGCCCAGACGTCGCGCCAGCGCTTCGCGGAATCTTCCGGCCGGCCGAGATTGATTTCCACCTTGGCCTGGACGCCATCGGGATCATGGCCCGCGGCGATCAGGCTCGGCCGCAGCCAGTTGGCCGCGATGCCGGTCAGCGCCGCGGAGGTGACGATATCCTCCGCCGTGGCCTCGATCAGCATCTGTTTGTATCCGGAGACAGCCAGGCTCTCGGCGCAGGCGATCAGCCGGGTGCCGAGATAGGCCAGGTCGGCGCCGAGCATCCGCGCGGCGCGGATCGCGCGGCCGGACCCGATCCCGCCGCCCAGGACGATGGTTCCGCCAAACATCTCCCGCACGGCGGGCGCGAAGGCGAAGCCCGCGATCGGACCCGTATGGCCGCCGGCCCCGGAGGCCACGAGGATCAGGCCATCCACCCCTGTCCTGGCCGCCTTCTCGGCGTAGGTCAGGCTGTTCACGTCCGCATAGACCAGACCGCCATAGCCGTGGATCGCCTCGACCACGGCAGAAGGACTGCCGAGCGCGGTGATGACGATCGGCGGCCTGTGCTTCAGCACCAGCGCCAGCTCCTCTTCCCAGCGGGCGTAGGAGCGGTGGACCATGATGTTGATGGCCCAGGGCGGGGCGTCGCCGGGCAGGGTCGCGGCGATCTGGCCCATCCAGGCATCGAGGTCGTCGAGGGTCCTGGCGTTGTTGGCCGGAAACGATCCGATGATCCCGGCCTTGCAGGCGGCCAGGACCATGTCGATCCCGGACACCAGGAACATCGGCGCGGCGATAGCCGGCAGCCGCAGGCGCTCGGCGATATGTGCGGGCAAGGCCATGGTCAGGCGGACTCGGCAGGCTTCGGCGGCCAGGGGATGAAGCCCGAGGTGCGGCGCATATAGTCCTCATAGCCCGGCTTGCGGCGGCGCAGGCGGCCCTCGACGGTGGGCGCCCCGCTCCAGCGCGTCAGGGTGAACACCAGGTAGGCGGGCCCGACGATCGAGACCAGGCCGGGCGTGGTCTCCGCGGCCACCAGCCACAGGCCCCACCACACGCAGGCGTCGCCGAAATAGTTGGGGTGGCGGGTATAGCGCCACAGTCCCTTGTCCAGCACCTCGCCCTTGTTGGCGGCGTCCTTCTTGAACCTCACGAGCTGCCAGTCTGCGAGGCTCTCGAAGGCGAGGCCGAATACCGCCAGCACCGTCCCGGCGACGGCCAGCGGGCCCAGCTGCGCCGGCGCGGCGGCGAGCTGACCAAGCTGGACTGGCAGGCAGACCAGCCACAGCAGCGGCATCTGCAGCAGGAAGACCAGGCGGAAGGCGGCGTATCCGTAGCCCCAGCCGCGCTCGGCCTCAGCCTTGGCCATCATCCGCACATAGCGACCGTCAGGCCCGTGGTCGCGCCAACGCCACAGCATGTAGCCGCCGAGCCGCAGCGCCCAGGCGACGCAGACTCCGGTCAGCACCATGCGGCGCGGCGTGCCGCCGCCGGTCTGAATGAACGTCGAGATGGCGACGGCGCCCATACCGAGCCCCCAAAGGCTGTCCACCGGCGTGCAGTCGCGCATCGCCACGCAGATCGCCCAGGCCACGACGAACAAAACGACGATCACACCGCCGTTGATCGCCAGCACGGAGACGAAATCCGGCATATCATTTCCCCCAGGCCGCCACCCCTTTCGAGAGGGGTGATTTGACAGTCTTTCTATGCAAGTTAACCTAGCCTCGCAAGGTGAGGCAGACAAGCGAACCTGGAGGCAGACTGGCCATGGGCGACTTCATCGGCAAGACGGCGCTGATCACCGGCGCGGCCGGCGACATCGGCGCCGCGGCCGCGGCCGCCTTCGCGCGGGCAGGCGCCAAGGTGGTCATAACCGACCGGCGAGGCGATGAGATGGACGCCGTCGCCGCGGCCCTGGGCGCGAGCGGCGCCGAGGTCATGAGCCATGCCTGCGACCAGACCGACCCCGAAGCTGTGGCGGCGCTGTTCGAGGCCGTGCGGAGCCGGTTCGGCCGGCTCGACGCCGCGTTCCTGAACGCCGGTTACGGCCGCTACGGCGCGCTCATCGACCTGCCGTTCGACCAATGGCGCAAGCATGTGGAGGTCAATCTTAACGGCGGCTTCCTGATGGCTCAGGGCGCGGCGCGGCTGATGCGCGACGGCGGCCGGGGCGGCGCCATCGTCATGAACGCCTCGACCGCGGCCACCAACATCTGCGACCTGCTGGGCGCCTACGCCGCGTCGAAGTCCGGGGTGCGGATGCTGGCCAAGTCCCTGGCGTCCGAGCTCGGCGTCCATCGCATCCGGGTCAATCTGGTGCTGCCAGGCGTTATCGAGACCGCGATGACCAAGTCGCTGCTCGACGACCCCGCGGTCCGCGCCGACGCGCTCAGCAACACGCCGGTCGGCCGGCTCGGCGCGCCCGAGGACATCGCCCGGCTGGCGGTTTTCCTCTGCGGCGACGAGGCGGGATATGTCACCGGCGCCGAAATCCTGATCGACGGCGGCCAGACGCTGCACGGCTACCCCCGCTGGTTCAGCAGCGACTACGCCCAGCCGGGCGGCGAATGGACCCCGCATACACAAGGCTAGCCCCTAACCCAGGACGATCACGCCCGCGTCGGGGGCCTCCGCGAACAGCCGCTCGACCTCGTCCGCGCGCCGGTCGATGACGGCGCGGCGATTGATCGTGCCCTTGTCGGAGATTTCGTGGGCGTTGGCGCTGGGGGGCTCGCGGAGCAGAAGGGCCCGCTTCACCCGCGACGCGCCGCCGCGCTGATCGGCATTGAAGCCCGCGAGACGCCGGGCGATCTCGGCCGGGTCGGCGCCGGCCGTCGGCCATAGCATGACGCCCAGATAGGGCCGCCCGTCATCGCAGAGCACCAGGTCCAGCACCAGGGGCGACAGGGCCTTCAACAGGCCGTCGCGCAGCGAGCCGCCATAGACCCAGGTCCCGCTCGAGAGCTTGAACTCCTCGGCCGCGCGGCCCGCGAAGGCCAGGCCCTTGGTCGGGTCCTGCGGATCGTGGAATACCGCCAGGTCGCCGGTGCGATAAAAGCCCTCCTCGTCGAAGGCGGCCGCCGTCTTCTCCGGCTCATCGAGATAGCCCAGGGTGACATTCGGACCACGGGCCCGCACCTCATAGCGCGCGCCCACCGGCGCCAGCTTGACCGTCGTCCCCGGCGCCGGCAGCCCGATACCCACCTTGTCGGTCTCGAAGTGGATGACCATGAAGGCCGACACCGTCTCGGTCATCCCGTAGCCGCTGGTCATCATGATCCGATGGCCGGTCTCGGCGACGGCGGCGGCCTGCAGGCGGTCATGCACCGTCTGGGACAGCCCCGCCCCGCCGTAGAGCATCAGCCGCATCTTGCGAAAGAACGTCGTCCGCAGCGCGGGATCTTTTTCCAGGGCGTCCACCAGCATGGTGTAGCCCAGCGGTACATTGTTGAAATAACTGACGGAAATCTCTCGAAGGTTGCGGATCGAGGTCTCGAACAGTCCCGGCGCCGGCTTGCCATCATCGATGTAGAGCGTCCCGCCCTCCAGCAGCGTGGTCCGCAGCACGAAGGCGCCCGCGGCATGGTGCCAGGGCAGCCAGTCCAGCATCACTTCGTGCCAGCCGGCCGCCTCGCCGATGGTCTGCTGGCACTGCGCGCTGTTGGCGGCCAGATTGTCGAAGGTGATCGGCACGACCTTCGGCAGACCCGTGGACCCCGAGGTGAGCATCAGGGCCGCCCGGTCCTGCGGCTTGAGCCCGTCGATCGATCCGGCGACCCGCGGCGTCGCGACCGTGGCCATCAGGTCGCCATAGGCCACCGCGGGCTTGGACAGTCGCGAAGGCTCGGTGGTGACGATGCTCGCCGCGCCGAGGTCCAGGGCCTCCAGCGCGCCGGCGGCCATGGCGGTGTCCTCGGCGAACACCACCGCCGGCTTCACCTTGGCGATCACATGGGCCAGGCGGCCGAAGTCGCCGCCCAGCGCCGCATAGGTGGTGCTGACCGGACAGACCGCCCGGCCGGCCGCCTGGGCCGCGAAGCTCATCACCGCGAAGGCCGGCGTATTGCCCGCCAGGATCATCACCGGGCCGGCCGGCGCCTGGTCCATCAGCCATTGGGTGGCCGCGTCCATGTCGCGCTTCAGCTCGGCGAACGTGGTGAACACCCATTCGCCGTCAGCGCCGCGCCGGGCCAGGGCCGGCTTGTCGCCCGACGCCGCCGCGCGCCGCGCGAACGCCGCCGGGATATTGGCGTCGTAGGGACGGAGCGGCACCTTCGAGGTGATCAGGATCGTCCCGTCGGCCCGCCGTTCGATGTCGAGATCCACCGGCAGCAGGTGGGCCTCGCGGAACGGCGCGGGCGGGGTCGCGGCCGCGACGGCGTCGGCCATGCTCAGACGCCGACGACGAGACTGACCGTCGTGGTGGTGGAGCCGCCGATGTTCAGGGTCTGGACGGTCTTGGCGCCGTCCACCTGGTAGTCGCCAGCCCGGCCGGTCACCTGCTTGAAGGCGTCGAGCGCCATGCGCACGCCCGTGGCGCCGACCGGATGCCCGCCGCCGATCAGGCCGCCGGACGGATTGATCGGCAGCCGCCCGCCGATCTCGATGGAGCCGTCCTCCACCGCCTTCCACGCCTCACCCGGCGCGGTCAGGCCCAGGTGCTCGATGGCCATGTATTCCGTGGTCGTGAAGCAGTCGTGGGTCTCCACGAGGTCCAGTTCGGAAACATCGGCGAGGCCGGCCCGCGCCCGCGCGTCGTCGATGGCCCGCTTCACCTGCGGGAAGACGTAAGGTTGGCCGGCGCTGGCCCGAACCTTGCGGTCGTAGCTGATCGGCGAGGACCGGTGTCCCCAGCCCTTGATCTGCGGCAGGCTCTCCAGCGCCAGGCCGCGCTTGGCCGCATAGTCGGCCGCCGCCTTGTCGGACGCCAGGAACACCACCGCCGAGCCGTCCGTGACCTGGCCGCAGTCGTTCTTGCGGATCATGCCCTCGACCACCGGATTGGCCTCGTCGTCCGCCGTGAAGCTCTTGGCGTTGAAGGCCCACTGGCGGGTCTGGGCGTTGGGATTCTTTCGCCCGTTGGCGAAGTTGATCTCGGCGATGCGCATCAGGTGTTCGTACTTCAGTCCGAAGCGGCGGTCGTACTCCTCGCCCAGGTCGGAGAAGGCGCGCGGCCACAGGAAGGCGGCGTCCTGGAATTCGTGGCCGGCCCAGGCCGCGGCGCCCAGGTTCTGCGCGGCCTGCTGGCCGCTGACGTTGCGCATCATCTCGAGGCCGACGACACAGGCGATGTCATAGCGGCCCGCCTCGATCTCCGCCGTCGCCGCCAGGATCGCCACGCTGCCCGATGCGCAGGCCGCCTCATGCCGCGAGGTGGGCATGCCGTCGAAGTCAGGATGCACCAGACCGAAAAACCCGCCCAGCAGGCCCTGGCCGGCGAACAGGTCACCGACGAAGTTACCCACATGGCCGGTGTCGATGTCCTTGGGCTGCAGGTCGACGGCGGCCAGGCCCTCGCCAACCACCTCGGCGAAGGCATCGGCGAAGTCCATCTGCTGGCGCGCCCAGTTCTTCGAGAAGTCGCTCTGCCAGCCGCCCAGAATATAAACCATCGTTTCCTCGCTCGGCCCGTCAGGCCTCGAATTTGTGAGTCTCATTATACAAGTGAACTCGCCGGAGCCAAGCTCGCCAGCGCCGCCCCCCGGAAGGGGGTCGCGAGCGGCCGGGTCATCACCCCCGGCGGCGCGGCGCAGACCCGCGGGATCGCGTTGATCACGGTGCCGGCCACGCCCAGCTGCTCGGCCGAGGTCGCCGTCGCGTCGCCGACCCGCTTTTCCAGTTCGACCGAGATGCGGACGCCGGGCTGACCCCGCACATGGATGCGCCACAGCGGCGGGTCCGGCTCGTCCAGATGGGCGGGCTCCATGTACCAGTGGATCGACATGATCAGCTTGGGCGCGCCGCCGACGACGCCCAGCCAGCGCCAGTTCACATGGCTGACCCCGCCGCGCGCGATCGGCCCCGCCGCGACGCTCAGGTCCTCGGTGGCCGGGAACACCCGGTGGTCGGTGTCGATGCGGTCCAGGTCCAGCCCGAGGTGTTCGGCCATGGCGGCGATCACTTCGGCATACATTCCGTTGAGCGAGGACGCCGGCCCCCAGGCCGGGTCGTTGGCGTCCACCCTGGCGGGATCGCTTCCGAAGCCCAGGATCTGGAACACATAGTCCGGGTTGCGCACCGCGCGGCAATCGACGCTCTCGACGACCTCCACCTGATCGAGTTCCGAACAGACGCCGGTCGCCACAACCGCCAGCTGTTCGGCGGCGAATCCCGGATTCAGCCCGGCGGCCATCAGCGTCGAGCGACCGGCCGCGCAGGCCGCCTGAAGCGCGGCGAGCCGTTCGCCGCCCCAATGCTCCGGGCAGCTGTAGCCGTTGATGCTGATGACGTTCTTGCCGGAGGCCAGCAACCGCAGAATCTCGGTGTCGTGGGAGCCATAGGGCGGCGCCAGCCGGGCGCAGTGGATCACCACATCGGCCTCGAGCGCCAGGATCTCGTCCACGTCACGGGTGGCGATCACGCCCGTCGCCGGCCGGCGGGCGATATCGCCGGCGTCTCGACCGGCCTTGTCCTGGCCGTACACATAGAGCCCGACCAGCTGCATCCGGGGATCGTCGATGAGCGCCCTGAGGCAGGTCTTGCCCATCGCCCCTGTCGCCCACTGAATAACCCGATACCGCATGGTCCCTCCCCGGCTCCGGAGACCTTAGCCAATAGGGTATCGTTATGAAAGTATCTGGTGGCTCTGTTTCGGGTGTGCCGGCTGGATTGGCGATTTACCCCGCGCCCGTCACGCCACCAGGGCGGATTTCAAGTCTCGCAGCCGGGAGCCTTCGGCGCCGGAGTTGACCCACACTAAGCTCGTCATGGGAAACACAGCGGCGCCGAGCCTCGTCTTGCATCGCCTGTGTTTCTGGGTTCCCGGCACGGCGTCGCTGCGCTCCCGGGCCGAGAATGACGAGCAGAATTGTCGAGAGCTCGCGACCCCACTCAGCCGCCGAGCCGCCTACTCGACGGCGTCCAGCACCGGCGGCCGGGCGGCCTCGATCACTTCGAAGGTCACGTCGTGGGACTCGACCGGCTGGCCGCAGCACGAACAGGTGACCGCCGGCTCCAGGTCGTGGCCGTCGGCCTTGTGCCGCAACAGCAAGGGCGGCCCTTCCGGCGAGACGTAGTATTTGTCGCCCCACTGCAACAGCATCAGCAGCACCGGGTAGTAGTCGACGCCCTTGTCGGTGAGCCGGTATTCGAAGCGCCGGCCGCCCAGTTCATGGGCCCGGACCACCCCCTGGGCGATCAGCCAGGACAGGCGCTCGGACAGGATATTGGTGGCCATGGCGGTGTCACGGTGGATCTCGTCGAACCGCCTCAGACCGGTGAAAATGGACCGCAATACCAGGCCCGCCCAGCGGTCGCCGGTAATCTGGGCGACGTCGACCATCAGGCTCGACGAGCTCTGGACAGAATGGCGCTGCTGGCGCCGGCGGCTGTAACGGGCGGCCATCCAGCCCACCCCGGGCCCCTCGGTCCAGTCCACGTCGCGCGCGCTGATCTCGTCGCCGCACCGCAAGCAGGTGGGGACCGGTTCGAAAACCTGTCCGCAGGTCCGGTGGCGCAGCTTCAGCTGCAGCTTGCCTTCCGGCGGACTCCAGCGACGCTCCCACCGCAACATCATCAGGGCGGGCCAATAGAGGTCGCGGCCCTTGCGCGTCATGCGGTATTCGAACCTCGGCGGCGCCTCGCTGTAGAGCACCTTCTGCAGCACGCCCGCCGCCACCAGCCGTTTGAGCCGGTCGCTGAGCAGGGTCTGCAGCAGGCCCGTGCGCGAACGAAGCTCATCGAACCGCCGCGCGCCGATCCATGAGGCCTCGAGGATCAGCAGGACGGACGTGTCCCCCACCACCTCCAGCGCCCGCCAGATCGAGCAGGTACGGATGAATTTCGACGCGGTCATGGGCAAGGTCTGCTCTTCGGGGCCTGAAAGCCTCGGAGGGTCAAGAGTCGCGGAAGGGGTGCGCCTATGCAAGTCGCATTCAATCTAGTGTCTCGATTCCGATCAGCTGGCGGCCACGCCCGCCAGGTCGCGCCGCACCACCTTGCCCAGCGGATTGCGCGGCAGCGCTTCGACGATCCGCAGCTTCTCCGGCAGCTTGAAGGTCGCGATATCCTGCAGCTTCAGATGGGCGTTCAACTCGTCCAGGGTCAGGTCCTGGCCCGGCCGCAGCGCCACGACGGCGCAGACCCGCTCGCCAAGGCGTTGGTCCGGATAGGCCGCGCACCCCGCCTCGCGCACCTTTGGGTGGCTCTCGATCAGCACATCCAACTCGGCCGGCGAGATGTTCAGCCCGCCCCGGATGATGATTTCCTTGCGCCGGCCGACGAACCGATAGAACCGCTCGCCGGCTTCCGCGGTGATCTCGAAGAGGTCGCCGGTGCGGAAAAAGCCCTCGTCGTCGAAGGCCTGGCGGGACAGTTCGGGGGCCTTGAAATATCCGTCGAAGGTCATCGCCCCGGCGATCCGCAGCTCGCCCTCGATCCCCGGCTGGGTGATGACCGCCTCGGTGTCCGGATTGACCAGGCGCGTGCGGATCTTGGCCGGAAAGGCCGCCGGCCAGTCCACGCCCTCCGCGCCGAACCTCGGGAAGAACCGGGCGCGCTGTTCGGGGTCCGGTATCGCCTCCCCCGTGGAGAACAGCGACGTGCCCTCGTTTGACCCGAACACGTTCATCACCGTCACGCCGTGACGCTCCTGCCAGCCCTTGACCATCCACGGGGCCAGGGGCGCGGAGCCGGAGCCCAGGCACCGCAACCTGGACAGATCCGTCGCCGCCAGCAGCGCCTCGTTCTGCAGCAGCATGTTCAGCACCGGCGGCGGGGCGACCGTGTAGGCCACGGCCTCATCCTGCATCTGCGACAGGAAGATCGGCAGGTCGAAGGGATGATGCTGGATCAGCCGCCCCTGGCAGACCAGCCAGGGCATCACCATCCCGCCGATGGCCGCGATATTGATCAGCGGGAACGGATTGAGGATCGCGTCGCCGGGTCGCAGGCCCGCGGCCTCGACCAACGCCTCGCCGTTGACCACCCAGTGGTCGTGGTGCCGCGGCACCCCTTTCGGCATCGCCTCCGTGCCAGAGGTCCAGCAGATGGTCAGCGCCTCGGCGACGTCGAGGTCGCTCGGCGTCGAGAAGCGTGGCGTCGGCCCCGTCCGCATCCCCGGCGCCCTCGCCGTACCCATCGCCTCCGTCACCAGCCCATCGAGCGCGTGGGCCCCGGCGGGCGCATCGGCGCCCAGGCTGACGATCTCGGCGGTGGTGACGCCCTCGGCCTTCAGGTCCAGCAGCATGGCGGCGTGGTCGTGGCCGTGAAATAGGCCGACGGTCAGATAGACCTTCGGCGTCACGATCGACAGAATCTGGCGCAGCTCATGGCCGCGATAGGCCATCGCGACCGGGCTCAGGATCGCGCCCATCCGGGCGCAGGCGAGAAACGCCAGAACCCCTTCGACCAGATTGGGCAGTTGCGTCGCCACCACGTCGCCGCGCCCGACGCCCAGGGCGGCGAACGTCAACGCCATGGCGTCCACTTCGGCGTCCACCTCGGCGTAGGTCAGCCGGCGTGGCTCAGTCCCGACCAGGCCTGGCCGATTGGGCGCGTCGGCCAGCGCGGCGTCGCCGGCGCGCGCCGCCACGGCCTTTCGGAACAGGGCGTCGACGGTTTCCCCCCGCCACCATCCCCGGCGCCGATACTCCGCGACACGTTCCGGCGGACTGGGACGCAAAGCTCGTCTCCTGCGGGACGCCATGACCACGGGCCGGCAATCCGACCCGATCCAGAGCTCGCACAGTCAGTATCGTATTGCAAGTAAACGCCGGATGCGCGCCAAGCTCCGAGCGCTCAAACCGCCCCGCACCGTTTCAACCCTCTGACCGATGACGGCCAGGCAGGTTTCGTCGAAATCGCGCAGGGTCGCCGGGGCGATCGTACCGGCGCGCTCCGTTCCGGCGACGGCGCTATGGATCGCCCCGAAGGCGTCGCAGGGGCGCTTCTCGCCTTGGGGACCCTTAGGTGGCGGGCGGTCCCAGGTTGGCTAAACCGTCCTCGACCTCGCGGAGCTGTTCGGAGAGATCGGCGATCTGGTTGCTGAAATCGACCAAGCCGCCGCCGTGCCCCATGGAGACCGGCCCCGCCCGCATCACATCGATCTGGCGTCGGAGATTGCGTCGGGCGTCTAGCAACTGCTCTCGCAAGCTGGGCTCTGGCCGCTTCATGCAGCCAGCATAGTCGCGACGCGGCGCGGGCGAAATGCTCGTCAATCCGGACAGATTTCAAACAGAGACACTACGCCTCGCAGATCCAGAGCAGCTCCGCCCCGCTGATGACCCTAGTGAAACAATTCATGAACATAGAGTCTTTGGCGGTGGCGGGCGCCGGCCTTATTCTGCCCGGTTGGACTTGCGGGCCTGGGCTCGCGGGCCCGGGTGTTTCTCAAGTCTGGACGGGTTCGCGCGGCTGAGCGCGGGCCTTTTAGGGGAGGCCGGGACTCTCTTGCGACGGAGCCAACTTTGGCGTTGCGGCGGCGCCCATCCGCCGTCGCCAACTCCAGGTTGCGGGGCGGCGGCAATGCGACCAGAGTGCCGGTGGGAGGCCGCATGTCCAACATTGCCGGCAAGGCCTATGCGATGAACGTGCTCACGCCGATGGCGCCGGGGCGCACGTGGGTCCAGGTGCTGATCTTCATGGCGGCGCGCGCGCTGCCGTCCCGGCTGGCCGGGCTGTTGGGCCTGAAACTGATCCATTTCGCGCGCTGGGTGATCATCCGGCGCGACCAGTGGCCGGACCTGGGCCAGGGCAAGCCCCAGCTCGACAACGACTACATGCTGTTCCTGTCGAATTTCAACGGCACCTGGGACCAGTATATCGACGCCTTCGCCGACGGGATTCCCGGCGGCCTCGACATGTTCTGGTATGCCAGCACCAAGTACCCGCACTCGATCCCGATCTCGACCTTCAAGGACTACATCACCGCCAACCAGATCGAGACCGGCTATTACTACAACGCCACGCCCGGCTCGGCGCAGCGCGACATCAAGGCGGCGTTGCGGGTGCGCCGCGAGATGCTGGCCCTGGGCGAGTTGCACCGGGCGGGCGACGTTGCCGCCTTCGCCGCGGGCTATCGGGCCGCGCTGGGCCGGCTGGCCAATTCGCTGGCCGCCCCGGGCTATGCGCCGATCGCTTCGGTGGCGACGCGCAAGGCCGACGCGGCGCGGCGCGAGTTCATCGCCCAGCTGGCCGCCCGTCCGGCCGAGACCCTGGGGAGGGTTCATGCCCAACCTTGATGGCGGCCACTACTTCCTGACCGTGTTCGCGCCGATCCGCACCGGCGGGATGATCGATCCCGTGGTCGGGCGCACCCGCTCGCACCGCCAGCTGCTCGCCCAGAAACTGGCGCTGATCCCGACCGGGCGGCAGACGCAGGCCTCGCCCGCCGACGCCTGGCCTTCGCCGCTGGCGCGCAACACGCTGAACCACCTGGCGCGCTTTGTGATCGTCGATGGCCCGGCGTTCAACGGCCGGGTGTCGGGCGACGCGCTCTGGGCGCTGGTGCGCAAGACCAACCCGCTGACGCCGCAGCCGGTGGACCGGCTGCCCGCGCCCTATCTGGTGTTCGCCGCCGATCTCGACGGCCAGACAGATGACAATCCCCTAGGCGCCTATGCCGCCGCGCTGTGGGCGACCATGCGGCATGATCTGGAGCAGATTTTCGGGCACTGCGAAGGCTTCGACGGGATCGAAACGGCCGAGGCCTTCGAGGCCTACATCCGGCGCTGTCAGGTCGAGACCACCATGCCGTTCAACGACTATTGGGCCGATGGCCTGAAGGCCTCGGACCTGAAACTCCCGCTGGCGCCGCTGATCGTCGTGGGGTCCGTGGCCGCCGGCTGGCTCGCCGCGACCGCATTGCACGGCGTCCTGGCCCTGACTGGCGTCACGGGCGGCCTGGCCGACGTCTGCGCGGCCGCGGCGCGGTGGGCGTGGCTCGCCCTACCGGCCCTGCTCGCCCTGGCCGGGCTCTGCGTCTACGGCCTCTACCGCGCGGTGATGCAGGCTGGCGCGCGGCCGTTCCCCACGGCGCCGGGGTCCGACCTGCCCTCGGTGCTCAAGGCGCTGTTCCTGCAGCAGCAGTTCACCCGGTTCGCCATCGAGGCGCAGGGCCTGAACGACGACGACCTGCACACCCGCTTCGGCGGCTTCCTCGGCGCGGTCCGGCCCGCCGAGCCGCAGCCGACCCAGGCGGCCGGCGAGATCCGCGGCCCCGACGTGGCGTGGCCGCGATGACCGGGCTCGACCTCGCCGACATCCAGGGCAACATCCATCGGCCCTATGGCCGCTTTGGCTTCCCGCATACCCGCCACCTGTTCTTCACGATCGGCGAGGCCGCCGCCGGCCGGCGCTTCGTGCAGGGCGTGCGGCCGCGGATCACCTCCGCCGAGCCCTGGGAGCGGTTCGAGACCGCCGACGGCCGATCGGTGGTGCGCAAGCCGGCGATCACGCTCAACCTCGGCTTCACCTTCCTGGGGCTGCACGCGCTGGATCTGCCGACCCGGACGCTGCGCATGCTGCCGGACGAGTTCATCGACGGCATGAGCTGCCGCGCCGACATCCTGGGCGACGTGGGCCCGAGCGCGCCCGAGCGCTGGGACCCGCTCTGGCAGGTCGGGGGCAAACCCGCGCCGGTCCACATCTGGATTTCCCTGAGCGTGGGCGCGAACCCCGACGGGACCCCGCTGGCGATCCTCGATGAGTGGACCCGATGGCTGACCGGCCTGGCCGAGACCAGCGGCGGCGTGGCCCTGCTGACCGGCCATGGCGCGGACGGCGCGGGCGGCTGGCAGGACTGCTCGGCGATCATGGACGCCGGTCCGGACGACGCGATGATCCCGACGCCGCGCGAGCACTTCGGCTTCACCGACGGGATCAGCGACCCGGTGTTCCGCGGCCAGTTCGGGCCCGGGGCCGAGGCGCTGGCGGCGATCGGCGGCGGCAAGATCGCCGAGGGGCCCTATGACGAGGCCACCAGCTGGAGCGCGCTGGAAACCGGGGAATTCATCCTGGGCCACGTCGATGAAGGCCAGGAATTCCCGGTCGCGGCGTTTCCGCGCGGCCTCACCCGCAACGGCACCTTCATGGTGTGGCGAAAGCTGCGCCAGGACGTCGAGGCGTTCGAGGGCTACGTCGCGGCGCAGGCCGAGATCTGGATGCGGGCGACCGGCGTGGCGGACGCCACCGAGGCCAGCGAGACCGTGCGCGCCAAGATCGTCGGACGGTGGCGTTCCGGTGTCCCGCTGATCGTCGCGCAGACCTGGGCCGAGCATCAGACAATCATGGCGCAGTACGCCGACTGCCTGGAGATCGCGCTGCGCAAGCCCCGCGACAGCGCCGAACAGCAGCGGCTGGCCGCCTATGCCAAGATGCTGACCGGCTTTCGGTACGGCGACGATCTCGATGGCGGAAAATGCCCGTTCGGCGCCCACATCCGCCGCGCCAACCCCCGCGACATGCTCGATCCCGTGCTCAGCGCCACGCAGGGCGCCAGCACGCTCACCAACCGCCGGCGAATCCTGAGGCGCGGCCTGCCCTACGTCGATCCGGACGGACAGAAGGGCGTGGTGTTCATGGCGGTCTGTTCGAGCATCTTCCGCCAGTTCGAGTTCGTGCAGCAGCAGTGGATGAGCTACGGCCTGGATTTCGAGGCGGGCAACGACACCTGCCCGCTGGTCGGCCACCGCGCGCAGGCCACCAAGCACATGATCCCCGCCGGGCCTGCGAACGCGGTCCCGGTGATCGCTGCGGACCTGCCAGCCTTCGTGACCACCCGCGGCGGCGATTATTTCTTCCTGCCCAGTCTCAACGCCGTGCGGATGATCGCCATGGGAACGGTCGATCCGACCTGAGCCCGCGCCCAATGGGGCAGAGCCGGATGGGGGCAGTCTGGCGCCAGTGGCCGAATTCAGGCGCAGAAGGCGGCGCTGGCGAGATCGAAGGAGAGGCCCTTGCCCTGCCAGATCTCGCCAAAGTCGAGGTCTGAGCGGTCGGCGAAGACCACCAGGGCGCGTCCCAGGTCCGGGGCCAGGATGTTGCGCACCTCGACGCCGCCGATCTCGCCGCGGCGTTCGACCAGCCGCACCTCGCCCGCGCAGCCGCGCAGGGTCGCTGGAAACGCCCAGACGCCAAGCGCGACGTAGCCGAGCCTGGGGTCCCCCGCCCAGGCCGTCGCGGTCGCTTTGGCGTCGAGAAGCCGGCCGCTGAGCAGGCCGCGGTCGAACGCCAGCAGATCGGCCGCCGTGCCGTAGACCGCGCCGCTCGCGCCGAAGGTCGCCAGATGGAAGGCGGGCTCCGGCGTCGCCGCGTCCAGCCGCCCCCTGACGGTGGCGGGCTCGCCCGTTCCGGTGGCCACCTTCAGCGACCGCAGGCCCAGAGGACCGGCGATCCGCCCCTGGACCAGCGCGGCGAACGGCTTGCCGCTAGAGCGTTCGAGGATGGCGCCCAGCACGATGAAATCGCAGTTGTTGTAGGCGAAGCCCGCGCCCGGCGGGGCCTTCGGCTTGCCGGCGCAATAGCCCAGGGCGTCCGACGCGCGGCCCGATCCTAGGCGGGGGCGACGATAGAAGGCCGGCATCTGCTTGTCGTCGGCCGCCCCGGTATCGTCGGGGTTGGGCAGGCCGGAAGTGTGCTGCAGCAGCATGCGCAGGGTGATCTGGCCACCGGTCGCGCCACCGAAGGCCGGGAGCCGGGCCGCTACGGTGTCGTCCAGCGACAGGTGGCCGGCGGCGACCTCCTGCATCGCCAGCGTCGCGGTGATCTGCTTGGTGACCGAGGCCCAGCGCCAGACCTCGCCGGTCGCATGCGGATGGCCGGGTGCGGACACTGCGCGGTGGTCGAGGGTCGCGGTGCGGTCGCTCAGCCCGATCTCGCCGGCAAAGCCGCGGAGCGCCGCGGCATCGACAGCCGCCTGGAAGGCCGGTGTCGGCGCGGCGACCGCTGGCCCCGCCAGCAGGAGCAACAGCAGGCCCGCCCATCGTCCGAACATTCACACACTCCCGTTCGGCGCCTTGATAAGGGCCCGCGGGCCAAGGGGCCAGGAAATGTCGGCGGACTCACTGGGCCCGCGCAGTCGCTCCGCAGCGCCTCAGGCGAACTGGGCGTGCCAGCGGATCAGGCCGCCTTCGCGATCCAGGAACCGGGTGAGGCCGGGCAAACCACGGATCGTGGCCTCGATCGCCTCGCCGGCCGGGCCGGCGACCGGCTGGACGTCGAAGGCGTCGCCGGAGAGATGCTTGGAGACGTGGGCCAGCGCAAGGTCGTTCCACCCATCCATGGTGTCGAGCAAGGCGGCGGCATAGACCGCCTGGGCGGCGCCAGCGGCGCATCCGTTGACGCAGGTCTGCAGCGCCGCGCGCTGGGACGTGTCGGTATAGGTCTGGGCGATCCAATCGCGGTTATGGACCACGTTGGAGGCCATGGCACGGGCCTGGGCGGCCAGGTCGCGCCGGCCGCTGGTGAAGACGACGTCGGGATGAGCCGCCAGCAGGGCCGCCGCCGCCGCGTGCGCGGTAGGACTGAGATCGAGGTCCGCCAGGGTCATGATCGCCTCGGGGTTGAACTTTCGAAAGACTTCAATCCAGACGATAAGTGGTATTACGCCGCTCGTCGAGCGGCGGTGTCAGCGAATCTTGATCTTCGCGGTCCCCTGCGCGCTGGTCACCTCGAAGCTGTCGCCGGATTTCTTGTCCTTAGGATATTCGACACAGGTCAGGTTCGGGTCGAAGTTCGACGTGGTGCAGAGCTTGTCGCCGTCGATCTTCCAGGTCCCGCTGACCTGGCCGTCGGCGGCGGTGAACTTGCCATCGGGCGTGTAGACCACGACGAGGTCCATATCGCCGAGGCTGATGACCATGCCGTGGCTGGTGACCTCCTCGAGGGTGCCCGCGACGACAGGCGTGGCGAGGGCGAGCAGGCCCCCGAGGGCGGCGGCGAGCAGCAGGTTGCGCATGGACGATATCCCTTGGACGAGCCGTCATCTTGCCCGAGCGCGCGCGGCGTAGGAAGACCTGTCTAGGCCGGGCTGGCGCGCGGGCCGCCGGTCAGCGTAGGACTTCGGGCGGCATAGGGCATAGGGCATCGAGCGGAGCGCAGGCGATGAGTTTGAACTGGCTGGCCGCGGCGGCGGTCGCGGGCGTGATCCTGGGCGCCGGGCCGGTGGACGCCAAGCCCGGCGACGCCGACGCGAAATTCCAGGCGATCTACAAGGCGGAGTGGGCCTGGCGGGAGGCGGAGTTCCCAGGAACAGAGCGCGGCGAGGCGCCCCTGCCCGACCGCCACGCCAGCGTCGACGCCGCCAGCCAGATGCGCCGGCTGGACCACTGGCGCGATGTGCGCGCACAGCTGGACGGGATCGCCGAGGCGGACCTGTCGCCGGACGAGGCGGTGAACTACGAGGTCTACACGGACCAGCTCAACACCCTGATCAATCAACAGAAATTCCGCGAGTACGAGAAGCCGTTCAACTCGGATTCGCAGTTCTGGTCGAACCTCGGCTTCACCGCCAGCCGCTCCTTTCACACCGCCAAGGACTACCGCAACTGGATCGCCCAGATGCGCGGCGTGCCGGCCTGGTTCGACGCCGAGACGGTGAATATGCGCGCCGGCCTGGCGCGCGGCTTCACGCCGCCCAGGGCCACCCTGGTCGGACGCGACAAGTCGGTCTCGATCGTCGCCGACGCGCCCGACGCCGAGCACACCCTGTTCTGGAAGCCCTTCCAGCAGATGCCGCGCTCGGTCTCGCCGGCCGAGCAGGCGGCGCTGAAGGCCGAGGCCAAGCAGGTCATCGAACACACCGTGCAGCCGGCTTACGCCAAGCTGCTGAGGTTCCTCGACACCGACTACATCCCGCATGCCACGCAGGTGCTGGCGGCCGAGGCCCTGCCGGACGGCAAGGCCTATTACCAGGCCCAGATCAAGGAATTCACGACCCTGGACATGACCCCGGAGCAGATCCACACGCTGGGTCTTTCCGAAGTCGCCAAGATTCACGCCCAGATGCTGGTCGTGATGCAGGAGACGGGGTTCAAGGGTGACTTCCCGGCCTTCCTGCGGTTCCTGCGGACCGACCCGAGGTTCTATGTGAAAGACCCGCAGGATCTGCTGAACCGCGCCGCCTGGATCGCCAAGCGGGTGGACGGCAAGCTGCCCTCCTACTTCGGCTGGCTGCCGCGCAGCCGGTTCGGGATCGAGCCCGTCGCGCCGGATATCGCGCCCTTCTACACCTCGGCGCGAGGCGGCACGAAAACCTACCTGCTGAACACCTACGACCTGCCGTCGCGGCCGCTCTACACCCTGACAGCGTTGACGATGCATGAGAGCGCGCCGGGCCATTCGCTGCAGGGCGGGCTGGCCGAGGAGCAGGACGGCCTGCCGGACTTTCGGCGCGACGTCTATATCTCGGCCTATGGCGAGGGCTGGGCGCTCTACTGCGAGCGGCTAGGGGTCGAGATGGGGATGTACGACACCCCCTACGACCGCTTCGGCATGCTGACCTTCCAGATGTGGCGGGCCGCTCGTTTGGTGGTCGATTCAGGCCTGCACCACAAGGGTTGGACCCGGGCCCAGGCCATCGCCTATCTGCACGACAACACAGCACTCGCCGACCACGACATCGAGATCGAGGTCGACCGCTACATCTCCTGGCCCGGCCAGGCGCTCAGCTACTACCTGGGCATGATGGCGATCCTCGAGGTCCGCGAGAAGGCGGAGACGGCGCTGGGGTCGAAGTTCGACATCCGCGCTTTCCACGACACGGTGCTGTCGATGGGCAGCGTGCCCCTGCCCGTCCTGCGCGCCCGCATCGACCGCTTCATCGCCGAGGGTGGCCGCGATCCGATGCCCGTGCCGTGGCAAAATACGTTGAAGGGCGCCAAGCCATGATCACCGGTCCGCACATCCTGGTGACCGGCTCGACGCGTGGGATCGGCGCGGCCATCGCCGAGGCCTTTGCCGCGCGCGGTCAACGCTACATCGGCCATGGGCGCAGCGACGGCGACCTGACGCTGGGCGCGGACCTCGCCGAGCCCCTGGCGGCCGATGCGTTGTGGGAACGGGCGCTGGAGCGCTTGGACGGGCGGATCGACGTGCTGGTGAACAACGCCGGCGTCTTCGAGCCCATCGCCGTCGATGCGCCGGCCGACGAATGGCAGGGGGCCTGGAGCCGCACGATGCAGATCAACCTGCAGGCCTCCGCGGACCTGTGCCGGCGCGCGATCCTGCACTGGCGCGAACGCGCCTCTCTCGGTCAAGACGGCGGCGGCCGGATCGTCAACGTCGCGAGCCGCGCGGCCTATCGCGGCGACAGTCCGGCGCACTGGCACTACGCGGCTTCGAAGGCGGCGATGGTGGCCATGACCAAGTCGATCGCGCGAGGCTATGCCGGCGAACAGATCCTGGCCTTCGCCGTCTGTCCCGGCTTCACCATGACCGGCATGGCGCAGGACTATCTGTCGAGCCGCGGCGGCGACAAGCTGCTAGCCGACATCCCGCTGGGCCGCGTCGCCATGCCCGACGAGGTGGCCAACACGGTCGCCTATCTGGCGCTGGAGGCCCCCGCCTCGATGACCGGCGCGGTGCTGGACATCAACGGCGCGAGCTACGTGCGCTAGTGTCCCGATTTCGAAGTTCGCAAGCGCTTGTGGCAGGCTCTGGCGAGCTTCTGAATCGATGAGGACACTAGCAAGTATATGTTTCTAGTGTGCTTCTTGAATCTGAAGTTCGCTCTGAGTCCAGTCCATCAAGCAAGCGAACTTCAGATCCAGCACACTAACCCCCGGAGCGCTTGAGCAGGTCCGCGAGGTCAGTCTTCCAGAAGGCGGCCCAGGTGTGGGTTCCGTGGCCGTGGGTGTCGGGCCGGCAGGGGATCAGGACAAACCTGCCGCGCTTGGTGCGTTTCACGTCGGTCTGAGCCAGGCCCAGCTCCGGCGGATTGATGAAGTCGTCGCAGGAGTTCACCCAGGTCAGCGGCGCCTTGATCTTTTCCAGGTCCGGCGACGGGTCATAGGTGCGCGAGGCCTCGATCTGGTAGATCAGGTCATTGGCCTCGGCGGTCTTCAGCCGCGCGGCGATCTGGCCGGCGTACCAGCTGTTGACCTGCTCGCCCCTGGGCATGGCGATCTGCATCGGCCAGGCCGATTGGCCGGCCAGGATCAGCAGGTCCTCGGCGCCGCGCAGGCCAAGCTGGGGCTGGGTCTGATACTCGCCGCCCAGCCACGCGGGATCAGCCTTGATCGAAGCCAGCGCCATCTCACGCCATAGGCGGTTGCGGCCGCCGAGCGCGCGGGCCTGGCAGGCCAGCGGCATGGCCGCCCTTACCCCATCGGGATAGGCCTCGGCGTAGAGGAAACTGTGCATACAGCCCATCGACGTGCCCATGACCAGGCGCAGTTGCTGGATGCCAAGCGAAACAACCACCGCGTGCTCGCCTTCAACCATGTCGGCGTAGTCGTATTTCGGGAAGCGCATGTGCAGGCCGTCGGACGGCTTGGACGAGGCGCCATGGCCGATGTCGTCGGGCATGATCAGGAAGTATCTGGCGGGATCCAGCAGGCCGCCCGGCGCGAACAGCACGTCGGCGAACTGTGGGGCGGCGAACTGACGCCCGGAGCCGCCAGTGCCGTGCAGGATCAGGACCGCGTTGGAGACGTGGCCCGCGGCGTCCTTTTTCGGCTGACCGAGCGTCCAGTAGTGCAGCTTCAGCTCCGGCAGGGTTTCGCCCGAGCGGAAGTGGAAGTCCTTGATCAACAGGTCATGCGGCTGGAACGCCGGCTCCGCCGAGCCGTGCGTCGCGGCCAGCATCCCAGCCAAAAGGCCTCCGACAAATCCCAGAACCCTACGCATCCCGATCCCCTTCGATGACGCCCAAGCCTAGTCGGCTCCGATACAATCCGGAACCTCTGTGCTCCAGCTTGCGTTTAGGGGCCGAAGCGAGGGACTCGGAAGACCGTTTCCCCAAGGAGAAACCGCTATGCGTAAGCAAATTCTGGCTGTCGGCATCGCCGCCATCGTTCTGATCCCGTCCCTGGCCATGGCTCAGCAAACCTGCGAGCAGCGCAGCGCCAACCGCACCACGGGCACTGTTCTGGGCGCCATCGGCGGCGCCCTGCTGGGCAATGCCGTCTCCGGACACGGCGGCAAGACCGGCGGCACGATCATCGGCGGCGTCGCCGGCGCGGCGGTCGGCAACAATCTGGCCAGGGGTTCAAAGGATTGCCAGCACGCCTACGGCTACTATGACAACGACAACCGCTGGCACGACAACGGCACGGACCGGGCGGTCGCTCGCGGCTACTATGACCGCAATGGCGACTGGGTCGACGGCGCGCCGAGTGTCAGTGGCTACAGCTACAACACCGCCTACACCAACCACACCAGCACCCTGGACGTGGACACCCGGATCTCCCGGATCCAGGACCGGCTTGATCGCGCCCGCGATGACCGCTCGCTGTCCTATCGTGAGATGCGCGACGCCCAACGCACGCTCAACGATATCCGGCGTGAAGAGCGTGACCGTCGTGGCGACGGCTATCTGACCAGCCGCGACGAGGCCCGCCTGCAGATGCGCCTTGATCGCCTGTCGGCGCAGATCCGCTACGATCGCGAAGGCTAAGACCTAAGGTCTGGAAATGACGAAGGGCCCTCGGCGCGAGCCGGGGGCCTTTTGGCATGCGGGTCTGGCATGCCGGGCGGAGGCGACGTCAGCTGCTGTAGGGGTTGCGGCCCGCGCCGCCGGAAAACACCCGGCGAAGCGCACCGAGCAGGCCGTGCTCGCGCACCCTCGACGACTGGAATACAGCCGCCACGACGGCGATGACCGAGACGATCCCGACGACGATCAGGAGAACGGTGAAATTCGGATCCATGGGTTAACTAATACCCAAGCTCCGAGGAAGCCCAGCGATTTTTGCGGCGGCACACCCGGGGTTGTGTTGGCCGAAAACCGCACCCAAGCGCGATCAGGCGCCCGACATCGCCGCGACCCTCGCCTGGAACCAGACGAGCGCCTGCTCATGCTTCGGCGACAGGACGCCGCCGCCGTAAATGCCGGCGTCGAGGTTGCGGCGCACGGCCTCGCAAATCTGCTTGTCCTGGGCCGTGACGCGGTCGGAGACCAGGAACATCTCGGCCAGCTCGGCGGTCCGCGCCGGGTCGAAGAAGTAGAAGTAGTCGAGCTGAGTTTCCGAAGCGCCGACCGGCGTCATCCGCTCGACCATGAACCCGTGGCGGTAGGTGTTGATGGCGAGATTCGGCCACAGCCACGCCCAGAGGCCAGCGTTGACGCTGGCGTCGCGAGCCGGAGCGGAATGAAAGACCACCGAACCCTCGATCCGCACCTGATAATCGGCCACCACGATGTCGGCGTCGAACTCCGGATGCACCATCGGCAGGTGATAGCCCTCCAGATAGTTTTCGACGTAGGTCTTCCAGTTGCAGCCTATGCGGTGCACCCGCCGCTCGGTCAGCGGGTGGGTCGGAAGCCGCGGGCCCCAGGCCGCGTCCACGGGCGCGGTGAGCTCGGCCAACGGGGCCGCGGCCGAGTCGAGGTTGACAAAGACCAAGCCGCGCCAGGTCTCCACCCGCACCGGAAAGAGCCCAAAATCGCGCGGATCGAAGTCGGCCGCGGCCCCGAAGTCCGTGGCCGCGCGCAGGCGCCCGTCCAGCGCGTAGCGCCAACCGTGATAGCGGCAGGTGAACGCCTCGCCACAGTTGCCTGAGCCGTCGGCGACCAGAGGCCCGGCGCGGTGGCGGCAGACGTTGTGGAAGCCGGCCAGACCGCCCTCGGCGTTGCGCACGACCACGACCGGCGCGCCGCCGATCTCGTCGGCCAGGTAGTCGCCGGGCGCGGCCAGGCTCGCGGCGTCGCCGATGAACTGCCAGGTGCGGCGCAGGATCCCCAGCCGGTCGGCGAGCAGCGCATCTTGGCCTGTGTAGTGATCGACCGGCAGCATGGTGTCTCCTGGGGTGGACAAGGCCGGGATTAGCGGCGGCGAAGCGCGAAATACAGCGCCGTCGCCACCAAGGGCGCCGTGACGCTCCAGGCCATGTCGGTCAGGCTGGCCGAGGCGATCAACCCGCCGGCGCAGACGATCGCGGCCAGCGCGGTAACGGTGGCTGCGTTGCGCCGTCCGGGCGCGGCGATGGCGTTCCGCAGACGCAACAGGGACATCCCGGCCAACAGGTAGACGATCAGGCTGAGGATCACCGTGACATTGGCGATGATGGTGAACTGGGCCCCTAGGGTCGGGCTGGCGGTCACGATCGTCATCAGGGTCATCAGGATGCCGGTGACGACGAGGCTTACCGTGGGAACCGGCTCCCGCCAGGCGGGGCTAGTAGCGCTGCTCGACCGGCGCCACGCCCCATTTGGGCGGCGGCGGGACGTAGGCCCGGAAGGCTTCGAGCGCCGAGGCCGTGTCATCGGCGTAGACCAGCATGTCGACGTACTGCTGGGCGAGGAAACCCTTGTCGGCCATCTGCTGGATCGTGGCGCGCATCGGCTCGTAATAGCCACTGACGTTGACGAAGCCGCAGGGCTTGGCGTGAAAGCCGAGCAGGGCCCAGGTCCACTGCTCGAAAATCTCTTCGAAGGTGCCGGGACCGCCCGGCAGGCAGAGGAAGCCGTCGGCGAGTTCGGCCATGGCCCATTTGCGTTCGTGCATCGAGTTGACAATCTTCAGTTCCGTCAACCCCTTGTGGCCGATCTCCTGATTGACAAGGTCGGCCGGCATGACCCCGACCACCTTGCCGCCGGCCGCCAGCGCCGCGTCGGCGACGGCGCCCATCAGGCCCACCTTGCCGCCGCCATAGACCAGGGTCAGGCCCTGTCGGGCGATCAGGGTTCCCGCCGCGACCGCCTCTTCGAGGAAGGCCAGGTCGTTCCCGGGCGCCGATCCGCAATAGATACAGATGCTGTTCAAGGGGGTTTTTCCGGCCTGGCGAAGAGGATTTCTGGGGGCGCTCAAATAGGCCGATTGCGCTGTTCTGTCACGGTGCGGCTGGCCTACCGGCTTTTCGCCCGCTACATAGTTGTTACGGCCAGCCAAAATCGGGGGCCGGGTGTCCGCTTTTTGCGGGCGCAAGACTCTATCTCGGTTAGGTCAAGCGAATGTCGAGCGGCACGGTCAAGTGGTTCAATACCGCTAAGGGTTTTGGTTTCATCCAGCCGGATGACGGCGGAAGCGACGTCTTCGTCCACATCTCAGCGGTCGAGCAGGCGGGCCTTCGCGGCCTGAATGAAGGCGATCTGGTCAATTTCGAACTCGAGCAGGACCGACGGTCCGGCAAGCTTTCGGCGGGCCAGCTGGTGGTCACCGGTCAGGGCGAAGCCCCGGCGCGGAGTGGCGGCGGCGGCGGAGGCGGTTTTGACCGTCCGCGCGGCGGCGGCGGCGGCGGTTACGGCGGCGGCGGCGGCGGTTACGGCGGCGGCGGCGGCGGCGGCGGCGGCGGCGGCGGCGGCTTCGACCGTCCTCGCGGCGGTGGCGGTGGCGGTGGCGGCTTCGGTGGCGGCGGTGGCGGAGGCGGCGGTGGCCGGCCGTCTGGCGATCCGGCCGGCGCCGGCGCGGGCACGGTGAAATGGTTCAACCCGACGAAGGGCTTCGGCTTCATCCAGCCCGACGACGGCGGCCAAGACGTGTTCGTGCACATCTCGGCTGTCGAACAGGCCGGTCTGCGCGGCCTGAACGAAGGCCAGCAGGTCGCCTACGACCTGGAAGCCGATCGCCGCAGCGGCAAGACCTCGGCGACGAACCTCAAGGTCAACGACTAAGCACTCTCAGCCCCTCCCCTGCTCCGGCGGGGGAGGCCGCGATGCTTAGAACAACCCCGCCGTCAGGTTGATGGTGAGGGCGACGATGATCGTATTGAAGGCGAAGGCCACCAGGCTGTGGACCGTGCCCAGCCTGCGCAGCCCCTTCGACGTGAAATCCGCGTCCGCCGTGGCGCAGGCCACCCCGATCACCACCGAGAAATACAGGAAATCCCAGTAGTCGGGCGGCTCGTCGCCCGGAAACCGCAGGCCGCCCTGGTCGCGTCCGCCGTCATCGGCGTCGAATCCGTAGTATTCGTGGGCGTAGTGCAGGGTGAAGATCATCTGCACCATCAGCCAAGATGCCACGACGGTGACGAAGGCCAGTACGATGTGGCCCACCTTCATGATCCCGTGCGAGTCCTTGGCCAGCGACAGCTCCACGCCCACCGCCCAGACGCTGGCCGCCGCCGCCACGATGACCAGGGTGGAGATGATCTCGCGGCCGTTGTCGTCCTTGGCGGCCTGCTCACGGATGTCCGCCGCGTCGTGCTGAAACCAGGTGAACAGCATCGAGCCCAGGAAACTGAAGGAGAGCGCGTCCCAGCCCAGGATCAGCGAAGTCGACCCCTTCATCTCCGTGGCGAACACCCAGCAGGCGACGCCGACCGCGATACCGATGGCTATGGAGGCTGTCAGGCGCGGCCGGGGCGCGAAGGGCCCCAGCACGCGGCCCCATTGCCTGATCCGCGATTCCGCCATGTCACGCTCCCTCCACAAGGCCGCAGCATCGCGCGAGTCCGGCCCGGCGCGCCAGCGCGCCGACGGCGTGGTTAAGGCCTGGCGTCGATGGGGTTCGCCCGCGCCACCACACCGTTCGGCAGGCGCGCCTCATAGGGACTGAACCGCATATCCGGGTGGCGGTAGTCGGTGGAGACGTAGGTGGCGCCGGAGCTGAACGCGGCCTCGCGGGGCGCGGTGTCGTTCCGCCGCGCCTCCCAGGTGTCGGCGTCGGCGCGGGTGCGGACGATCAGGCCGGCCTTCACCGCCGCCTGGATGCGAGCATGCTGCGCGATCGGCTCGTTCAGCGTGATGTAGCCGGCGGCGGGAGAGCTTTCGTCGGTGTTCACGAACATCATCCGGCCCTCGAGGCTTTTGCGGGCCCCGCGATAGACCGCGACCGTCGCCGGATCCTCATCCATGGCCAGCATGATCTTGCCGCGGGCCTGTTTCAGGCTCGGCCAGGCGCCGGCCATGACCGCCTGACGCAGGGTCTTGTGCTTGCCCTGCACCGCGTCGGGCGTGAGGATTTCGCCCGGCTTGAAGACCGAACGCACCTCGGCGTCGGCGGCGTCCATCGCCGCGGCGTCGAAGGGCAGCAAGGGCACGGCGCCGGGGACCTTCACGGTGTCCTGCTTGAAGTTGAAGATGATCAGGATCGGCACGTGGTCCGGGTGCGCGTTGGACCAGGCGCGGATTTCCTTGAAGCAGTCGACCAGCAGCGGGCAGACCGAGCGGTAGTCGATGTCGGGGATATGCATGACCTTCATCCCCGGCTTTTCCAGGGGCGACAGGTCATAGGGCGTGGTGTTGGGGGCGATTCTGCGGCCCAGCGGGCTCGCATAGCGGCCGCCCTTGGGGTCGTAGACGAAGTCGAGCTCCAGCTGGCGCGCGCCGTCGTTGAGCTGGTCGGTCAGCGGCTCGTGGCTGTAGTCGAGGGTGTCGGCGCCCTTGGGGTTGCGAGCCCGGATGGTGGCCATCTCCAGGGGCGCGATGGCCATCTTGTAGCTGTTGTGGCTGCCCATGGTCTGCAGCTGGTTCATCTTCAATTTGTCGACGGCCGCCCGGGTGCAGCCGTCCTTACCTGACGGGTGCTCCACGTCGCAGGCTGGGGGCAGCGCCGCCGCGCCGGAAGCAAGCACGGCGGCGGCGAGAAGAGCGGCGATCATCAAGACACTCCAGCAGAGGCGGGTGACGCCACTGTGAAGGCCGCGAACCCGCGCCGCCAGTCCCTTAGGCGCTCGGATTGGCGCCCGGCGCGGTGGCCCCGGGCGGCGGGCAGGTGGCGAAAGCCCAGGCGGCATAGCCCAGGACATAGGCCGTGGCGGTCGAGAGCAGGATCACCGGCACGAGGTCGGGGACCGGCAGCAGCGAGGTCACGGCATAGCCCAGGCCGCCCAGGGTGAAGGCCCAGCCGCCGGTCCTGAGCGCCGCCTGCGCCCGCTGCGCGGCGGCGGGATTGCGGAAGCGCCCGAGGCGCTTGGGCATGACGTTAGCGTAGACGGCCAGGCCCAGGCCGATCAGGGCCTGCACCGCTCGCAACGCCATGTCGTGGCTGACCAGGCCGCCCCGCTCGGCGAACTTCAGGCCCAGGGCGGCGGCCAGGAGGACCGCGGCGGCGATCAGGGATTGCGTCAGGCGTCGGGCGATCATCAGGTCGCTCCCTTCTTGATAGCGAAAGGCGGGGTCTTGATGGCGAAAGGCAGAGCGGACTCCGGCGGAGCGGGCCTGGGCGCGGCGCCGACATTGAACGCACCGACGAAGCCCAACAGCGCGTCCTCCAGCACCGAGAGCTTGAGGCGATAGATCACCGCCTTGCCGATCTTCTGGACGTCGACGAGGTCGGCTTCCCGCAGCACGGCGAAGTGGGCCGACATGGTGGGCTTGGAGACCGGAAAGTGGTCCGCCAGGTCGCCCGCCGTCATTGGCCGGTCCCGCAGCAGTTCGAGGACGCGCCGGCGCGTCGGGTCGGAGAGGGCTTTGAACACAGCGTTCATGAGATGACGTTTAGCTAAACATCTAATTGATGTCAATTCGACTGGTGATACCCCCTCGCCTCGCCGCCAATCCGGCTCGGATCAGCCGGCCACCAGGGCGAGCCATTCATCCTCGGTGATCACCTGGACGCCCAGCTTGTTGGCCTCGGCGAGCTTGGAGCCGGCGCCGGGGCCCGCCACCACCAGATCGGTCTTCTTCGACACCGAGCCCGAGACCTTGGCGCCCAGGCCTTCCGCCTGCGCCTTGGCTTCGTCGCGGGTCATCTTTTCCAGGGCGCCGGTGAAGACGATGGTCTTGCCGGCCACGGCGGTGTCGGTCTTCGGCCGTTCAGCCGGGATGACCTTGAGCTCGGCCATCAGATCGTCCACCAGGCGGCGGTTGTGATCCTCGCCGAAGAACTCCGCGATCATCCGCGCGGCGACGACGCCGACGGCGTCCACCGAGGCCACCTCCAGGAAGGCCTCCCCCGGCGTCTCGGCGGCGGCCTGGATCGCGGCGGCCTCGAAGGTCGGCCAGTCGGTGAACCGCGCGGCGAGCGTGGCGCGGGCCTTGGAGTTGAGCTTGGGGATGGCCAGACGCAGATGCTCATCGAGCGAGATTTCCGGCGGGATCAGCATCGGCTGGCGGGCGCGGGCGAAGGCCAGCACCGCCTCGACCGCCGTGGGGCCCAGGCCGTCGAGATCGGACAGTTCGGCGAACATCGGCCCCGCCGTCTGGTCCGCGGCGGTCTCGGCGACCGCCACGAACCGCTCAGCGGTTTCGAAGTGCCGGGCCAGCGCGATGGAGGTGGTCTCGCCGATGTGGCGGATGCCCAGTCCGTAGATGAAGCGGTCGAGCGCGATATCGCGCCGCGCATCGATCCCGGCGATCAGGTTGGCGACACTGGTCTCGCCGAACCGCTCCATCTCCAGCAATTCGGCGCGCTTGTCGTGCAGGCGGAAGATGTCGGCCGGCGCGTCCAGCCAGCCCTTCTCGGTGAACAAGGTGAGCTGTTTTTCGCCAAGGCCCTCAATGTCGAAGGCGCGGCGGGAGACGAAGTGGCGCAGATGGGCGAGCTTCTGGAACGGGCACGCGAACTCGCCGGTGCAGCGGCGCACGACCGTGTCCGCCCCAGAGGCGGTGGTCTCCTTGGCGAGCGGCGTCTCGAGCGGGCATGGACAGTGGGTCGGGAACGCGTAGGGCTCTGAGTCATTTGGCCGCTCGTCCAGGACCACGCTGACGATCTGCGGGATCACGTCGCCGGCGCGTTGCAGGATCACGGTATCGCCGACCCGGATGTCCTTGCGCGCGATCTCGTCGGCGTTGTGCAGGGTCGCATTGACCACGACCACGCCGCCGACCGTCACCGGCTGCAGCCGCGCGACCGGGGTGATCGCGCCGGTGCGGCCCACCTGGATGTCGATGGCCTCCAGCACGGTGCGCGCCTGCTGGGCGGGGAACTTGCGCGCGATCGCCCAGCGCGGGGTGCGGGTGACGAAGCCCAGCCGCTGCTGCCAGTCCAGCCGATCGACCTTGTAGACGACCCCGTCGATGTCGAAGCTGAGCTTGGGCCGCAGCGTCTCCATCTTGGCATAGGCGTCGAGCAGGCCCTGGGCGTTCTCGACACGCAGGCTCTGTGGTGTCGTCGAAAAGCCCCAGGCCTTGAGCTGTTGCAGAGCTTCCCACTGGGTCTTGGCGAAGGGCCCACTGAGCAGGCCCCAGGCGTAGGCGAAGAAGCTGAGCGGGCGCGCGGCGGTGACGGTCGGGTCGATCTGGCGGAGCGAGCCCGCGCCGCTGTTGCGGGGGTTGGCGTACAGCGCCAGGCCCGCCTCCCCGCGCTCGGCATTGATGCGGGCGAACTCGGCCTTGGGCATGAAGACCTCACCACGCGCCTCGAGCGTTGCCGGCTCCGCCAGACGGACCTGGATGACCTCGATCGTGCGCAGGTTCGCGGTGACATCCTCGCCGGTCGTCCCGTCGCCGCGCGTCGCGCCCTGCACGAAGCGGCCACGGTCGTAGCGCAGGCTGATGGCCAGGCCGTCGATCTTCAGCTCGGCCACGTAGCGCAGCTCGGGCGCAGGATCGGGGGCTGGCGGCAGACCCAGACCCTTGCGCACGCGGGCATCGAAGGCGCGCAGCTCGTCGTGACTGAAGGCGTTAGCCAGCGACAGCATCGGGCGGGTGTGGCGGACCTCGTCGAACGTGCCCGAGAGGGCCCCGCCCACCCGCTGTGTCGGCGAGTCTGGCGTGGTCAGCTCCGGGTGGGCCGTCTCGAGAGCGACCAGTTCGCGGAACCGGGCGTCATAGTCCGCGTCGGTCAGCTCCGGCGCGTCCTGCACGTAGTACAGCTCGTTGGCGCGATCGATCTCGCCGGACAGCTCCGCATGGCGGGCGGCAGCCGCGTCAGCGTCGAGCGCCGCGGCGGCCTCGACAAGGGCCGGGTCCGCCGGCGGAAGC
>JANYET010000037.1 GCA_025359785.1 Alphaproteobacteria bacterium | reverse complement strand
CAGTATCCGCGAGCGAAGCGCCAGGAGACCACAGCGGAGCGCGACCGTCGCGCCCGGGCTGCCACTGGTGAAGGCGGCGGTGGCCAAAGCGCCGCCGAGCAGCAGCGCGGTCCGCAGAACGACAACCCTGAAACGCGCGGCCTACCCGAACGCTGCATCATCGTGCGGTCCGACCCGCCGATGTTCCGCGGGCTTTATAACAACAACCACCTCTTCCAGATGGGGACCGACCATGTCGCCATTGTCACCGAGATGATCCACGACGTACGGGACATCCGGTTGAATTCCACCCACCGCACAGACGGCGTGCGGCCCTGGTTCGGCGATAGCATCGGCTGGTGGGAGGGCGACACTCTGGTGGTCGAGACCGCCAACTTCAATCCGGGCGAGAGCCTGCGGCCCTATTTCGACAACTCGATCCTGCTGTCGCCGGGCGCCAAGGTGACCGAGCGCTTCACCCGCGTATCCCCGACCCAGATTCTATACCAGTTCCAGGTGGACGACCCGGCCACATACAGCCAGGCCTGGAAGGCCGAGATGCCGCTCAACGCCACCAAGGGGCCAGTCTACGAATACGCCTGCCACGAGGGCAACTATGCGCTCCCCGGCATCCTGGCCGGGGCCCGCCAGTCCGAGCGCGAGGGGAAGAAGATCGACGCGGTCGAGGTCAGCGGGCGCTAGGATAGGAGATGGACACCTTGAATTCATTACGTAACGTCATGGCCGGGCTTGTCCCGGCCATGACGACGGGTAGAGAAATCCGCCGTCAGCTCAGCTCCAACCCCCTCAGCCCGCCCTCGGCCCGCCAGTCCTCCAGCACCTTGACGAACGCCACCGGTCCCGCGCCGTAGGAGCCGTTGCGGGCGCTCATGGCGGCCACATTGCCCTCGTTGTTGTAGTAGCCGGGGGTGCATTCCTCGAGGAACTTCTGGCGCATGATGGAGAGGTCGATGATCGTCTTCACCCAGGAGTTCTCCGCCGCCTGGCTAGGCTCGATCACCCGCACCTGATGCTCGCTGGCGTGGTTCAGCACATAGGCGATGTGCTTGGACTGCTCGTTGATCATGTGCGGGAAGTTGGCGGTGAAGCCGGACTGGGTGTTGGAGATGATGAAGCAGTTGGGGAAGCCGCGGCTGTAGAGCCCGTGCAGGGTCGAAACCCCGTCTTGCCACTTCTGCGTCAGCGTCTGGCCGCCCCGGCCATGCAGCTCATAGCCTGAGCGTTGGGTGAAGGCCGTGCCGACCTCGAAGCCGGTGGCGTAGATGATGCAGTCGAGTTCGTAGGCGACGCCGTTCGCCACGATGCCCGTCTCGGTGATCGCCTCGATGCCTTTGCCCTGGGTGTCGATCAGGTGGACATTCGGCCGGTTGAAGGTCGCCAGGTATTCGTCGTGGAAACACGGCCGTTTGCAGAACTGATTGTAATAGGGTTTCAGCGCCTCGGCGGTGTCCGGGTCCTGCACCATCTCGTCCACGCGGGCGCGGACCTGTTCCATCTTCTTGAAGTCGGCGAGCTGCATCAGGGCGGCCGGATCGTCGACCGTTTCGCCAGCCTCCATCTTGCGGCGCGCGATCAGCAGGATGTTGCCGATGATGTCGGTCCAGCCGTCGTTGACCAGGTCTTCGGCCTGGAATCCGCCGGACAGCAGGATGTTGAAATTGTCCATCCGACGCTGCTGCCAGCCCGGCTCCAGGCTAGCCGCCCAGTCCGGATCGGTGGGCCGGTTGTTACGCACGTCGATGGACGACGGCGTCCGCTGGAAGACGAAGAGCTCGCCCGCGCCCGCGCCCAGATGCGGCACGCACTGGACGGCCGTGGCCCCCGTGCCGATCACGCCGACGCGCTTGCCGGCCAGGCCCGAGAGCCCGCCCTCATTGGTGCCGCCAGTGTATTCGTAGTCCCATCGGCTGGTGTGGAACGAATGGCCCTTGTAGGTCTCAAGGCCCGGAATGCCCGGCAGCTTCGGACGGTGCAGCGGCCCATTGGCCATCACCACGAAACGGGCCTTCAGCGCGTCGCCGCGGTTGGTCTCGACGGTCCAGCGGGCGGCCGCCTCGTCCCAGGCCATCTTGGTGACCTCGGTCTGGAACAGCGCGCCCGTATAGAGGTCGAAGTGCTCGCCGATCGCCCGGCTGTGGGCGAGGATTTCCGGGGCGCGGGTGTATTTCTCCTTCGGCACGTAGCCGATCTCTTCCAGCAGCGGCAGGTAGATATAGCTCTCGATGTCGCAGGCCGCGCCGGGATAGCGGTTCCAGTACCAGGTGCCGCCGAAGTCGCCGCCCTTCTCGATGATCCGGATGTCGGTCATCCCGGCCTCGCGCAGCCGCGCGCCCGCCAAGAGGCCCCCGAAGCCGCCGCCGACCACGACCACCTCGACCTCGTCGCTCAGCGCCGCGCGCTGGAACCCCGGCGCGACATACGGGTCGTCCAGATAGTGAGCGAAGTCGCCGGCGATCTCGACGTACTGCGCATTGCCGTCGCTTCGCAGACGCTTGTCGCGCTCCGCCTGGTACCTGGCCCGCAGAGCCGCCGGGTCGTAGCCCAGATCGTCCCCGGCGCCGGCGGCGTGGTCGAGCGTGTCGGTCATCTGCGTCTTCCCTGGGTGTTTTGCCTATCAAGCTAGAGATGACGCCACGACAATCAAGGCGTTGCGACCACCGGCCGTACCGCCGTTACGAAATCTGCCCGGGACAGAGGTTCGCGCGCGCGGCCGCCTTGGGAGGAAGACTTTAACCTGATGCGGCGAAAGTGGTTCATGGCCGTTCTGAACGCCTCCAGGATCGATGCAACCGCGCAGGCGCAGGTCGCGGGTTTCGCGACCCTGCCGATTCCGATCGCCGTGCTCGACGACAGCTTGCGGATCATCGAGGCCAACGACGCGCTGGGCGAGCTGCTGCAGGTCCCGGCGGCCAGCCTGGCTGGCGAGCCTTTCGGCCACCGCATCCGCTCGGCCGCCACCGAGGCGCCGGCGGGCGAAGGCGTTCAGACCTTCTGCTTCCAATGCGCCGACGGACCGCGCTGGCTGCGCCTCGACCTGCAGCATCAGGGCCAGATCATCCTCGCCATGCTGGTGGACGTCTCCGGCGAACGGACCGTTCTGGAGCGGATGAAGGCTGATTCCGTCTCGCGCGATCGGATCATGAGCGATGCCACCATCGGCGTCTGGCGTTTCGATCCCGACGCCGGCGTCTACCATTTCTCCAGCCAGCTTCGCCTTGGGTACGACAGCGCCGATGAGCCGGTGCCGGTGGAGCATCTGCAGCTTGTCCAGCACCCCGACGACCAGGCGACCGACGATGCGATCCGCGACCGCCTGACCCACACCGAAGGCACGGCCGAGGCCGAGATTCGCTACCGCACCGCCGAGGGCGGCTGGTGGCACGCCCGCGTGCTCTACCGTTCAGGCCGCAAACTGAAATCCGGCCGCTACGAGATGTACGGCCTCAGCCAGAACATCACCGCCCTGGCCATCGCCCGGGACGAGGCCAACGCCGGCTCCCAGCGGCTGAAACTGGCGCTCACCGCCGCGCGGGCAGGCGTGCTGGGGCGTGACTACGTCAAGGGCGAGTTCTGGGCCTCGCAGGAATTCCGCAACCTGGTCGGCGAGGAGATGATCAAGGCCGCGGCCATCGACTCGGTGGCCATCTATCATCCGGACGATCAGGACCGGATCCGAGACTTCGACGGCATTGTCGCCGCCGGCGGCCACTGCGCCGGCATCGACGCGCGGCTGATGCGCGCCGAGGGGCCGCTTTGGGTGCGACTTTACTGGCAGACCGAGCGCGACGCCTCTGGCGCACCGCTGCGCGGCGTCGGCCTGTTGATCGATATCGACGCCCAGAAGCGCCAGGAGGTGGCGCTCACCGAGGCCCGCGTCCTGGCCGAGTCGGCCACCGCCTCGAAATCCAGTTTCCTGGCCTCGGTCAGCCACGAGATCCGCACGCCGATGAACGGCATCGTGGGCGTGCTGAACCTGTTGAAGCGGGAAGCCCTGAGCGCCGAGGGCGCCGACCTGCTGGGCGAGGCCCTGGCCTGCAGCGACATGCTGGGCCAGCTCATCGACGATGTCCTCGACTTCTCCAAGATGGAGGCCGGCAAGCTCGACGTGACGCCGGCCCCCACCGATCCAGCCGCGGTGATGGCCAGTGTCGTGGCCCTACTGCACCCCCAGGCCGACAACAAGAACCTCTATCTTCGCGCGGTCACCGATCCTCTGGGCTGGGCGATGATCGACCCGATCCGCCTGCGCCAGTGCCTGTTCAACATCATTGGCAACGCCGTGAAGTTCACCGAGGCCGGCGGCGTCGAGGTGCGCATGTGCTTCCTGGGCGCCGGGCCTGCGCGAAAGCTGCGCGTCGAGGTGCATGACACCGGCGTCGGCGTGCCGGAACACGCCAAGGCCGCCCTCTTCGACCGCTTCCAACAGGCTCACAGCGGCCCCGACCGCAAGTTCGGCGGCACCGGCCTGGGTCTCGCCATCTCGCGCAGCCTCGCCCAGATGATGGGCGGAGATATGGGCTTTACCAGCACCGAGGGCGTCGGGTCGGTCTTCTGGTTCGAGATCGCGGCCGCGCCCGCCGAGACTGGCCCCATCGCGCCGCAGGCCGCGGCGGGCGAGGCCCCGCTAGCGGGGTTCCGGATCCTGGTGGTCGATGACAACCGCACCAACCGACTGGTCGGGTTGAAGTCGCTGGAAGCCTTCGGCGCCGTGGCCGAGACCGCCGAGAGTGGCGAGGCCGCCATCACCGCCGCCGTGCAAGGCGGCTACGACCTGATCCTGATGGACGTGAACATGCCCGGCATGGACGGGATGGAGGCCACGCGCCGCATCCGCGAGCTGCCGCAACCGCAGGCCGCCGTACCGATCGTCGCCTTGACCGCCGACGTCATGACCCACCATCAGGCGGCCTATCACGCCGCCGGTATGAACGGCTTCGTCCCCAAGCCCTTCTCGCCCGGCCAGCTCCTCGCCGAGATCGTCCGGGTCGCCGGCTAAGGCGCGATTCCTGGCTGCGCGGGGACGCCTCGCGACGCGGTCACTTGCCGTCCACGGAGAAGGCCAGCAGCACGTTCACCGCATTGCCGCCGGTCTGGGCCGCGCCCTGGAAGCCGCTCATCGTATAGACCATGCCGCCGGCGATCGCCGGGCCCATGCCATCGATGTTGCCGCCGGGCTGGCCCTGCACCTGGTTGACCGTGTCATAGGTCTGGGCGGTCGTGGAGAAGGCCCAGATCACCTTGCCGGTGGCCGGATCGTAGGCTCGGAACCAGCCGTCCATCGTCCCGGAGAACACCGCGCCCGGCATCACCGAGGGCGCGGCTGACTGCGCCCGGATGCAGGCGCCCTTGGCGTAGTCGCGGCTGCGGTCGCCGGCGTAGTGGCAGGTCGCCTTGGGCGCGGGCGCCGACCAGAGGAACTTGCCGTTGGCCGGATCGAGGGCATAGAGCCCCGGCTTCGGCGGATCCAGCTTGTCGTCGGTGACCGGCGGCACGCCCGGGACTTCGCCGAACAGGTTGATCACATCGGAGATCGCCACGTAGAGGCGCTTGTTGTCCGCCGCCATGCCCCACTCGATGCCGCCCAGCGCCGAGCCCGAACCCACCGCCGTCTTCCAGATCAATTTGCCGGTGTCCGGATCCATGCCGTAAGCGATCCCGGACTTCTGGCCGGACAGGACGATCTGACCGCCAGCCGCCTTGCCCTTGCCGGGGGGCAGGTTGAACAGGATGGGCGAGGCGCCGAAGTCGTAGTCCGGACCGACAGGCGTCGGGCAGTTCGGCAGCTTCGCGCCGTTCTCGCAGCCCATGATGAAGTTGTCTTTTTCCGTGACCTGGGTCGACCAGCGGATCTTGCCGGTCTTCATCTCGATGGCGACGATCGCGTCGGCGCCCGTGGTCGGCTCGTCGGTGTAGCTGTCGCCCGTCGCGACATAGACGAGGCCACGCTTCGCGTCGGCCGTGGGCGCCGACCAGATCGCGCCGCCGGCCGGGCCCTGCATCATCACGCCCGCCGAATTCTTGTGCGTCGGATGCAGCGGCTCCTTGATCACGAAGGTCTTCCACTGGGTCTTGCCGGTGGCCAGGTCAAGCGCCACGAGGGAGCCGCGGAAGGTGCAGCAGGAATAGGTCAGCTGACGCGCGGCCGGCTCCTCGCCCGAGGTCAGGGGCACGAAGAGCTGGCCTCCGGAAACCACCGGCGTGCCGGTGATGCCGGCCACCGGATTGGTCTCGAGCTGCGCGCTCTTCCAGATTTCCTTGCCGGTCTGGGCGTCGAAGGCGCGGACGACGCGGGTGCGTTCGCCGACGAAGGTGGCCCAGCCGCTGGGCGAGATCGGCGATTTGACGATCATCGGCGTCGTGCGCGACGTCACCCCGTCCACAACCCAGTGAACGCAGCCGCTCTTGGCGTCGAGAGCGTAGAACTTGCCGGAGCGGTTGGTGATGAACAGCCAGTCGCCGATCACCGTCGGCATCGAGCCGCCGCTCATGGCGAATGACCACTTCACCTTCAGCTTCGGCACGTCGGCCGCCTTCAGCCCCGGGTTGGACTGGTAGCGGTGGGAGGCCTCCATCCCGACGCTGCTCCAGTCGCTGAGCGTGGCGGTGATCGGCGGATTGGCCGTGCACATGACGTCGACGCCACGGGCGGCGGCGGCCACCGGCCGGGTTCCAGCCGGCGCGGCCGGCGCCGGGTGGGCGTCGGGGCCGCCGAGAGGTGTGGTCAGATAGGCGGCGACCGCGGCCTTGTCGGCCTCCGACAGGCCCTGGGCCATCGGGACCATGACGCCGGTGGTCAACGCCTGGACGATCTGGCTCGCCGGATAGGAGGATAGCGCAGCCCTGTTCGGCGCGCGGTCGATGGCCGGCTCGTGGCAGGATTTGCAGCGGGCGTTGAACACCGCCTCGCCATTCGAAGACGGGGCCTGGGCCGAGGCCGCAAGGGGAATGGAAAACAACGCAGCGCCAGCAATAGCCGCGGCCGCCCAGATACCAAGCCTCATCCCACGCTCCCCAAACCTGTTTTGCGAAGCCTAGACGCCGTCGGCGGGTCGCCGCAAGGCGACCCTTGGCGCAAGCCGGCCCGTGGGTGGCCCATGGGCGGCCAGATCAGGCGCGCAGATCAGGCGCGCAGATCAGGCAACCGACGCGGGCTCGCAGACCTGCTTGAGGCTCGCCAGGCCCTGCGCGAACTGCGGCCCGACCAGCTTGTCCATACTGAAAAACAGCCCCATCACCTTCGACATCAAGGTGTTAGGTCCGTGCATGGCCCAGGTGACCTTGGTCCCCGCGCCTTGCGGCTCCAGCGTGAATTCGGCGGTGTTGTGGGCGACGAACGGCTTGGTGAACTCGAGCTTGATGACGACCTTTGACGACGGCGTCGACTGGGTGATCTGCATGCTTCCAGAGCCTGCCTTCTTGCCGACCCAGGCATAGGCCGCGCCCACGCCGCGCGTCGGACCGGCGTAGGTCTTGCCGAGGTCCGCATCCATCGTCTCATAGGGCGACCAGGCCTCCCAGGCATGGAAGTCGTCGATGTGCGGAAAAATCGCGCTGGCGGGCGCGTCGATGACGGTGGACCGCTCGACGCGGAAGGTGTCGGCGTTCAGGGGGCCGGCCATGCTGCAAACTCCTCGTCGCGTTGCTCGTCCCAAGGACGCCGCCGCCTTGCCCAAGCCGACACGACGGGCAGAACTATTCGGCCCGCCTTCCCGAAGCGTCAACTCGGCTTGCGTGACGGGGGTGGCGGTTGAATAGTCCGGTCGCCGCCAGATGCGGTTGCGGGGAGCGCCAGATGTCCAGCCGAGTGAAATCCGCCGCCGGGGCGCTGTCCGCCGTCCTGTTCGCCGCCCCATTCGCCGCGGGGGCGCAGGCCGCGACCTACGTCCTGGAGCCCACGCCCTCCACCGTCGCCTGGGGGAATTACGACGCGACGACTAAGCCGGCCCTGAGCGTGCGGTCGGGCGACACCGTGGTGGTCCACACCCTGCTCACCAACAATCCGACGGGCCTGAAGGCCAACGGGGTGCCGGACGACCAGATCGAGCCCGCCTTGAAAGATGTCTACGAACATGTGCCGGCCGCCGCGCGGGGGCCGGGCGGCCACATCCTGACCGGCCCGATCGCGATCGAGGGCGCCGAGCCTGGCGACACCTTGGAGGTCCGCATCCAGAAGATCGATCTGGCGATCCCCTACGCTTACAACGGTTTTGGACCCGCCAACGGGCTGCTGCGCGACGACTTCCCCTATCGGCGCACCAAGATCATCCCGCTCGACCGCCAGAAGGGGCTCGCCAATTTCGGGCCGGGCATCGCCATTCCGATGCACCCCTTCTTCGGCAGCATGGGCGTCGCGCCGCCGCCGGAGATGGGCCGCTGGGATTCCACGCCGCCGACCATCATCGGCGGCAACATGGACAACAAGGAACTGGTGGCCGGGACCACCCTGTTCCTGCCGGTCTTCGCGAAGGGGGCGCTGTTCGAGGTGGGCGACGGCCACGCCGGCCAGGGCAATGGCGAGGTGGACGTGACCGCGCTGGAGACCTCTCTGGTCGGAACCTTCCAGTTCATCCTGCACAAGGGCGAGCGGTCGCCCTACCCGCGCGCCGAGAGCCCGACGCACTACATCGCCATGGGCTTTGACGACGACCTCGCCGTCGCCACGCTGAAGGCGGTGCGCAACATGGTCGACTTTCTGGCCACCCATAAGGGCCTTAGCCGCGACGACGCCTACATGCTGGTCAGCGTCGCCGGCGACGTCGATATCAGCGAGCTGGTCGACCGCAACAAGGCCGTCCACGTGATGATGCCCAAGGCGATCTTCACGAAATAGGTCGCGGGCTATTTCACGTCGAACTTGAAGGCCAGGTAGCCGAAGTCCCCGCCCTTGGGCACGAGGGTCTGGTGCGGTGTTCCCGCCGGGATCCACAGCACATCGCCGGGGCCCATGGCATAGGACCGCGCGCCGGTGATCCTGCCACCGCGCCATTCGCCGGGCGCCGTCTCCTTGTTCCCCTCGACCTTGCCGCCGACCAGGACGGTCGCGTGGCCGGAGCGGCCGATCAGCTCGTCGTTGAGCTTCATGTGGACCTCGACCTGACCGTCGGCCGTGCGGTGCGCCGCCAGCAGGGTGGTTCCCGGCCCGGTCGGGACCGCCGCCGTGGCGACCCCGTCCGTGGTCTTGGCGACCATCGCCGCGATCTGGCCAGCCGAGGCATAGACCCCGTCGCCGGCCTGGGCCGCGGCCGCACTGGCGCTGGCCAGTAATCCTGCAAGTATAAGCCGCGCGTAGACTTGAGTGGCCATCGTCGCTTCCCCGCTGGTTTCAGGGATCATAGCCGCGGATCAGCGGAATTGCGCGCAAACGAAAAAAGCCCTGCTTCACAGCAGGGCTTCTTCGAATTTTGGGTGCGGGGACAGGATTTGAACCTGTGACCTTCAGGTTATGAGCCTGACGAGCTACCGGGCTGCTCCACCCCGCGGCAAAGCCTAATATGGCATCGTAAATTGAAGGGTCTGGATCTCACATCCGTTTGGTAGACCTGGCGGCGACCTACTCTCCCGCGCCTTAAGACGAAGTACCATCGGCCCAGGGGGGCTTAACGACCGAGTTCGGAATGGGATCGGGTGGGGACCCCCCGGCAAAACCACCAGGTCAACGAAACGGATGTGATTGAGAAGACATCAGGTCTGCAAAGGCTCAAATCGGAGCGCTCATGAATTTTGCTAAGAACGATCAAGCCGATCGAGCGATTAGTACCAGTAAGCTGCATGCCTCGCGGCACTTCCACACCTGGCCTATCAACGTGGTGGTCTACCACGGCTCTCGGCGAAGCCTTGTTTTGAGGTTAGTTTCCCGCTTAGATGCTTTCAGCGGTTATCTAGTCCACACTTAGCTACCCTGCTGCGCGGCTGGCGCCACGACAGGTCCACCAGAGGTGTGTCCATCCCGGTCCTCTCGTACTAGGGACAGATCCTCTCAAGCTTCGTACACCCACGGCAGATAGGGACCAAACTGTCTCACGACGTTCTGAACCCAGCTCACGTACCACTTTAATCGGCGAACAGCCGAACCCTTGGGA
>JANYET010000008.1 GCA_025359785.1 Alphaproteobacteria bacterium | reverse complement strand
ATGGACCCGGGCCTGCGCTTCGCGATCCGCGAAGGTGGCCGTACGGTCGGATCCGGCGTCGTCGCCAAGATCATCAAATAGGGCTCACGCCCCATTTGAACGCAACGCAGAGGCCGTCGGGGGAAACCCCGGCGGCCTTTTGCTTGCAGCGGACACCACACCCCGTCAGGCTCGCCAGCAACCGTCGCCCTCGAGCGGCGGAGTCAAACGTGGGGCAGGGTATGGAACGGCGTCGGTTCTTGAAGGTCGCGGGCGTGGCGGCGGCCGGCGCGGCCCTGGCCCGTCCCGGCGAAGCGGCCGTTCAGGCGCCGGCGGTGCGGCCCGTCCCCCTTGCCAAAGGCCCGGGCGAGCGCCTGTCGCTGGATCTCGGCTGGCGCTTCCATCGGGGCGATATCGCGGCTCCGATCCCGCACACCGGCGACCAGAGCTATGCCAGCACCAAGGCCGGCGCGGCGGGCGGCGCCGCGGCGCTGCGCTATGACGACAAGGCCTGGCGCACGCTCGACCTGCCGCACGACTTCGTCGTCGAGGGGCCGTTCGAGGAAACCGCCAATGTCGCGCAGGGCTACCGGCCCAAGGGCGTGGCTTGGTACCGGCGGACCCTGACCCTGGACCCGGCCGACCGGGGCAAGCACCTGGAGATCCAGTTCGACGGCATCGCGGTCAACGCCACCGTCTGGGTGAACGGTAACGTCGTGGCGCACAACTGGAGCGCCTATTCCTCGCTCTATAACGACATCACCGCCTTTGCCCGGTTCGGGGCCGAGGCCAACGTCATCGCCGTGCGCGTCGACGCCGATCCGCTGGAAGGCTGGTGGTACGAGGGCGGCGGGATTTATCGTCACGCCTGGCTGGTGAAGCGCGCGCCCGTCCACCTGATCACCGACGGCGTCTACGCCCACCCGCGCAAGGTCGCGGACGGCCGCTGGACCCTGCCGGTCGAGGCCACGGTGGCGAACATCGGCGAGGCGCTGGCCGACGCCGAGGCGGAGGTCGTGCTCGTCGACCCCGACGGCCGGGCGGTCGGACAGGGCAGGGCGAGCGTTTCCATCGCGCCGCTGGACCGCGCGGTGGCGCGGCTGTCGCTGGCGGTCGCCGACCCCAGCCTGTGGTCCATCGAGACGCCGACCCTGTACCAGGTCCGCACCACCGTGCGCGTGGCTGGCGCGGTGACAGACGAGGCGGTGACGCTCTGTGGCTTCCGCACTCAGCGGTTCGACCCCGACCACGGCTTCTTCCTCAACGACCGGCCGCTGAAGATCCAGGGCGTCTGCATCCACCAGGACCACGCCGGCGTCGGCATCGCGCTGCCGGACGCGATTATCGATTTCCGCCTGCGCCGGCTGAAGGCGCTGGGCTGCAACGCCATCCGGTCCTCGCACAATGCGCCGACGCGGGAGCTGCTCGACGCCGCCGATCGCCTGGGCTTCGTGGTGATGGACGAGAACCGACTGTTCAACACCAGCCCGGACTACCTGCGGATGCTGGAGTGGCTGGTGCGGCGCGACCGCAACCATCCGAGCGTCATCCTCTGGTCGGTGTTCAATGAGGAGCCGCTGCAGGGCCGGCGCGAAGGCTATGAGATGGTCCGGCGCATGGCGGCCGTGGTGAAGGCGCTGGACACGACACGTCCGGTCACCGCGGCCATGAACGGCGGCATGTTCAACGCGGTGAACGTCTCCCAGGCCGTCGATGTCGTGGGCTTCAACTATCAGATCGCGGCCTACGACCGGTTCCACGCGGCCAATCCCGGCAAGCCGATAACCAGCTCGGAGGATACCTCGGCGGTCTCGACGCGGGGCGAGTACCTCAGCGACCGCAAGGGCCGCCACGTGCTGACGTCCTATGACGACGAGGCTCAGCCCTGGGGCGCGACGCATCGGACCGCCTGGAAGGCCATCGCCACGCGGGCCTATGTGGCCGGCGGTTTCGTCTGGACGGGTTTCGACTATCGCGGCGAGCCGCAACCCTTCGAGTGGCCGACGGCGAGCTCATCCTTCGGGATCATGGACCTCTGCGGATTCGAGAAGGACAGCTTCTACATTCACCAGGCCCAGTGGGTGAAAGACCGCCCGGTGCTGCATCTGACCCCGCACTGGACCTGGCCCGGTCAGGAGGGAAAGCCGATCCGCGTGGTGGCCATGGCCAACACCGAGACGGTGGCCCTCCTGCTGAACGGCAAGCTGATCGGCGAGCAGAAGGTCGATCCCTACGAGATGAACCAATGGCAGGTTCCCTATGCGCCGGGCCGGTTGGAAGCCCTCGGCAAGACGGGGGGCAGGGTGGTGGCCCACGCGGTCGTCGAGACCACCGGCGCGCCGGTCAGCCTGCGCCTGACGCCGGATCGCGCCACCCTGGCCGGCGATGGCCGCGACGCCACGCCGATCACCGTCGAGGCGCTGGACGCCAAGGGCCGGGCCGTGCCCACCGCCAACCTGCCGGTCAGCTTCGAGATCGCCGGTGGACGGATCATCGGCCTGGGCAACGGCGACGCCAACAGCCACGAGCCGGAGAAGGGCAGTGTGCGCAGGCTCTACAACGGCCTCGCCCAGGTGATCGTGCAGACGCAGGAGAGCGCGTCGGGCGTTCTTGTGCTGCGCGCCACGACCGAGGGCCTCAAGCCCGCCGAGATGCGCATCGCGGTCCGCGCCGACCAGGGACCGCCGACTGTTCCGCGCCCGACCTAGGCGCGCCGCCGGCCGATGACAGGGAAGTCATGACCGCGAATTAAGCTGCTTCGACGCGGGCGCGGGACTAGCGTCCCGCCAGGATTTGGATTTGGGGAGACTGTTCATGCGTCTTGCGATCGCCTTTTTCGCAGCGGCCGCCACGCTCGCCGCCACCGCAGGAGCCGCCACAGCCGCGCCGTCGGTCGAGATCAAGGACGCGGTCGTGCGCGTCACCGTCGTCCCCGAGGACCGCGCCGACGTGAAGGTGGAGATGATCACCACCAACGGCGCGCTGCCGCTGGAGGTCCGCACCGTCGGGTCGCGAACGGTGATCTCCGGCAATCTGGCGCACCGCATCACCGACTGCCACACCCGCGGCGACCATCCGAGCGCTCATGTGCGCGGCGTCGGCGACATCCGCTATGAGGCCATGCCGCAGATCGTGGTCCACACCCCCAAGGCCGTGGCCGTCGAGACCAACGGCGCCGTCTACGGCACGGTGGGCCGCTCGGGCAGCATCGATCTGGACAACGCCGGCTGCAGCGCCTGGACCCTGGCCGACGTGGCCGGCGATGCGATCGTCCGGGCGTCCGGCGCGGGCTCGGTCCGCATGGGCTCGGCCGGCCACCTGCAGGCCAAGCTTTCCGGCGCCGGCAGCCTGCGCGCGAACACCGTCCGCCAGGGCCTCGACGCCACGCTCTCGGGCGCAGGCAGTGTCGATATCGAAAGCCTGTCCGGTCCGATGGCGGCCCACGTGTCGGGCGTCGGCCACATCAAGGTGGCGCAGGGCCACGCGACCGCCATGGAGGCCTCGGTCTCCGGGGTCGGCTCGGTGGATTTCGGCGGCGACGCCCAATCGCTCAACGCCTCGATTTCCGGGTTCGGCGGCATCCGCGTCAAGGCGGTGTCGGGCCCGGTCAGCAAATCGATTTCCGGCGGCGGACACGTCTCGATCGGCTGAACGCCGACGTTAGCCCTGTCGCCATTCCAGCCACGACAAGACGGAGACTATCGATGCGCAAATTTCTGAGGATCACGCTCGCAACGGTGGCCACGCTCTGCGCCGGCGCGGCCTCAGCCGCCTCGGTTGAGGTGAAGGACGCCGTGGCGCGGATCACGGTGATCGCGGAGAACCGGACCGACATCAAGGTCGACATCGTCCAGGCCAATTCGCGCCTGCCGCTGGAGGTCCGCGAGTTCGGTGGGCGCACGATCATCGACGGCAACCTGCGCCGCCGCATCCGTGACTGCCGCGGCGCGGGTGAGCATGTCTCGGTCCTCGTCCGCGACGTGGGCGACATCGCCTATCGCGACATGCCGCAGATCGTCATCCATACCCCGCGCGACGTCGATCTCGACGCCGGCGGCGCGGTCTGGGGGACGGTGGGCCGCGCGGCCAGCGTGCGGCTCGGCAACGCCGGCTGCGGCGACTGGACGGTCGGCAACGTCGAAGGCGCGCTGCGGGTCAGCCAGGCCGGCTCAGGCGACACCCGCACCGGCTCGGCGGCCTCGGCCAAGATCCGCGTGGCGGGCTCCGGGGATACCTCGGTCGGCGACATCAAGGGCCCGCTGGCGGTCGACATCGCCGGGTCCGGTGACGTGACCGCGATTTCGGTGTCCGGCGCGCTCGACGTCCACGTGGCCGGCTCCGGCGACGTGAAGGTGGCCTCCGGTCATGTGTCCAGCATGGAGGTGACGGTGGCGGGCTCCGGCGACGTCACCTTCGGCGGCGTCGCCGACACGCTGAAGGCTCGTATCGCCGGCTCCGGCGACGTCCGGGCCAGGCAGGTGACCGGCTCGGTCTCCAAGACCGTGATGGGCTCCGGCGGCGTCACCATCGGCGAGTGAACCGGCGGCAATGGCGGGCGGCCGAAAGGGGCCGTCTCGCCCTTGACGCGAGCGAGTCACGCCTGTAGTAACCCGCCTCCTGTTGGACCGGCTGTAACCCGCAAGGGTTAGACGCGGTCCGCAGAACGAGCTGAGGCAGTGCCTTCACCGGCGCTTCGGCACAGGCCCTCGCGGGGTTCGCGTGGGCCTAAGTCGTTTTTGCGGACTTACGCGTACGGGCTCTCATCTGAGAGCTTGGGTTGGTCTTTGAAATGGTCGAGATCACGCGGACGGTTCGTCGTCTGTAGGGAACGAAAAGAGCGATATGGATCGTCAGAACATCCGCATCCGCCTCAAGGCGTTTGACCACCGCGTGCTGGACCATTCCACGCGCGAGATCGTCAACACCGCGAAGCGTACAGGCGCGACCGTGCGCGGGCCCATCCCGCTGCCGACGCGCATTGAAAAATTCACCGTCAACCGTTCGCCGCACATCGACAAGAAGTCGCGCGAGCAGTTCGAAATCCGCACGCACAAGCGCGTGCTCGATATCGTCGACCCCACTCCGCAGACTGTGGACGCGCTGATGAAGCTCGACCTGTCCGCCGGCGTGGACGTCGAGATCAAGCTCTAAGGGGTCAGCCAGATGCGTACCGGCGTGATCGCCAAAAAGCTGGGCATGGCTCGCTTCTTCGACGAAGCGGGAACCCATGTGCCGGTGACCGTCCTCAGCCTCGAAGGCTGCACGGTCGTCGCCCAGCGCACCCAGGACAAGGATGGCTACGTGGCCCTCCAGCTGGGCGCGGGCGCCAAGAAGCCCAAGAACACCTCCAAGGGCATGCGTGGCCACTTCGCGAAAGCGGAAGTCGAGCCGAAGCGCAAGCTCGCGGAGTTCCGCGTGTCGGAAGACATGCTGATCGATGTTGGCTCTGAAATCACCGCCGACCACTTCCTGGCGGGTCAGAAGATCGACATTACCGGAACCACGGTCGGTAAGGGTTTCCAGGGCGCCATGAAGCGCTGGAACTTCGGCGGCATGCGGGCCACCCACGGGGTGTCCGTCTCCCACCGGGCCCACGGCTCGACCGGCCAACGCCAGGATCCGGGCAAGACCTTCAAGGGCAAGAAGATGGCCGGCCACCTCGGCCAGGAAACCGTCACCACGCTCAACCTGACCGTCTGGCGGGTGGATGTGGCGCGCGGCCTGATCCTGGTGAAGGGGGCTGTCCCCGGCACCGAAGGCGACTACGTCAAGATCCGCGATGCGGTGAAGAAGGCGGCTCCGGCCGGCCTCCCGACTCCCGGCGCCTTCCGCAAGGCCGGTGAAGAGCCCAAGGCTCCCGCCGCCGAGGAAGAAGCCCCGATCGTGGAAGTTGCCGCGGATGACGTTCCGGTGATGCAAGCCGAAGCCGTCGTCGCGGACGCCACCGAAACCGAAGCGCCGTCCACCGAGGCCCCGGCCGCGCAAGCGCCGGAAGCTGGGGAAGAAGCCTGATGAAACTCGACGTCATCAAACTGGACGGCGGGAAGAGCGGCTCGATCGAGCTTTCCGACGAAATCTTCGGCCTCGAAGAGATCCGCGGCGACATCCTGCAACGCATGGTGACCTGGCAACTCGCCAAGCGCCGCGCCGGCACTCACAAGGTCCAGGTTCGCAACGAAGTCTCGCGGACCTCGAAGAAGATGTACAAGCAGAAGGGCACCGGCGGCGCTCGTCACGGTTCGCGCCGGGCGGCTCAGTTCGTCGGCGGCGCCCGGGCCCACGGCCCGGTTGTCCGCAGCCACGCTTTCGGCCTGCCCAAGAAGGTCCGCGCGCTCGCCCTGCGGCACGCGCTGTCCTCCAAGGTCAAGGACGGCTCGCTGATCGTCGTCGACACCGTGTCGCTGAAGGATCCCAAGACGGCCGCCCTGCGCGTCCAGCTGGGCGCCATCGGCATCACCCACGCCCTGGTCATCGCCGGGGCCGAGGTCGACAACAACTTCAAGCTCGCCGCGCGGAACATTCCGAACGTCGACGTGCTGCCGAACGCCGGCCTGAACGTCTATGACGTGCTGCGCCGCCGCACCCTGGTCCTGACCAAGGACGCGGTCGAAGCGATCAACGCGCGCTTCCAAGAGAAGGAGGCTGCGTAATGGCCGAGCAACCCACCGCCCGTCACTACGACACCATCCTCGCCCCGATCATCACGGAAAAGGCCACGCTGCTCTCCGAGCACAACAAGGTCGTCTTCCGGGTCGCCGGCGATGCGTCGAAGGACGAGATCGCAGCCGCCGTCGAGGCGCTGTTCAAAGTGAACGTGACCAAGGTCAATACCCTGAACGTCAAGGGTAAGACCAAGCGGTTCCGCGGCATCAAGGGCCGGCGTTCCGACGTCAAGAAAGCTGTCGTGACCCTGGCCGAAGGCCAGTCGATCGACATCACCACGGGGCTCTAATCCGATGGCCTTGAAGCAATATAATCCGACCTCTCCGGGTCGCCGCCAGCTGGTGCTGGTGGACAAGTCCGAGCTCCACAAGGGCGGACCGATCAAGTCCCTCGTCGAGGGCCTGACGAAGTCCGGCGGACGTGGCGGCGGCGGTCGCATCGCGGTGCGTTTCCGCGGCGGCGGCGCCAAGCGCCTCTATCGCAAGATCGACTTCAAGCGTCGCAAGTTCGACATGGTCGGCATCGTCGAGCGTCTGGAGTACGACCCCAACCGCACGGCGTTCATCGCGCTGATCAAATACGCCGATGACGAGCTGGCCTACATCCTGGCCCCGCAACGTCTGAAGGTCGGCGACCAGGTGATCGCCGGCGAAAAGGCCGACGTGAAGCCGGGTAACGCCATGCCGCTGCGTGGCATGCCGATCGGCACGATCATCCACAACGTCGAGCTGAAGCCCCTCAAGGGTGGCCAGATCGCCCGTTCCGCCGGGACCTACGCCCAGCTGGTCGGTCGTGACTCCGGCTATGCGCAGATCCGCCTGAACTCGGGCGAGCTGCGGATGGTGATGGACACCTGCATGGCCACGGTCGGCGCGGTGTCCAACCAGGACCACATGAACGAAGTGCTCGGCAAGGCCGGTCGCGCCCGTCACAAGGGCCGTCGTCCTCACGTCCGCGGCGTCGCCATGAACCCGGTCGATCACCCGCACGGCGGCGGCGAAGGCCGCACCTCGGGCGGCCGTAACCCGGTGACCCCGTGGGGCAAGCCCACCAAGGGCGCCAAGACTCGCACCAACAAGACGACGGACAAGTTCATCATCCGTACTCGTCACGCTCGGAAGGCTCGTTAAGTCATGACCCGTTCCGTCTGGAAAGGTCCGTTTGTCGACGGATACCTGCTCAAGAAAGCAGAAACCGCCCAAGGCTCCGGCCGCAAGGATGTGATCAAGACCTGGTCGCGTCGTTCCACGATCATGCCGCAGTTCGTCGGCCTGACCTTCGGCGTCCACAATGGCCAGAAGCACGTTCCCGTGCTGGTCAGCGAGGACATGGTCGGCATGAAGCTCGGTGAATTCGCACCCACCCGGTACTTCCCCGGCCACGCGGCCGACAAGAAGGCCAAGAGGAAGTAGCCATGGCGAAGCAAGCAAAAGCCCGCAGGCTGAAAGGCGTG
>JANYET010000053.1 GCA_025359785.1 Alphaproteobacteria bacterium | reverse complement strand
GGCCTCAAGCCGCGCCGTCATCCGCCCGCCGCGGGTGGCGACCAGCGCCTTGCCGCCGGCGGCGATCACCGCGCGGGCGACGTCGAGGGTGGTCTGCTCGGCGCCGCCGGTCTCAAGCTCGGGGACCACCTGCAGCAGGGTGAAGTCGGGGGGAAGCGCCACGTCCTTCCCATACCCCGAAACGGGGTGGCGTAAAGGCGTCCTGGCGTTATCAATCGGCCTATGGTCGAGACCTCCGGAAGACTTGATCGGCCAGATGACGAACAGGTCGCTTGGCGGCGTGTGGGCGGACGGGGCCCGACCCTGGTCTGGCTGGGCGGATTCCGCTCCGACATGGCCGGGACAAAGGCGCAGGCGCTGGCCGATTGGGCGCAGGCGAACGGCCGGGCTTACGTCCGCTTCGACTATCTGGGCCACGGCGAATCCTCCGGCGATTTCCAGGCCAAGGGGACGATCACCCGCTGGCGTGAGGATGCGCTGGCCGTGCTGGACGACCTGACCGAGGGCCCGCTGGTGCTGGTGGGCTCCTCCATGGGCGGCTGGATCGCCTGCCTCGTCGCCGTGGCCCGGCCGGACCGCGTCGCCGCCATGGTGCTGATCGCGCCCGCGCCGGATTTCACCGAAAAGCTGATGGCGCCGGAAATTCCGCCCGGGGGTCTCGCGGACCTGGCGACGAACGGCGTCTGGTTCCGGCCGTCGGACTACGGCGATCCCTATCCCATCACCCGCAACCTGCTGGAGGACGGCGCCCGCTGGTCGATCCTCGGCGCCGAGCCCGTGCCTATCGCGGTCCCTGTGCGCATCCTGCAGGGCGGCGCCGATCCGGACGTGCCGTGGCGCCACGCCCTGGAACTCAGCCAGGCTATCAGAAGCCAGGATGTGGTGTTTTCGCTGATCAAGGACGGCGACCATCGCCTGTCGCGGCCGCAGGACATCGCGCGGCTGCTGGCGGCGGTCGCGGAGTTCTAGCCGCCGCCCGCCAGGATCGCCGCCAGGCCCTCGCGATAGGTCGGATAGGCCGGGCGCCAGCCGAGCTCGGCCTTGGCCAGCGCGTTCGAGACCCGCTTGCTCTCAGCGTAGAACCGCTGCGCCATCGGCGAAAGGCCGGCCTCGGCGAGGGGCACTTCCGGCGGGACCGGCAGGCCCAGCAGTCCCGCGGCGTAGGCGACGACCTCGCTGTTGGGCGCCGGCTCATCGTCGCAGAGATTGTAGGCGCCGCCCGCCTTCGGCCGCGCGATGGCCGCGGCAAGGCCCGCCGCCAGATCGTCCACATGGATGCGCGAGAACACCTGGCCGGACGCCGCGATCCGCCGGGCCCGGCGGGCCCGCACGCGATCCAGCGCCGAGCGGCCGGGACCGTAGATGCCGGGCAGGCGGAAGACGCTGACGGTCAGGCCCATGCCGCGGCCGACCTCCAGCCAGTCACGCTCGGCGCCCACCCGCCGCGCGCCCTCTATCGACTGGGCCGCCAGCCGGCTGTGTTCGGTGACCCAGCCGCCGCGCCGGTCGCCATAGACCCCGGTGGTGGAGAGGTAGCCGATCCAGTCGGGGAAGGCTTTGGCCTGGGCCAGCGCCGGGACCAGCACCGGCAGGCCGGGACAGCCGCCGGCGTCCGGCGGCGCGGTGATCAGGATCGCCTGGGCCTCCGCCAGCGCTGCGACCAGGGCCGGCCTATCGCCGGTCGTGATCGCGACGACGCCGTCGGCCTCCAGCCGCCCAGCCCCGGCCGGGTCGCGAAGGCTGGCCGTCACCGTCCAGCCCTGCGCCGTCAGCCGACGGGCGAGCGCGCGCGCCGAAAAGCCGTAGCCGAAGACGAAGAGGCGCTTAGTCTTCACTGGCCCTGAAGCAGGGCTTTTATCGCCGTGCGGGCCTCGTCGGCGAGGTCCGGTCGGCGGAGCGCGAACGCGACGTTGGCCCGCAGCAGGCCGATCTTGTCGCCGCAGTCGTAGGTCGTCCCGTCGTATTCCAGGGCGTGGAAGTCCTGGCGCGTCATCAGGGTCGCCATACCGTCGGTGAGCTGGATTTCGCCGCCGGCGCCGCGCGGCTGGGTCGCCAGGATTTCGAAGATTTCCGGCTGCAGAATATAGCGGCCCGAGATGAACAGGTTCGAGGGTTCGGTCCCCAGCGGCGGCTTCTCGACCATGCCGGTCATGCGGTTGAGCCGGCCATCTCGTCCGTCCCCGCCTTTCTGGCCAAGCGCGCCTTTCTGGCCAAGCGCGACGATCCCGTATCGGTCGGTCTCGCCCTGTGGCGCGGGCTCGACCACGACGATATTGCCGCCGACCTTGTCGTAAGCCGCGACCGCCTGTCCCAGGCCGCCCGGCTCGGCGGCCATCAGCATGTCGGGCAGCATGACCGCGAAGGGCTCGTCGCCGATCACGTCGCGGGCGCACCAGATGGCGTGCCCGAGGCCCAGCGGCGCCATCTGGCGGATGAAGCTCATCTGGCCGGGCTGCATCAGGTCGCGGCGGACGTCGGCCAGGATGTCGGCCTTGCCCTTGGCCTCCAAGGCCGCCTCGATCTCCGGACTGGCGTCGAAGTAGTCCTCAATGGCCCCCTGGCCGCGGCCGACGATGAAGACGATATGCTCGATGCCCGCGGCGCGAGCCTCCTCGACCACGTAGGACAGGATCGGCCGGTCGACGACGTTCAGCAGGTTCTTCGGCGTGGTCTTGGCGCCGGGCAGCACGCGGGTCCCCATTCCGGCCACCGGCAGCACCGCCTTGCGCACGCGTTTGCTCATCGACGCCCCTCCAAAAACGAATCACCAAACTGCCTGGAAAGGTCCGTTGTTTCGAGACCTCCGTTTGCCGCATTGCGATCCCGCAATGCAGCATTCCGCACTAGACAAGGTAGGCCTTGAAATCCACTTCAACTGCGCCGAAAAACCACATCGGACGCTCGATCACGATTTCGGGAATTCACGAAGCCGTGTAAGAGTCGGCCATTGTCGGGGGAACGTCCTCCATAGTCCTCCAGGGGAGAAATTCCATGAATATGCGTATCATCACTTCGGTTGCCGTCGCCGCCGGTCTGGCCCTGAGCCTCTCCGCCTGCGCCAAGAAGGCCGACGAAGCGGCCACCACCACGACCACCACCGCGACCGACTCGGCCGCTCCGGCTGCTGCGGCTCCGCCCGCCGCTGACGCCTCCGCGACGGCCCCGGCCGCTGCTCCGGCCGCCGACGCCGCCGCCGCTCCCGCCGCTGCTCCGGCCGCTGGCGCGATGGCGACCACGACCACGACCACGACGCCGAAGAAGTAAGACCCGAACCCTCTGGGTTCAGGACGAAGGCGCGGCCGCCCCTCACGGGGCGGCCGTTTCCTTTTGAGGCCCCGTTCGAGGTCTGTTCGACAGGCTATTCGACGGTGACGGACTTCGCGAGATTGCGCGGCTGGTCCACGTCCGCGCCCTTCTGGACGGCGACGTAATAGGCCAGCAGCTGGATCGGCGCGGCCATCACCAGCGGCGCGATCAGCGGATCGCACTTGGGCGCTGTCACCACCACCCGGGCGCCGGCCGGCGCGTGACGCTGGCCTTCCGGATCGGTGATGAACACCACCTGGCCGCCGCGAGCCATGACCTCACTCATGTTCGAGGCTGATTTTTCGAAATAGCTGTCGTGCGGCGCGAGGATGACGATCGGCGTCTGCTCGTCGACCAGCGCGATCGGCCCGTGCTTCAACTCGCCGGCGGCATAGCCCTCGGCATGGATATAGCTGATCTCCTTGAGCTTCAGCGCGCCTTCCAGCGCCAGGGGATACATCGGACCACGACCCAGGAAGAGTACGTCGCGGGCCTTGGAGATCTCGACGGCCACCGCCTTGACGGCGTCCTCCAGGTTGATCGATTCGGCGATCAGCCGGGGCGCGCCCAGCAACACGTGGACCAGGCGCTTTTCCTCGGCCTCGTCGATCTTGTTGCGCGCCAGCGCGGCGGCGACGGCCAACGCCGTCAGCACGCTGATCTGGGCGGTGAAGGCCTTGGTGGAAGCGACCCCGATTTCCGGCCCGCAGTGGATCGGCCAGACCACGTCGACCTCGCGGGCCATGGTGGATTCCTGGGCGTTGACCACCGCGGCGCTCTGCATCCCCTTGGCCTGGCAATAGCGCAGCGCCGCCAGCGTGTCGGCGGTCTCGCCGGACTGCGACATGGCGATCACCAGGGAACCCGCTGACAGCGCCGGCTGGCGGTAGCGGAACTCCGAGGCGATCTCGACGTCCACCGGAAGATCGGCCAGCTGCTCGATCACATATTTGCCGAGCAAGCCCGCGATATAGGAGGTGCCGCAGGCGACGATCTGGATACGGTCGAGTTTGGCGAAGTCGATGCCGCCCGGCATGGCGGTGCGCTCGGTCAGGGTGTCGACATAGGCCGCGATGGTCCGCTGACAGCCCTCCGGCTGGTCATGGATCTCCTTTTCCATGAAGTGCCGGTAGTTGCCCTTTTCGACGAGCGCCGCGGAGGCTGCCACCGTGCGGACCTCGCGGGTCACCGCCTTGCCGGTCACGTCGAAGATTCGTGCGGTGTCGTGGTCGATGGCGACGTAGTCGCCCTCGTCGAGATAGGCGATTCTGTTGGTGAAAGGCCCCACGGCCAGCGCGTCGGAGCCCAGGAACATCTCGCCGTCGCCATAGCCGACCACCAGCGGACTACCCTTGCGGGCGCCCATGATCAGCGCATCCTCGCCGTCGATCAGCACGCCGATGGCATAGGCGCCGGTAAGCTGGTCCAGCGCGGCCTTCAGCGCGTCCAATGGCGTCCTGCCGGACGACAGCTCCGAATCGATCAGGGCGGCGATCACCTCGGTGTCGGTCTCGCTCTCGAAGGTCCGGCCCTTGGCCTTCAGGGCATCGCGCAGCTCCGCGTAGTTCTCGATGATGCCGTTGTGCACCAGGGTGACGCGGCCGGCGGTCTGCGGGTGGGCGTTCTTGGTGGTCGGGCCGCCGTGCGTCGCCCAGCGGGTGTGGCCGATGCCCACCGTGGCGTTCAGCGGGTCGGCCGCCAGCACCTCTTCCAGCGCCTTGATCTTGCCTGCCGCGCGCCGCCGCTGCACGTGGCCGTCCACCACGCCGGCCACGCCGGCCGAATCATAGCCGCGGTATTCCAGGCGCTTGAGGCTGTCGATCAGACGTTCCTGCACGGAGGTTCGTCCGACGATGCCGATGATGCCGCACATGGGGTATGGCGTCCTTCTGGTGTAAGTCATCGCGGGGGATGGCGCCGCCGAGATGCGGCTTTATCATCGCCTTGACCTACGTCGATTAAATCTGGGTTTCGGATCGTTTCGGGAAAAGCCCATGTGGCGGACTTGAAGTTCCCGCAGCGTGTGGGGCAGCGCCGTTGGGAACTTCAAATCCAGAAGCCACACGGAAGAATTTTGACTTGCTAGTGTCCTTATCGATCCCGAACCTCGCGCGAGGTCGGTCCATACACTGGCGAACTTCGGGATCGGGACACTAGATGAGCAAGCGCGCCTATTTCGGCACCGACGGTATCCGTGGCGAGGCCAACCGCTTTCCGATGACCGCGGAAGTGGCTCTGCGCTGCGGCATGGCGGCGGGCAAGCTGTTCATGTCCAAGGACGACCGCCGCCACCTGGTGGTGATCGGCAAGGATACCCGCCTGTCGGGCTATATGGTCGAGCCGGCCCTGGTGGCGGGCTTCGCCAGCGTGGGCATGGACGTGCGGCTGCTGGGGCCGATGCCGACCCCAGGCGTCGCCATGATGACGCGATCCTTGCGCGCCGACCTGGGCGTGATGATCTCCGCCTCGCACAACGCCTACGTCGACAACGGCATCAAGCTGTTCGGGCCCGATGGCTACAAGCTGTCCGACGAGCGCGAGCTGGAGATCGAGGCCCTGATGGACCAGGGCCTGGCCGACAACCTGGCGGGCCCTACCGCGCTCGGCCGGGTCGCCCGGGTCGACGATTCCCAGGCGCGCTATGTCGAGATCGCCAAGGCGACCTTCCCGCGACGGGCGAACCTTACCGGCCTTCGGGTGGTCATCGATTGCGCCAACGGCGCCGCCTACAAGGTGGCTCCTGTCGTGCTCTATGAGCTGGGCGCGGAGGTCATCAAGATCGGCGTCGAGCCTGACGGCGCCAACATCAACGCCGAGTGCGGCTCCACCCATCCGGAGGCCATGGTCGCGGCGGTGAAGGAATTCCGCGCCGACATCGGCATCGCGCTGGACGGCGACGCCGACCGGCTAGTGATCTGCGACGAGAAGGGCCATGTGGTCGACGGCGATCAGATCATGGCTCTGGTGGCTGGCGACTGGGCCAAGCGCGACAAGCTGCGCGGCGGCGGCGTGGTCGCCACCGTCATGTCCAACCTCGGTCTCGAACGCTTCCTGCAGGCGCGAAAGCTGACGCTGGAACGCACCGCCGTGGGCGACCGTGCGGTGATGATGCGGATGCGCGAAGGCGGTTTCAACCTGGGCGGCGAGCAGTCCGGCCACATCATCCTGTCCGACTATTCCACCACCGGCGACGGCCTGCTGGCCGCCCTGCAGGTGCTGGCGGTCCTGAAGGAGAGCGAAAAGCCGATGAGCGCGCTCGCCCGGCAGTTCGATCCGGTGCCGCAGAAGCTGGAGAACGTGCGTTTCGGCGGCGGCAAGCCTCTGGAAAACGCCGAAGTGATGGGGGCGATCGCCAACGCCGAGCAGCGCCTGAATGGCTCCGGCCGCATCCTGGTTCGCGCCTCGGGCACGGAGCCGCTGATCCGCATCATGGCCGAGGGCGACGACGAAAAGCTGGTCAACCAAGTGGTCAGGGAGATCGCCGGCGCCGTCAAGAAGGCCGCCGCCTAAGGCCAAGGGAGTCGCCGCCAATGCGCCGCATCATGGTGATTGGAGCGATCGTCACCGCGGCCCTGGTGCTGTTCGGCGTGTTCACCACCCCGCATTTCCTGGACGTGGGCCGCGGCTGGATCGGCGCCGTTGCGGCCACTGGGATTGTTCTGGCCTATGGCGCGGCGGCGCACCTCGTCATCCCTGCGCTTGATCGCGAACCTGCCCAGGTTCTGCGCGTGGCCGGGCCCGCTGGCCTAGCAGCGGGTGCGGTCTATGCCGTTGAGACCATCGCCGAGTATGTCGTGCGGCCCGCCGACAATACGCCTTGGGGTCTGGCCGAGTTCGGCCTGGTGTTTGCCCTGATGGCGGTGGCGGGCGGAGTTCTCGCCTGGAGTACCGGGCGTCTTCGCCCCGCCCTGGCCGGGGGCCTGTGGACCGGTCTGATCGGCCCGCTGATCTGGTATGCCGTGACCCTGAGCGCCTTCTACCTCTTCCGGGGAACCGCGGCTCAGGAGGCGGTTTTCCGGGCGGAAGGCGACTACGAGGATTTCGCCCGGTCCGGGATGGTCGACTTCGATGTCTTCGTGATGGGCGACTTCCTGGGCGCGGGCTTCTATCACCTGTTGCTCAGCCCGGTGTTCGGACTGGTGCTTGGCGCGCTCGGCGCCGCGCCCGTGCTGCTGTTCCGGCGAAAGCGCGCCAACTCCGCCCCTTAACCTTGCCGCACAGCAACCCTACCCAAGCGCTAAACTTTGTGACAATCTCGTAATGTCCGAGCCGCTCGACCGGTTCGGCGTGAAGAAAAGTGCTTGGGAGAAACGTTTTGGCTCGTCACCTCACCTACGGTGCGGCGCGTCCCACGGCGAAGGGCTTCAGCTCCTTTGCCTGCTTCGCGTTCGTCGCCCTGCTCGGCGTCGCCTTCTGGGCCGGCGTCATCTGGATCGGTCAGGCCGTCCTGCGGATCACCGGTCTCGGCTTCTAGGCTGATCGCCTCGCGGGATCAGACCGCCGCACGGCCCACGCTGGTGTAGGCAAAGCCGCGCGCGCGCATATCCTCGGGCTTATAGATATTGCGCAGATCGACCAGCACGGGCGCGTTCATCAGAAGCTTGATGCGGTCCAGGTCCAGCGCCCGGAACTGATCCCACTCGGTGATGATCACCAGCACGTCGGCGCCGGTCGCCACGTCATAGGGGTTGTCCTTGAAATCCACGCCGGTCAGCAGGCCGCGCGCCTCGTGGCCTTCGGGATCGAAGGCCTGAACTGTCGCGCCCTTGTCCTGCAGCGCCGGAATGATCGCCAGCGAAGGCGCGTCGCGCATGTCGTCGGTATTGGGCTTGAAGGTCAGGCCCAGCACGCCGACCGTCTTGCCCTTCACGTCACCGCCCAGCGCCTTGATCACCTTGCGCGCCATGGCCCGCTTGCGCTCATCGTTGACCTTCACTGTGGTCTCGACAAGGTCGAGCGGCGCGCCAGCGTCGCGCGCGGTGCGCACCAGGGCGATGGTGTCCTTCGGGAAGCAGGAGCCGCCGTAGCCGGGGCCCGCGTTCAGGAACTTGTTGCCGATGCGTCCGTCCAGGCCGATGCCGCGGGCCACCTGCTGCACGTCGGCGCCCACCGCCTCGCAGAGGTCGGCCATCTCGTTGATGTAGGTGATCTTCAGCGCCAGGAAGGCGTTAGCTGCGTATTTGATCAGCTCGCTGGTCCGCCGGCTGGTGAACAGGATCGGCGTCTCGTTGAGATAGAGCGGCCGGTACAGCTCGCGCATCACCGCCTGGGCGCGCTCGTCCAGGGTGCCGACCACCACGCGGTCGGGCCGCTTGAAGTCCTCGATCGCCGCGCCCTCGCGCAAGAATTCGGGATTCGACACGACGGCGACATCGGCCTTCGGATTCACACGCTTGAAGATCGCCTCGATCTCGTCGCCGGTGCCCACCGGCACGGTGGACTTGGTGACAATCACGGTGAAGCCGTCGACGAAGCCGGCGATCTCCTCGGCGGCGGCGTAGACGTAGGACAGGTCCGCATAGCCGTCGCCGCGCCGCGAGGGCGTGCCCACGCCGATGAACACCGCGTCTGCCTGGCGCACCGCCTCGCGGGCCTCGGTGGAGAAGAACAGCCGCCCGGCCTTGACGTTCTGGGCGACCAGCAGGTCCAGCCCCGGCTCATAGATCGGGATGCCGCCGGTCTGCAGGCGCTCGATCTTGCCGGCATCCTTGTCGATGCAGGTCACCGTGTGCCCGAAGTCGGCGAAACAGGCGCCGCTGACGAGGCCCACATAGCCTGTCCCGATCATCGCCACGTGCATGGAAGACCCTCGATCTCTTGTCCGGCGGTGCTTTCAGCACGCGTGCGGCTGTTGCGCTAGCTGTCGCTTAATAGGGGCCGGAAGTTTCCAAATGTTGGTGTGAAGCCGAGATCATGATAAACCTCTCACCGTCATGATAAAACCGATCCAGATTCGTAACGAGGCGGCGGTCCGCGAGATTCGCGATGCTGCCGCCCTTTCCCGCTTGTCGATGACCGAAGTGGTCGCCGAAGGTGTGCGGATGTTTCTTGAGCGAGAGCGCCGCCGCGCCGGGCGAGCTGATCAGGACCGCCGAATTGATGAAATCATGGCGCGCGTAAGGGCTTTGCCGCGCACCGGCGAGGAGCTCACGGACGCCGATCTCTATGATGAGGACGGGCTTCCGCATTGATAGCCGTAGATGCGTCGGCGCTTCTGGCCATGCTGCTCGATGAGCATGAGGCGCCGGCGTTCCGCCAAATGCTGCGGGCCCACGGAGGATGCATTACGCCGGTGAATCACTGGGAAGTCCTGGCGCGCGCGTTTGTCGTACTGGGAGACGCGGGACCTGCCGCCGCCGAGGCCTTAATGGACGCCTATGAGGTCGAAGTTGTCGCGATCACCTCGGATCATTCCAGAGTTGCGGCGCGCGCCTTTCGACGGTTCGGCAAACGCTCGGCCGGTTGGCTGAATCTCGGCGACTGTTTCGCCTATGCGCTTGCGGAAATCGAAGGCGACGGCCTGCTGTTCAAGGGCGACGACTTTCCGAAGACAGACGTCAAGTCCGCGCTCTAGATCTCCTGATTGTAGGCTCCGACCTCCGGGCGCTTGGCCAGGCGGGGCTTCACTTCCTTGTGGAACAGGGCGCGCATGTCGTCCTCGCTCTGGGTGCTCTCCACCACCACGACGATCTCCGGCTTGTTGGACGAGGCGCGGACCAGCACCCACGAGCCGTCCTCCAGCGCCACGCGGACGCCGTTGACGGTGATCAGGTCGGCGATTTTGCGGCCCAGGATCGTGCCGCCCGCGTCGCGCAGCGCGGTGTATTCGGCGACCACTTCGTCCACCAGGCCGTATTTCACCTCGTCTGCCACATGCGGGCTCATGGTCAGCGAGGTGTAGGCGACGGGCAGGGCTTTCTTCAGGTCGGAGAGTTTCTTGTCGGGATTGCGGTCGAGCATTGAAAGGATCGCGGCGGCCGCGACGATGCCGTCGTCATAGCCGCGCCCGATCGGCGCGTTGAAGAAGAAGTGGCCGGATTTTTCGAAGCCGGCCAGCGCGCTCAGTTCGGCGGTCTTGCGCTTGATATAGCTGTGCCCGGTCTTCCAGTAGACGGTGGTCGCGCCGTTGGCGTGCAGCACCTGGTCGGTGGCGAACAAGCCGGTGGATTTCACGTCCACGACGAAGGTCGCGTTTTTGTGAAGCCCAGACAGATCCCGCGCGAGCATCAGGCCGATCTTGTCGGCGAAGATCTCCTCGCCCTCGTCGTCCACCACGCCGCAGCGGTCGCCGTCGCCGTCGAAGCCCAGCGCCAGGTCGGCGCCGTGCTCGCGCACCACCTGGGCCATGGCGTGCAGCATGACGCTGTCTTCCGGGTTCGGATTGTACTTCGGGAAGGTCCAGTCGAGCTGGCAGTCCATCTCGACGACCACGGCCACGCCCATGCGCCGCAAGGCTTCCGGCGCGAAGGCGCCCGCCGTGCCGTTGCCGCAGGCGCAGACTACCTTCAGCGGCCGGCGGATGCTGGCGCGCGAGGCGGCGTCGGCGATGTAGCGCTCCGCGACCCCGGCCACGTGGGCGAGGCTGCCGCCCGGCCGCTGCTTCCAGGTCCCGGAGAGCACGATCTCCTTCAGTCGGCCCATCTCGTCGGGACCGAAGGTCAGCGGGCGTTGCGCGCCCATCTTCACGCCGGTCCAACCGTTTTCGTTGTGGCTGGCCGTGACCATGGCGACGCACGGCGCGTCGAGGTCGAACTGGGCGAAATAGGCCATGGGCGAGGTCGCCAGGCCGATGTCGATCACCTCGCAGCCCGCGGCCACCAGGCCGATGGTCAGCGCCTGTTTGATGCTGAGCGAATAGCTGCGGTAGTCGTGCGCGATGACGATGCGTTTCTGGCCGAGTTCGTGGATGTAGGTTCCCAGGCCCAGGCCCAGCGCCTGGATACCCAGCAGGTTGATGTCCGGGCCGAACAGCCAGCGCGCGTCGTATTCGCGAAAGCCCGTGGCCTTCACCAGCGGCAGATTCTCGAAGTCGTAGGTGTTGGAAATCAGGTCGGAACGGGGCGCGGGCAGCATCGGGACTCCGGGGAAGCTTCTGAGCGTCGGACAGGGGCGTCTTAGCGCCTGCATCCTTCACGAACGTGTACGAACCTGGCCGGGTTCTACATTACCCCGGCGCGCAGCAGGTCGTGGATGTGCAGGATTCCCACCGGCTTGCCGGCGTCGATGACGAAGAGGACCGTCACGGCCGGCGGCGGGTCGCTCATCAGGGCCAGCGCCTCGGAGGCCAGCATACCGGGCGGCACCGTCTTCTTCGGGCCCTCGGTCATCACCTCGCCAGCGGTCTTGCCCATCAGGCCGTCGATGTGGCGGCGCAGGTCGCCGTCGGTGATCGCCCCGGCCAGGGCGCCGTCCGGACCGGTGACCCCAACGATCCCCCAACGCTTTTCGGTCATCACCAGCAGGGCCTCGTTCATCGGCGTCGCGGCCCCGACCAGGGGCAGTTCCCCCGTTCCGTGCATCAGGTCGCCGACCGTGCGCAGCATGGCGCCGAGCTTGCCGCCGGGGTGGAAGACCCGGAAATCCTGCGGCTTGAACCCGCGCCGCTCCAGCAGCGCCACGGCGAGCGCGTCGCCCAGCGCCATCTGCAGGGTGGTCGAGGTGGTCGGCGCGTTCAGTTCGTCGGCGGCCTCCGGTGCGTCCGGAATCTGCAAAACGATATCGGCGGCGCGGCCGAGCGCGCTGTCGGCCACGGCTGTGATGGCGATCAGCGGGATGCCAAAGCGCACCGCATAGGCGATGACGTCGGCCAGCTCGCGGGTCTCGCCGGTCTTGGACAGCGCCAGGATCACGTCGTCCGCGCCGATCATGCCGAGATCGCCGTGGCTGGCTTCGGTCGCATGCACGAACATCGCCACCGAGCCGGTGGAGGCCAGGGTGGCGGCGATCTTGCGCGCCACATGGCCCGACTTGCCGATGCCGGTGAGGACGACCCGGCCCTTCGCGTCGAACAGGGCCTCCACCGCCTGGGCGAACGACTCACCGAGTTCGGCCGCGAGTTGGCTGAGCGCGTCGGCCTCGGCGGTCAGCACGCGCCGACCCACAGAAATGGCGTTGAACTCACTCATTGGCCAGATCGCTTCATTGATTGGGTGCGAGGGCCTGGGATTGCAGATCGTGCGCCGCGGCCTTGGCCTGATTGCCACGTCGCTGCGCCGCCAGCGTTTCGCGCAGCATGGCGGCCTGCATTTCGGGCGTGCGTTGCACCGGCGGCGCGCCGAACGGCGCGGGCGAGCGATCGCCCAGGCCCTGCGGCCAGACGATGGCCAGGGCGATGGCGGCGACGGCGGCCAGGGCGAGGACGGGCAAGTAGAGCCGATCGAACATGCGAGGTTCTATAGCTGCTTCGCCCCCCCGGAACCAATGTCTTGGCCCCGTTGATCGGTTTCTTGGAGCCGACCAATCCGTTGCGTCCGGCGGCTCAACGGATAGAAAGCGCGCATTGGTTGTCCCCGCGGAGCCTTCGCCTTGCCCACCTTGATCCTTCTGCGTCACGGCCAGAGCCAGTGGAACCTCGAGGACCGCTTCACCGGCTGGGTGGACGTGGACCTGACCGCCGCGGGCGAAGCTCAGGCGAGCAAGGGCGGTGAGCTGATCGCGCTGGCCGGGATTTCCATCGACCGCTGCTTCACCTCGGTGCTGACGCGCGCCATCCGCACCTCCTGGCTGGCGCTGGCGGCCGCGAAACAGGCGTTTGTGCCGGAGGTCAAGGACTGGCGGCTGAACGAGCGCCACTACGGCGGCCTGACCGGCCTCAACAAGACCGAGACCGCCGCCAGGCACGGCGAGGACCAGGTGAAAATCTGGCGCAGGTCCTATGACACCCCGCCGCCGCCCCTGGCGCCGGGCGGCGAGTTCGACTTCGCCAAGGACCGCCGCTATGCCGGTGTGACCCTGCCGGACACCGAAAGCCTGGAAACGACGCTGGCCCGCGTACAGCCCTATTGGGAGGCCGAGATCGCACCGTGCCTGGTCGCCGGCGAGACGCTGTTGATCGCCGCCCATGGCAATTCGCTGCGCGCCATCGTCAAGCTGCTGTTCGGCCTCGACCGCGACCAGATCATGGATGTGGAGATTCCCACGGGCAATCCGCTGCTGATCGCGCTGGACGCCGCCTTGAAGCCGACCGCGGCGCGCTATCTCGACACCTCCCGGGCCCAGCCGCTGCCCGTTGCCGTGTAGGCCGGCCGGCGCGCGTGTTCGCCCTTAATCAAAACGGCGCGCCAATGCTAAGCTCCCCGCCAGGGTTGAAAGTCGGGGGCGAAATGCGGCGGGGCCTGATTTTCGGCGGCGGACTTCTGGCTCTGGCGCTCGGGTCGACGGCCATGGCCGGCTCCGCCGCACCGGGCAAACATCCTGACTTCACGGGTCTGTGGACCACGTCGTCGCTCACCGGCCTGGAACGCCCGGACGACCTGAAGACGCTGACGCTCACCGAGGCCCAGGCCGCGGCTTACGAAAAAGCCCATCGCGGCAAGCCGCCGGAAACCTCGCCGGAAACCGCGGCCATCGGCGGCGACACCTCGGAATGGTGGGAGACGAACGTGGGCCTGGCCCGCATCCGAGGCCAGATCCGCAGCTCCTGGCTGGTCGCGCCGGCCGACGGGCAACTGCCCGTCAGCAAGGAGGCTAAGGCTTTCTCGAAGGCCCGGAGTGCGAGGCGCAAGGCCTCCATCGACAATCCCGAGGATCGATCGCCGAGCGAGCGCTGCATCGCCACCGACGGCGCCGGGCCCCCGCTTGGCAACGGCGGCTACAACGACAACCTGCAGATCGTGCAAGCCGGCGACCATCTGGCCCTCTACGCGGAGTGGATGGCCAGCCTGCGGATCGTTCGGATCGGCGCCCGCCACCTACCGCCGGGCCAGCGCCAGACCAACGGCGATTCCGTCGCCTATTGGGACGGCGACGTCCTGGTCATCGAGACCACCAACTTTACGCCCAGCGACATCGACTCGCCGCGCGGAGACCGCAAGGCCGACATGCGGACTATCGAGCGGCTGAGCCGCGTTTCGCCGACCGAACTGCTCTACGCGTTTAGCGTCACCAATCCCGAGGTCTTCAGCCAGACCTGGCAAGGCGAAATGATCGTTACGGCGACCAAAGGCCCGCTCTACGAATACGCTTGCCACGAGGGCAACTATGGCCTGGCCAACATGCTGGCCGGCGCCCGTTATGCCGACGCGCACCCCGAGGCGGCGAAAGCCGCCGCCGCCCCGACCGCCGCCGCCCCGACCGCCGCCAAACCGGCCGGGCAGTGACCGACGCAGACGCCATGCGCCGCGCGATCAGCCTGGCGCGCACCCATCTGGGGCAGACGGCCGACAACCCCTCCGTCGGCTGTGTCATCGTCCGTGATGGCGTGCTGCTCGGCGAGGCGGTCACCGGCCTCGGCGGGCGGCCTCACGCGGAAGAACTGGCGCTGGACCGCGCCGGCGAAGCGGCCCGTGGCGCCACCGCCTACGTCACCCTGGAGCCGTGCGGCGAACGCTCGTCCGGCGCGCCGTCCTGTGGCGAGCGGCTCGTGGCCGCCGGCGTGGCGCGGGTGGTGATCGCCTGCGAGGACCCCTCCGTCCTGGCCGCCGGCCGTGGGCTTGAGCGGTTGCGCGACGCCGGCATCGCGACGGACGTCGGCCTGCTCCGCGACGAGGCCGCGGCGCTCTACAGCGCCTACCGCCCGCGGACCTGACGGCTAAGTCGTGGGAAATACGCCGTTAATCCCACTGCGCTAGGATTGGCTAACCCTTCCTCTCCGCGCCCGTCAGGTCTCATGTCCGAAGCCAGTCACATCGCTCGCCGGATCACCCAGGCGGAAGCCGACCAGATCTGCGCGCGGCACGATCGCCTGTGGGGCTCAAAGCCTGGCGGCGCACGCGCCGTCTTCGCCTGGACCGACCTTTCGGGTCTCGACCTGATCGGCCGCAACCTCTGCGACGCCGACTTCTCCGGCGCGGTGCTGGCCGGCTGCAAGATGCAGGGCGCGCGGCTCGACAACGCCATCCTGTTCGGCGCCGACCTGCAGGACGTCGATCTGCGCGACGCCTCGCTGCGCCGCGCCGACCTGCGCGGCGCCTGCCTGCGCAACGCCGACCTCACCGGCGCCGACATGTTCGAGGCCGACCTGCGCGAAGGTATCCTGGCCGCGGCCGATCCCAAGGTCGGGTTCCGCCGCATCGAGGCCGGCGGCGCGGCCCGCCAGGGCGACGCTCAAGGCGCACGCCTGGTGGGCGCCAACCTCGAGCGCTCCAAGCTTTCCGGCGTGATCGCCATGAAGGCCGACTTCACCGACGCCATCCTCAAGGACGCGCGCCTGGTCCGGGCCAATCTCAAGCAGGCCACGATGAAGGGTTGCGATCTGTCCGGCGCTGACCTCTCCGGCGCCGACCTGATGGGCGCGGACCTGCGCGACGCCGTGCTGGTCGGCGCCAAGACCCTGCAGTGGAATATTTCCAACGCCAATATGACGGGCGCGCTGACCGACAAGCCAGCCGGCATCGCCGCCTCCAGCCTGCCCTACAAGACCATGATCCAGGACCACGCCCGCTGGTGCGAAACCGGCGGCGTCGAAGGGACGCCTTCGGTCTTCGACGGCGCGGACCTGCGCGCTCTGGAAACCATCCGCGGCTACAATCTGACGGCGCTCTCGGCCAAGGGCGCGGTGTTCTACGGCCTCGATATGGAAGGCGTCCAGCTGCAGGGCGCGCATCTTGAGGGCGCGGACCTGCGCAACTGCAACATGCGCCGCGCCGACCTGCGGGGCGCCAAGCTCGCTGGCGCCAAGCTGTCCGGTTCCGACCTGCGGGAAGCGCAGATGGGGCCCTTGCTGCTGGGCGCCGACCGGGTGCTGCCTTGCGACCTGCGCGCGACGGAGTTCAAGGGCTCCGACCTGTCCGGCGCAGACGTCCGCCACGCGATCTTCATCGACGCCGACGTCAGCCGCGCCAACTTCACCGGTGCGATGCTGAAACAGGCCAATTTCACCGGCGTCGCCCGCCACGGCGCCAAGGGCCTCGACGACAGCGTCTAGGACACGAAACGACAGCGTCTAGGGCAGGAAAAAGGGCGGCGCGGTCGCCCGCGCCGCCCTTCGTCAAGTCGGGCCGGGACGCTACGCCGCCTTTTCGCCTTCGATCAGGCTGGCCGGTTGGCCAACCGCGATCTCGATCCGGCGGGGCTTCAGCGCCTCGGGGAGCTCGCGCTTCAGCGAGATCGAGAGCAGGCCATCGGCCAGCGCGGCGTCGGTCACCAGCACATAGTCGGCAAGCTGGAACTTGCGCTCGAAGTTACGCTCGGCGAGCCCACGGTGCAGGAACCGGCGCTGCTCGTCGTTGGCGGCCTTGCGGCCGGTCACGGTGAGCAGGTTTTCCTTCACCTCGATATTGAGTTCTTCCGGACGGAAGCCGGCCACCGCGATCTCGACGCGGTAGGCGTTCTCGTCGGTCCGTTCGATGTTGTAGGGCGGATAGCCCGTGGCGCTGTCGACGGCGGCCGAGTCGAGCAGGTCGGCAAGACGGTCGAAGCCCACGACGGAGCGGTAGAGGGGGGAAAAATCGATCGTACGCATGAAGTCACATCCTTCTTTCGAAGCAAGGTTGCGGTCAGGGACTTTTCGCGAGCCATCAGGCCTCGCTTGGTGTCCAGAGGCCCGGACATCCAGCGCCCCCGTGTACGAGGTAGGCGCACGATTTCCGCATTCAAGGCCTTGTGGCGTCGCCGCGTCGAGCCGCGCCAGCACAGCGCGAAGGTTTACTTCCGACACGCCAGAAGCGAAGCTCCCGCAGGGGCTGGGAGTGTTGAGTGGGCATGGCGACGCTGGAGGAACTGACCGACCGGATCCGCCGCGCCGCGGCGGGTGAGCCGGACCTGGCCGCCTCCATCAAGCTCGACCTGAAGGGGGAGGGTGTCATCCATATCGCCGGCGGCGCGGTCAGCAACGACGACGCCCCCGCCGACCTGGTGGTCACCGTTTCGCTGAAGGACCTGACGGCGCTGGGCAAGGGCGAGCTCGATCCGACGCGTGCGATGATGACCGGCCGCCTGCGGCTCTCGGACATCGGCCTGGCGATGAAGCTGCAGCCGAAAATTCAGTCTCTGTTCTCCAAGGCCGCGTAGAGCAGTCGTGATGGCCGACGACGTCCCCCTGATCGAGACCGCCGACGCCAAGGCTCCGCCCGGCGGCGAGGCCGCCTGGGTGACGGGTGCGGGCGGGGCCCGGTTGCGGGCGGCGCTGTTCACCCCGCCGCCGGCCAAGGCTGGCGGCAGGATGCGCGGATCCATCGTGCTCTCCGGCGGCCGCACCGAGCCGATCGAGAAGTATTACGAGTTCATCGCCGAGTGCCTGGACCGAGGGTTCGTGGTGCTGGCCCACGACTGGCGGGGCCAGGGCCTGTCGAAACGCGAAGCGTCGGACGGACTCAAAGGCCACGCCAAGGGCTTCAAGCCGTTCCTCGACGACTTCCGCGCCTTGCTGAACGCCTATGAGCCGCGCCTGCCCAGGCCATGGGTGGCGGTCGGCCATTCCATGGGCGGCTGCCTGACGCTGCTGGCCATGACCAAGGGCGAGACGCGGTTTGCCGGCGCGATCCTGTCGGCGCCCATGCTGGGTATCCGCTCGCCCTTCCCGATGGTGGTGTCGCGCGCGCTCACCAGCCTCAACCTGATGGTCGGCCGCGGTTCGGCCTATGCCCTGGGCGGCCCCGGAAAGCCGTTCGATGCCACCTTCGAAGGCAATGTGCTGACCCACGACCCGGTGCGCCACGCGCGGACCTGGGGCGTGGTCGCCGCCGAGCCGAAACTGGCGCTCGGCGCGCCGACCTGGGGCTGGATCGACTTCGCGCTCCGCGCCACCGCCTGGCTTTCTCGGCCCGAGGCCTTGCGGAACGTCACCGCACCGGTGGTCATTGTATCCGCCGAGGACGACAAGCTTGTCGACAACGCGGCTCAGGCCGCCGCCGCCCGCCACCTGCCGCAGGGAAAGCTGATCAGCATTCCTGGCGCCTACCACGAAATCCTGATGGAGACCGACCCGATGCGTAACATCTTTCTGAGGGCGCTTGACGCCCTCACCGGCCGGGTCGCCCCGACGCCGGCCGAACCGCCGAAACCCGCCCCGGCGCCCGTCGCCGCGCCCGTTGCTGCGCCGGCGCCCGCACCCGTCGCCGCCAAGCCTGTCGCGGCGGCGCCGAAACCGGCGGTCAAGAAACCTGCCGCTAAAAAGCCCGCCGCCAAGCCGCCTACCGTCAAGGCGAAGCCAGCGGCCGTGAAAAAGCCCGCCGCCAAGGCCGCGCCCGCGAAGCCCGCCGCCGCCAGCAAGCCTGTGGCGGCCCAAAAACCCGCGGCGAAGACAGCGCCTGCGAAGGTCGCGGCCAAGAAGCCCGCGGCCAAGAAACCTGCGGTGAAGAAGGCTCCGGTGAAGAAGGCTCCGGCCAAGGCCGCCGCCGCGAAAAAGCCCGCGGCGGCGAAGAAGCCGGTTGCGAAGCCCGCGGCCAAGACCTCGGTCACACCGCCCAGCAAGCCGGCGGCGGCCAAGCCCGCCGCGGTGAAAAAGCCTGCCGCCGCGACGAAGAAGCCCTCCAAGGCGAAGAAGCCCTCCTCGGTGAAGAAGCCCTCCACCGCGAAGAAACCGGGGCCGAAGAAAGCCTAAACCGCCTTCAGGGCGACCAGCGCCTCATCCAGGCAGGCGCGGTCGCCCGCGATGGCGACCCGGCCGCCGTGGGCCCCCACGGCGTCGCCCTGCCAATCGGTGGTGACGCCGCCGGCCCCGGCGATGACCGGGATTGCGGCATCGATGTCCCACGACTTCAGCCCCGCCTCGATCACCAGATCGATCGTACCAGCCGCCACCATGGCGTAGGCGTAGGCGTCGCAGCCCAGGCGGGCCAGGCGCGCGCCCGCGCGAACGCTGCGCCACGCCTCGCGCTCGGCGCCCTGGAAGATGGCCGGATCGGTGGTGGCGATCAGCGCGTCGGCGAGCCGCGGGCAAGGCCGCACCTTCAGGGGCCGGCTTTCGCCGCGGGTCATCAGCCGCGATCCGCCGGCATGGCCGATATAGAGTTCGCCCAGGAAGGACTGGCCGATGGAGCCCAGCAGGGGCTTGCCCTGAAACCGCAGGCCGATCAGCGTCGTCCAGACCGGCAGGCCGGCGATAAAGGCCCGCGTGCCGTCGATGGGATCCAGAACCCAGACGAACTCGGCGTCCGGCCGGTCCTCGCCATATTCCTCGCCGATCACGCCATGGTCGGGATAGCGCTCGGCGATCAGCGCGCGGATGGCGCGCTCGGCGCCTTTGTCGGCCTCGGTGACGGGATCGAAGCCGAGATCATCGCCCTTATCGACAAGGCCGTGGTCAGAACGAAACAGCGGCAGGATCGCTCCCGCCGCTGCCCGGTTGAGTTCGACAAGGTACGCGTCGAGCTCATCTAACACTTGGGGTGAAACGGTCTCAGGGTTCGGAGCGGTCATTCGACCGCTTTACCCCTTGGCGCGGTTCAGGGAAACGCGTGGCCCGCAACTTCCGGCTCGGTCTCGTTCAGCGACTTCGCCAGGTCGAGAAGCTTCTGCCGGGGACGTTCGCTCAGGCTGTAGAAGGCCTGGATAAGGTCCTTGGTCTCTTTGCCGGTGTGGGGTTCCGGCGGCTCGGGCTCTTTGTCGATCGTCGATTCCTGGCCGAGGCCCTCGTAGAAATAGCTCACCGGAACCTCAAGCACCTCGGCCAGCTGCCAAAGGCGGGCGGCGGACATCCGGTTGGCGGCGCACTCATACTTCTGGATCTGCTGAAAGCGCACGCCGCAAGCGCCGGCGAGCTGCTGATGGGTCAGACCCAGGATCCGGCGGCGACGGCGAAGCCGACGACCCAGATGAATATCGATCAGATCCATCATGATCAGACGCCCATCCTCTTCAAACCCTATGTCCCACTCCGGGACGGCACGCAGGGTCTGCCGCAAGCCTCGCGCCAACAGAGCGCGTTGCTAAGGTTACGAAGCCAGCCTTAGTAAAGATGCATGACAGAATCCCCGGTCCAGATGCGACAAGACACCCTGTGGCGCTTTGAAGCTTGGGCGTATGATTTTGCTGAATTTTTGGCCCGTTTGTTTCCGATTGACGCGGTTTCTGACTTCGGTGCGTGGGTTTTCCGGGCGCTCGGGCCGTTAACCAGTCCGAACCGCGTCGCCGAGACAAACCTGCGGATCGCCTTCCCGCAGGCGTCCGACGCCGAGATCGCCGGGCTGCTCGCCGCCCAGTGGGATCAGCTCGGCCGATGGGCCACCGAATTCCTCATCCTGGACAAGATTATCGCCGATCCGTCGCGCGTCGAGGTGGTCGGGGCCGAGCGGTTGGCCGCGATCCGCGACGGCGCCGGGCCCGTCGTGTTCATCTCCGGACACTTCTCAAGCTTCGAGATCATGCCGGCGGTGATCATCCACGCCGGGATCACCTGCCAGATCACCTATCGCGCCACCAACAACCCCTACGTCGACCAGCGGATCCGCAGGAGCCGCTTTCGCTACGGCGTGCGGCTGTTCGCGCCGAAGGGAACCGAGGGCGCGCGCAATCTGATGCGGGCGCTGTCGAAGGGCGAGTCCGTGGCGCTGATGAACGACCAGAAGTTCAATGGTGGCGTCGCCGCCCCGCTGTTTGGCGTGATCTGCCATACCGCGCCGGGGCCTTCGACCTTCGCCCTGCGCTATGGCGCGCCGCTACAGCCGATGAGCGTCCAGCGGATGGGCAAGGCCCGCTTCCGCGTCGTCGTGCACGATCAGATCCGGCTGGTGGACACCGGCGACCGCGACGCAGACATCGCAGCCGGCGTGGGCCGCATCAACGCCTTCGTGGAGGAACGGGTGAGAGAGCGCCCAAGCGAGTGGTTCTGGGTCCACAAGCGCTGGCCCAGCGAAATCTACAAGAAACCGAAGGCGCGCTAACCGTTGAGCTCTTTCCAGCGCTGCAGCGCCTCGGCGGGGCCGGCATAGGCTTCCTGCGCAGCGGCGCTCCAGTAGCGGAGCTGCTCCAGCGGAATCGTCTTGCCCGTTACCGCGCAGACCACATGGCGGCCCGGCTTCAGCACGGCGAAGTCGCCGTCGCCGTAGTGCAGCTTGGCCAGGTCCTGGCCGGTGAGGTCGCGGTCGTGGGCGTTCATGGCGCTCTATTTAGCGCGGCCCTGCTGTTCGCAACAGGGGCCCGTTCTTTTCGGAAGAGGGACCCGTTCTTTTCGGAAGAGGGGCCCGTTCTTTTCGGAAAAGGGGATCGTCTCAGAACAGGTCGCCCTGCGCGGTGGATGCGGGTTTTGGCTTCGGCGGTGCGGCCCTGGACGCAGCTTTCGGCGACGACGCGTCGGTCGCCGCCCCTTCGATCACCGCCTGCCGGGTGACCTGATCGCCGAACTTGATGGCGACGGGCTCCCCGCTCGCCAGGTCCGCGCCGGCGTGGACGATGGAGCCGTCGGCGCGGGTGACCCGGGCAAAGCCGCGCTGCAGGGGCCGGTCAGGATCGACCGAGGCGTAGAGCTTGGTAAGCGCGCCCAGCCGCTCCGTCGCCCGCTCCAGGCCACGCAGCACGCCCGGCCGCAGGCGGCCCGCGACGCCGTCCAGCCTCTGGCGCTGCACCGCCTGCGGCCGCTGTAACAGCAGGGGCGACAGGCGCGAGGAAATCCGCACCAGGTCACGCTCATGCGCCGCGGCGTTCCTGGCGAGACCCGCCGCCAGCCGGCCGGCGACGATGCCGAACCGCTGGACGGCCAGTTCCACCGTGTCCTGAATCCGTGTCAGCGCGCGGCCCGCCGCCTGGACGCGGCCCCGGCGATCCTCGACCGCGCGGCCGCCGGACCGGTGCATCCGTGCCGAGAGGTCGCCCACGAAGGCCTTCAGCTCCGCCAGGATCGGCGTGGCGATCTCGGCCGCGGCGGTGGGTGTCGGCGCCCGTCGGTCGGAGACAAAATCGATCAGGGTGGTGTCCGTCTCGTGCCCGACGGCGCTGATCAGCGGGATGGTGCAGGCCGCGACCGCGCGCGCCAGGCCTTCGTCGTTGAAGGCCCACAGGTCCTCCACCGAGCCGCCGCCGCGCGCCACGATCAGCACGTCGGGCCGTGGGATCGGCCCGTCCGCCGTCATGGCGTCGAAGCCCCGGATCGCTGCCGCGATCTGGCCCGCCGCGGCGTCGCCCTGCACCACCACCGGCCAGACGATCACCCGGCAGGGCCAGCGGTCGCGGATGCGGTGCAGGATATCGCGGATGACGGCCCCGGTCGGGCTGGTGATCACGCCGACCACCGCCGGTGTGGAGGGCAGGGGCTGTTTCCGCTCGGCCGCGAACAGGCCCTCGTCGGCCAGCCGCGCCTTCAACCGCTCAAGCTGCGCCAACAGCGCGCCGACCCCGGCCGCCTCCATGGTCTCGATGACGATCTGGTAGCGCGAGCCGGCCGGATAGGCGGTGATCTTACCGGTGACGATGACCTCAAGGCCCTGCTCTGGCCGGATGCTCAGCCCCCGCACCTGGCCCTTCCAGACCACCCCGTCGATCGCCGCCCGCTCGTCCTTCAGTGTCAGATAGACGTGGCCGTTGGCGTGGTTTGTGACCTTGGAAATCTCGCCCCGCAGCCGCACGAACCCATAGGCGTCCTCCAGCGTGCGCTTCAGCGCGAACGCCAGCTCGGACACGGAATAGGGCTTGGCGTTGCCCTCGTCGGCGGGTGCGTCAGACTCGGGAGCCACGTCGGTCATGGGCGGAAGGTAGCGGGCGCGTCAGATAAGGAAAAGGACGCGCCCAGCCCTGCGGGCGGTAAACCGCCGCGGGCCGGACGCGTCCCCATCCCCAACGGATCAGATGTAGCGGCGCAGGCTCCTGGCGAGTTCGGCCGGGCCGGAACGTTTCTTGGTCTGGGCCGGCTGGTAGGCCACCTGGCTGTGTTCGTGGCAGTAGGGGCCATCGCCGGAGCGGCGGCCGCAGAAGGTGAAGTTGTCCATCGACGGGTCGCCGATCGGCCATTTGCACATGTGCGCGCCCAGCGTCAGCACGGTCGCGGTGCCCGGCGCCTCGTCGACATAGCGCACGGGTGTCGGGTGATGCGGGGCGTGTGAGACCGGCTCGGCGATGCGGCGCGGCGCCGAGGGGGCGGCGGAGACCGGACGCGCGGGACGCGGGGCCTTGAAGGTGGTCCGCGCGGGCTTCGAGGGTGTCGCCCGGCCGGAGAGGCCCAGGCGGTGAACCTTGCCGATCACCGCGTTGCGGGTGACGCCGCCCAACTGCTTGGCGATCTGGCTGGCCGACAGCCCGTCCTGCCAGAGTTTCTTGAGGAGTTCGACGCGATCGTCCGTCCAGCCCATGTTCGCCTCCCACCTAAGCGATTCAGCAGCGCACCCCTGCGCGGTCTGAAATCAACATCTTGTGGCGTCCAGCAATCTCGCTGCTCACCAACCACCACCAGTAGTAAACAACTGGCTAACGGCCACAATAGGCGCCCCACCTTTCGTCCACAGGAACTAGATGTTGCGTCATCCCACCGCGCGTCGAGCCCACGCTTGCAGCGGAAGCGCCTCGGGCGCACATGGAAGGCATGAAGGACATGGCCGTCGCCGACACAGTGGTTCCGCCGCAGCCGCGGGACTACCCCGGGATCAACTGGGAGGGCCTGAAGACCCTCTACGTCCGCGAGGTGCGGCGGTTCTTCAAGGTGGGCATGCAGACCCTGGCCGCGCCTGTGGTCACCGCGCTGCTCTATATGCTGGTCTTCGTGGTGGCGGTCGGCGGCGGGCGCGAGGTGAACGGCGTCGCCTACGGGACCTTCGTGGCCCCCGGCCTGATCATGATGCAGATCCTGTCCAACGCCTTCGCCAACTCCTCCTCCTCGTTGCTGCAGGCGAAATTCAACGGCTTGATGGGCGACTTTATCACCCCGCCACTGTCGCCGCTTGAGCACCTGATCGGCTTCGGCGCCGGCGCGGCCACCCGCGGCCTCTTCGTGGGCGCGGTCAGTCTGGTGGCGATCCTGCCCTTCGCCCATGTGCCCGTGGCCCATCCCTGGGCGCTGGCCTATTTCGGCTTCGGCGCGGCGATGATCATGGGTTTCATCGGCATCATGGCCGGGCTCTGGGCGGAGAAGTTCGACCACATGGCCGCGGTGACCAACTTCGTGATCATGCCGATGACCTTCCTGTCGGGCACCTTCTATCTGATCGAGAAGCTGCCGGAGCCGTTCCGCACCTTCTCCAAGTTCAACCCGTTCTTCTATCTGATCGACGGCTTCCGCTACGGCTTCATCGGCCAGGCCGAGGGCTCGCTGGCGATCGGCGCGTCCATGACCGGGGTTCTGGTCCTGTCGCTCGGCTGGGTGTGCTTCTGGATGTTCCAGTCGGGCTACAAGATCAAAACATGACGGCCCTGTCGTTGACTTGAGCGTCCGACAGGAACAAAAGGCCAAGCCTTCCAGTCCCCGTCGCTCAGCGGCGGGGATGCTTCCGTTTTAGGAGGGCTCTCCCCGTGGCCGAGCCGACCGCCGCCCCCGTTCCCAGCGACCACATCATGGGTGTCTACAGCCGCACTCCGCTGGCGTTCGAGCGAGGCGAGGGCGCGCGTCTCTACACCACCGACGGGGACGCCTATCTGGACTGCATGGCCGGCATCGCGGTGAACGCGCTGGGCCACGCCAATCCGATCCTCATCCAGGCGCTGAAGGACCAGGCCGAGAAGCTCTGGCACACCTCCAACATCTTCACGATCCCCGGTCAGGAGCGGCTCGCCAAGGCGTTGACCGACGCCACCTTCGCCGACGAGGTGTTCTTCACCAACTCCGGCGCCGAGGCGATCGAGTGCGCCATCAAGACCGCCCGCAAGTACCACTGGGCCAAGGGCGCGCCGGAGCGGATCGACATCATCGGCTTCGAGGGCTCGTTCCATGGTCGAACCATCGCGGCGGTGAACGCCTCGGGCAATCCGAGCTACCTGGAAGGCTTCGGCCCGCCGCTGCCGGGTTTTGTGCATCTGCCCTACGGCGATCACGAGGCGCTGAAGGCGGCGATCGGTCCGACGACGGCGGCGATCCTGATCGAGCCGGTGCAGGGCGAGGGTGGGGCGCGCGCCCTGCCGGACGCCTGCCTGCGGGGCCTGCGCCAGCTCTGCGACGAGACCGGCATCCTGCTGATCTACGACGAAATCCAGTGCGGCCTCGGCCGGACCGGCAAGCTCTTCGCCCATGAATGGGCGAGCGACGCCGCGCCGGACATCATGGCCGTCGCCAAGGCGCTGGGCGGCGGCTTCCCGGTGGGCGCATGCCTGGCCACGGCCGAGGCCGGCCGCGGCATGACCGTGGGCTCGCATGGCTCGACCTACGGCGGCAACCCGTTGGCCATGGCGGTCGGCGAGGCGGCGCTGGCCGAGCTGGTGAAGCCCGAGCTGCTCGCCCACGTGCGCGAACTTGGCGGCTACTTCACGCAGCAGTTCGAAGGCCTGAAGACCCGCTTCCCCGACATCATCGAGGACATCCGCGGCAAGGGCCTGCTGATCGGCCTGAAGCTCAAGACGCCCAATCGCGAGTTCATGCAGCACGCCCGCGACCAGCACCTGCTGATCGCCGGGGGCGGCGACAACTGCGTGCGCCTGCTGCCGCCGCTCAACCTTACCGTCGAGGAGGCCAGCGAGGCGGTCGGCAAGCTGGAAGCCGCGTGCGAGGCCGCGCGGGCCAAGGCCCAATCCCAGCCCAGGGCTCCGGCCGCGTGAGCCAGGCGGTCCGTCACTTCCTCGACCTCTGGAAGCTCGAAGGCTCGGACCTTCGCGCGATCCTGGAGGACGCCAAGCGCCGCAAGGCCGCGCGCCTCGGCTGGCCCAAGGGCCGCCGGGACGCCGACGCCGTCGCCGATGGCCGCACGCTGGCGATGATCTTCGAGAAGAACTCCACCCGAACGCGTTTCTCCTTCGACGCGGCCATGCGCCAGCTCGGTGGCCACACGATCATCTCCAACGCCGTCGATATGCAGTTGGGCCGGGGCGAGCCCATCGAGGACACCGCCCGCGTCCTCTCCCGCATGGTCGACGCCGTGATGATCCGCGCCAACAACCACCAGGACGTCGAGCGCCTGGCGATGGCCTCGACCATCCCGGTGATCAACGGCCTGTCGGACAAGAGCCACCCCTGCCAGATCATGGCCGACCTGCTGACCATCGAGGAGCATCGCGGCCCCATCGCCGGCAAGACGGTGGCCTATGTGGGAGACGGCAACAATGTCTGCGCCAGCTTCATCCATGCCGCGCCGAAGCTGGGCTTCCGGCTCAATATCGCCGCGCCCGCGATCTACCATCCGGATCTGCACGATCTCGCCCGCGCGGCGCAGGAGCAGGGCATGGTCCACGCCTCCGACGACCCGCGCGCCGCGGTCAAAGGGGCCGACGTGGTGATCACCGACACCTGGGTCTCGATGGGTGACACCGACCACGACGAGCGGCTCGACGCGCTGGAGCCGTTCCAGGTGGACGAGCGGCTGATGGACCTGGCCAAGGCCGACGCCGTCTTCCTGCACTGCCTGCCGGCCCATCGCGGTGAGGAGGTCACCGACGAAGTGATCGACGGGCCCAAGTCGGTCATCTGGGACGAGGCCGAAAACCGCCTGCACGCCCAGAAGTCGATCCTGGCCTGGTGCTTCGGCGCGATCTGAATTCGATCCTCCACCAGCGTGCATCGCGCGCGTCAGGGGGAAGTGACTCGGCGCGTAGCGGCGAGACGGCGGGGGCTTCCCCGCGGCCGACGGCCGGTGGACATTAACCCCCTCGGTCAGCATCGCTGACAGCTCCCCCTAAGGGGTGAGTATCTTAGACGCTCGCAATTCCAGGACCCGTTCTTATATGGCCGCGATGCCTTCTTCGACCGTCCCCGACGACGCCGTCACCGCCTTTCAGATCGAGGGGGAGCCCGTGCGTGGCCGCCTGGCGCGCCTGGGCCCCGCCATCGACGAGATCCTGCGCGGCCACGACTATCCCGAGCCGGTCGCGAACCTGCTGGGCGAGGCCTGCGCGCTCGCCGCCCTGGTGGGCTCCAATCTGAAGTTCGAGGGCCGCATCATCGTCGAGGCGCGCGGCGACGGCCCCGTGCGGTTCGTGGTCGCCGACTACGACACCTCAGGCGGCTTGCGTGGCTACTGCGGCTTCGATGCCGAGCAGGTGGCTCAGGCCGCCACGGGGTTCGTGCGCCCGGGCGCCCGGACGCTGCTGGGCAAGGGCCATTTCATGATGACCGTGGACCAGGGCCCGGACATGGACCGCTACCAGGGCGTCACTGCCATCGAGGGCGAGACGCTGGCGCTCTGCGCGGAGCAGTATTTCGCCCAATCCGAACAGACGCCCACGCGGGTCCGCCTGGCGGTGGGTCAGGATGATGGCCCCAAGGGCGCTCAGTGGCGAGCCGGCGGCATGCTGATTCAGAGCGTCGCCGAGGACGACGCGAGGGGCTCCACCACCGAGGCCTGGGTTCGCACCCAGGCCTTCTTCGAGACCGTGGGCGAGGACGAGCTGACCGATCCGGATCTGTCGTCGCAGCAGCTGCTGTTTCGGCTGTTCCACGAGGACGGCGTCCGCGTTTTCGGCTCCCAGCCGCTCAGAGCCTTTTGCCGCTGCTCGCAGGAGCGGATCGAGAGCGTGCTGAGTTCCTTCGACGCCGCCGAGCGCGCCGACATGGTCGAGGCCGACGGCCAGATCCACGTCACCTGCGAATATTGCAGCAAGCGCTATTCGGTGACGCCGCAGGCGCTGGCGACCGCGGCGGCCGACTAGGACGCGGTTGGCGCGCCGACCGTGGAGCGCCGCTCGTAAGGCGTCCCGCCGAGCACAGCCTTGCAGATCACGCCGATGGTCGCGGCCTGGGACTCGTTGGGCGTCATCCAGGCCTTGTCGGCCGCGGGCTTGCGGTCCAGTTCGCCCTGCAGATTGTTGTGCCTGAAGATCGTCATGCTGAGCACGACATAGCGCGCCGTGGCGCAGTCCACCGACCAGCGCGCCAGGCCCGACCGCGCTGGCCCCGATCCCATCTGCACCGGCTGGAAGAGCTCGGTGCGCACGTCGGCCTCGACACTGTGAGGCCCCGTGGCGGTGGCCCCCTTAGGCCGCGTGAAGCGCGCGCCTTCGGTGTCGTGGGTGATCAGCGTCCAGGCGTCGCGATCAAGATAGGCGCTCGCCCAGGCCTCGACGTCGGCGATTTCCAGCCCGGCCGGCGGCGGCGGATCGGCGAGCGGCGCGGCGGCCGCGCGCGCGGCGACAGCTGTCACCGCCGCGAGGGCCAGGAGGGCTGGGCTCAGTCGCATCATCACGTTCATCGTCGCACAGAACCCGTCAACGGCGAAGGTGTTAGGCCGCGTCCAGCGCCCGGCTGACGTCGCGGCTCAGGTCGCCGGCGCCTTCGAGGCCCACGCTCATCCGCACCCAGCCCTCGGTGAGCCCGATCTCCAGCCGCTCAGCCTCCGGCATCGAGCGGTGGGTCGTGGTGCAGGGATGCGTCGCCATCGACTTGGCGTCGCCCAGGTTGTTGGAGATATCGACGATCTGCAAGGCGTTGAGGAAGCGGAAGGCGGCCTCCCGGCTGCCCAGGTCGAACGCCACCACATTACCGCCGCCGGTCATCTGGTTGGCGATGATCGCGGCCTGTGGATGGTCGGGCCGGCCGCAATAGATGGTCTGGCGGGTCTTGCCGTGGCTGGCGATCACGTCGGCGACCCGGCTGGCGTTGTCGGTCTGCTTGCGCACGCGCAGTTCCAGCGTCTCGAGGCCCTTCAACAGCACCCAGCTGTTGAACGGTGACAGGGCCGGGCCGGTGTGGCGCAGGATGTCCTTATAGGCCTCGGTCATCAGGGGCTCGGCGCCCAGGATCGCGCCGCCCAGCACCCGGCCCTGCCCGTCGATATGTTTGGTGGCGGAATAGACGACGATGTCGGCGCCCAGGGCCAAGGGCTTCTGGAAGATCGGGGTCGCGAAGACGTTATCGACCACCAGCTTGGCGCCGGCCGCGTGGGCGATCTCCGCCACAGCGCCGATGGCGGTGACCTCAAGCAAGGGATTGGCCGGGCTCTCGATCAGCAAGACCTTGGTGTTCGGCCGCACCGCATTCTTCCAGGCTTCCAGGTCGGTGGCGTCCACATAGGTTGTCTCGACCCCGAACCGGGGCAGCCATTCGGAGATTATCCAGCGGCAGGATCCGAACAGCGCGCGGCCCGCCACCAGGTGGTCGCCGGCGCGCAGCAGCCCGGTCAGCGCCACATGCACCGCGCTCATGCCAGACGCCGTCGCCCGGCAGACCTCGGCGCCTTCCAGCAGCGCCAGCCGGTCTTCGAACATCTGCGTCGTGGGGTTGCCGAAGCGTTGGTAGATGAAGCCCGGACCGCCGGCGAACCGCGCATCGGCGGCCTCGGCGCTGTCATAGGCGAAACTCTGGGTCAGATAGAGCGCCTCGGAGATTTCGCCGTAAGGGCTGCGGGCCAGGCCGCCGCGCACTAGACGGGTTTCGACTTCCCAATCTCGCGGATCTTCGGCCATGGCGGGCTCCTGCCTCTTCAAACGTGGCGGCAAGAACGGCAGCGGCCGCGCCTCGTCAAGCCGAGGTTTCTTCAAACCTGGTCAGCGGGGCTCAAGGGCGCGCTCAGTCTTGGCGCTCGAGCCGCAGCGGCAGGGTGTCGCCATTTTTCTCGTCGGCGATCTGCAGCGCCAGCGTCTTGGCCGCGAGCGGGACCTCAAACTCGACCTCCGCATCCTTGGCGGCGCGGGCCTCGACGGAGGTGTTTAGAAAACTGACGGGCGCCCGCGGCACGCCGTCGACCAGAAGCCGGAAGGTGTCGTTCCAAAATCCGACATCGGCGGGCCCCGCGTTGCTGAGCCTGATCAAGATCTTGAAAGTGAGCTTGTCGGCGCCGCGGCGTTCGGCTTGCACGCCCAGCACCTGATAGGTCGCGATGCCCCGGTTTGAAGGCAGAACCACCGAAGCGCCAGACGGGAGGCTCACCCGGTACCGCGCTGTGCGATCGTCGACTATCGATGACGCGGGCGATGCCGGGACCGCAGGCGGTGATCCGGTCAGCGTAACCGCCGGTGCATCGCTTGCCGCTGGCGCCGGCCTTGGCCCGGTGAAGACACCGATCTGGTGCAGGGCGACGAGCAGGGCGGCCGCCGCGCTCAACAGCCCGGCCAAGGCCGTCAGCAGTCCGGGCAGGCTGAGCCACCAGCTCTTCGGCTTTTCCGCCTCGTCGTTCCGGTCGTCGGCCATGGGGCCTCGCAGGGATATGGCCTGACTTAAGCAGAACCGGGCACGCCGCACGACCCAATCCTCGCGTAAATCGCTCGCTCGGCGGGTCTTTGACGGACGACGGCTTGCAACCGCGGCGGTCTGCGATAAGTCTTTGCCGCCCATGAGCGACACCCAACGCCCCGGCATCCTGCCCTGCCAAGCTATCGACGCCCTGATCGCGGGCGGCGCCATCGCGGCCGACACGCCTTTCGAATTCGACCAGGTTCAGCCGGCCAGCCTCGACCTGCGGCTGGGCGCGCGGGCCTGGCGGGTGCGCGCCTCGTTCCTGCCTGGCCGCCACACGGTGCGCGAGCGGATCGCCACGGTCGCCATGCACGAGGTCGACCTGACCCGCAGCGCCGTTCTCGAGCGCGGCTGCGTCTACATCACCGAGCTGCAGGAGCGGCTGAAATTGCCGAAGGGGGTCTCGGCGCGCGCCAACCCGAAGAGTTCCACCGGCCGGGTCGATGTCTTCGTGCGCCTGCTCTCCGACCATGGGAATCGCTTCGACGACGTGGACGATGGCTATGACGGCCCGATCTACATGGAGATCGCGCCGCAAACCTTCTCGGTCCTGGTGCGCACCGGCACGCGGCTGAATCAGCTGCGGCTGAAGGCCGGCGACCCACCACGCCTGCGCGTCGAAAGCGTCGGCGTCGACCTGACCGGCGAGATCGCGGGCTTCCGCGGCCGCCGCCACGCCGGGGTCGTCGATCTCGACAAGGAGGACGGCCACGATCCGCGCGACTTCTGGGAGCCGCTGCACCCGAAGGACGGCCAGCTGCTGCTCGATCCTGGCGAATTCTACATTCTCGCCTCCAAAGGCGCGGTCGAAATCCCGGTGATGGAGGCCGCCGAGATGACCCCCATCGACCCCTCGGTCGGCGAATTCCGCGTCCACTACGCCGGCTTCTTCGATCCCGGCTTCGGCACCGACGAGGCCCACGGCAAGGGTTCCAAGGGCGTCCTCGAGGTCCGCAGCCACGAGACCCCGTTCATTCTGGAAGACGGCCAGACCGTCGCGCGCCTGGTCTACGAGCCGCTGACCGAAAAGCCCGATCGGCTCTACGGCGACCTGGGTTCGCACTATCAGCGCCAGGGCCTGAAACTCTCCAAGCATTTCCGTATCTGGGGCGAATAGCCGGGCCACGCCGCGAGGTCCGCCCGGCACGCCACCAGACAACCAAGCCCGACACGTTGTCATGTACCCTTGACAAGGCGTCTCAGTCATGTGTCCTTGTCACTAAGACAAGCGAGGTTTTCAGATGACACTGGGCAAAGAGAGATTGAGCGGCCGGACCTACATGATCTGCGCCGCGGTTCTGGCCTTCGCGGCTTGGTGCGCGATCAAGGGCTTGCTGTTCTTTGGCCAGCCCGCGGGCGCTTTAACGATCATGGCGGTCGTCGTGGCGGCGGCTGTGGCCGCCAGCCTGATGCTGCGCCGCCGCCTCGACGAGGCCGGCCGGTCCGCCGAACGGTTCGCTTGGTATTGGGGCGGCGGTGGCGCGATGGCGTTGGCGACCGTCTATCTCGTCACCTACATGGCCGCCGGCGCACCCTGGCTGGACTTGGCCCTGCGCGGCGCCTGGAGCCCCATCGAGTTGATTGCGCTCGGCGCTTTCGGCGTGGCCGCCACTCAGGTCATGGGCTTCGCGATCGCCGGCGCCGCCTGGTGGCTGAAGCGGCGATGAGCGCGCGTCGGGCCCGGTGGTCCTTCTTCGCCGGGGTATTCCAGTGAAGAACCGCCTGAAGGTGCTGCGCGCCGAGCGTAACTGGAGCCAGGCCGATCTCGCCCAGCGCCTGGAGGTCTCGCGCCAGAGCGTCAACGCCATCGAGACCGGGAAATACGACCCCAGCCTGCCGCTGGCTTTCAGGATCGCCCGGCTGTTCGACCTCTCGATCGAGACGATTTTCGAAGCTTGAGGCGCCGCCGCGAAGGGCGCTTCACGACCTCACGGAGACCAAATACCCCTGGTAGGCGAATTCGATAGACTCCGCTCCGAAAGCTGCACAATTAACCTTTCACAACGGTTGGGGTTTATCATGAACAAGGCTTATCTCTTCGGCGCTGTCGTCGCGGCGCAACTGGCGCTGGCCGGCGCCGCCATGGCCGACACCGGTCCGGTCTATTCGGCCTATCAGGGCTCCCAGCTGGGCGTCACCGAGCGCAACGCCGGCCTGGTGCAGCAGAATTCGTTCAACACCGGCGTCAACGCCAGCGGCATCGCGGTGAACGCCACCGACATCTTCCTGGCGGCCGGCAACCACCTGATCGACTACACCAAGGCCGGCGGCCTGGTGCAGGACTTCGCCTTCCCGGACGCCGGCATCAACTATTCGGGCGTCGCCACCAAGGGCGCAAAGGTCTACGCGACCTACACCGGCAGCCAGCAGGGCGTGACGGTGCGTGACCTCAGCCTGACCCAGTCGCTCTCCTTTGGCACCGGCCTCGACGCGACGGGCATCGCGGCCGGCGACGGTGGGCACCTGTACCTTACCTCGGCCAACCACATCCTCGACTATCTGGACAACGGCTCGCTCATCAACGACATGACGTTCCCGGACGCGGGCATCCTCTACAGCGCCGTCGCCTACGCCAACAGCACGGTCTACGCCGCCTACCAGGGCTCGCAGCAGGGTGTGACGGTTCGCGACCTCGGCCTGAACCAGAGCTTCTTCTTCGGGGTGAACTTCAACATCAGCGGGATCGCGGTCGGCCAAAACAACGACCTCTACCTGTCGTCGGGCAATCACCTCTACGACTACTCGACGGGTGGCGTGCTGCTGAACACCTTCACCTTCCCGGATACCGGCATCATCTACAAGGCCATCGCCACCGACGGCGCCGTGCCGGAGCCGGCGAGCTGGGCGCTGATGATCGTGGGCTTCGGCCTGGCGGGCTCGGCGCTTCGCCGCCGCGCCGGGCGCAAGGCGCTCGTCTAGCCGCCAAATCTATCGGCCAAACGATGCAGAGCCCCTCCGGAGCCCATCGCTTCGGAGGGGTTTTTCGTGGGCGCTTGGGCGTTGCGCGCCGCGCGGTGGAGCTTTGCCGCATTTCGGACGTTGGGATGTCGCGCCGGATCGAGGCGCTATCAACATCGCTAGGAGATCCGTATGCGCACCGTCCTCGTACTCGCCGCAGCCGCCGCCACCCTGATGGTGGCCGCGTGCTCGAACCACACCCAAAACGAGGCCGCCGCGGCGGCCGACCACGCGGGCGCCGCGACCGCCTCGGCCGCCCAGGACACCGCGGCCAACACCAAGGCGGCCGCCGCCGACGCCGCCAAGGCGACCGACCGGGCGGCCGATGCGACCGCCAACGCCGCGGGCGTGGCCGAGCGCAAGACTGAAGCCGCCGCCAATGCGGCGGCGAAACAGAAGTAGGCTGATCCGACATCGCTGACCTGCGGGCCGCCTCCCGGCTGAGGAGGTGGCCTGCGGACCCTGAAACTTGCCGGCCTTAGTCGGACAGGAAGCGCTGCCGGGCGATGGCCTGCGGCCGGACGCCGGACCCGGTCGGAGCGGCCTGGGACAGGGTGTAGGACAGCGACTGGGTGACGACGCCGCCGTCCCTGACCTGTTTGCGGAAGGTCTCGGTGTCCGGATATTCCTCGGCGTGGTCGATGTTGACCAGGGACTTGCAGTCCTCTGCAAGCGCCGGGCCCACCGCATACTGGATGTGATAGGCGCCGTCCGGCAACGGCCCGACCGTGGCGTGGCCGCCCTTGCTGACGAAGAAGGCCAGGCGTACGCGGTCGGAGATCGCGTCGCGCAGCTTCACGATCGCGGCGCCGTCCGCGCCGTTGGTGATCTCCACCTGGTGGCCGATCCGGTCGTCGCCGACCCGGCCTTCGAGCAGCTGGCCATCGGCCGGGAGCTTGCCGCAGGTGGCCAGGCGTTGCGGGGTGACAGCGCGCAGGATTTCCTCGCCGGCGCCGGGCTTGGCGACCGCCTTCAGGAATTCGCGGCCGGCCGAGGCCGGCGACGAACCGCCGGCGGGACTGAGCGGGGCCAGCGCCGAGGCGTAGGCTGACGTCGCAAAGGCCCCGGTTGGCACGCCATAGACGGCGATAGCTGCTGCGCTGAGCACCGGAGCGGCGAGCGCCAGGCCCATCTGCACGGCCATGCCGCTGGAGCGCGCGCGCCAGGGATCGACCAGAGACGGGGTGTCGCGGGGCACGCCGACCCGATGCAGCTCGGCCAGCATGTCGGCGGCGTCGAGCGAATTCACCGACCGGCTGGCGGCGACCTGGCGGGCTAGGGCATGGGCCACGGTCAGCTTGCCCTGGGCCAGAAACGCGAGCGCATTGTGCCAGAGCAGGCCGGCGTCCTCGGTCTCCTGGCGTTCGCCGCCGCGCGCGTTTCGCAGGATCGAGATCGGCGTCCAGAACAGGCCCAGGAAGCCCCACCAGCCAAAGGCCGCCGAGATCGCGCTGCAGCGGAGCGAGACCTTGCCGGCGCAGGCGGCGCAATAGACGCCCTCGGTGCGTCTGCGCCAGGTGACGCCAGCGGAGACCACGGTCCAGAAGACGGTGTGGCGCGGTTGCGCAGTGGGCCGCTGGCAGCCGGAGCACTGGATCGGCTCAGGGCGGCCAGTCTTCCCGTCGCCAGTCTTCCCGTCGCCAGTCTTGCCGCCACCAGTCTTGCCGCCACCTGGCTGGCCATGGCCGGGCTGGTCCGCGGCGCGCGCCCGCGCCTCATCCCGCGGCGCCTCATAGGGCCGGCCGTCATAGAGGGCGCGGTGTTTCTCGTCGGACAGCACCGAATAGGCCTCGACCAGCCGCTTGAAGGCGGCCGCCGCCGTGGCGTCGGCGTTCTTGTCGGGGTGGCATTCCTTGGCGACCGTGCGGAAGGCGCGTTTGATCGCCTCCCCCGACGCGGTCGGGGTCACACCCAGGACCCTGTAGTAGCCCTTCGGATCTTGCGGCTTCACCTGGACCCTGAATCTTCCCTGCGCAGAGGCGCGTGAAAGTGGCACGGGTAGGCTTTACGTTTGGTTCAACTTTGGAAATTTAGGGACGCTGCCGTGAGCACGGCGGCTGCCGCGATGGTGTGGAGCGGCTATGGTGAGGCCATGCTCAGGCCCTTCGCTCTTGTCGCGTTCGCCGCCGTGACCCTGGCGGCCGCGCCGGTTTTGGCCGTCACCCTGCCGGGGATCACCTACGCGGTGCTGGCCTCGGGTCCGCGGGCGGGGCCGCACCCGACGCGGGCCGACAGTGTGCAGATGCGCTATGTGGGCCGGCTGGCGGCGGGCGGTGAAATCTTCTCGACCTCGCCGGACCAGGGCAAGGGCGCCGCCACCTTCGCCGTAAAAGAGGTGATCCCGGGGATGAGCGCGGCCCTGCAACTGATGCGCGTGGGCGACCGCTGGCGGATCACCATGCCACCCTATCTCGCCTACGGGCCTGGCCGGCCGTTCACCGCGCCCCCGGTGGCGGCGGCGGCGGCGGCGGCGGCCAGCGGCCCCGCCGCTCAGGTCACTCAGCGCCGGGGCATTCCCGCGGACGCGACGCTGATTTTCGACGTCGAGTTGGTCAGTATCTTGCAGCCCAAGGCGCCGTAAGGGCGCCTGGGAGACGGTTCGTGAAATTGTCGCTACACGGAGCGTGGCCGCAAAGTCTTGCGCGCGCCGCGCGGACGTGGCCCATTTGTTTCAACCGCCGCGGGCGCGAGTCAGGGTTTTCAAGGCTCTCGAGAAGACGGCAGGGCGAGGTGGCGTGAACGGGGCATCGATGGAACCACCGCAGCGCGAGGAGCCGCCACGGCCGCCGACCCGGTCGAGCCGTATTCTTGGGCTTGTCGCCGCTGTGGGCTTCTCAGTGGCCATGTGGGCCTTCATCGGCATGGCCGTGCTTGGGCTCGTGCTGAAGGTGCTGGGCTCCCGGCACTAGGCGCTGATCCACAGGGTGATCTGCGTGCCCGGCATGGGTCTTGAAACATTTCTCCGCGGTGAGCCGTAACAGAACAGTCGGCTCCATAACGTCGGAGACACCAGATGGCCTTTGCCGCAGTTGTCGCGCGTACCAGCCCCCAGGGGATGGAGTATCTCGTCCAGAACACCGGCCGCACCGAGTGGGCGCCCGTCGCCCAGGCGGCCGCCCGGTTCGAAACCCTTCGGGAAGCCACCCGCGCCGCGCTTCGGCTGCCAAGCGCGCTTCGGGCCTACGCGCTGCCCGCCGAGTCCTGACCCGAGGCGAACGGAGAGCGGTGCTTTTGATTTGCCGCCGCGCCCGCCGATAGGCGAGGATCGCGCCACCCGCCCGTAAGAGGCGTGGCTGGAGACGATCCCCATGGCCGAAGCGATCCTGGACCCCGATCTGCCGATCGTCGATCCGCACCATCACCTGTGGGACCGGCGGAACTATGCCGCACCGGCAAGCGCTGCCGGATCGCCGCCGGAACACCCGTTCATGACCGCCATCGCCGATGCGCGGCGCTATCTGCTGGACGAGCTGATGGCCGACACCGAAAGCGGCCACAATCTCGTTGCGACAGTGTTCGTGGAGTGCGGCGCCTTCTACAAGGCCGATGGTCCGGCGGACCTGCGCCCGGTCGGCGAGACCGAGTTCGTCAATGGCGTCGCGGCCATGAGCGCCAGCGGGACCTACGGCGATTTCCGCGCCTGCGCCGGAATCGTCGGCAAGGCCGACCTGCTGCTGGGCGAGGCGGTGAAGCCCGTGCTCGAAGCGCATATCCAGGCCGGCGGTGGCCGTTTCCGCGGCATCCGCAACTCTGCCTCCTTCGAGGCCGACCCGGACGTCCTGGGGCCGCTGAACCGGGTTGAGGCCGGGCTCTATCTGTCCGACAGCTTCCGCAAGGGCTTCGCGCAGCTGGCGCCCCTGGGCCTGACCTTCGACGCCTGGCTGCTGGAACCGCAGCTGCCCGACGTGATCGACCTGGCCCGCGCCTTCCCCGACCAGACCATCATCCTTGACCACGTGGGCACGCCGCTGGGCCGCGCCAGCTATGCCGGCCGGCTCAACGAGCGCTTCCCGATATGGCGCGATAACATCCGCGAACTCGCCAAGTCGCCGAACGTGGTGGTGAAGCTGGGCGGCCTGGCCATGGCCTTCTGCAACTTCCCCTCGTTCCTGGCCGAGCCGCGCGCGCCGTCGGAGCAGCTCGCCCGCGAATGGGCGCCCTATATCGAGGCCTGCATCGAGGCTTTCGGGCCGGAGCGCTGCATGTTCGAGAGCAACTTCCCGGTGGACATGGGCGCTTGCACCTACCCGGTCCTTTGGAACGCCTTCAAGCGCATCGCCCAGGGCTATTCGCAGGGCGAGAAGACCGCGCTGTTCTCCGGCACGGCGACCAAGGTCTACCGGCTGGCGTACTAGGCTAGGGCGGCGGTCCGGCGGCGGCGAAGCGCCGCGCCGGCCAGGCCGAAGCCCGCGATCATCAGGGCCCAGCTCGCCGGCTCCGGCACGCCGCCCTCGGTTGGGCCGCCGCTTGATGTGATGGCGAAGCTGAACTGCCCGGTCTCGGTCCCAGAGCCGATAAAGCCGCCGCCGTTGCTTATGTTTCCGGTCGTATAAAGGCTGACGGTGTGGCTGACGCCGCCCGACAGGTTCCTGATTAGGGTCCCGGCGCCGCTGGGGTCGAAGATGGGATTGTTGGCCGCCAATCCCGTGACGAGCTCGTCCTGGCTGAAACGATAGCCCTGCAGGCCGAATTGTACGGGGCCCGTGGCGACCACGTCGTAGGTGAGGGTGAAGACCACGTCTTCGGTGGGCGTGAAGGTATAGCTCCACCCCACTCCGTCGAAGTGTACGCCCACGCCGAGGGGCTGAAGCGGGAAATCCCAGCCGTCCGTGAGAGTGGCCGCGCCCGACAGGCCAGATGCGCTCCAGGTGGCCACGCTGCTGGTGGTGACCGAGGCGGGCCCATTTTCGCGGGGCACGCTGAAGCTGGTGGTGGTGGAAAGGGTGGCGGGCGTGGCGGTCCAGCTATCCTGGCCGGACTGCGTGGTCACGTTTTCGGTGGTGATTGTGGCGCCGCTCTGCACCGTCGCCTGGGCGTTCGTGAGCCCCGCGGCGACCGCAGGCGCGGCGCAGGCCAAGGCGAGGGCCGAGACGACGCCGATCACGAGGCGCCGAAGATGGATCGTCATGATTCTCGTCTTCCCCCCGGAGTGCGTCAGGCGACCACCCGACGGTCCGGGGGCGTTCCAATCCGGTTGCAACCCCTACGCACTGAAACAATCGGGAGATATTGCCTAAATAGGCAGTTCAGCCCTGTTTTTACTTGGAAAATCCCCTGTCGGGCGAGTGAGCGGCGATCATGGAACCGGGCTTGCCTATTTAGGCTATTGCCTATTTAGGCGGGTCACCGATCCTATTCATCGAACCGCAGTCGGCGAGTAGCGGCGGCGTTGAGGGTTGGTGTCCAGTGACGGTGACGGCGCTTTTGGTCGATGATCATCCGCTGTTTCAGGATGGATTCGCCGCGATGCTGCGGCATCATCGTCCTGACTGGACGCTGAAGACCGCCGGTTCCGGCGCCGAAGCGGTGGGCCTGCTGGCCGGCGGTGAACGTCCGGACCTGGCGATCATCGACATCCAACTTCCTGACACGGACGGGTTCGACGCCGCCAGGCTTATCGGCCAGATGGCGCCGCTGGTCAGCCGGGTGATGATCTCCGGGCGCGAGGATGGCGCCGCCAGGCTGCGCAGCCGCGACTGCGGGGCCTCGGGCTTCATCTCCAAGGCGTGGTCGCCAGAGCGGATCGTCGAGATGCTGGAGACGGTGCTGGCGGGCGGCGTGGCGTTCGACACGGCCAGCGACCTCGGCGCCGGCGAGGCGATCACCGCGCGCCAGCTGGAGGTGCTGACCCTGCTGGCGGATGGCCATTCCAACAAGATGATCGAGCGGCGCATGCAGATCGCGCCCCGCACCGTTCGCGCCCACCTGACGGAGATCTTCCACCTGCTTGAGGTCGATGGCCGGGTGCAGGCGATCCTCAAGGCCCGTGAACTGGGCCTGATCGGGTGACCGCCGAGGAAGTCCCGAGCGGAATCGCACCGGTGCGGCGCGAATGCCTCCGCACGCTTTTCCAGCAGATTCCCAACAGCTTCGCCGCCGCCGGCGTGGTGACGGTCTACATCTGCGCCACTCAGGCGCCGTTCCAGCCCTGGCGGAAGATCGTGGGCTGGCTCGCGGTGCAGTTGGTTACGCAGGTCTTTCGCCTCTGGCTGGTCGCGCGCCACCGCAGGATTCCGGCGGACGACGATGGCTCCAAGCTGGAACACGCCGCGCGCCTCAACACCCTCTACATGCTGATCGCCGGCCTGGTCTGGGGCTCGACCGCGTTCCTGTTCATGGACATCCACCAGCCGATCACCGTGGCGCTGACCCTGTGCGGCCTCTACGGCATCTCCGGCGGCAGCGTGCCGGGCAACGCCTACAACCCCAGCGGCCTCTATGCCTTTGTGGGCGCGATCTTCGGCCTGGTCATGCTGCGCTTCCTGCTGATCGGACAATATGCCTACGACGTCCTGGGGCTGGCCTCGATCGGCTATTCGGCCATCCTCTTCGGCTTCTGCCGGGTGCAGAACCGCGAGCTGAAGGAAGGCTTCGCGATCCGGTTTGAGAACCGCCGCCTGCTGGCCGAGCTGGAGGTCGAGAAGACCGAGGCCCAGGAGGCCCGGGGGCGGGCGGAGAAGGCCAACCTCGCCAAGTCGCAACTGCTCGCCGCCGCCAGCCACGACCTGCGCCAGCCGCTGCATGCCCTCAGCCTGTTCTCTGGCTCGCTGCAGTCGCTGGCCCTGGACGACGAGGCCAAGGACGTCGCCGCGCGCATCCAGTCGAACGTCTCGGCCATGGAGAAACTGTTCAACGGTCTTCTGGACATCTCGCGCCTGGAGGCGGGCGTGGTGCAGAACCACCGCGAGCCGGTCTCCTGTCAGGATCTGTTCGACCGGCTGGCCGGCTATTTCGATCCCGTCGCCGAACAGCAAGGTCTCGACCTGCGGTTCCGCGACACCGACCTGTGGGTCGACTCCGATGCAGCCCTCACCGAGCAGATTTGCGTCAACCTGGTCACCAACGCCCTGCGCTACACCCGGACCGGCGGAATCCTGGTGGCGGCGCGGCGGCGTGGCGGGCGAGTTTCGATTGAGGTCGCCGATACCGGCATCGGCATCGCCCACGCCGACCAGGCGCGGATTTTCGACGAGTTCGTGCAGATCGGAAATCCGGAACGCGATCGCAGCAAGGGCCTGGGCCTGGGCCTGGCTATCGCGCAGCGGATGGCCGCCATTCTCGGCGGCGCCATCGAGATCGCCTCGGTGGAGGGCCGCGGCTCGCGGTTCTCGTTCAGCCTGCCCGGCGCGGCGCCGGCCGAGACGCCGAAGGCCGCGGTGGCGCCCGACCTGATGCAGGGCCTGCGGCTGCTGCTGGTCGATGACGACGCCATGGTGCGCGAGGGGGCCTGCCTGTTGCTGCGCCAATGGGGTGTCGAGGCGGCGGCCGCGGCAGACCTGGTCACGGCGGAGCGCCTGATTTCAGAGGGCGCGCGCTATGACATCTGTCTCGCCGACTACCGGTTGCCGGGCGAGGCGAACGGCCTTGAGGTGATCGTGCGGCTCTCGGCCCGGCGGGACTCGCCGTTGGCCTTCTGCCTGGTCACCGGCGACATGGGCGCCGAGGTCCTGGCCGCCGCCGACGCCGCCGGGGTGCCGATCATTCACAAGCCACTGCATCCGGCCCGGCTGCGGGCCTTGCTGAACCATCTGGCCTCGGGCCACCGCGCGCACCAGGCCGTCGCGTAAGTCCGTCGCCTTGACCCATCGCCTTGACTGCGGCGCCTGTGCTTCAATGCGCGGTGAAGATCCAGGAAGCGGAGGGCGAGATGCGTCGCACGACCATGATGGGGCTGATGGTGGCCTTGGCGCTGGGCGCCGCGCCCGTCGCCACGATGGCGAAACCCGTCCGAGCGCCGTCGGTCCCGGCCGCCATCTTCACCGACCCGCCCATCGACGCCACTCACCCGCCGCGCATGGAGGTGCTGCACATCCCCAGCGGCGGGGTGGAGATCAACGGCGTCGCCTACCTGGCCGCCGGCGCGGGGCCACACCCGACGGTGATCCTGCTGCATGGCCTGCCCGGCAACGAAAAGAACCTCGACCTTGCCCAGGCGATCCGCCGCGCCGGCTGGAACGTCGTGACCTTCAACTACCGCGGGTCCTGGGGCAGTCCGGGAGCCTACAGCTTCCGCGGCAACCTGGCGGACGCCAAGGCGGTGCTGGCCTATGTGCGCACGCCGGCTAATGCGGCCCGGCTGGGCGTCGAGACCCGGAAACTGGTGATCGCGGGCCACAGCCTGGGCGGTGGCGTCACGGCGGTGACCGCTGGCGGTGATCCGGGGCTGGCGGGCGCGGTGATGATCTCGTCGGCCGATCTGGGCGTAATGGCCCGCACGCCGCCGGGCGCGCGGCTGCGGACCGCGCGGGAGAATATGGAGAGCCTGGCCGGGGTCACGGCAGAGAGCATGGCCGAGGAGATGGGAACGCTCGGCGACGCCAGTTTCGCCGCCGCCGCGCCGGGGCTGATGAAAATGCCGGTGTTGGTGCTGACTTCCGATGACGGCCTGGCGCCCATGTCCGACGCCCTGGTCGCCGACCTGCGAAAGCGCGGCGACAAGCAGCTGAGCGCGGTCCACGAAGCCACCGACCACGGCTGGAGCGGCAAGCGGGTCGCGCTGGAGGCGCTGGTGATCGCCTGGCTTCAGGGCCTGAAATAGGCCGTCAGTCCTCGCCTTCCGTCCGGCGGCGGCGGTAGTCGCGGATGTCGCCCTGGGCCACCTGGCGGAAGCGGGCGATGTAGACCGGCGCCGCGGCCATCAGGACGCCGACGATGCCGCCGAACATGTGGGACGCCGATAGCTCTTCACCCGCGAAGCAGGGGGCGACGCCGACGCCCAGCACGACCCACATGGCCACCATGGCGATGTCGCCGCGGCGCATGAAGGGCAACAGGCCATAGGCCCCGGCGGTCACCCCGTAGAAGGTCAGCACATCGACGATCGGTCGGTCGCTCAACACGGCGCCGCGGATCGACAAGGGCGAGACCAGCACGATCACGCAGGTCAGCACGATCAGCGCCGAGCCGAAGCGCACCAGCCGAAAGGGGATGGTCGGAAACACCAGCATTTTTCCCAACAGGACGCACCAAGCCTAGCCCCAGGTCCGTCAATTCAGGGTGAATTTTCGTGGTTAGCGAGCGCTGAAGCCCTTGAAACCCCGGGATGAATTCGCCGTTTTCGGGGGGCGACCGGGCGGTGCGGCGGCGCCTTGCGCGTCCGTCCGGCCGGGCCGACGGTCTTGCCGAGAGCCTAGCGGGCTCTGTAGGGGTGGTCGCCGATGACTGAGACCTCCGACATCGCCGTCTATCAGAAGCTCACGGAAGTGGCCGACGAGCTGGACCAGATGGCCGCCGATGGCGCCAGCCTGGTCGGCGCCGTGGCGCTGGAGACCGCCTCGAAGACCGTGCGCGGCATGGCGACGGCGGTCTATCAGCGGATCATGGCCGACCGCGACGACGCGCCGGATAACTAGGCGCAGGCTGGCCGGCCGGCGCTTTCCCTTGCCAGGGGGTCGGAACTGGCCAGGATGCCCACCGGGAAACGAGGGGCAGGACAACAAGATGAAAACCTGGATGACGCTGGCGGCCGCGGCCGCCGTGCTGACCATGAGCGCGGGCGCGGCCCTGGCCGATGGGCCGCCAGCCAACCTGAAGCCCGGCAAGGTGGACGGCGCGGGTCTCAATGTCATGGATCTGGAGGCGCAGAAGGCCTGGTACGCGGCCAAGCTCGGCATGACCCTGCTCAATACGATCAAGGCGGCGGACGGCAGCCCGCGCGAATACATCATGGGCTATGGCGGCGGCCCGGATGCGGCGATCGTGGCGCTCCTGAAGTCGGCGGCGCGGCAGCCAGGGCCCAACGCCATGGGACGCATCATCCTGGGCGTGCCGAACGCCAAGGGTCTGGCCGACTGGCTGAAGACGCAAGGGGTGGAGAACCGCCAGGTGATCGCAGGCGTCGCCTATTTCATCGCCGATCCCGAGGGCAATGCGATCGAGCTCTACACGCCGCCGCCCAAACCCTAATTGGGCTCCCAGCCGCGCGGGTCGGCGACCGCCGGTGGCGACGGCGGCCCGCGCTCTGAAAGAGGTGCCTCCCGTCGGCGCGCCCGCTAAGGTGGCGGGAAACGGGGAGGGACTCATGCGGCTTTCACATCGTCTGGTCGGGGTCGCGATGATCAGCGCTATCGCCGGGCTGTCCGGGGCGGCTCTATCCGGGGCGGCGCTCGCCCAGTCGCCGACCCCGCCCGGCTCCGACCCCGCCGTCCCGCCGGCCCCCAGGCCCGCGCCGCCGATTGCTTCGCCCATCCCACCGATCCTGGCCCCGGGCCGCGTCCTGCTGGGCGTCAAGGACGTCATGCGCCATATCGTCAACCCGGCGGCCGAGGCGTTCTGGGCGCGCAGCGGCGAGGTGGACGACGAAAAGGGCGCGAAGGACCGCACCCCTGTCGATGACGAAAACTGGAAGGTTTCGCTGGATAGCGCCGCCCAGCTCGTCGAGGCCGGCAACCTGCTGCAGATGGAAGGCCGCGCCCGCGACCCGAACGGGCCCTGGATGAAGTACGCGATCCAGCTCACCAACGCGGGCCTGTCCGCCATGAGCGCGGCCCAGGCCAAGAACCATGACAAGACCTTCGAGGCGGGCTCGGCGATCTACGACTCCTGCTTCGCCTGCCACGGCCGCTACATCCCGCGGCCGAAGGACAGCCTCTACAAGCACGACATCGACAAGGACCTGCAGGACGCCAAAAAGCCGAAGTAGCCGCCATCCCGGCGGTCCGGCCTCTCGCCACGGAACGCCGCTTGGCCGATAGTCGCCCAAAGCTTCGGCATAAGAGGGGGAACGTCATGGCCACAACGGTTGCAAACCTGGATCGCAGACATCTGTTGGCGGCCGGCGCGGCGCTGGTCGCCGGCGGGCTGATCAGCCGCGAGGCGCTGGCGGCGATCACCCTGGCGGCGCCGGAAAGCGTCGGGTTTTCCAGCGAGGGTCTGGCCAATCTGGCGGCCGGCATGCACGCGCTGGTGGACGGCCAGAAGCTGGCGGGCGTCACCACCCTGCTCGCCCGGCGCGGCAAGGTCGTGCACTTCGACGCCTACGGCAAACGCGACCTGGATTCGGGCGCGCCGATGCAGAAGGACACCATCTTCCGCATCGCCTCGATGACCAAGCCCACCATCGGCGTGGCCATGATGATCCTGTGGGAACAGGGCAAATGGAAGCTGAGCGACCGGCTGGACAAGCACATCCCGGAGTTCAAGGGCTTGAAGGTGAAGGCCAAGGACGGCTCGCTGCAGCCCCAGAAGACGCCGCAGACCATGGCCCAGATCATGAGCCACACCGCGGGCTTTGGGGTGAACGCCGACTACGCAGACCAGCATTTCGGCGACGGTGACCTGCAAGGCATGATCGACAAGCTGTCCAGGCTGCCGCTCTACGGCCAGCCGGGCACGGACTGGTCCTACGGGCCGGCGGTCGATATCCAGGGCTACATCGTTCAGAAGCTGTCCGGCCAGCCACTCGACGTCTTCATGGCCGAGCAGCTTTTCAAGCCCCTGGGCATGGCCGACACCGGCTTCTGGGTCGCGCCGGACAAGGTCGCCCGTGTCGCCCGGATCAACACCTACAAGGACGGAAAGATCGTCTCCGCGCCGGCCGGCGGACGCGATCCGGCGAAGAAGCCCACCTATCTGTCGGGCTCCGGCGGCCTGCTCTCCACTGCCGAGGACTACTGGAAGTTCTGCCAGATGGTCGCGAACGGCGGCCAGGCGAACGGGCGGCGCTACATCAAGGCGACGACCGTCCAGCTGATGCGCAAGTCGGTGCTGCAGCCGGGCGTCATGGTCGACCTCTACGGGCCGGACCAGCCGGGCCTGGGCTTTGGCCTCGACTTCGCGGTGATCCAGGATCCGTCGAAGGTGCCGACCCCGCAGGGCAAGGACACCTTCTACTGGGGTGGCGCGTTCGGCACCTGGTTCTGGATCGATCCCACCAACGACCTGATCTTCGTCGGCATGATCCAGAACGTGAATGGCTCGGTGCCCGGCGGCGGGACCCCGGACGTGCGGGTCAGCTCGCCGCGCCTGACCTATGCCGCGCTCACCGACCGGGCTAAATAGGCCCATCGTGCTCTATCTGATCGCCAAGGCCGCGATCTCGGGCGTGATCATCGCCGTCGTCTCCGAGACGGCCAAGCGCTGGCCGGGCGCCGGGGCGCTGATCGCGTCCCTGCCGCTGATTTCGATCCTGGGGATGATCTGGCTGTGGCGCGACACGCGCGACCCGGTGCGCATGGAGGCCCATGTCGGGGCGACCTTCTGGTATGTCCTGCCGTCCCTGCCGATGTTCCTCTTGATCCCGGCGTTGATGAAGCGCGGAGTGCCGTTCTGGGCCGCGCTGGGCGCCGGCTCAGTGCTGACCATGGGTCTCTACCTGGGCATGACCGCCGTCGGCCCGAGGTTCGGCCTCAAGCTATAAACCGGGAGACCCTGATGACTGAACCGACCCTGGACCGCCGCATGCTGCTGGGCGGTGTCGCCCTGGCCGGGGCCGTGGCCGCCACTGCCGCGACCGCGCAGACCGCGCCTGCGGCAGGCGGCGCCGCTTTCGCGCCGGCCGCCTTGCCGTTCGACCCGAAGACGGTCGCCGGCCTCTCCGAGAAGCTCCTGACCAGCCACCACGACAACAACTACGTCGGCGCGGTGAAGCGGCTGGGGGCGATCCGGGCGGAGTTCGGCAAGCTCGACCTGGCCACGGCGCCGGTGTTCGCGGTCAACGGCCTCAAGCGCGAAGAGCTGATCGCCTGGAATTCGATGATCCTGCACGAGGTCTATTTCAATGGCTTGCGGGCGGCCGAGCCGATCACGCCGGGCCTGGCGGCGGCGATCGAGCGCGACTTCGGCAGCCACGACCGCTGGGCCGCCGAGTTCACCGCCATGGGCAAGGCGCTGGGTGGCGGCTCGGGCTGGGTGCTGCTGACCTATAGCCGTCATGACGGCCGTCTGGTGAACACCTGGGCCTCGGATCACACCCAGACGATGGCCGACGGCGCGCCGCTGCTGGCGCTCGACATGTACGAGCACGCCTACCAGATGGACTACGGCGCCAAGGCTGGGGACTATGTGAACGCCTTCATGAAGGCGTTCTCCTGGCATCATCCCAACACGGCCTTCCGCAAGGCGAGCGCCGCCTGAGAGACGCCGCCGCCGTGCTCCAGGTCCGCCGCGCCGGTCATCCGGCCGGTTTCGGATCGGCCGGGCACGGCCTGCGCCGCAGCTCAGAGAGCAGGCCGTCAATCTGACCCGCGAGCGCGCCCTTGGCGCCGGCGTAGTCGCTGTTCCAGGATGGTATGTCCCAGATACGCGCGCCTTTCAGGGCGGGCGCCTGCGCGGCCTCGTCGAAGGCGATGACGATATCCGCGGCCGCCAGGTCGCTCGCCGCGAGGGCGCGGAGCGGCTCGCTTCGCGGGTCGATCCCGTCCGCCTCCAGGTTGGTCGCCAGCGCCGGCGAGACGTGATCCTCCGGATGGAGGCCTCGCGATGTCACGAACACCGGCACGCCCAGTTGCGCCGCGCGGCGCTTCAAGGTCTCGCGCGCGATGGCGCTCTTCACCGTTCCGGCGGGGCAAACGAACAGGATGCGCGGCGCCCGACAGGGGACGGTCCCGGCCACGGCGGCGGGCGCGGCGAGCAGAATCAGGCCGCCGACCAGGGCGCGGCGGCGGTTCAGGCAAGGGGTCGAGGGATGGGTCATTGCGCGATCTCCAAGCGGAGCTTGCGCGGTGGTTGGGCTCGGGAGCCTAACCGGGACACCGCTTGATCCCGATGATCGGCTGTAGCCTATCGCCGGGAGCGCGGCAAACCTGCGCGCGCCCTACTTCCCCCAGGTCGCGAACAGGCCGACGGCGGCGGCGGCCATGACCGCGGTGGCGAGCCAGCCGACGGTCTTCAGCCCCCGGCCCAGCTGGAAGTCGCCCATGGCCGGCTTGTGGCTGGAGAGGTGCATCATCAGCGCCATCACCGGCACGGCGACCACGCCGTTGATCACCGCGCTCCAGAACAGCGCCTTGATCGGATCGATGGGGCTGTAGTTGAGCAGCACGCCCAGGCCGGTGGCGATGGCGATGGTCGCGTAGAACGCCTTGGCGCGGCCCGGCCTGCGCGCCAGGCCCACGTGCCAGCCGAAAGTCTCACCCAGCGCATAGGCCGACGAGCCGGCCAGCACCGGCAGGGCCAGCATGCCGGTGCCGATGATGCCGATGGCGAAGATCACGAAGGCAAACGACCCGGCGATCGGCTTCAGCGCCTCGGCGGCCTGGGACGAGGTCTGGATCTCGGTGATCCCGTGGGCGTGCAGGGTCGCGGCAGTGGTCAGGATGATGAACAGGGCGACGGCGTTGGAAATCCCCATGCCGACATAGGTGTCGATGCGGATGCGGCGAAATTCTTCGCGGGCCTGTTCCGGCGCGCGCTCCAGCGGCTTGGCGTCGGGACGTTCCTTGACCTCCTCGACCTCCTCCTCCGCCTGCCAGAAAAACAGGTAGGGACTGATGGTGGTGCCGAGGATGGCGACGACCACGGTCATATAGGCGGGCGTGAAGGTGATCTGCGGGATCACCAGGGCCTTGGCGACCGTGAGCCACGGCATGTGCACGACGAACGCCACGCCGACATAGGCGAACAGCGACAGGGTCAGCCACTTCAGGATCGAGACGTAGCGCGAATAGCGGGAGAACACCTCCAGCAGCACGGTGACCAGTCCGAACAGCGCCACATAGAGCAGCTGCGGCCCGCCGATCAGCAGCTTCAGGCCCGCGCCCATCGCGCCCAGGTCGGCGCCGATGTTGATGACGTTGGCCACCACCAGCAGGGTGACGACCGAATAGACCACCGGGTTCGGATAGTGCTTCTTCAGGTTGCCGGCGATGCCGCGGCCAGTGACGCGGCCGATCCGCGCGCTGATCTCCTGGATGGCGCACATCAGCGGCCAGGAGAACAGCATCACCCAGGCCAGACCGAAACCGAACTGGGCGCCGGCCTGGGAATAGGTCGCGATGCCGGAGGGATCGTCGTCCGAGGCGCCGGTGATCAGGCCGGGGCCCAGCACCTGCAGCAGCTTCGGCCGCTCCGGCTGTTTGACGTCTTCATGCGGGTTGGGCGCGGCGCTGCCGACGGGCTCACTCATGGCGATCAGATCCCCTGAAGGTTCGATCCTAACGCCGCAACGCCGCCAAGGCTCCGCTTAATCCGCCGGCTATTCCACGGTGAAGGCGAGGGTTCCGTCGGTCTCGTGGCCGTCCTCGGTTTTCATGCGCCAGGCGATCTTGTAGGCACGCACGGCACAGCTGCAACGTGCCGTAACCTGCGCGAAACCGTTCTTTACTGGTCAGGCGGAATGCGCGGCCCCTAAGAGGGCGCGGCGTCAAATAGGGCGCACCGACGGGTCAGGGGCGGCCCGCGAAACTCTGCGACATCAAGCTGGGGAATTCATGGGTCAGTCCAATATCGTGCCGAGGTCGCGGTGGGCCCTCCTGCTGGGCGGGGCGGCGGCGGGCCTGATGGCGAGCGGTGCGCGAGCTGCGGACATAGCGGGCGTCGCGCCGGCGGTGGCGGAGGTGATCGTCACTGGCGAACAGGTTCGGTCCTTGGAGCAATTCACACCCACCGGAAGCCGGCTCGACCTGTCGGCCAAGGAGACGCCCGCGACCCTCGACATCATCACCGACGAGACGATGCGCACCCGCGGCTACCTCACCGCAGAGGAAGCGGCCAACAGCTTGCCCGGCGTGACCTCGGGTGGCGCGCCTGGAGACCTGGAGAATTTCCACATCCGGGGGTTCTCCGACACCCAGATCACCGTGCTGCACAACGGCATCTATGTCGGTCCGTCCGACATGGTGAACCGGCCGCAGAACAGCTTCAACCTGGCGAACGTCGAGGTCCTGAAGGGCCCGGCCTCGGTCCTCTATGGCCAGGGCGCGATCGGCGGCGCGGTCAACATGGTCAACAAGGCCCCGACCTTCGGCCCGGCGCGGGGCGAAATCTATGCGGCGGGCGGCAGCTTCGGGACAACGGCCTTCGGCGTCGGCGGGTCTGTCGCGCTGCGTGACGACCTGGCGCTACGGGTGGACCTGAGCCGCACAGGGACCGACGGCTTCGTTCACGGCGCGCACGGCGATTCGCTCGACGCGACCGCGACCTTGCTGTGGCATGTGACGGCGCAACTCGACGTCCAGTTCTCGATGGATTTCCTGCAGGATCATCCGTCGGGTTACTGGGGGACCCCGCTGGTCACCAAAGCGTTCGCCACCGATCCGCTGAGCGGCGCGGTCTCATCGAGCCAAGGTCTGACGCTGGATAAGCGGCTGCGGTTCGTGAACTACAATGTGGCGGACTCGAAGATCGAGGGGACGCAATACTGGCCCCAACTGCTGACCACCTGGCGTCCGAACGAGACGATCACCGTCCAGAACTACCTCTACGACTATCGGGCCAAGCGCCGGTGGATCGACTCCGAGGCCTATAGCTTCAACCCGGTCACCAAGCTGATCGACCGAGACCGGTTCTTCGTGTTCCACGACCAGAAGCTCTGGGGCGATCAGGCGAGCCTGACGATCGCCCATCCGATTGGCGGCCTGCAGAACAAGCTGGTCGTCGGCTTCGACTACAGCCACCTGGACTTCAGCCGCGAGCGCGGCTTCCCGGACGGCGACAGCGTCGATCCGTTCCATCCGAGCCCGGGCCTGTTCGGCCCGATCGCGCCGCGCCGCAGTCCGACCAAGTGGGACGACACGGCGGTGTTCTTCGAGGACATCCTTAGCCTCACCCCGCAGCTGAAGCTGGTGACCGGCGGGCGCTACGACAACCTCGATCTGGACCGCAAGAACTTCAACGCCAACGGCAGTTTCAACGCTGGCAGCAGCTTCGCGCGCAGCTACCATCCGGCCACCTACCGGGTGGGCGTGGTCTACGATGTGAACGAATATGTGACGCCCTATGTCTCCTACACGACGGGCCAGGACCCAGTCGGCTCGAACATCTTCCTGGTTAACGCGGGCGAGAACTTCTCGCTGGGCAAATCGCGCCAGTTCGAGGCCGGCGTGAAGGCCAGCGCCCCGCAGAACCGTGCATCCGCGACCCTCGCGGTCTTCGACATCCGCCGCGACAATGTGCTGACCTCGATCTCGCCCGACGTCGCCGTGCCGATCGGTAGCGAGAGCTCGAAGGGCTTTGAAGCCACCGCCGACGTCAAGCTCACCCAGGCGTTCACGCTCAGTGGCAACCTGGCCTACACCGAGGCTAAGTACCGCGAGTTCGCCTTCGTCGACGGCTCGGGCGCGCTGGTCAACGCCAGCGGCAACCAGATTCCCAACGCGCCCAAATGGGTCGCCAACCTGTGGGGCAGCTACCTGCAGGTGGCCGGCCTGCCCGTCGATGTCGGTGGCGGCGTGCGCTACGTGGGCGACCGGACCGGGGACAACGCCAACACGCTCACGCTGAAGGCCTACGCGACCCTCAACGCCTACGTGACCTACCACCTCAACGACCGCGTGGCGGCGTCGATCCGGGCCGATAACCTGAACGACAAGGCCTACGTCCAGGCGGCGGATATCTTCTATCCTTCAGAGGTGATCCTGGGGCGGCCGCGCTATGTGCAGTTCGATATCTCGGCGAAATTCTAGGCGGGTGCGCGGCGGGCGCGTCGCGTGAGGCTGCTGGTCCTCTTCCACCGCTGGGTGGGCGTGGTCTTGAGCCTGATGTTCGCCACCTGGTTCGCGACGGGGGCCATGATGGTGTTCGTGGCCTTCCCTTCGCTGGGGGCGAGCGACGCGGCCCGGGGGTCGGCCGCGATCCGCATGGGCGCCGTGGCGATCGGCCCGGACATCGCGCGGGGCCACTTGGCGGACTCCGCCGATCTGCGCCTGATCGATCGGGACAGCACGCCGGTCTATGTGGCGGCGGTGGACGGCCATGCGACCGTGTTGTCCGCCGTGGATGGGGCAAGGCTGCCGGCGATCGACGGCCCAGTCGCCGCGCGCATCGCGGCGGCCTTCGGGCGAGCTCCGGTCAAGCGACTGGATGGACCGTTCGATTACGATCAATGGGTCGTGCACCAACAGTTCGACCCCGTGCGGCCGGTGTTCCGCGCCCGGCTCGAGGATGCGCCCGGCACCGAACTCTACGTGTCCGCGCGCACCGGCGAAGTGATCCAGCGGACCGTCCGCTACGAGCGCGCCTGCAACTGGCTTGGGTCGGTGATCCACTGGATCTACATCGTGCCGATCCGGCGCAGCTTCGCGCTCTGGGACTGGACCGTCTGGATCGTCTCGCTGGTCGGTCTCGCCAGCGTCACCGCGGGGCTGACCCTAGGGATCTCCCGCACCGTGACGCGCCTGCGGGCGGGACAGACTGCCTCACCGTTCAAAGGGCTTCTACGCTGGCATCATCTGCTCGGCCTTTGCGCTGGGCTGTTCGTCGCGTGTTGGATTACCAGTGGCTGGCTCTCGATGGATCATGGCCGGCTGTTCTCCGACGGTGAGGCGGGTCCGTCCGCCATCGCTCGCTATCGCGACGGGCCGGCGCCCACGCCCAGGCGCCTTGAGCCGGCGGACCTCCGGGCTTTGCAGGGCGCCTCCGTCGTCCGTTTCGGCCGGGTAGCCGGGCGCGAAGTCGCCGCCGCCGACGGGCCTGGGCTTGGGCCAATCAAGGTTTTGACGACCGGGTCAGCCGGGGTGCAAGCTTCGAATGGCCTGCCGCCAGACCTTCTCATCAAGGCCGTCCGATACGGTTGGCCCGGCGAGCAGATCGTGGAGGTTTCGCCGGTCATTGCCGATAGTCCCTATGCCAAGGCCGAAGGTCTGGGGTCCAGCGCGCGCCTGATTCGGCTGGAGGGCCGGACGACGGAGCGGCTTTACGTCGATGGCCAATCCGGCCGGGTCATGGTGGTCATGGACCGCAGCCGTGCCGCCTACGCCTGGGTCTACTACATGCTGCATACCTACAATTTCCCGGGCCTTTCGGACCGGCCGGTGCTGCGCATCACCCTGCTGCTGATCCCGCTGTCGGCGGGGTTCGCGTTCTCGATCACCGGGCTGCTGGCGGCGGTTCGCCGGCTCAGGTTGACGGTACGCACCTGAAACCACGGGCCATCGCGGTGGCTGGCCGCTATTTCACGGTGAAGGCGAAGGTCCCGTCGGTCTCGTGGCCGTCCTCGGTTTTCATGTGCCAGGCGACCTTGTAGGCGCCTGCGGCCGGTGGCGCCACGAAGGGCACGGTGGCGACCCGCCGGGTCTTGGCGTCGACGGTGAGCGGGCCGGTGGCGATGGCCGCGCCTGCCGGGCCGGTGACGGTGACGTGGCTGGCGGCGGGGACCAGTTCCTCGCTGTAGCGCAGCGTCAGCGCCTTCGGCGCGGCGACGGTCGAGCCGGCCTTTGGCGCGCCCATCAGCAGCCGGGCGTGGGCGCTAGCCTCGCCTGCGATGGCGAGCGCGGCGATGGCGGCTGTAGCGACGATGATCTTACGCATGGCTGTTCCTCTTCGGAAACGACCATCGCGCGGATTCATGGCCGCCAAAAGACCTGGGAGATCTTTTTCGATTTCCCCCGATAGTCCTGGTTTTGGCGGTCCGCGGTCAGGTGGCGGGTTTGGCCTCGAAGACCTTTTGCTTGGCCTTGATGTCCGCCGGCCAGTCCGGCAGCGGGTTACCCTTGGCGGGGCCGTTGGCCTTGATGCCCGGGTCGATCACGTACTCTTTGTGGCACGACGTGCAGATCAGATAGATCTTGGCGCCTTCGTCATACGTCGCGGCCTTGTCGTGCTTGCCGGCCGCGGCCTTGGCGAGCACCGCCTCGGCGGTCAGGGCCTGGGCGTACTTGTACCAGTTGCCTGGGCGCTCACGGCCGGGAAGCTGCAGGGCGTTACCGGCCTCGATCAGCACCGCGGCGGCGGTTTCCATGGCCTCCCAGCCCTCCTCGGTGGTGGGCGCCAGATCCTTCGTGCCCTTGCCCGTCTCCTCGGTGCCGGAGCCCTTCCAATAGGCGAACGAGGCCGGATCGACCACGTGGCCCATGAACTCCGGCATCGGCAGGGCGTCGATGTTGTATTTCGCGCCGCCACCGGCGTCGGCGACCTTGACCGGCGTCTGCGGCGAACAGCCGAGCATGAAGGCCAGCGGCAAGGCGGCGCAGGCCGCGAAGGTGATCAGGCGCTTCAAGTTCAAATCCTCGGCAGTCTTGTTGCCTCAACCCATACTTTGCCATTCGCGCCCCTGTCCGGTTAAATACGGTCTCTTCAGGGGTTACAGAAGGTTACAGCGGGCTTGTCCGACACCGAGACCGAGGCTGCGGGAGACCGGATCGCCGCGCTGGCCGCCGCCTTGCGCGCGCGCCGCGCGCTCGGCCGTTCGGACGGGCTGAACCGGTTGTTCGACTATCTGGCGGCGTGCGGCCAGACGGGAATGCGCCCCAAGGAGTTCGAGGTCGCCGCCGCCGTGTTCGGGCGCAGCTCGGCCTTCGACGGCGCGCAGGACGCCTCGGTACGGGTGGCCGTCCATCGTCTGCGCCGCAAGTTGGACGAGTTCTACGCCGGCCCGGGCCGTGACGACCCCGTCCGGCTCTCGGTGCCCAAGGGCGAGTACCGCATGGTGGCCGAGCCCCGGTCCGGATCGGCCGCGCCCCAGGTCCGTCCGCCGCGCGACGGGCGGCGGCTGGCGCTCGCCGGCGTCGCGGTCCTGGTGGGGCTCAATATCGCGGCCTGGGCCGCCTTCTGGACCACCCACGGCACGGAGCGGGCGCTGTCGAGGGCGCAGGCCAGCGCTGCCTGGGCGCCGCTGGTCAAGGCCGAGGGCCCGACGCTGCTGGTGCTCGGCGACTACTACATCTTCGGCGAAATCGACGAGCGGTCGGGCGTCAACCGGCTGGTCCGGGAATACGGCATCAACAGCCGTGAGGATCTGGACGCCTGGCTGATGGACAACCCCAAGGCCATGGGCAGCTACCGCGACCTTGACCTCTACTACCTGCCGGTGGGCGCGGCCTTCGCGCTGCGCAGCATCGTGCCGATCGTCGCCAGAGGCGCGTCGCACGCCGACAGCCTGCGCGTGGTGATGGCCTCGGACCTCACGCCGGAGATGCTGAAGCGCAACAACATCGTCTATGTGGGCTATCTCTCCGGCCTCGGCATCCTGCGCGCTCCGGTGTTCGCGGCCTCGCGGTTCGTGGTCGGCGAGACCTATGACGAACTGACCGACAAGGTGACCCACAGGGCCTACGTCAGCCAGGAGGGCGGCCCCAGTCCCGGCTATGCGAACGGGGCGGACGCCACGCGGCGCGACTATGGCTACGTCACCGCCTTCAAGGGGCCGAGCGGCAACCGCATCGTCATTGTCGCTGGCGACCGCGATACCGGTTTGGCCCAGGCCGCCGAGGCGCTGGCCAGTCCCGAGGCGCTGAAGGCCCTGGCGAAGAGCGCGGCCTCGCCCGACGGGTTCGAGGCGCTCTACGAGGCCGAGGGCATCGGCCGCTCCGGCCTCGGCGGCCGCCTGGTGCTGAGCGCTCCGCGCAGCCATGCCAACCCCTGGACCGCGCAGCCCAACCTGACCTTCCCGGCGGGGTAGGGCGTTCTCGGCTGACAGGGATCAGCCGGTCAGGACGAGCGGCCAAGCCTAAAGCCTGGCTCGGCTCGGCGCGCTCTCAAAGAAGTAGCCGACGGAAACCCCAAGGGCGCAAGCGATGGCCCAAAGCCGCGCTGCGTAGATGCTGGCCTCTCCGGCTTCGTATTTCTGGATCTGCTGGAAGGACACGCCGCAGTTGGTCGCCAGCTGCTGTTGGGTCATCTCCACCATCCGCCGGCGGTTACGCATCAGGCGACCGATGTGCATCTGGAGATAGCTCTGCGACGCGGTGAACCCGGTTTCGGCTTTCGCCTCGGCACGGGACGGCTCGCCGCCTTCGTCGTCGTCGCGACTCATCGAGGGTCACCCTATGGCTGGAAACTCCAGTCACGCAGATTTCCGCGACGATCGCACGGTCCCGGATACTCATTTTGGGCGCCCGTTGACACGCCATGGCTTGGGCGTATTGTATGAGTGTATGCATACACAGGCTCAAATTCTTCAGGCGCTGCGGATCGAGACCAACGGGGTCCCGATCTATGTGCAGCTGCGCGAGCAGCTGCTGCGGGCCATGGGCGCGCGCCTGCTGACGCCCGGCGACCAGATGCCGACCATGCGCCAGGTGGCCGTGGCCCTGAAGGTCGATCTGAACACCGTGCGCCACGCCTACGACGACCTGGAGCGCCTGGGCGCGCTGACGCTAATCCGGGGGCGCGGCAGCTTTGTCGCCGAGCCACCGCCGGCCATGGAGGGCGCCGCCCACGAGGCCGAGACCGAAAACCTGGCGCGCCAGACCCTGGCCGCCGCCGCCGCCCTGGGGGTCGATCCCGTGGCGCTGTCCCAACGTATCGCGGCGCTCGCCGCCGAGAAGGAGAAGACGTCATGAGCATGCCTGGCCTCACCATGAACCTGCCGGGGCAACGCGCCCGCGGTGGCAACCCGACCGCCGGCCTGATCGCCGTCGTGCTGTTCGCCCTGGCCCTTCTCGCCGCCGCCGGCGGCGCGCGGGACGGCAACTACGCCCTGTTCTGGGTGGCCGGCGTCCTGGCCCTGATAGGCCTGCTGGTCCCGTCCTCGCTGAAGATGGCCAACCACTGGGAGCGCGCGGTGGTCCTGCGGCTCGGCCGCCTGCAAAGCGTGTCCGGTCCCGGACTGTTTGTGATCGTGCCGGTGATCGATCAGGTGGTCTACTGGCTCGATCAACGTATCCAGACCACCGAGTTCAACGCCGAACAGGCGCTTTCCAAGGACACCGTGCCGGTGGACGTCGACGCCGTCGTCTTCTGGCAGATCCACGACCCCGAGCGCGCCGCCCTGGAGATCACCGACTACCGCTCGGCGATCAGCCGCGTCGCCCAGACCTCGCTGCGCGAAATGGTTGGCTCGTCCCTGCTCTCGACGCTCCTGTCGGACCGCAAGCACGGCGACGAGATGCTGCGCGAGGAGATCGGTCGCAAGACCGCCGACTGGGGCGTCACCGCCATCTCGGTGGAAATCCGCGATATCGGCGTGCCGGCCGCCCTGCAGGACGCCATGAGCCGCGAGGCCCAGGCCCAGCGCGAGGCCGCCGCCCGCATCCATCTGGGTCAGGCCGAGCTCGCCGTCGCCGAGAAATTCGTCGAGGCCGCGGACATCTACGCCCGCAGCCCCGCCGCCCTGCAGCTGCGCGCCATGAACATCATCTACGAGACCACCAAGGAGCGCGGCGCCACCATCCTGATGCCTACCGCCATGGTTGACGCCATGAACCCCGGCGGCCTGCTGGGCCTGACCAACGCGGCCATGACGGCCCAGAACGAACCGCGTCGCAGCGATCCGCCCGCCCCCGAGGCGGCGGCTCCAGCCGCGCGCAAGCGGCGCTGAGCGGCTGACGGACACCGGGGCGCTGACCATGATCCGCCGACTGACCGCCTGGATCGCCTGCCTGACGCTGGCCATGCTGATGATGGCCCTGGTGCTGGCCGGAGCCGCCCACGTGTGAGGCGATGCGGCGAAGACAGCTTGGCGTTTGAGGCCCCGCGAGGCTAGCTAGGCCGCATGCGCACCCCAGCCCTTGGCCTCACCGCCGCCTTCGCCCTGACCGCCCCGTTCGCCGCTCAGGCTAAGCCGCCCGCCGACCTGGTCATCTGGGGCGGACCGATCTACACGGCGGTGGACGCCAAGCCGAAGGTGGACGCCGTCGCGGTCAGCCACGGGCGGATCGCCTTTGCCGGGGCCAAGGCCGGCGCGCGGGCGTTGGTCGGCCCCAAGACCCGGGTCATCGACCTGAAGGGCGCGGCGCTGTTCCCCGGCTTCACCGACAGCCACGCCCACCTGGACGGTATCGGCGAGCGGGAGCTGACGCTCAATCTGGAAGGCTCCAGGTCCGCCGCCGAGGTCACCGCGCGGCTTAAGGCCTATCTGGCCGCGAACAAGCCTGCCGGCCTGGTGGACGGGCGCGGCTGGATCGAGACCGGCTGGCCGGAGGGCCGCTTCCTGCAGCGCTCCGACATCGACGCCGTCGCGCCGGACCAGCCGGTGCTGCTGCACCGCGCCGACGGCCATGCGCTCACCGCCAACACCGCGGCCCTGAAGGCGGCCGGGATCGATGAGACGACGCCCGCGCCGGCCGGCGGCCAGATCCTCAAAGGCCCGGACGGCAAGCTCACCGGCATGCTGGTGGACAACGCCATGGGCCTGGTCACCAAGCTGCGGCATCCGCCCAACGAGGCCGAGCGGCTGGCTGCCTTCAAGGCCGCGTTCCGCGTCGAGACCGCCTACGGCTGGACCGGCGTCCATTCGATGAGCGTCGCCTGGGCCGACGTGCCCCTGCTGGAGGCCATGGCCAAGCGCGGCGAGGCGACCTTGCGGGTCTACAATATGGTGGATTTCGGCCAGGCTGGGCCGCTGTTCGCCAGCGGTCCCCGCGCCACGCCGGACGGCCGGATCACCACGCGCGGCATCAAGATGTACATGGACGGCGCGCTGGGCTCGCGCGGCGCCGCGCTGTTCGAGGCCTATTCCGACGCGCCCGGCCTGACCGGCACGCTGGTCACGCCGCCGGAGACGATGCGGCCGGTCCTCGCCCAGGCCCTGGCCAAGGGCATCCAGGTCTCCACCCACGCGATTGGCGACCGCGGCAACGCCACGGCGCTCGACCTCTACGAAGCGGTGTTCAAGGCCAATCCGGCGGCGGGCAAGGCCGCGCGCTGGCGGATTGAGCACGCCCAGATCCTGCGGCCCGTCGATATTCCGCGCTTCAAGGCCGACCGTGTCATCGCCTCGATGCAGCCGAGCCACGCCATCGGTGACCTGCACTTCGCGCCGGCGCGGCTGGGCAAGGACCGGCTGAAGGGCGCCTATGCCTGGAAGAGCCTGCTCGATACCGGCGCGGTGGTGGTCGGCGGATCGGACGCGCCGGTGGAGCGCGGGGCGCCGCTGATCGAGTTCTATGCCGCGGTGGCGCGCAAGGACCTGAACGGCTTTTCCAACCCTGACTGGCATCCGGAGGAAAAGCTCAGCCGCGCCGAAGCGCTCAAGCTGTTCACGGCCTCGGCGGCCTATGCTCGGTTTGCGGAAAACGACCTGGGGACGATCAGCGTCGGCAAGCGCGCCGACTTCTCAGGCTTCTCGGTGGATCTGATGGCCGCGCCCGAGGCGGCGATCCCCAAGGGACACGCCGTGCTGACCGTCGTCGACGGCCAGGTGGTCTACGACACGCTGTAGGCGCCGCGCAGCCATTGCCGCGCGGGCCTCAGCCAGCGTCGATCAGTCGTCGCCGTCGGCGATGTCGGCGAGGCCGCCGGACATCTTTTCGCCGAACGCGGTGGTGACGACCTTGCCCTTGTCCTTCTGGTGCGGGTGCGCCCGCCCATCGTCGACCTTGGCGGCCTTGGTCTTGCGGGCGTCGTCGCCGTCGGCGATGTCGGCCAAGTGGCCGGTCAGCTTCTCGCCGAAGGCGGTGTGCACGACCGTGCCCTTGTCCTTCTGGTTCGGTTTAGCGCTGTTCTGCGGATCTTCAGCGTCGGCCATGACATGTGCTCCTCGTCTGGACGTCTAGCCTATGGGGACTTCGGGGCGCCTTCAAGCCGCCTATCGCCGATCGCCCCGTCCGGCGCGGGACCGCCTCGTCGATGCGCCGACATCGGGCGCCAGGAAGAGTTGGCGCCCACCATCATGTCAGCCGGCAGCGCCCGACTGAGGTTGACCGTGACCGGACCCTGGCCGCGACGGAACAGGACCGCTAAGGCTCCTGGCGTCTTGGGCAGGAGCGGTTGATGGCGGGCGGGTGGCTGATCGGGGTGCTGGTGCAGATCGCCGGAGAGCCCGCGCCGTTGCGCCACTACTTCGCCGTCGGCCACGAGGATCAGGGCAAGTCGGAGTGGACCGCCGTCGACTGGGCGGGCCGCACCGGCCGGATCGCGGCGAGCCCGCTGGGCGGCCAGGAACCGGTCGAGGCCATCCGTCCGTTGACGGCGGCCAAGATGAAGACCCTTGGCCTGGCCTCCGGCGAAGTCCGCGAACTGGGCTGGCGTCATCCGAGGCGGTGGCTGGCCGGGTAGGTCGTGTCCGATGGCGGAGAGGCCGACCCGGGTCGCTCAAGACTTTTCCGCGTCGAGTGAAGGCCGCGGGATCAAATCGACCGGAGGGAACGTTGTTCGGTTTTTGGAGGGCTCCATGAATCGATCTTTTGATACTGAAGCATTTGAAACATCAGACATCTTTGCCGAAGAGCCCAAAGTATTCGAAGACAAGATGCTCACGGGACGGATAAGGCTCGACAATACCAAGTTCGAACGTTGCCGATTTCGCAGAGTCGTTCTGGTCTATGATGGCGGCGCGCCACCCCTGCTTAGAGACTGCAGCTTCGAGAACGCCTCGTTCGAGTTCGCCGGCGCCGCCGGCCGCACGCTGAGCCTGCTTCAGGCCATGGGCAACCCGACGAGCGGGCTGCGCGACATCGTCAAGGCCTCGTTCCCGCGAATTTTCGGCCACTGACGACGCTTGGCCCGAACAGGCTCGGAACAAAGCTATGCCGTTCGCGTTCCCTGGGACACCGGAGGAGACCCCCATGAACAAGAAAATTGCCAACGCCGCCTTGGCGGTCCTGATGCTCGGCGCGGTGATGACCAGCGCGGGATGCGCGGAAAATGCCTATTCTCAGGGTCCCGAAAGCCGAATTGTCGACAACGGCTACGACGGCCCGAACTACGAAGGCTACCGCTACTACGCCAACCAGTGCCAGCAGGATAAGAAGGACCGCAACGTCGCCGGTATCGCCCTGGGTGCCATCGCCGGCGCCCTGGTGGGCAACGCCGTATCCTCGGGCGGCGGTAAGACCGGCGGCACGGTCATCGGCGCCGCCGCCGGCGCGGCGATCGGCTCCAACATCGCCCGCTCCAGCATCAACTGCGACAATGGCCAGCCCTATTGGACGCGCGATCAGACCGCCGACTACGACAGCTACCGAGGCTATCGGGGCCAGCACGACGAGGCCTGGTATCGCCAGCATGACTGCCGCTGGGTCAGCAGTGACCGGGGTCAGTACGTGCGGGTCTGCCGGGGCCGCAACGATAACTATTATCCCGAGTATTAGGGCGCTTTCGGGCGCGGGCCGATGTCGGCTTGGCGCCCGAGGCGGACCTCGTCAGGCCGTCCGTTCGCTCAGCGGACCCACTGCGCCAGCCAGTCGGCGAGGCCCTGGGGGCTCATGTTGCGGGCGTCGGCCAGCGCCGTGACCTGGCCCGCATCGAGCAGCCGGTCGGTCTTCGGATCGACGATCAATAGGGCGGGCACGCCTTCCAGCCGCTCGGTGATGCCGTAGCGCGCCGGAATCTGCAGGTTGCGGTCGAAGCGGCCCACATCCACCAGCACCGTGATGTAGTGCGCGTCCAGGAACGGCTTCAGGTCCGGGCGCTCCATCACGCCGGTGAGGATCCGGCAGTCACCGCACCAGTTGCCGCCCAGGTCGATGAGCAGCAGCTTGCCCGCCTTGCGGGCGCGGGCCTTGGCGCGGGCCACCTGGGCGTCGGCGTCGGCCGCGGCGTTGTAGGGATAGGGCAGGGGCGTCGCGAGCTGGGCGAAGCTGTCGATCCCGATCCGGGGCGCTGCGGCGGCGGTGGCCGGCCCGGCGGCCAGAAGCGCCAGGGCGGTGGCGAGGACGAAACGGATCATGCGGCGTTCCCATGGAGGCGTCGGCCACCAGAACAGGCCACGCTCGGGTTGTCGCGCCAGAATTCTTCCCAGAATTCCAACCAGAATTCCTTCATGGGCGGCGGGGAAATCTTGCGGCCTATGCCGGGCGCTTTCGGGCGGTCGCCGGGGCTCCCTGCGGTCCGGTTCGCCTGCCACGCGACATGCGTTGAAGCGGTGACGCAGGCGAGCTAGGCTCCTCTTGTATTCGCTTTGACTGAGCTGGGGCGGTCGAAGCGAACAGCCCATGGGCCGGACGATCGACGCCAGGGTGGTGAGTGAACGATGGGACCGGCCGTCGAGGCGCGGGTCCGTCAGCGATCAGGGGCGCGCGGCCTACCAAAAGCGCGTTCCGTCGTGGCTTGGTCACGCGGTCCTGTTGAGGCCGGGAACCGGGCGAGGGCAGGCGTTTCGGGGGGGATATGGCCGATCTATTCGAACAGCGGCGCGAGACGACGAACGCACGCCTGTGGCAGGCGATCGAGACATTGGGCATGGGGATGCTCAGCCTCACCAAATCGGGACTGCACGCTCAGCCAATGATCGTTTTCGCCGAACGTCGGCGTAGGCGCCTGTGGTTCATCGCCCGCCTGGATACCGACCTGGTGCGCACCATCGGCGATGGCGGTGTCGGCATGTTCGTCCTGCAGGACAATGATCTGCTGGCTTCCGTGGCCGGCGAACTGACGGTGGTCCAGGACCGGCGGCGGATGCAGCGCTATTGGAACCCCAAGGTAGCCGGGTGGCTGCCGGAGGGGCCCGGCGATGCGCGGCTGACGATGCTGCGCATGGATTGCGTCGATGCCGAGCTGTGGATCGAAGGCCTTGGCCTGACCAAATTCGCCTGGGAGATCGCCTGGTCGGGCGCCTACCCCAAGCCGCTGGAGTTCGACCGCGCGGGCCTGGCCACGTTGCACTAGCCCCGCGCGCCAGCGGGAACCTTGCGCGGCATCAAAATTCCCGTTTCTTGGCGGCTCGCGCAGGATTAGACCTGCAATCCCCACGCCGCGCATGAGAGAGACGCCGATGATCCCGCTTCGCCGAAACATCCTGCTCACCGCCGTGGCGGTCGCCGCCCTCGGGGTCGTGGAATTGGGCGCGGCTCCGGCCTGGAGCGCGGCCAAGGCCCATGCGCCGGCGATGATGGGCGCGGGCGAGGCGCCGGTTCCGGCCGCCGAACTCGCCTCGCCGAAATATGGGACCTGGGGTTTCGACGTCTCGGGCATGGACACGTCGGTCAAGCCGGGCGACGACTTCTTCGCCTACGCCAACAGCAAGTGGGCGGCGCGGACCGAGATCCCCTCGGACCGGTCGCGGTTCGGCAACTTCGACAAGCTATCAGTGCTGTCCGAGTCTCGCCTCCACGCCATCGACATGGACGCCGCGGCCGGCCGCCTGCACGACCCTCAATCGCTAAAGAACGGCGACGCCGCCAAGATCGGCGCGGCCTATGCAGCCTTCATGAATGAGGCCCTGGCCGACCGGCTGGGCGCCAAGCCGCTGGCGCCCGACCTTGCGAAGGTCCGCGCCGTGACGACCCGCGACGAGCTCACCGCCCTGATGGGCCTGGGCAACCACGAAGCCTTCGTCAGTGTCTTCCCGGTGGGCATCACCATCGACGCCAAGAATCCCAACCGATACGCTGTCCTGGCGGGGACCGGTGGCCTCGGCCTGCCTGACCGCGACTACTATTTGCAGGCGTCCTTCGCCGAGAAGAAGGCCAAGTATCAGGCCTATGTGGCGCAGATTCTGACCCTGGCCGGCTGGCCCAAGCCGGCCGAGAACGCCAAGGCGATCGTCGATTTCGAGACCCGGCTGGCCGAGGTCCAGTGGACGCGTATCCAGCGCCGCGACCGCGACAAGACCTACAATCCCGCCAATCCGGCGGAGCTCAACGCGCTGACCCCCGGCCTCGACTGGAACAAATACCTGGCCGCCACCGGCCTGCCCGGCGTCCAGCGGGTGATCGTCACCACCAACACCGCCTTCCCGAAGGTCGCCAAGATCTATGCCGACACCCCGCTCGACACGCTGAAGGCCTGGGAAGCCTTCCACGTCGCCGACGGCGCGGCGCCCTATCTGTCGAAGCCGTTCGTGGACGCGAGCTTCGCCTTCCACAACAAGGAGCTGTCCGGTCAGCCGGAGCAGAAGCCCCGCTGGAAACGCGCGGTGGCCTTCACCGACAGCCTGGTGGGCGAGTCCGTGGGCCGGGTCTATGTGGCCCACTACTTCCCGCCCGAAGCCAAGGCCAAGATGGACGCTCTGGTGAAGGACATCCAGACCGCGCTGAAGGCCCGCATCGAGACGCTCGACTGGATGAGCGATCCGACCAAGGCCAAGGCCCTGGAGAAGCTCTCCAAGTTCACCGTCAAGATCGGCTACACCGAAAAGTGGCGCGACTATTCCAAGCTGACGGTCAGGGCCGACGACCTCTATGGCGACATCATGCGGGGCCAGACCTTCGAGTGGAACCGCGAGGTCGCCCGGCTGAACCAGCCGGTGGACAAGGCCGAGTGGGGGATGACGCCTCAGACGGTCAACGCCTACTATAACCCGGCCAACAACGAGATTGTCTTCCCGGCCGCGATCCTGGCGCCGCCGTTCTTCGACGCCGACGCGGATCCGGCCATCAACTACGGCGGCATCGGCGGCGTGATCGGCCACGAGACCAGCCACGGCTTCGACGACCAGGGCCGCAAGTCAGATGGAAACGGCGTGCTGACCGACTGGTGGACGCCGGAGGACAACACCAAGTTCAACCTGCAGCGCGACAAACTGGGCGCCCAGTACTCGGCCTTCGAGCCCTTCCCCGGCGCCCACGTGCAGGGCGGCCTGACCATGGGCGAGAACATCGGCGACATGGGCGGCCTGTCGCTCGCGCTGGACGCCTATCATACCTATCTGCACGGACGCCCCGCGCCGGTGATCGACGGCCTGACGGGCGACCAGCGGGTGTTCCTGGGCTGGGCCCAGGTGTGGCGCGAGAAGATCCGCGAGGACGCGCTGCGCCAGCGCCTGGTCTCCGACCCGCACTCGCCGGCGGTCTATCGGGTGAACGGCACGATCCGCAACATCGCCGGCTGGTACGAGGCCTTCGGCGTCAAGCCGGGCGACAAGCTCTATGTCGCCCCGGAAGACCGGGTGCATATCTGGGTGAAGTAGAGACTGTAGTCATCCCTCCCCGTTTCGGGGAGGGTGGATCGCGCCCTAAGGCGCGAGACGGGTGAGGAAGTGCCGGCCGGAGCGCGGCGCTCACCGCTTGAAAGCCAGCTCCCCACCCTGACCGCTCCGCGGTCTGTCCCTCCCCAAAATGGGGAGGGAAGAGTCAGATCCCTTCGGCGTAGCCGAGGAAGCCCTGGGTCTCGATCCCGGCCGTCTGGGGGCTGCGGTGGCGGTTGGTGACCATGCGGTCGTAGAGGTCGCGGATGCGGCGGCTGCCGCTCTTCTGGCAGGCGAAGGGCAGCACCGCGTGAACCAGGCAGGCGAGGCCACCCACAAACATGGTCGTCGCGAACCAGGACGCCGAGTGCATGTGCTCGAAGTAGGTCTCGCCGACCGAGTCCGGGTGGTCGGTGAAGGCGCGAAACATGGCGGCAGGTCCCCTCGAAGCAGTGTGATCGACAGGATGACCGGGCGCGGGAGAAAATCATTGCCGCGTTCACCGCGAAAACGAATCCAGAGAGGAAGATAATTCTCTCAAGATACGAAAAATGCGATCAGACTTCTTCTATGTGGACCTGTTACCTAATTCTTGAGCGAGAAATGACGTCGCGCGAGAACCAGGTTCATGGCCGGATTCCAGTCTCGACGGGTTCGCGGGGCCGGCCGACCCGTCCGGCAATTCCGCGCGGCTGACCCCTCTGCCCTCTGGCCTTGCGGCGCGGAGGAGGCGACAAGGCGAGAACCCTGGGGGAGGCCGATCTTGAAGCCGCTGCACGACGTCACGCCCTATGTCCCGCACCGAGGGCTGGCCCCGGCGATGGGGCGCGACACCTGGGTGAAGCTCGACTGCCACCAGCCCACCGGCTCCTTCAAGATCCGCGGCATCGGCCGGCTCTGCCAGGGCCTGAGCGCCGAGGGAGCAAGGGCCCTGGTCAGCTCGTCGGGCGGCAACGCGGGCTACGCGGCGGCCTATGCCGGCCGCGCGCTGGGCGTCCGGGTCACCGTGGTGACGCCATCGACCACGCCCGACTTCATGCGCGACAAGATCGCAGCACTTGGCGCCCAGGTGATCGTCGAGGGCGATGTCTGGGACAAGGCTGACGCGCTGGCCCGCGCCATCGCCAGCCGTGGCGAGGCGGCCTACGTCTCGCCCTTCGACCATCCGCTGATCTGGGAGGGCCACGCGAGCCTGGTGGACGAGATCGCCGCGCGCGGCCCCGCGCCGGACGCCATCGTGGTCGCGGTGGGTGGCGGCGGGCTGCTGTGCGGCGTGGCCGAGGGGCTTGAACGCAACGGCCTCAAGGACACCGTCATCGTCGCTGTCGAGACTGAGGGCGCGGCCTGTCTCGCCCGATCCCTCGCGGCCGGCGAGATCGTGACCCTGGACGGGATCGACACCATCGCCTCCAGCCTCGGCGCGCGGCGCCTGTCCGACCGGGCCTTCGGCTGGACGCAGACGCGGCCGGTGGTTTCCGCCGTTGTCTCCGACGCTGACGCCGTGCGCGCCTGCAAGCGGTTCGCCGACGACCACCTGGCCCTGGTCGAGCCCGCCTGCGGCGCCGCGCTGAGCCTCGCCTATGACCACCACCCGGTGCTCAGGCCCTTCAAATGCGTCGCGGTGATCGCCTGTGGCGGCGCGGTGGTCAGCCTCGAAAGACTGGCTGCCTGGAGCACGCGGTTCGGGGTCTGATCCCCCGGAGGCGACCTGGGGCGACCTGGCATGACCTGGAGCGGGCGATGGGATTCGAACCCACGACACCCAGCTTGGGAAGCTGGTGCTCTACCCCTGAGCTACGCCCGCATTCGTCGAGGTGCGGTTCCTTAGCCGGTCTTCGCACCCCCCTCAAGCGCCCGCGCGGCGGCAGTCGACGTCAGCCAGACTCCCGTTAGGGGCGAACCCTAGGACTTAAGTCGTAGGTCTTTGGTCCAATTGTGCGGCCGCGTCATTTCAGAAACCCTGGGGCCTCGTCGTAACCCCTGGACCTGGGATATAAATCCGATGCGCCTGACCTCGATCCTCGCCGCCGCCAGCCTGGCGCTCGGCGTCACCACCCTGGCCGCGCCCGCCGCCCACGCCACCACCTGGCAGGTGTCGAACTTCTTCATCGGCTGCGAGGGCACGCTGGAGGGCCGTTTCGACACCGACGCCTCCGGCCAGATCACCAACAGCCGCCTGCACGAGGTCGGGGGCTGCACGCCGGGCGACTACAACACCGACGCCTTCCAGACCGCCTACGGCAATACCAACCTCTACAATATCGCGACGGACGCCTTTGCGATGTCGTCGATCGCCGAGGGCAACAACACCTACCTGAAGTTCGCCAGCGACCTGGTCGGCCCGATCGGCGCGACGATCCAGATCGTCAACACCGCCCAGGGCGGCAGCTATAAGCTCGACGGCTACGGCGACTTCATCGAGATCACCCGCGGCCAGGCCGTCGCGGTGCCCGAGCCCGCGACCTGGGGCTTGATGCTGCTGGGCTTCGGCGGCCTGGGCGCGGCGCTGCGCCGCCGCCGGGCGAGCCTCGCCCTCGCCGGCGCGTAGGGGGGACCGCGGGGCTACTTTCGGCCTGGGGCGGTCCCCGCGGCGCCCGATTCCCCTGTCGGGTGAACAGCCTTCGCCGTTGGCCCGAGCTGTGCAACGCACCGACGGAGTTGGATCAATCTGGGGCACTGCATCATGTCAGCCAAGCGCAACACTCTCCTGGCGATCGCCGCCATCTCGGCCGCGGCCGCCACGGCCCTTGCCGCGCCGGCGTCGGCCAACACCCTGTTCGACAGCCAGGTTCTGGGTGAACCCCACTGTTCGGACGCCGGCTCGTTCTGCACCACCGAACAGCGCAACGCGGGCAACAACTACGCCGCGGTGCTGCAATTTTCCGCCGATACCACGGTCAACCAGATCGGCCTCTGGTCCAGCGTCGGCGGCGACCAGGACATCAAGTTCCTGATCTTCGACAGCGCCCGGAACGGCGGTTCGGGCAATCTGCTGTTCAGCCAGACCAAGAGCTTCGCCAACAACGACGCCCAGGCCTGGCTCTACACCGACGCGATCAGCTTCACCTTCCTCGCGGGCCACACCTACGACGTGGGCATCCTGGGGAACGGCAGGACCCTGACCGGCCGTTGGATCTATCCCAACGACCTGACCCAGGGCGCGGTGACGGAAATCGGCCACAACGCCAACTTCAACAACTACGAGCTGCCGACCACGGGCGACTACGCCGGGGTCTCGCCGTGGGTCCAGCTCAATGACAACGGCGCCGCCGTTCCTGAGCCGGCCTCCTGGGCGCTGATGATCGTCGGCTTCGGCCTGTCGGGCGCGGCGCTTCGCCGTCGCGCGGCCCTGGTCGCCGTCGCCGCTTAAACCGAGTTCAGTCGCGTCTGCGAGCGCCGTCGGCCGCGAGGCCGGCGGCGTTGGCGTGTCCGGGGTTCAGCTAAGGTGCGGCCGCTGTCAGGTCCGCTGGATTGCCGCGAGCCTTCGCGGTCCGCTAGAAGGGTCTCGAACAACTGTTTGAGGACGCCCGCCTTGCCCAATGCTTCCAAACTTGCGGGGCTTTTCGACCCCCTGACCCTGGCCCATGGCCCGGCGCTGCAGAACCGCATCGCGCTGGCGCCGCTGACCAACCTGCAGAGCCACCCGGACGGCACGCTGTCGGACGACGAGTTCAAGTGGCTGACCTGGCGGGCCAAGGGCGGCTTCGCGCTGACCATGACCTGCGCGGCCCATGTACAGCGGGTCGGCCAGGGCTTTCCCGGCCAGCTCGGCGTGTTCGGCGACGAACATCTGCCCGGGCTCACCCGCCTGGCCGCAAAGATCAAAGAGTACGGCTCGCTCGCCGTGGTCCAGCTGCACCACGCTGGCATGCGCAGCCCCAAGGAGCTGATCGGCGAGGCGCCGCACTGCCCCTCCGACAACGAGGAGTTCGGGGCCCGCGCCCTCAGCCTGGCCGAGATCGAACAGCTGCGCGACGACTTCATCGCCGCCGCCGTGCGCAGCGAGCAGGCCGGCTTCCAGGGCGTCGAGATCCACGGCGCCCACGGCTACATCCTGGCCCAGTTCCTCAGCCCCGAGGTCAACCAGCGCACCGACCGCTACGGCGGCAGCCTGGAGAACCGCGCCCGCATCGTCCACGAGGTCATCGACGGCATCCGCGCGGTCACCGGCGCCGAGTTCAGCCTGGGCCTGCGCCTGTCGCCCGAACGCTTCGGCCTGAAGCTGGACGAGATCGTCGAGGTCGCCCGCGGCCTGCTGGCCGACGGCAAGATCGACTACCTGGACATGTCGCTGTGGGACTACGCCAAGGAGCCCATGGACCCCGAATTCCAGGGTCGCACCCTGATGAGCTATTTTACCGACTTGCCGCGCGGCAAGGTGGCCTTGGGCTGCGCGGGCAAGGTGATGACGCCGGACGACGCGCGCCTTTGCCTGGAGCGGGGGATGGACTTCGTGCTGCTGGGCCGGGCCGCCATCCTGCACCACGACTGGCCTCAACAGCTGGCGCGCGATCCGGCTTTCACCCCGGTGAAGATCCCGGTCAGCGAGGCGCACCTGCTGGCCGAGGGGCTGGGCCCCAGCTTCGTGAAATACATGGCCAGCTGGAAAGGCTTCGTCGAGGAACCCCAGACCGAGCCGGCGTGACCGAGCCGGCGTGACCAGCCTGGATTGACCGGGCGGCCTCGCGGCCGCACCATCACGCCAACAGATGACAGGAGGCCCCCATGGCCGACGGCGACGCCATCCTAGACCGCGCGAAGTTCCACGCGATGACTGAGAGCACCCAGGAGGACTGGGCGGCCATCGGCCGCGCCGCCGCCCCGCATCGCGACGAGCTGGTCGGCCGGCTGATCGCGCATCTGAACCTGCTGGACAACGACGATGGCGGCTTCGCGGTCGACCGGCTGGAGCATTCGCTGCAGACCGCCACCCGCGCGCATCGGGCCGGCCAGGACGAGGAATATGTGGTCTGCGCGCTGATGCACGACGTCGGCGACATCCTCTGTCCGGCCAGCCACGCCGAACTGGGCGCCGCGATCCTCAAGCCCTACATCTCCGAGGCCAATCACTGGATGATGGAAAAGCACGGCATCTTCCAGGGCTACTACTTCTTCCAGCACATCGGCCTGGACCGCGACATGCGCGAGCAGTTCCGCGGCCACCCGCACTTCGAATACTGCGCCCAGTTCTGTCACCTCTACGACCAGAACAGCTTCGAGCCCGGCTATGACACCATGCCGCTGACGGCCTTCGAGCCCATGCTGCGCCGTGTCACCGAACGCCCGAGACAGTCGATCTACAAGCGCGCCTGAGCCGCCCGCCCGGCCGTATCCGACAATCGCGATCGTGCCGCCGCCAGGCTCGCGCCAGGGTGTGCTAGGCGGTGGCCCGCCTGCGGCGCGACCGCATCACGGCGCCCAGTCCGCCAAAGCCCGTGAGCATCATGGCCCAGGTCGCCGGCTCGGGCACGCCGCCCGCCGCCCCGTCGAACACACCCGGGCTGTAGGCGAATGTCCCACCGAAATTGGCGTCCGTGAACGTCGGGTCGATCAGTCCGCTGATCTCAACGTGGCTGGACTCTGGGCGGTAGAAAAGGCTCAGCTGCAGGAAATAGGGGGTATTGGCGATCATCTGGACCGTGTTGTTCGGCGTGAACGGCCCGGTCTTGGGCCCTGGCGCTTCCGGGGTGCAGAAGTTCGCGCAATCGACTTCCCGCAGGTCGCGGGTGGCGAAGTCGTTGAAGAAGCCCGGCCGGCCCCCGGCCTGGCCAAACGTCAGCGCCGCCACCATCCCCGCGCCGTCGGGGCCTGAAAGGCTGTCGATGGCGTGCAGGTTGACCGCGTAGGTCCCGGGCGCGTTCAAATATTCAATGTAGTAGCCCAGGTCGACCTCGACGATGCCGCCGCCGGTGGCCTGGAAGCTGACTTCATTGACGGTGGCGGAGATGAACGGACTGGCGCCGAGCGCCGTCGTGGCGGTGCAGACGCCGCCGCAGCCCGGCTTTCCGCCATAGTCGAGGGTTCCCACCGTATTGCTGGTGACGACGTTGCTGGCGAAGTTCAGCCCGAAGTATTCGAAGGAAATGGCGTTCGGCAGGATGACCGGTCCGGCCTGGGCGGGGCTTGCCTGAGCCAGAAGCACCGACCCGGCGATGGCGCACGCCAAGGTCGCAAGGGCCGAACGGAACGGACGCGGGACCATGGTTCATCCTTCTCGGGTTTGCGCTCCGGGATCAGAGAGCGCCGGGACGGCAGACGGTCTCAACATCCCGGAGTTGTTGCTTGCGCGCATGACCAAGATTGATCATGCGACCGAAAATTTGCCCTGCATAGGATGAATTCTCGAATATTGCCGGCGCCAATACAGAAAATGCGCCAGTTTTCGCCTGAAAGGCGAGTTGGCTTCTCAATCTGCGATGTAGAAAACCCGCCCTGCAAGTGGATCGGCGGCGTCATCGACTAGATCCGTCTCGGCCATCGTGGGCGCCGCGCCCCCGCCAACGGTAATGCTTGGGCGTCATCCGCCCGATCCGCCCTTCGATCCGGGCCACCTGACGTTTGACCTTCCCCAGCGGCTCGCCCGCCAAGACCCGGTCGGCCATGTTGTCGGCGTCGAAGGCCAGCCAGTCCAGCCACTCACGCCGGGCCTCCGTCACCATCTCACGGAACTCGGCCTCCTTGCGCATCCAGCCATAGACCACCTTGGCCGAGGGCATGGCCGGATCGGCGTTGATCGCCATCACCCCTCATCCGAGCGCTCCGCGCCCACCTTCTCCCGCAAGGGGAGAAGGACCTGGTCCTTGACGAAACCGCGCTCCGGAGCGCGACTGTGCGCACGGGTTTGGGGAGAGACGGCATGACGGCGACAAGCATCCGAAACGGGGCGCTCGCCCTCCTGGCCTTATCGCTCCTGGCGGGGAGCGGCCACGCCGCCACGCCGGTCCCGCCCCGCGACGCCCACGACCTCGCCGCCGTGAAGCTCTACATCCGCGCCTGCGAGGACGCCTGGGCCGAACAGGACGTCATCGGCGACACCGCGTCCTCCAAGCTCTGCCTGGCCGACGACTACGAAGGCGTCTCGTCCCGCAACAAGGTCGTGAACAAGGCCCAGTCGATGGCCGCCGATCCCGGCCCCCGCACCACGGTCTCCGACACGGTCGACTACGTCCGAATCCGCTTCCCGGCGCCCAACGTCGCCATCGCCCAGGGCGGCGAGACCGCCACGAAGAAGGACGGCTCCCGCCGCAGCCTCATCTGGACCGACACCTGGCTCCTGCGCGCCGGCAAATGGCAGATCATGACCTCCCAGGACTCAGTCCTGGCGAAGCCGTACGAAGGGCCGAAGAAGTAGGGCGGGGGGGCAAGCAACCCATCAACCCCGGTCCTTCTCCCCTTGCGGGAGAAGATGGCGGCGAAGCCGACGGATGAGGGGCACACTCGGCATCCTCACCCTCCGCCGCGTCAAATCGCGCCTTCCAACCCCTCATCCGACCTGCTCCGCAGGGATGGTCTTCTCCCGCAAGGGGGAGAAGGACCTACGACGTCCGGCGCCTCATTCGGCGTCGTAGACGGCGTCTTCCGGATTGTCCCAGACCGCGGCGAAGGCCGGCTCACTTGCCGCCATGCACCGTTTGACGTCGATCAGGTGAGCCCGCGCCCGGGCCTGGGCGATCTCATAGCTGGCCTGCATCCGCAGCAGGGTGTCCATGCTGACCCCGAACGCTTTTTCCAGGCGCACGGCCATATCCGACGAAATCGCCGTGTGGCCGTTCAGCAGCTCCGACAACGCCTGACGCGAAACGCCCAGGGCCTTGGCGCCGGCGGTGACGCTCAGCCCGTGCGCCTCAATGATCTCGGACTTCACGAACGCCCCGGGGTGGGGCGGCGCCTTCATGCGCATGACCATAGCCTCCTAATGATAGTCCTCGAAATCGATGTCCTGCAGGACGCCGTCGTCATCGACGCGGAATGTCAGCCGCCAGTTCCGGGTGACAAACAGGCTCCAGACACCCCGCCGGCCGCCCGTGAGCTGATGAGCGCCCCATTTCGGCGGCGCCTGCAACTCCTCGACCCCGGCCATGTCCTGCAGGAAGGCCAGCATGATCCGCAGTTTGGCGACCGAAGCCGCATCCACCTTCGCGGCGTCATCGTCCTCGAAAAGCCGTCTGAGACCTTTGTGGGCGAAGCTCCCGATATCCATGCGAGAGACTACGCTTTCAAGTGTCGCCTGTCAATTGACGGGAGACGATCTTCGGCAGCGCACGACTTCGATGGGTTGCGGCCTGACCGCACCCCTCGGTCCCAAGGCCCCGAACAATGGTACATCTTGTCCCGAGTGATGCCGTCGCCTTGAGCCACCCCGCCCCGTGAACCCCGGAGTAGGGCGTGTGCTCTGACCCCGGGGATTGCGCCGGTTAGCGCTTGGTCTTAGCCGCGTCCTGAGCAGTCTTCAGCTCGTCGGCCACCGGACATTTCTTCTGAATCGCGGCTTCCGTCAGAGCGTCGTATTGGCCCTTCAGATTGCCGAGTTCGGCCTTCCGGTCATTGCCGCCGGCCAGGAAGAACAGGGCGGGCCAGAACAGGACCAGGCCCACGCCCATGGCGACGGCGTCATTGGTGGCTTGGTGCTTCTGCGCTCCCGACACTTCTGCGACCTTGGAGGACAGGTGGACCATTTCCATTCGGATCTGATCGCAGTCATAGCCCGAGTATTGGATAGATGAGACGTATGTCGCGCCGATTTTGTCCGGCGCTGTCGCGCACGCAGCAAGAGAAAGCGCCGTCGAAACGGCGACAAGTTTGCGGATCATTTTTGGTAGCCCCCGGGAATATCCCACGGCGACGCTATCAACCTATTGGCGAATAGCAAATTCTCCACACACTCAAGTAGGAACACTCACGACTTTTGCACACGGCTCTGGGACGATTCCCGCCCGACTGCAGTCCAGTCCAAAGGCCGCAGTCAAAAATGGTATGGTCCCTAGTTCGTCCTCGCCGCCAGCTCCCGGTCGGCCCCTACGTCCAGATCGAGCTTTGCGTGCGAGGATGCCGTCACGCTATTTCATACAGTGTCACCGTAACCCGCCAACGTCGCCATCGCCCAGGGCGGCGAGACCGCCACGAAGAAGGACGGCTCCCGCCGCAGCCTCATCTGGACCGACACCTGGCTCCTGCGCGCCGGCAAATGGCAGATCGTGACCTCCCAGGACTCGGTCTTGGAGAAGCCGTACGAGGCGCCGAAGAAGTAGGGCGGGGCCGCGAAGGCGTCAGGCCTCCCGGCGGAGCGTTTGATCTGGCTCCGAACCCGCCCGATAGACCTTCGGCGTCAAGCGCCCGGCCCGGGCCTCCAGCGCCGCCACCCTGGCTTTGGCGTGCGCCAGGCCGAACTCCAGGCACGCATCGACGGCGAGCTCCGCCTGGAATTTCAGCCAGCCATCGCGCCAGCCGCAGGCCGCCATGAACATCGCCCGGAAATCCGGCCGCCGCGCCAGCCAGCTGTAGAGCACCTTGGACGACGGCATCCCGGGCAGGCCCACCACCTCGCTCATCGCGGCGCCCCAGCGGATCTTGTCGCACACAGCCTCGGCCAGCTCAGGCGTGTAGCAGCCCTTGCGGCCGCTCACCCACGCCCGCGTCCGGCGCCTCAGCGCCCGCAGGCTGTCGCGCTCCTGGCGCGCCGTCGCCGCCAGCGCCGCCCGCATCTCCCGGTAAGCCTCGCCGAACTCCGGCACGACTTTCACCCATTGGAACACGGTGCAATAGGCCGGCATCCGGGGGGCGGCGGTGATCGCCTTCATCGTCTCCCGATCCGCCATCCGCTGCAGGATCAGCGCCCCCATCGCCCAGGTGAAGGCGGTGTCCTTGAACCCTGCCTCGTGGTCCATCGGCGGGATCGGCCAGGTGCGGGCAGGGGAGGGCATCGGCGCAGAATAGCGCACTTGATCAAAAGAACAAAATAAGAACACCCTTCTCCCCTCGCGGGAGAAGGTGGCGGCGAAGCCGACGGATGAGGGGCACACTCGAGCGCGCTTATCCGTTCGGTGATCGGATCGCCGAGGTCCTACCTTGGTGGGGCGATCTGCAAGACCTCGCAGAAGCGCGAAAAGTGGCAGCATAGAAAAACCCCGCCAACGTCACCGCCGGCGGGGCTTCCCCAATCTCACAACCAACCCCCGAGCCGCGCCCGCGCGGCTCGAAGCGTCAGCGCCCTAGTACCCCTGGATGCGCGCGTAGCGATCCCGGTGGAACGCCTGGTTCCCGAACGCCGCTTCCGCCGCCCGGGCGCGCTTCAGATAGAAGCCCGCGTCGTGGGCGTCGGTCATGCCGATGCCGCCGTGCATCTGGACCATTTCGTTCGACACCAGGTGGAAGGTGTCGCCCATCTTGGCCTTGGCCAGGCTGACCAGTTCCGGCACGTCGGGGCTGTCGGCGTCGATGGCGGCAAGTGCTGCTTCCACCGCCGAGCGCGACAGTTCCAGGTCGGTGAACATCTTGGCCGCGCGGTGCTGCAGGGCCTGGAAGGAGCCGATCACCTGGCCGAACTGCACGCGGACCTTGAGGTAGTCGAGCGTGGTCTCGAAGGCCTGGATCGCGGAGCCCAGCATCTCGGCGGCGACGCCGGCCCGGGCGCGGTCGAGGACCTTGTCGATCAGGTCCGCGCCGCCCGACAGCGGCTCGGCAGCCGCGCCGTTGAATTCGATGTTGGCGGCGCCGCGGCTGTCGGCCAGCGACAGGCGGGTGCGCTTGACGCCCGCGTCATCGCCCTTGACCAGATAGAGGCCGACGCCGTCCGGACCTTTGCCGGAGACGATGATGATCCCGGCCGCCATGCCTTCCAGCACGAAGGTCTTCTTGCCGGTGATCTTGCCGTCCTTGAACACCGTGGCGACCTTGTCCGGCGCGTGGTGGGCGCCCTCGTCGATGGCCAGCGCGCCGACCGCGGTGCCTTCGGCGATCTTCGGCAGCCATTCCGACTTCTGCGCGTCCGATCCGCCCAGGATCAGGGCGGATGCCGCCGCCAGACCCGACGACAGGAGCGGGGAGGCCGTCAGCGTGCGGCCGAGCTCTTCCAGGACCAGGCCCAGGCTCAGGTAGCCGAAATTCGAGCCGCCATATTCCTCGGGGATGATCACGCCCGCCCAGCCCATCTCGGCCATCTCGTTCCAGGCCGCGACGTCATAGCCCAGCTCCGCGCCGCTATCGCGCATCTTGCGGAAAGCGGTGACGGGGCTCTTTTCCTGCACCCAGCTCTTGGCTGCGTCGCGCAGCATGCTCTGTTCTTCGCTCAGAACGGCCATCTTGGTTTTCCTCTCAAAATCTCAGTGTTGTTCTTATTGCCTCCCGCTCGTCATCCTCGGGCTTGTCCCCGGGATCCAGAAGCGCCGGCGCCACGGGCAAACCCCGGACGGCGGCGTGTCTGGATGGCCGGTACAAGACCGGCCATGACGATCAGGAAGGCGGGTGAAGGGTCATGGTTCAGTGGTTCTGCGTCAGGTCGGGCAGACCCAGGATACGCTTGGAGACGATGTTCGACTGCACCTCCTGGGAGCCGCCGAAGATCGTGAAGGCCTTGCCGAACAGCCAGCCGCGCACGGCCGCCAGTTCTTCCGGCGCGAAGTCATCGCCCTCCCAGCCCAGGCCCTGGTGGCCCATGATCTCCAGCGTCATTTCCTGACGCTCCTGGATCAGCTGAGTGCCGGCGTTCTTCATGATCGAGGTGGCGCTGGAGGGCCCGGCGTTGCCCTTGGCCTCCATCATCGCGCGCACCGCGGTCTGCTGGAAGGCGCGCCAGTTGATGGCGTTGTTGACCAGCCGGGTGCGCAGGTCGCTGTCGGCGATCCGGCCCTTTTCGTCGACGCCGACATACTCCTTGGCCAGCTGCTCCAGCGGCTTGCCGCCGGAGCCCAGGCCCCCGCCGGCCCCGGTCAGGCCCGAGCGCTCATGCTGCAACAGGCGCTTGGCGATGGTCCAGCCGCCGTTCAGCGGCCCGACCAGGTCCTTCTTCTCCGCCCGCGCCGAGGTGAAGAACGTCTCGCAGAACGGCGAAGACCCGGCGATCAGCGGGATCGGCCGCACCTCGACGCCCGGCTGATGCATTGTGAACAGCACGAAGCTGATGCCCTCATGCTTCTTGGAGGTGTCGGTGCGCACCAGACAGAAGCACCAGTCGGCCCATTGCGCGCCGCTCGTCCAGATTTTACTGCCGTCAATTTCGAAGTGGTCGCCTTTGTCGATGGCCTTGGTGGACAGGCTCGCCAGATCCGATCCTGCGCCGGGTTCGGAGAAGCCCTGGCACCAGGCGATCTCGCCGCGGACGATCGGCGGGATGTGCTCCTGCTTCTGCGCCTCGGTGCCATATTCCAGCAGCGTCGGGCCGAACATCATCACGCCCATGCCGCCGATCGGGTTGTAGGCCCCGGCGCGGTTCAGCTCCTGCTGGATCACGCGGGCCTCGCCGCCGGAGAGCCCGCCGCCGCCATAGGCCGCCGGCCAGGTCGGCACGCCCCAGCCCTTGTCGCCCATCGCCTTGCGCCAGGCCTCCTGCTCGGCGCTTGGTTTGCCCCCACGCTCCTCGCCCGCCATCGGGTTCGGCTTGCCCTTCAGGGCCGCCGGAAAGTTCGCCGCGATCCACTCGCGCGCCGACGTCCGGAAAGTCTCCAGGTCCGTCCCGCCAAAATCCGCCATCAAATCCGCTCCGCTATAAAATGTCCGCTCATCCCCGCGAAGGCGGGGACCCAAGCCGAGTCCGGATCAAAACCCCGACGCGCCAGCCTGGCTGAAATCCCGCATGGATCCCCGCCTACGCGGGGACGAGCGGGGGTTGGTTATCGCCGATACCCTAGCTCGCCTGCGTCACCTCCGGCAAACCCAGGATACGTTTGGAGATGATGTTGTTCTGAATTTCCTGGGACCCGCCGGCGATCGTGCCGGACTTGCTGCGCAGCATGGCCCGCATCGTCGCGACCTCATCGGCGCTGAACGCCTCGCCGTCCCAGCCCAGGCCCTGCGCGCCCAGGATTTCGACGGCCAGTTCGGCGCGTTCCTGACGCACCTGGCTGCCCACATTCTTGAGCACCGAGGACACCGCGCTCGGCCCGGAATTGGACCGGGTCTCCGCGGCCGCCCGCTGGCCGGTGAGCTGAAAGGCCCGGGCCTCCATCAGGTGCCGCGTCAACCGCGTGCGCAGGTCCGGGTCGGCCAGCAGCCCGTCGTCATCGACGCCCACATAGTCTCGCGCCAGCACCTCCAGCGCCGGTCCCGGAACCATGCCCGGACCCGTCGCCGGCCCGGCGTTGGCGCCGCTGATGCCCTGCCGCTCGTGCTGCAACAGCCGCTTGGCGATGGTCCAGCCGCCGTTCAGCGGCCCCATCAGGTTTTCCTTCGGCACCTTCACGTCGGTGAAGAACGTCTCGCAGAAGGGGGTCGTGCCGTTGATCAGCAGGATCGGCCGCGCCTCGACGCCCGGGCTCCGCATGTCGATCAACAGGAAGCTGATGCCCTCGTGCTTCTTCGTGCTGTCCGTTCGGACCAGACAGAAACACCAGTCGGCCAGGTGCGCGCCGCTCGTCCATATCTTCGACCCGCTCACCAGCCAGTGGTCGCCCATGTCGAGCGCCTTAGTCTGCAGGCTCGCCAGGTCCGATCCGGCGCCCGGTTCGGAGAACCCCTGGCACCAGCGCAGTTCGCCCCTGACGATCGGCGGGATGTGGCGGCGCAGCTGATCCGCGTCGCCGTATTCCAGCAACGTCGGGCCGAACATGATCACCCCCATGCCGCCGATCGGATTGGGCGCGCCGATGGCCGCCATCTCCTCCGCCAGCACCTGGGCCTCGGCGCGAGAGAGCCCCGCGCCGCCATAGGCCTTGGGCCAGGTGGGCGTGCCCAGGCCGGCTTCGCCCATCCGCTGTTTCCAGGCCACCGCGTCGCCCGAGAGCTTGGCGCCGGCGGCCTCGGTCTCCGCCACGGCGCTCACATCATGCCGCAGCGACGCCGGAAAGTTGGCCGTCAGCCAATCGCGGGTCTGCACCCGGAACGCGTCGAGGTCGGTTGCGCCAAAGTCGGCCATCTTAAACTCCGCTCATCTCCGCGAAGGCGGGGACCCAAGCTGAATCTGAAATCCATCTCGACGCCGCCCCATCACCAAACTCGGCATGGGTCCCCGCCTTCGCGGGGATGAGCGGGATGCGATGGGTCATGCGTTCTGCGTCGTGTCCGGCAGCCCGAGAATCCGCTTCGACACGATGTTCGACTGGATTTCCTGACTGCCGCCGAAGATCGTCGTGGCTTTGCCGGAGAGCCAGGTGCGCACCGCGTCGCGCTCCTCGCGGGCATAGGCCTCGCCGTCCCAGCCCAGGCCCTGGCTGCCCATGATCTCCAGCGTCAGCTCAGCCTTCTCCTGGCCGATCCAGGTGCCGGAGTTCTTCATCACCGAGGTGGTGGCCGACGGGTTCTGATTGCCCTTCGCCTCGTCCGCCGCGCGCTGGATCGTCAGGCCGTGGGCCTTGGCGTCCATCATGTGGCGGGCGATGCGCGTGCGCAGATCGCTGTCGGCGATCCGGCCCTTGTCGTCCAGGCCGACGTATTTCTTGGCGAGGTCGACGACGTTGGCGCCGCCCATCATCCGCCCGCCGCCCTGGCCCGACCGCTCGTGCTGCAAGAGGCGCTTGCCGATCGTCCAGCCGCCGTTCATCGGCCCGACCATGTCGTCCTTCGCGGCCCGCGCATCGGTGAAGAAGGTCTCGCAGAACGGCGAGGTCCCGGCGATAAGCTTGATCGGCCGCGTCTCCACGCCCGGCTGATGCATGTCGATCAGCACGAACGAGATTCCCTCGTGCTTCTTCGAGGTGTCCGTCCGCACCAGACAGAAGCACCAGTCGGCGTACTGCGCGCCCGAGGTCCAGATCTTTTGGCCGTTGATTTTCCAGTGATCTCCGGCGTCCTCGCACTTGGTCTGCAGGCTCGCGAGGTCCGAGCCCGCGCCCGGTTCGGAATAGCCTTGGCACCAGCGCAGTTCGCCGCGAACGATCGGCGGGATGTGCCGCTTCTTCTGCGCTTCGGTGCCGTATTCCAGCAGCGTCGGGCCGAACATCGAGGTGCCCATGCCGGCCACCGGGTTCTCCGCGCCGACGCGCGCCATCTCCTGCAACAGCACCCGCGCCTGGGACCCGGAAAGCCCGCCGCCGCCGTATTCCGTGGGCCAGGTCGGGGCGCCCCAGCCCTTGTCGGCCATGCGCTGCTTCCACAGCTTGCCGTCGGCTGACAGGCCTTCGGCGCCGGGGATCATCGCCATCTGCTGATGCGCCAGCGACTTGGGGAAATTGGCGTCCAGCCACTCACGCGCCTCGGCGCGGAAGCCATCCAGATCGGAGCCACCGAAATCGGCCATCTCGAATTCTCCCTAATATCTTATTATTTCAATACTTTAAGTGAATGCTAGCACGGAAATGCAAGAGTTTGGAGTCCGCGGTTATTTCGGGTCCGGCAAACCCAGCACCCGTTTCGAAACCACGTTCAGATTGATCTCCGAAGTGCCGCCCTCGATCGAGTTGGCCTTGGAGCGCAGCAGGGTCCGAAACGCGGTGATCTCGGCCGGCGAATAGGCCTCGCCGTCCCACCCCAGGGATTGCGTGCCCATGGCCTCGCAGAGCAGTTCGTTGCGCTCCTGGGCGATCTTGGCGCCGGCGTATTTCATGATCGAGGATGCGTTGCTGGGACCCTGGTTCGACCTGGCCTCGTCGGCCGCGCGACGCACCGTCAGCTGGAAGCTGCGAGCCTCCATCAGGTGATCGGTCATGCGCCGGCGAAGGTCCGGGTCGGCGACCCGGCCCGTCTCGTCCAGCCCCACATAGTCCCTGGCCGCCTCGATCACGGTCGGCAGAGGCGTCGCCTGGCCGATATTGCCGCCGCCCAGACCCGCCGAGATGTTGTCGCGCTCGAACTGCAGCAGGCGCTTGGCCACGGTCCAGCCGCCGTTCAGCGGCCCGAACAGCTGATCCTTCGGAACCTTCACATCGGTGAAGAAGGTCTCGCAGAAGGGCGAGGTCCCGTTGATCAGCTTGATCGGCCGGACCTCGACCCCCGGATCGCGCATGTCGATCAGCAGGAAGCTGATGCCTTCATGCTTCTTCGCCTGATCGGTGCGCACCAGGCAGAAGCAGCGGTCAGCCAGGTTGGCGCCGCTCGTCCAGATCTTCGATCCATTCACCAGCCAATGGTCGCCCTTGTCCTCGGCCTTGGTCTGCAGGCTCGCCAGGTCCGAGCCAGAGCCAGGCTCCGAATAGCCCTGGCACCAACGCACCTCGCCCTTGATGATGCCCGGCAGGTGCTGGGCCTTCAGCGTCGGCGTGCCGTATTCCACCAGCGTCGGGCCGAACATCATCACGCCCATGCCGCCGATCGGGTTGCGGGCGCCGAGGCGGGCCATCTCCTCGGCCAGAACGCGGGCCTCGGGGCGGGACAAGCCGCCGCCGCCGTATTCCGCGGGCCAGGTGGGCGTGCCCCAGCCCTTGTCGCCCATGGCCTTGCGCCAGGCTTGGCCGGCCGGGGTCTCCGGCTGGCCCATGGCCGCGGCCGTCTGCTGCGCAGGATCGCCCTTCAGCTCTGCGGGAAAGTTCGCCTCTAGCCACGCCCGCGCCTCGGCCCGGAAGGCCTCGGTGTCGCCGCCAACATCCGCCCCAAAATCAGCCATCGGGAAATCTCGTCCTAAAATTCTAAGTCGACGCCCATCCAAAATAGAACGAGGCGTTTTAGTCTATTTCGGGTCCGCCCTCACTTCAGGTCAGGCAGCCCCAACACCCGTTTCGAAACCACGTTCAGATTGATCTCCGAAGTGCCGCCCTCGATCGAGTTGGCCTTGGTGCGCAGCCAGCCGCGGACCGCCAGCCGCTCTGGCTCGCTGAAGCCATCGCCGGTCCAGCCCAGGCCCTGGCCGCCCATGGCCTCGACCATCAGCTCCGAGCGCTCCTTGGCGAACTCGGCTGCCGCATATTTGATGATCGAGGTCGCTGCGCTCGGCCCGTTGGCCGCGCGGCTCTCCGCCGCCGTCCGGCCTATGGTCTGTCGCAAGGCCTGGAAGTTCATCTTGTTCAGCGTGATCCGCCGGCGCAGATCGAGATCGGAGAGCTTGCCGCCCTCCAGGCCCACGTAGGTCTTGGCGACCTCGCCAAGGTCGCCGGACCCGCCGCCGGACGTGCCGCCCTCGCCGAAGCCGGCCGAGATGTTCTGGCGCTCATACTGCAACAGGCGCTTGGCGATCTCCCACCCGCCGTTGATCTTGCCGACCAGGTTCTCTTTCGGAATTTTCACGCCGGTAAAGAAGGTCTCGCAGAAAGGGCTCTCGCCGCTGATCAGCTGGATCGGCCGCGTCTCGACGCCTTCGGAGCGCATGTCGATCAGCACGAACGAGATACCCTCGTGCTTTTTGCTCGCGTCCGTGCGCACCAGGCAGAAGCACCAGTCGGCCTTGTCGGCATAGCTGGTCCACACCTTTTGGCCGTCGATCTGCCAGTGGTCGCCCTTGTCCTCGCACTTGGTGGCGAGGCTCGCGAGGTCCGAGCCGGCGCCCGGCTCCGAATACCCCTGACACCAACGAACCTCGCCGCGGGTGATCCTCGGCATGTGCTCTTTCTTCTGAGCCTCATTGCCATATTCCAGCAGCACCGGCCCCAGCATCCAGATGCCGAAGGAGAGCAGCGGTGGGCGGTAGTGGCCGCGCGCCAGCTCCTCCTCGACGATGCGGGCCTGGGGCGCGGTCAGGCCGCCGCCGCCGTATTCGGCGGGCCAGGCTGGCGCGGTCCAGCCCTTCGCGGCGGCGCGCCGCATCCAGACCGACTGCGGGTCGTCGGAGCCTTCGAAGGCCCGTCCGCCCCAGACCGCCTCGGGATCGGTCTTGGCGTCGGCGGCTTTGAGTTCCGGCGGATAGTTCGCCTCCAGCCAGGCGCGGACCTCCGCGCGGAAGGTATCGATGTCAGCGGCGCCGAAGTCGGCCATGACGGGCTCAACCCTCTTCAAGGACATGAAAGCGGAGACCATCTTAGCGCTCGCGCTTGCGCAACGAAACAGCCGTTTGACGCGCTCAAGGCGCGCAAATCGGCTATGAAGGCGCCACCTTCCACGGACCCAAGGGGCTGGATGCGACTGTTACGAGACCTTCGGCCGGCGGCCTTCGCCATGGCGCCCTGGACCGCCGCGGTCCTGACGCTGGCGGCCGGCGTCATGCTGCTGGCGTCTGGCGCGACCCCGTCGGAGCCGGTGCGCTTCATGCGGCTGATCCAGATCACCCCGGTCTATCTGATCGAGGCCAGCCACTTCCTCTCCTCGATCCTCGGCCTGGCCCTGGTGCTGTTGTCGTTCGGCCTGCGCGCGCGGCTGGACGCCGCCTGGTACGCCACCCTGGGCGCGCTGCTGTTGGGGGCGATGTTGGCCCTGTTGAAGGGGTTCAACTGGGAAGAAACCTCGGCCCTGGTCGCGCTGGCCGTGCTGCTCTCGCCCTTCCACGGCGCCTTCCACCGCAGTTCGCGGCTGACCCGCATGGAGATCACGCCGGGCTGGCTGTTCTCCGCGGCCTGCGCCGTGCTGGGCGCCGGCGCGCTCGGCCTGTGGTCCTTCCAGCACTCCGACTACGCCGACCGCCCGTGGTGGCGGGTGATGGCCGACGCCGACTCCGAACGCGCCGTCCGGGCCTGGGCCGGCGCGGCGCTGGTGCTGTTCGTATTCGGCATCTGGCGCCTCGTCGTATCGGCGGCGACCCCGCCGGTAGTGGGCGAGACCGACCCGGACTACGAGCGGGTCCGCGCCATCCTGGCCAAGGCCGAGGTCGCCGAGCCGGCCTCCAATCTGGCCCTGCTGGGCGACAAACGCTTCCTGTTCTCCGCCTCAGGCGAGAGCTTCCTGATGTTCGGCGTGCGTGGCCGCGCCTGGGTCGCCCTGGGCGCGCCGGTCGGCAAGCGCGAGGAGCGCCAGGAGCTGCTGTGGCGGTTCCGCGAACTGGCCGACAGCCATGCCGCGCGGCCCGGCGTCCACGGCCTCAATGCCGAGGATCTGCCGGAGATCGTCGAGCTCGGCTTCTCGATTCAGAAGGTCGGCGAGACCGCCGCCGTGCCCCTGGAAAACTTCTCCATGGACGGCCGCAAACGGGGCGCCGCGCGCCGCAACTGGCGCAAGCTCGGCGAGGCTGGCGCCACCTTCGAGGTGCTGCAAGGCGAGGCGGTGACCGCCATGCTGCCGATGCTGCAGGCCATCTCCGACCAGTGGCTGGCCAACCACGCGGGCGGCGAGAAGGGCTTCTCCATGGGCGGCTTCTGGCCGGGCTATGTGCAGGAATTCCCGGTTGCCCTGGTGCGCGTGGACGGCAAGGCGGTGGCGTTCGCGACGATCTGGACCACGGCGAGCCACAGCGCGTTCTCCATGGATCTCATGCGCTACGCCGACGACGCGCCCAGCAACATCATGGATTTCCTGTTCGTGGAGCTCATCGAATGGGGCCGCGCCCAGGGCTATGAGGCCTTCGAGTTCGGCATCGCGCCCCTGGCCGGCCTCGACGATCGGCCGCTGGCCCCGATCATGAGCCGGGTGGGCCGGCTGCTGTTCGAGCGCGGCGAGGAAATCTACAACTTCCAGGGCGTGCGCCGGTACAAGGACAAGTACGATCCCCTGTGGCAGCCCCGCTACTGCGCCGCGCCGCAGAAGTGGGCGATCCCCTGGCTGATGGCCGACGTGGGCCTGCTCTCGTCAGGCGGCGTCGCGGGCCTCTCCAAGCGGCCCAAGAAGACCGAGGCGGCGAAGACCGAGCCGGCCTCGGAGGCCGCAACCGCCTGATCGGGGTCGCGCCCGCCAAAGTTGGCTTCGTCGCAAAAGAGTCCCGGCCCCTCCTGAGGCGCCCGCGCTGCGCCGCGCGGGTCCGTCCGGACTTGAGAAAGACCCGAGCCTGCGAGCCCAAGCCCGCAAGTCCAAACCGCGCAGGATAAGGCCGGCGCGCGCCGCGGCCAAAAATTCGATGTTCACGAATTGTTTTGTGGCCGTCGTTGAGCAGTGTCGTGCGTGTCCCTACAGACTGTGTCCCCGCATACGCCAGGGCCCCGCACCCACCCTTGTCCCCGGCGCGATCTTCGCGCATGTGCGACGCGGCACAGCTTGAGGAGGAGCGCCCCTATGTTTTCGCACATCATGATCGGCACCAACGACCTGGACCGCGCCAAGACGTTCTATGACGCGCTGCTCGGCGCGCTCGGCGTGCCGCCGGCCTTCGTCGACCGCCACCGCATCTTTTACCGCACGCCGACCGGGGTGTTCTCGGTGTCGTTGCCGATCAACGGCGAGCCGGCGACGGCGCCCAACGGCGGCACCATCGGCTTTGCCTGCGAGTCCGGCGAACAGGCTGACGCCTGGCATGCGGCCGGCCTGGCCGCCGGGGGAACGACTTGCGAGGACCCGCCGGGCGTCCGTGAAGGCGCCACGGGCAAGATGTATCTCGCCTATCTGAAGGATCCCGACGGCAACAAGCTCTGCGGCCTGCACCGGATGGGCTGATGGCCCAATCTGGCTGATCGATGGGGGCCGTAGAGCCTACGGTCCCCGACCATTGCCGGTGGTGACGCCCAGCAGGTTCAGCACATGGACGATCATCGGCAATGTGCCGGCCGCGGCCAGCAGCATGATGAAGCGCCACGGCATCAGGCGTGGCCCCTTGTGCGGGTTGGGTGGCCGCGCGCCACGCCAGCCGGCGAACACCGCCAGCCCCGCCAGCCCGGCCAACACGGTCAATGTGAGCGTCATATCCATCTGCGACGCCATATCGCAGCCGCGCCGCGCTGACGGAAGCCGTCTGCCTACGTCGCCGGCCACGTCGCCGCCCATCCGTCCACAGGGAAGGTCGGTCTGGCGCCAGATGTAGTGTTAGGCTTTCGTTTACACCCCAACCCACGGTGCTAGCGTCACCCTGTCCAGGAGGGGCGATTCGATGACGGCTGCGGCGCCCTGGAGCGTCAAGGGGATCGACCCAAAGGCCCGCGAGGTCGCGAAGGAGCTTGCGCGCCGTTCCGGCATGACTCTGGGGGAATGGCTTAACCGAGTTATCCTAGAAGATGACATGCCCGAGGAGGTCACCTCCGAAGAGCATTTCACCTCGCGTCCCTTCCGGGCCGCGCCCGAAGCGTCGAAGCTGTCCATGTCGCCACCGCTAGCCGCCGCAAGACCGGATGACCTGGGCCGCATCGCCTTCGCGCTCGACCGGCTGACCGACCGCATAGAGGCGTCGGAAACCCGCACCGGCCTGGCGATCTCCGGCGTCGAGCATTCCGTGCGCCACGCCATGGCCCGCATCGAGACCGCCGAGCGCGAGCATATGGCGGTTGCCACCCGCTTCGACGCCACCGCCGAACAGCTGGCCGCCGAACAGGCCACCGCCGCCGACCGCATGCGCTGGGTGGAGACCGAGCTGTCCGGCCCGCGCTCCGCCGAGGTGATCCTGGCGCTGGAGAGCGCCATCACCCGGGTGGCGGGCGAGGTGTCGAACGGCGCCGAACAGGCCCGCGACCGGCTCGCCGGCCTGGAAGCGCGGCTCAGCGCGGCCGAGGGCCGCGACCCGTCCACGGTGATCGACGAGATCGTCTCGAGTCTGGCCCAGCGGCTGGGCGACGCCGAGGCCCGCACCGGCGAGGCGCTCGATAGCCTGCGCGACAGCCTGGTCCAACTCGACCAGCGGATGCACGCCGCCGATTCCAGCGTGCGCGGCGACCTGGACAACCGGCTCGCGGCGCTGGCCGACCAGCTGACCCGCCGCGTCGAGGACGCCCGCAGTGAGATCGCCGAGAAACTCGCGGCCTCCGGCGCCGGCCAGGTCGAGGAGCGCCTCGGCCGGATGGCGCAAGATCTGGCCGCCGCTGAACAGCGCTCGGCCCACGCCATCGAGACCATGGGCCGTGAAGTCCTGACCATGGCCGAGACGCTCAATCGCCGGGTGCAGAGCGCCGAGCAGCGCTCAGCCCAGGCCATCGAGCAGGTGGGCGGCGAGATCGCCCGCATCGCCGGGGCCGTGGAAAACCGCCTCGGCCGCACCGACCAGCTGCATGCCGAGGCGCTGGAGCGGCTGGGCGAGGAGATCGGCAAGATCACCGAGCGCCTGACGGACCGGATCATCCAGTCCGAGCGCCGCGCCGCTCAGGCCATCGACGATGTCGGCGAACAGGTGGCCAAGGTCACCGAGCGGATCGAACAGCGCCACGAACGCGCCGCCAGCGACCTGGCCGAGCGTATCCGCCAGAGCGAGGAGCGCACCCAGCGCCTGCTGGACGGCGCCCAGTCCCGCCTCGACGATGGGTCGTCCGACGGGCCCGCCTTCGCGCCTGTCCCCGCCTTCGCGCCTGTCCCAGCCTTCGCGCCTGTCCCTGCGCCGGCCCCGGCGTTCGAGCCGGGCCCCGCGAGCGTCAATCCCTTCGCCGCGCCGAGCCCCTATGTTGCCGCGACGCCGGCCGCTGCGGACCGGGTCGAGGCCGAGCTGCCGGCGGCGCCGATGGTGTTCGGGCCCGAACTGTTGTCCCGCGCCGAGCCGGTCAGCCAGCCGGCGCTCGATCCCGGCAATCCGTCCTTCAACGAGGAAGACTTCGCCCACGTCGACGCCTTCGCCTCGCCGATGGCGCTGGATCTGGACGACGGCTTCGCGCCGTTGACCGAGTCCGAGGACGAGGACAAAGGTCGCATCGACCTGGGCGCGCGCCCCGCCGCCGCCGACGCCACGCCGCAGCTTTCCACCCGCGAGGTCATCGAACAGGCCCGCGCCGCCGCGCGCGCGGCCGCCGCCGGGCCTCGCGCCAAGACCATCTACGCCGGCGATCGCCGTCCGCGCCCGGCCCGTGGCGGTTTGTTCGGCGCGTTGAAGCCCGGCCGTCCGACCTCCACCTGGCAGACCGCGCTGATGGTCGCCGGTGGGGCCGCCTTCCTCAGCGTCGGCGCAGCCGGCGTGGTGCTGATGGAAGGGCCAGGCGCGCAGCGCCACGAGGCCTCGCCGTTCGAGACCAGCCCGCGGGCCGCCGTCGCCCTGACCCCGGAACCCACGGCGGCGGCGCCCGCCTCGGGCGCCGATGCGCCGATCGCCACCTTTGCGCCCACGCCTACGGGCACGCTTCCGGCCGTCGCCGACACCGTGGCCACCGACTACGTCAAGGTCGCCTCGGCGGTGGAGCAGAACCAGCCCGGCGCGCTGGCGAAACTGAAGGCCATCGCCGATGGCGGCCATCCCCCGGCGCAGATGTTCCTCGCCCGCCTCTACGAGACCGGCAAGGCCGGCGTGGTGGTCAATCTCGGCGAGGCCCGCAAGTGGACCGCCCGCGCCGCCGAGGCCGGCGATCCCACGGCGATGCACAATCTCGCCCTATATTATTTCCGTGGCGAAGGCGGCCCGCAGGACAGCCCCGCCGCAGCCCAGTGGTTCCGCAAGGCCGCCGAGCACGGGGTCGTGGACTCCCAGTATAATCTGGGCCTGCTCTACCAGTCGGGCTCGGGTGTGCCGCGCGACCTCGCCCAGGCCTACAAATGGTTCACGGTCGCGGCCAACGCCGGCGACGGCGAGGCCCGCAAGAGCGCCGTCGACCTGGAAGCCAAGCTGGCGCCCGCGCAACTGGCGCTGGCGGAAAGCCAGGCCAAGGCCTTCGAGCCGGCCGGCGCTGCTCCGTTCTCACAGGCCCCCTTGTCGCAGGTTCTGGCCTCGCAGCCGCTGGCCTACGGTCCCTCGATGGTCGCCGCCCAGAAGATCCTCAACCGTCTCGGCTACTATAAGGGCCGGCCGGATGGGACGGACTCGCGCGACCTGAAGCTTGCGGTCACCGCATATCAGCGCGATCAAGGCTTGGCGGCCACCGGCCTGCTCGACCCTGCCACCGTTTCCCGGCTCTCCGTCTTCTCCCGTTGATCGAGGCCTGGTTTCGATTGAAGGGTGGGCGTTGATCGAAAGCCGGGCGCCGGCTCGTAACTGAGGCGCAGCGTTTTTGGACCTCTACCTGCCCATCGCCGAGGTGTCCGTGAATGCGCCGCTGCTGGTGGCGCTGGGCGCGCTGGTGGGCTTCATTTCCGGCATGTTCGGGATCGGCGGCGGGTTCCTGATGACCCCGGTGCTGGTTTTCCTCGGCATCCCGCCGGCCGTCGCCGTGGCCAGCATGTCGAACCATGTCGCTGCCTCGTCGATGTCGAGCGTGATCTCCTACAGCCGCAAGCGCTCGGTGGATTTCCGGATGGGCGGCGTGCTGGCCTCAGGCGGTGTGGTCGGCGCGGTGGTCGGCGTCGAGCTGTTCCGATGGCTGCGCCTGCTGGGCCAGGCTGACCTGGTGGTGGCGCTTTCCTACCTGATCTTCCTAGGGATCATCGGCGGGCTGATGTTCTGGGAGTCGGTGGGCGCGATCCTGCGCCGGCGCCGCAACGCGCCGCCGCCGCCTCGGCGTGACCGCCGGCCGCCCTGGCTCTACGGCCTGCCGCTGAAGCTGCGCTTCCCCCGCTCGCGGCTCTATATCAGCGTCATCCCACCGATCGCGCTGGGGGCCTTCGTGGGCGTGTTGTCGGCGATCATGGGGGTCGGCGGCGGCTTTATCCTGGTGCCGGCCATGGTCTATATCCTGCGGATGCCGGCCAGCGTCGTGGTCGGCACCAGCCTCTTCCAGATCATCATCACCACGGCGCTTACCGGCGTGCTGCAGGCCGGCCGCAACCAGACGGTCGACATCCTGCTGGCCACGCTGCTGCTGGTCGGCGGGGTGATCGGCGCCCAGCTTGGCGCGCGAGCCTCGTCGCGGTTTCGCGCGGAAGAACTGCGGGCCTTACTGGCGCTGATCGTGCTCTGCGTCGGCCTGAGGATGGGCCTGGGCCTGTTCTTCACCCCGCACGAGGCCTTCGTGCTGATGTCCGGAAGCGGCGGATGATCGCCGCGCCGCCACCAGTCCCGCCATCGCCCGCCGACTCCGCCGTGGTCTCCGCCGCGCTGACCGAAACCAATGTCCGGGTGAACTCCGACTTCCGGGGTGACCGGATCGTGCTCTACGGCGCGGTGTTCGATCCGCAGGCGCGGCCTAGCGACGTGGTGGTCATCGTTCGCGGCCCCGAGCAGCCGGTGCGGATCGCGCGCAAGAGCCGCGTCGCCGGGCTCTGGGTCAACAGCCGGCCGGTGGTCTTCCAGGGCGCGCCCGGCTTCTATATCGCCGCCTCGACCCGGCCGCTGGACGACATCGCCCGCTTCGGGGTGCTGCGCCGGCTGGAGGCCGGCGTCGACCATCTGGCGATCAACGCACCCGCCGAACAACGCACCGAGAGCCGCTATGGCGTGCAGGACGTGGTGGTCAGCCGACTGGGCGCCGACTACCTCGACTGGCGCAACGCGGTGGTGCGCCTGAAGACCGCCCAGCACCTCTATGACGTCAACGAACACGGCGTCCGTTTCGTCGACAAGGGACTGTTTCGCGCCGAGATTCCGTTGCCCGCCGAGGCGCCGATCGGTCGCTATGACGTCCGCATCCTGCTGTTCCAGGACGGCCAGCCGGTCGCGGAGAAGACCCGGACCCTGACCGTCGAAAAGGTCGGGGTCGAGCGTGGGCTTTACCTTTGGGCGCATCGCAGGCCATGGTCCTACGGTCTAGCTGCCATGGCCTTCGCGCTGGCGGCCGGCTGGGCGGCGTCTTCGGCGTTTCGGAGAGACTGAATGGTGACGGACGGTCCGCACATCTCAGCCGGCTACGACCGAATCCCGCCGGCGCTGTGGATAATCGCGATCTGTGCGCTGGCGCCGTTTCCGCTCGCCGCGGCGGCCTATGGCTGGGGCGAACCCGACCTCGCCCGCCCGGCGCTGACCGTCATCCTCACCTGGTCCGGCGTGACCCTGGCCTTTCTGGGTGGCGCGCGTTGGGGCCTGGAGAGCGCGCGGCCCCATCCGCGGTCCGCGCGACTGTTGATCTCGGTGCTGTCGCCGGTGGTCGCCTGGACCATTCTGGCCTCACGACATCGCCTTCCGGAGGGTTGGATCATCGGCGGCTGCATCGGGGCCTTCCTGGTGCAATGGCTGTTCGACCACCAGGGCCCGGATGTCCCGGCGCGCTACCCCAGACTGTCGACGGCGCTGACCACGGCGGCCTGCATCTCGCTCGCCGTCTGTCTCGACCAGGCGATGAAGACCGGCCACGTCTGAGCGCGGCGGCGGGATCTAATCGCCGACCAGCGATCGCCAGCCTACCGCATGGACCCGTCCGAACCCCAGCGCCGCGGCCAGCGGCGGCCGGGCGAACAGGCCGGCGAAGGCCGCATCGCGCACGTTCAGGCCGCCCGCGTAGGCGCCGAAGGCCGGCAGGATCAGCCGCTCCGCATCGGTGATGAAGCAGCGGCGGCGCACGGCGCCCCGCGTGGCCTTTACCCGCGCGGCGGGATGCAGGTGGCCGGAGACCTCGCCGGGGTTCAGGCCGGCCCGTGGCTCATGGCGCAGGGTCAGGCCCGCCAGCGTCAGTTCGTCGGCGACCTCGCCCGGCAGGGCGCGTGGCCCGTCGGCGTCGTGGTTGCCGATCACCCAGATCAGCGTCCGGCCGCGCGCCAGACCGCGCAAGGCCTCGGCGTCGTCGGCGGCCAGGCGCGACTCCGACCGGCGGTCGTGGAAGGTGTCGCCCAGCAGGATCACCGTCGCCGGCGTCAGGGCCTCGATCTCGACGGCAAGGCGCCGCAGGGTCTCGCGGGTGTCGTAGGGCGGCAGCATCTGGCCGCGGGCGGCATAGGCAGACCCCTTCTCCAGGTGAAGGTCCGCCACCACCAGGCACCGCTCGGCGGCCAGCCACAGCGCGCCGGAGCAGCGCAACAGCGCCTCGGCCGCGCCGACACGGGTGCGCAGACCCCCGCAGTCCGCGGCGGCGAAGCCATAGGCGAAGCTGGCGGATGCGACAGGGCTTGAAGAGGGCGCGCTCATCCCAGGGCCTCGGCGATCAGGTCGTCCTCGGCTTCGCGCAGGATCATGGTCTCGCCGGCATGGCCAGGGCTCCGCTCCTTGCCGATTTCGAGCAGGATCGGCACCGAAAACGGCGATAGGTGTTCGAGGGCGGAATGTCGGATTCGCCCCTTGATGCGGGACAGCATCTGCCCCAACCGCGCCACGTCCACCAGGCCCGTCGCCGCGTCGTCGCGCGCGCAGCGCAGCAGCAGGTGATCCGGCTGGTGGCGCCTCAGCGTGTCGTAGATCAGGTCGGTGGAGAAGGTGATCTGTCGCCCCGTCTTCTGTTCCTGCCCCGGGAACCGCCGCTCGATCAGGCCCGCTATGATCGCGCAGCCCTTGAAGGCGCGCTTCATCATGAAGCTGTCGGCGAGCCAGGCCTCCAGGTCGTCGCCCAGCATGTCCTCGTCGAAAAGTTCGCCGAAATCGAGGCCGTCCATCGGCTTCACCGCCCAGACCGCCAGCGCATAGTCGTTGCAGACGAAGCCCAGCGGCCCCGCGCCGGCCCGCTCCAGCCGCCGCGTCAGCAACATGGCCAGCGTGGTGTGCGCCAGGCGCCCCTCAAAAGGGTAGCAGACCATGAACTGGCGGTGGCCGCGGGCGAAGGTTTCCAGCAGCATCTCGTCGGGCTCTGGGATCAGCGAGCGGTCGCGCTGCGCCTCCAGCCACTCGCGGACATCGGCAGGCAGCACCTGCCAGTGCGGCTGATCGGTCATCAGCTGGCGCACCCGCTGGGCGAGATAGGTCGACAGCGCGAACTTCGAGCCGCCCCAGGACGGCATCTTCGGGTCGGCGCCCGGCGCGGCCTGCACCAGCACGTCGAGGTTGGTGACGCCCACCAGCCGCCAGACCTGGCCGGCGAAGACGAAGGTCTCGCCGGGCTCCAGCATCTCGATCATGCCCTCCTCGATCTCACCGATCTTGCGCCCGCCACGGCCCCCACGCATGGCTATGCGGACCGCCAGCACGGCCGGGGAGACGATGGCGCCGACGTTCAGGCGGTGACGCTGGGCGGTCTCGGCGTTGCGCACCCGCCAAAGGCCGTCCTGGCCCTTCACGATGCGGCGGAACTTGTCGTAGTTTTTCAGCGCATAGCCGCCGGTGGAGACGAAATCGACGACCTGCTCGAAGTCTTCCCAGGCCAGGTCGCGATAGGGCCCGGCGCTGCGCACCTCGTTGTAAAGCGCCAGCAGATCGAAGGGCTCGGAACAGGCGCAGCCCATGACGTGCTGGGCCAGCACATCGAGCGCTCCGACGCGGGGCGGGTCGCCATCCAGCTTGTTTTCCGCGATGGCCTCGCGGGCGGCCTGGCACTCCAGCATCTCGAAGCGGTTGGCGGGCACGAAGATCGCGCGGCTGGGCTCGTCCAGCCGGTGGTTGGCCCGGCCGATCCGCTGCACCATCCGCGAGGCGCCCTTCGGCGAGGCGAGTTGGATCACCAGGTCTACGTCGCCCCAGTCGATGCCGAGGTCCAGCGTCGAGGTGCAGACCACGGCGCGCAGTTCGCCCCGCGCCATCGCCGCCTCGACCTTGCGCCGCTGCTCGGCGGCCAGGCTGCCGTGGTGCAGGGCGATCGGCAGGGCGTCCTCGTTCAGCCGCCAGAGCTCCTGGAACGCGAACTCGGCCTGGAAGCGGGTGTTGACGAACACCAGCGCCGTCCGGGATTTTCGGATGACGTCATAGACCTCGGCCATCGCGTGCTGCGCCGTATGGCCCGCCCACGGCACGCGCCCCTCCGACAACAGCACCTCGACGATGGGCTCGGCCCCGGCGGGTCCGCGGACGAGATCGACGGTGCTAGATCCTCCCCCTCTGGGGGAGGTGTCGCCAGGGGCGACAGAGGGGGTTTCCTCTCCAGCGTTCGGGATGTCGTCTGTTGCGGAGTCGGTGGCGGAAACCCCCTCAGTCCGCCGCGCGGACGGCTCCCCCTGAAGGGGAGCAACTGCAGGGCCGATGACATCCACGCTTCCGTGGTTCGCCATCCACGCCTTGATCACCTCGGGATCGTCCACGGTGGCCGACAGCCCGACGCGGCGCATCCTCGGCGCGAACTGGGCGATGCGGGCGAGGTCGAGGGCCAGCAGATCGCCGCGCTTGCTCGCATGCAGGGTGTGGATCTCGTCGAGGATCACGCACTCCAGATTCTCGAAATAGAGCCTGGCGCCTTCCCAGGCGCAGAGCAGGGCCAGCTGCTCCGGCGTGGTCAGCAGGATTTCCGGCGGCTTCACCCGCTGCCGCTGGCGTCGCGAAATCCCGGTGTCGCCTGTGCGGCTCTCCGCCGTGACGCCCAGGCCCATCTGGGCGATGGGGGTGTTGAGGTTGCGCTCCACATCCACCGCCAGCGCCTTCAGCGGCGAGATATAGAGCGTGTGCAGTCCGCGCGGTGTGTTGGACGGCGACCGTTCGGCCAGGTCGATCAGGCTGGGCAGGAACCCCGCAAGGGTCTTGCCGCCGCCGGTCGGCGCGATCAGCACGGCGTCACGCCCGGCCCGCGCCCGCTCGATCATCGCCAGCTGATGCGCGCGCGGGCTCCAGCCCCGGCTGGCGAACCAGTCGGCGAACCTCGGCGGCAGGAGATCGGCGGCAGGGACCGCGCTGTCGGCCATCCGTCGCCTATAGCATGTTCCTGTTCTGTTTCGAGAGCGACTGTAGCCTCAGCGCCGGCGCAGCACGGCGTCCCGGATCAGCGGCATCCGGTCGTTGCCGAAGTACATGTCGTCGCCGCCGACGAAGATGGTGGGCGAGCCGAACCCGCCGCGGGCGACGACCTCTTCGGTATTGCGGCGAAGCTGGTCCTTGATCTCAGGCGCCGTGATGGCCTCGAAGAACGCCGCCGGATCGACGCCGGCCCGCGCGCAGACCTCCGCCAGGATTTCGTCCTGCGAGATGTCGAGGTCGCGGCTCCAGTAGGCTTCGAAGGCGGCCGCCGCGAAGTCCACGAGCTTGCCCTGCGGCTCCAGCGCGATGCAGCCGCGCATGGCCTTGACGCTGTTCACCGGGAAGACGCTGGGCGGGAACTTGATGGTCAGGCCCGCGTGCCGCGCCCAGTCGGCGAGGTCCTTCAGCATATAGCGGCCCTTGGCGGGCACCGGGTCGGCGCGCTGGGCGTAGACGCTGGGATTGATGGTGTTGAAGATCCCACCGACCAGGATCGGCCGCCACTTGATCTCTACCTCCAGTTCGGCGGCGAGCCGCCGCAGGTTCTCGAAGGCCAGATAGGTCCAGGGGCTCGAGCAGTCGAAGAAGACCTCGATCATGCGCCAGATATCCTCACGCCCTGCGCGCCGGGTTCTCCAGCCGCGTCATCCAGTGGTCGGCGTCGAAGGTCGGATCGCCGGCCAGCCTGCGCCACATCTTGATCCGGTTCACGAATTCCAGCCGTCCGGTGTCCTGCTCGAACCAGGGTTCGGGGCTCATCAGGATGCTCTCCACCGTCTCCGGCTGCGGGGTCTTCACGAAGAAGATCGGCCTCTGCGCCGGTTCGGCGGGCAGGGTGGAAACGTCCCACTGCCGGACCTGCGGGACCGAGGGGTTCATGCGGATCTTGAACATGGTGCGCGTGCGCTCGGAATGGTTCACCCCGCCACCGTGCCAGAGGCCGTTGTGCAGGAAGAGCAGCGTGCCCGCCTCGCAGACCATGTGCTGCTGGCCGGCGATGTTCTGATAGCGGCCCAACGCCACCTCGCTGACGCGGCGCAGGTGCGTGCCCGGCACGAAGCGCGTGCCGCCCATCTCGCGGGTCACCTGGTGGGGGTAATACATGATCTGCAGGTCGAACCCTTCGGACGGGTCGATCGTGGAGTCCTGATGCGTGTGCTGCGAGACATGCTCGCCGCCGCCGGCCTCGTAGTAGGCGGGCGGGAAGGTCACGTGCAGGAAGTGGTGGTCGAACACCGGGTCCGGTCCCACCAGGCTCCTGATCGCACCCTGGACCAGCGGCAGCGCCAGAAGGCGTTCGACCGCCGACCCTTGCGCATAGGTCGCCGGGAGCGGCGTTCCGGGCGGGACTTCCGGGATCTGGGCGTTGGCGAGCAGGGCGCCATAGGTCTGCATCATCCGCCGCCCCGGCTGTGGATAGTCGGCCTCGCCGGCCTCCGCCAGGAACTGGGCGTTGATCTCGTCCGGCACGACGCCGTCGAAGCGCAGGAAGCCGCGCGCCGTGAAACGGGCCATGTCGAGCGCGCCGAGCAGGGGCGGGGAGGTCATGCGGCGATCTCCACCAGTTTCTCGAAGAAGAACTCGTACTTCAGATAGGCCAGGTCGAACTCGTCGCCTCGGGTGTGCGGCAGGATCTGCGCGGCCTGGAACAGCCGCCAGCCGTCCTTCAGGGCCTCAACCCCGGTGCGATAGGGCGGCTGGTCGGTATCGCCCGCCATCGGCCGGGTCTCGCCCGTGCCGTCATAGACCGCCCAGGCAATGGTCGGCGCGTCGAGCGCCGAGTTGGCCAGGTAGAGAACCAGAACCTTCTGGCGCATAGCGGTTGCCTCCCGCCGGGCTCGAACGGCTCGGTCGAGCCCGATCATGGCCAAGGCCGCCCGCGAAGGCTAGCCGCGACCCTGCGTCAGGGTGATATGAAACCCTGTCGCGTCTGGCGTTCGCCACCGCATCCGCGTACATCGTAAATTATAAGACCCTCCAGGAGACCGCTATGAACCCCAACGCCGAGTTCGATATCATCGTCTATGGCGCCACCGGCTACACCGGCCGCCTGGTCGCCGAATATCTGGCGCAGCGCTACGGCGTGGGCGGCGACGTGAAATGGGCGATGGCCGGGCGCAGCGCCGCCAAGCTGGCCGAAGTGCGCGACGAGATGGGCGCGCCAGCCGAGACGCCGCTGATCGTCGCCGACGCCGAGGACGCGGCCCAGCTGGACGCCATGGTCCGCCGCGCCAAGGCGATCATCACCACGGTCGGGCCCTATCAGCTTTACGGCGACAAGCTGGTGGCCGCCTGCGTCGCGGCCGGGACCGACTGCCTGGACCTCACGGGCGAGCCCAACTGGATGGCTAAGATCATCGGCGAACACGATGCGGCGGCCAAGGCCTCCGGCGCGCGGATCGTCCACTCCTGCGGCTTCGATTCCATCCCCTTCGAGCTCGGCGTCTGGTTCGCCGAAGAGACTGCCAAGGCCAAGCTCGGGTCTTACGTCCCGCGCGTGAAGGGCCGCGTGCGCGCCATCCAGGGCGGCCTCTCCGGCGGCACGGCGGCCAGCGGGGCGGCTACGATGGCGGCGATCCAGAAGGATCCCTCGATCGGCATGCTGATGATGAACCCCTTCGCGCTCACCCCCGGCTTCACCGGCCCGGCGCAGCCGCCCGGCATGGCGGTGGAGCATGACGACGACCTTGGCGTCGATGTCGGCCCGTTCATGATGGCGATGATCAACACCAAGAACGTCCACCGTTCCAACGCCCTGCTGGGCCATCGCTGGGGGACGGACTTCAGATATGACGAGATGTCGATCATCGTGCCCGGCGCGCCGACCGAGTTCTCCGGCATGGAAAACCCGCCAAAGCCGGGCGAGGGGCCGTCCAAGGCCGAGCGCGAGGCGGGCTTCTACGACATCGCCTTCATCGGCATCGCCGATGACGGCCGCAAGGTTCAGGTGTCGGTGAAGGGGGATCGCGACCCGGGCTACGGATCGACATCCAAGATGCTGGCCGAGGCCGCGATCTGTCTGGTCAAGGACGCGCAAGGAACGCCCGGTGGCGTTTGGACCCCAGGCGCGGCGATGGGCTCGAAGCTGGTCGATCGGCTATCCGAGAACGCCGGCCTCACCTTCACGGTCGAGGGGTAGGGTCCCGGATTCCTGCTTCCGCGGTCCTCCTCCCAAAAAGGGGAGGAGGCTCTCCGCTATTCGGTCGTCGCCCAATCCGCCCTCAGCAGGCGTAGCGGCTTTCCACCGGCACGCGGCGCCCGATATAGGGGTCCCAGACCCAGCGCGTGGTGACGCAGGTCCGGTAGGTCGGATAGTCGTCATAGTCTCCGTAGCCATAGGCGTAGGCCGGGCGGGGGTAGTACCCCCGGTCGTAGGCGTAGTCGCGGCGCTCATAATAGCCGTGATGGTTGGACGCGATGGCCGCGCCGAGCGCCAGGCCGACCACGCCGGCCGCGATCGCCGCGCCGCCGTTGTCGTGGCGATATTCGTGACCGCCATAGTAGCCGCCGCCGCGGTAGTGCTCCGCCGCGGCCGGGGTCGCCGTGGCGACAACCGCGCCGCCGAGGGTGATCGCCGCCATCACGGCCGTCAGGGCTTTTCTCATCCTGGCCTCCTTTGCGAGAGTTGAGTAACGACCGGTGGGCCGAAACCGTTCAGGATCCAAACCTAGGAATCGCGGCCTGAACGGCGCCTGAACGCGCGGGTCAGGACGCCGCTGTTCCCTAGCGTGAAGGTGGACGGCCCCTGGTGGCCGGGCCAAGCTGACCCGCGAGCCGGCGAGCGATCCCCATAAAGCCGGCCAGACCTTGAGGACACGCGCATGAAAGACTTCGCGGGCAAGATCGCCGTCGTCACCGGCGGCGGCACAGGCATGGGCCGCGAGCTCGTCCGCCAGCTGATCGCCGAGGGTTGCAGCGTCGCGATGTGCGACGTCTCGGCCCGGAACATGGCGGACACCCTGGCGCTCTGCGAAGCTGATGGCGTGCCGCAGGGCGCGAGGGTGACGGCGCACCGGGCCGACGTCTCCGACGAGAGCCAGCTGATCGCCTTCCGCGACGAGGCGGCCGCCCAGCACGATACCGACAAGATCCACCTGCTGTTCAACAACGCCGGCATCGGCGGCGGCGGCTCGATGATCGCCGACAGCCGGGACGAGTGGGAGCGGACTTTCAACGTCTGCTGGGGCGGCGTCTATCTGGGCGTTCGCACCTTCCTGCCGATGCTGCAGGCAGCCGACGAGGCGCACATCGTCAACACCTCCAGCGTCAACGGCTTCTGGGCGAGCCTGGGCCCGAACGTCAGCCACACCGCCTATGCGGCGGCGAAGTTCGCGGTGAAAGGCTTCTCCGAGGCGCTGATCACCGACCTGGCGCTGACCGCGCCGAACATCAAGGTCTCGGTGGTGATGCCCGGCCACATCGGCACCTCGATCGTCGCCAACTCGCGCAAGGTGATGACCGGCCGCGACGAGGATGCGTTGTCTGGCGAAGACCTGGAGCGCGCCCGGGCCCGGATCGCCCGATCCGGCGTCGATGTCAGCCAGCTGCCGGACGCGGCCCTGCAGGCCATGGTCGACGAGCAGGCCCGCCGCTTTCTGGAAGACGCGCCGATGACCGCCGCCGCGGCCGCGACCGTGATCCTCGACGGGGTGAAGGCCGAGCGCTGGCGGATCCTGGTGGGTGACGACGCCCGGAAGATGGACGCCATGGTCCGCAATGATCCGGAGGCGGCCTACACGCGCGAGTTCTATGACGTGCTGATCAATGAGATGGGCTGGCGCCTCGGCCGCTGACCGCGCGCCTTTACGGAAACACCAGCCCTGTCCCGGCTCGGGACATCTGCGTCGCCGAGCGGGTCTTCGCCGTCGGCCGCGCGCTTCAGGAAGGCTCGGCGTTAAGCCCCACCGTTAACCATCTTGCCCGCCTGGCCGGTGCGACATCGGCGCGCGATACCGATGATATCCAGACAAATTCCCAGCTAAAGCCTAATACGGTCCGCGACTTGCGCTTGACGAAGCCTGAGCGCAGTTGTGTGTGCCAAAACGAGATGAGGCAGTACGGTCCGCGCTGAAACGTTAACCCATCGCCTTGCTTGGTTAAGGCGCAGCATCGAGTTGAGGTCCTAAGATGAACATCCGTAACATCCTGGTCGCGGCCGGTTCGGCCCTGGCCCTGTCCGCCCTGGCCACCGGCGCTTTCGCCGCCGGCAGCGTCTCGACGACGGCCACCGCCAGCGTGACGGTCCTTTCGCCGGTGACCCTCGTCAAGACCCAGGACCTGGTCTTCGGTCAGGTCGTGCGGCCGTCCGACGCCAACACCAACACTGTGACCCTGGACACCAACGACACCGTGACGGTCACCGGCGCGGGTAACGGCTCGATGGTCGCCAGCACCACGTCCTCGGCCAAGTTCACCATCACCGCGCCCGCCGCGACGACCTATACGACGACCCAGGGCCTGACCTTCACCGCCGCCGGCCTGACCAACATCGGCCCCAGCCTGCCGGTGGCGCAAACCGGCACGCTCGGCACCATCCCGGCCGGCGGCAGCCAGGGCATCACCTACGGCGGTCACTTCGACATGAACGCCGCCACCCCGGCGCAGGCCTACACCGGGACGCTCGCCGTCACCGTCAACTACAACTGAGCGAGCGCGAAGCGCCGAGCCATCCCCGTCTAGGCGGGAGTCTGCCTCGAGCCCACCGGTCCTGAGACTTCCGGGACCGGTGGCGTTCGCACCGCGCCTGACCTAGCTTGCCGCCATGGCGGCAATCCTGGCGGTCCACGCCCACCCTGACGATATCGAGCATCTGGCGGCCGGGTCCCTGGCGATCCTGGCGGCCAAGGGTCATACGATCCGTATCGCGACGCTCACCGCCGGCGAGTGCGGCTCGGCTTCCACCGACCTTGCCGACACGGGCCGCATCCGCAAGGCCGAGGCCGCCGCGGCCGCGAGCCTGCTCGGCGCCGACTACCGCTGCGCCGACCTGCCGGACCTGGGCGTGTTCAATGACGACCGATGCCGCCGCGCGGTGACCGAGCTGATCCGCTGGGCCCGGCCCGACGTGGTGATCACCGCCTCGCCGGCCGACTACCACCCCGACCATGAAGCGGCGAGCCAGCTGGTCCGCGACGCCTGCTTCGCCGCGTCGGTTCCGAACTATCGCACCGGCCCCGCCATGGCGCTTGAGGCCATCCCGCACCTCTATTTCATGGACCCGATCGGCGGCCGCGACCGCGAGGGCCGCCGCGTGGTCGCCGACTTCGCGGCCGACATCGCCGCGGGCTTCGCCCTGAAGGCGCAGATGCTCTCGGCCCACGTCAGCCAGGCCGACTGGGTGGCCCGCCAGCACGGTATCGACGACCACCTGGGCTCGATGCAGGCCTGGTCGCGCCGCCGCGGCCGCGACTTCGGCGTCGCCGTCGCCGAGGGCTTCCGCCAATACCGCCACGAGCCCTATCCGAAGACGCCCCGGCTGCAGGACCTGCTTGGCGAGGCTCTGGTTATGGCCGCCAGCCACGGCCCCCCTTAAATTCCGCTCATCCCGGCGAAAGCCGGGACCCAGATGGCCAGGACCCAGATGGCCAGGACTCAGAGGGAACGACTCAGACGGGGGCTCCTCCAAGCGCAGCGTCCGTCCAATCCGCTTCTCAGCTATCGGATCTGGGTCCCGGCTTTCGCCGGGATGAGCGGATGTTTCTAACCCTTCATCGCCGCGTCGTAGCAGGCCCACATCGGGCGGCAGTCGATCACCTCGCCGGACTGCATCGCCTCGTCGATGGCCATGACGGTCAGGCCAGCCTCCAGGCTTTCGAACGGCGTCACCGGAAAGGCCGCGCCATCCTCCAGGCTGGCCAGCAGGTCGCGGGCCATCGCCTGGTCGGCGCCGTTGTGGGCATCCTCGGTCCGGTCGCCATAGTCGATCCGCTCGGGCTTGGCGCGGCTCAGCGCGCGGCGGACCATCAGGCGGTTCCGGACCAGGTCGGCGATCAGCGTCCCCTCGGTCCCGGCCACGTACCAGCGCCGCTCGGTCAGGCCCACATGGCTGTTGGCGTGGAACGACAGCCGGACCTGGTTCTCATATTCGATCATCGCGGTCTGGTGGTCGGTGACGTCCATGTCCGACTGGAAGGCGTCGTTGGCGCCCTGCCAGCCGGCGTCGCCCAGCGCATAGGCCGCCTCGCCATTGTCCCACCTCTTGGGCGCGGTCTCGGCGCGCTCGGCGGTGAAGATCCGGCGCCCGCCGAAGCTCGCGACCTTGGCCGGCCGGGCGCCGACGATCCGGCTGAAGATATCGAAGTCGTGGCAGACCTTGTCGAGCAGATACGATCCGCCCCACGCCGCCTTGCGCCGCCAGTTGCGCGCCAGATAGCCGCCATGCTCGGCCGGCAGGTGTTCCGTGGCGTCGATCGAGACAATCTCGCCCAACGCGCCTGACTCCACCCGGGCGATCACTTCGCGCACGATCGGCATGGAGCGCATCACCAGGCCGATGAACAGCGGCGGCGCTCCTCCCATCGCGAGCCGGCTCGCCAATGCCAGGCTCTCGGCCTGGGTGCGCACGATCGGCTTCTCCGCGAACATCGGAAATCCCGCGTCCAGCGCCAGGCCGATGTGTTCGAAGTGCAGGTGGTTGGGCGTGCCCACCATCACCAGGTCGTAGGGGCCGGCCGCCAGCAGGGCCCGTGGGGTCTCGAAGCGGGGCCCCTCGGCGATGCCCGCCGCCGCCAGGATCGGCGCGCCGACCGGCGCCGGGTCGACCTGTCCGGCGATCCGCAGGCGCCAGCCGACCTCCTGCATGGCCGCCAGCACATGGGCGATCCGCTGGCCCAGGCCGATCACGCCGATCCGGTAGGTCTTCATCGCTGCTCGCCGCCCGCGCCCGCAAGACACCCAGCACAGCACGTTCGCGTCCGGCGGGCCACAGCGGACGGCGCGCGCCTATGGTTATTGGCGCGTCAACGGGGAGAAACGCGGGAACTGAAGATTAACCAACTTAATAAAGACATCGTTTATAATATACACGTCAACAACGATGACATATCTAGCAATATCGATAGGTGTGCCAAAATCGTACACATCATCATTACTGATAGAAACTCGATATAAAGACTCACTGGCTATAGTCTGCGTCATGAGACTGCAGAATGTAGTTCTATTGGCCGCATCGGCCACCGCCCTCACTCTGTCCGCCGGCGCCGCGCTGGCGAGCGGCAGCGTCACCGCGACGGCGAGCGCCAGCGTGACGATCCTCGCGCCCGTGACCATCCAGGCCACCCAGGGCCTCGAGTTCGGCTCGGTGACCAAGCCGGCCAACGCCGCAGCCAACACCGTCACCCTCGACGCGGCCAGCAACAACGTCACGCTCAGCGGCGCGGGCGACGGCGCGCGCGCCGCCGGCACGGTCAACGCCGCCAAATTCAGCCTGATCGGCCAGGCTGGCATCACCTATTCGACAAGCCAGAGCCTGACCTTCGCCGAGCCGGGCCTGGACCGCGTGAGCGTGTCCGCGCCCCTGGTCGGCAACGGCGCGTTCGGCGTGATCCCCGCCAGCGGCGTGCAGGAACTGCGCTTCGGCGGGGCCTTCGACGTCAGCGCCGCCACCCCGGCCCAGGCCTACACCGGCGCCCTCAGCGTCACCGTCAACTACAACTGAGCGAGCGCGCAGGCCGACTCATCCCCGCGCGGGCGGGGATCCACGTCTCAGCTAAATCGTCGGCGGCTGCGCAGCCGTGGGCGCGGCTTCCGCCGGAACCGGCGTTGCCACCGGGCTCGGCGTGGCCTGCAGGGGCGGCGGCGGTCCAGGCGGGATCGGGCCGTTCGGCAGGCGTTTCAGCGCGGTCAGCATATAGCCGCGCCAGATTTCCGAGGGCGCGGTGGCCCCGGTGATCCGCACCATCGGCTTGGCGTCGTCGCGGCCGGTCCAGACCACGGTGGTGATGCCGCCGGTGTAGCCGCAGAACCAGGCGTCCTTGTAGTCCGAGGTGGTGCCGGTCTTGCCGGCCAGGTCGTAGCCCTTGATCCCCGCGCGCGTGCCGGTGCCCGAGACCAGCACCACGCGCATCATCCGATGCAACTGGTTGAGCGGCGGGTTGTTGACCGCCTGGACCGGCGCCTGGGCGCGGTGCTGGAAAACCACCTGGCCCCCGGCCGTGCGGATGCGCTCGATGCCATAGGCCGCGATCCGGTTGCCGCCGTTGGCGAAGGCGTCGTAGGCCTGGGCCATCTCCAGCGGGGTGACCAGCGTCGTGCCCAGCGCCATGGCCGGGTCGGTGTTGATGGTCGACACGATACCCATGCGGTGCGCCGCGCCGGCCACCGCGTCACGGCCGATCTCGTCGGCGAGACGGGCGGCCACGGTGTTGATGGAATGGGCCAGAGCCTGCTCCAGCGTCGTGGGGCCAAGGAATTCAGGCTCGAAGTTGCGGGGCGTCCAGCCGTTGATGGTCACCGGCTCGTCGACCACCGGGGTGTCCGGCGTGCGGCCCGCTTCCATGGCGGCGACATAGACGAAGGGCTTCCAGGACGAGCCGGCCTGGCGGTGGGCGTCGACCGCGCGGTTGAACGGCGCCTTGGCGTAGTCGGCGCCGCCGATCATGGCGCGCACACGCCCGGCGCCGTCGATGGAGACCACGGCGGCCTGGCCGATGCCCTGTTTCTCATAGCGTGCGACCGTCGTCCGAGCCGCCTCGGCGGCGGCGATCTCGGTCGGCAGGTCGAGGGTGGTTTCCACCACCATGTCCTGACGCGGCGTTCCGATGACCGCGCGGGCCTGGTCGTCGATCCAGTCGATGAAGTACTGGGCCGCCCGGGTGCTCTGGCCGTAGAGTTTGGGCTTCTCGACAAGCGCCTTGGCCCGCTGGGCCGAGGTGATTGCGCCGGTCTCGACCATGGCGTCGAGCACCAGCTTCGTGCG